>NZ_JBWLUY010000001.1:0-578207 GCF_057784295.1 Mesorhizobium sp. CNPSo 4688
CCGGAAGGCACCGAGATGGTGATGCCCGGCGACAACATCACGGTCGATGTCGAGCTGATCGTGCCGATCGCCATGGAAGAGAAGCTGCGCTTCGCCATCCGTGAAGGCGGCCGCACCGTCGGTGCCGGCATCGTCGTCACCATCAAAGAGTAATTAGACTTAAACCGATCTGTCGCGGGCGCGGAGTTGCCCGCGCCGCGCCAGAACAAGGAAGTGACGCATGAACGGACAGAATATCCGCATCCGCCTGAAGGCGTTTGATCACCGGGTGCTCGACGCCTCGACGAAAGAAATCGTGTCGACGGCCAAGCGCACCGGAGCAAACGTCCGCGGCCCCATTCCGCTGCCGACGCGGATCGAAAAGTTCACGGTCAACCGGTCGCCTCACGTCGACAAGAAGAGCCGCGAGCAGTTCGAGATGCGCACGCACAAGCGTCTGCTCGACATCGTCGATCCGACCCCGCAGACGGTCGATGCTTTGATGAAGCTCGATCTGGCCGCCGGTGTCGACGTCGAGATCAAGCTCTAAGGGAATGAGAGCGCGGTAAGGGGCGGTGCCCCTGGCCCGGAACTCTAAAGGAATTGAACCGATGCGTTCAGGTGTGATTGCAAAGAAGGTGGGAATGACCCGCATCTATAATGATGCCGGGGAACATGTTCCCGTCACGGTTCTCCAGATGGAGAACTGCCAGGTCGTGGCTCAGCGCACGCAGGAGAAGAACGGCTATACGGCCGTCCAGCTCGGCGTTGGCCTTGCCAAGGTGAAGAACACGTCGAAGGCGATGCGCGGCCATTTCGCGACCGCTTCCGTCGAGCCGAAGGCGAAGGTCGCCGAGTTCCGCGTCTCCGCCGACAACATGATCGATGTCGGCGCCGAGATCACCGTCGAGCATTTCGTCGCCGGCCAGAAGGTCGATGTGACGGGCACGACGATCGGTAAGGGTTTCCAGGGCGTCATCAAGCGCCACCACATGGGTGGTGGCCGCGCGACGCACGGTAACTCGGTTTCGCACCGTACGCACGGCTCGACCGGCCAGCGTCAGGACCCGGGCAAGGTGTTCAAGGGTAAGCATATGGCTGGCCACATGGGCGACACCCGCGTCACCACACAGAATGTCGAGATCGTTTCGACCGACGCCGATCGCGGCCTGATCCTGATCCGCGGTGCGGTTCCCGGATCTAAGGGCGCCTGGATCCTGGTCCGCGATGCGGCCAAGGTGGCACTGCCGGCCAATGCGCCGAAGCCTGCCGCGATCCGCGCTGTCGCGAAGAACGAGGCTCCGGCCGCAGAGGGAGCAGAATAATGGATCTCAAGATCACAACGCTTGGCGGCAAGGACGCCGGCAAGGTGAAACTCTCCGAGGAGATTTTCGGCCTTGATCCGCGCGAGGACATCCTGCAGCGCGTCGTGCGCTGGCAGCTGGCCAAGCGCCAGCAGGGCACGCACAAGGCCAAGGGCCGCGCCGAAATCGCGCGCACCGGCGCCAAGATGTACAAGCAGAAGGGTACGGGCCGCGCCCGCCACCATTCGGCACGCGCTCCGCAGTTCCGCGGCGGCGGCAAGGCCCACGGCCCGGTCGTTCGCAGCCACGAGCACGATCTGCCGAAGAAGGTGCGCGCCCTGGGCTTGCGCCATGCTCTCTCGGCCAAGGCCAAGAGCGCGTCGATCATCATCATCGACGAGCTGAAGCTGACCGAGGCCAAGACGAAGGCGCTGATCGCGAATTTCGCGACGCTGGGCCTGACCAACGCTTTGGTGATCGGCGGTGCCGAGCTTGACCAGAACTTCAAGCTGGCGGCGACCAACATCCCGAACATCGACGTGCTGCCCATCCAGGGCATCAACGTCTACGACATTCTTCGCCGCGGCACGCTGGTCCTTTCGAAGGCCGCCGTCGAGGCTCTCGAGGAGCGCTTTAAATGACCGACCTTCGTCATTACGACGTGATCGTCTCGCCGGCGATCACCGAAAAGTCGACCATGGCTTCCGAGAACAACCAGGTCGTCTTCAACGTCGCCAAGAAGGCGTCGAAGCCGGAAATCAAGGCCGCTGTCGAAGCGCTGTTTGGCGTCAAGGTTACGGCCGTGAACACGCTTGTCCGTAAGGGCAAGATCAAGCGCTTCCGCGGCACGATCGGCCGCCAGAGCGACGTCAAGAAGGCGATCGTGACGCTGGCCGACGGCCAGTCGATCGACGTCGCGACGGGTCTCTGAGCTAGGCCGCGAGGACAAGACAATGGCACTTAAAAAATTCAACCCGGTAACGCCGAGCACCCGCCAGCTGGTCATCGTCGACCGCTCGGGCCTCTACAAGGGCAAGCCCGTCAAGGGCCTGACCGAAGGCCTGACCAAGTCGGGCGGCCGCAACAATCACGGCCGCATCACGGCCCGCTTCATCGGCGGCGGTCACAAGCGTTCGTACCGCATCATCGACTTCAAGCGCCGCAAGTTCGACGTCGTCGGCACGGTCGAGCGCATTGAATACGATCCGAACCGCACCGCCTTCATCGCGCTGATCAAGTATGACGATGGCGAGCTGTCCTACATCATCGCCCCGCAGCGCCTTGCCGCCGGCGACAAGATCGTGGCCGGTGAATCGGTCGACGTGAAGCCGGGCAATGCGATGCCGCTGGCCTCGATGCCGGTCGGCACGATCGTCCACAACATCGAGCTGAAGCCGGGCAAGGGCGCCCAGGTTGCCCGTTCGGCCGGCGGCTACGGCCAGCTGGTCGGTCGCGACCAGGGCATGGCGATCCTGCGCCTCAACTCGGGCGAGCAGCGTGTCGTTCACGGCTCCTGCATGGCCACCGTCGGCGCCGTGTCGAACCCCGACCACGGCAACATCAACGACGGCAAGGCCGGCCGCACGGTCTGGCGCGGCAAGCGCCCGCACAATCGCGGCGTGACCATGAACCCGGTCGACCACCCGCATGGCGGTGGTGAAGGCCGCACCTCCGGTGGCCGTCATCCGGTCAGCCCGTGGGGCAAGCCGACCAAGGGCAAGAAGACGCGGTCCAACAAGGCGACCGACAAGTTCATCCTGCGCTCGCGCCATCAGCGCAAGAGCTAAGAAGAGGTAACGCCAAGTGACTCGTTCTATTTGGAAAGGCCCTTTCATCGACGGCTACCTTCTCAAGAAGGTGGACAAGGTTCGTGAAGGTGGTCGCAATGAGGTGATCAAGATGTGGAGCCGTCGCTCCACCATCCTGCCGCAGTTCGTCGGCTTCACCTTCGGTGTCTACAACGGCCAGAAGCATGTTCCTGTCTCGGTGAACGAGGACATGGTCGGTCACAAGTTCGGTGAATTCGCTCCGACCCGGACCTATTACGGTCACGGCGCGGATAAGAAGGCGAAGAGGAAATAATCATGGGCAAGGCCAAAGCTCCGCGCAGGCTTGCTGACAACGAAGCGCGCGCCGTTCTGCGCACGATCCGTATCAGCCCGCAGAAGCTGAACCTGGTTGCCGCGCTGATCCGCGGCAAGAAGGTCGCGACAGCGCTTTCCGACCTCGAATTCTCGGCCAAGCGGATTTCCGGCACGGTCAAGAAGACGCTGGAATCGGCGATCGCCAACGCGGAAAACAACCACGACCTCGACGTCGATGCGCTGATCGTGGCGGAAGCCTATGTCGGCAAGTCGATCGTCATGAAGCGTTTCCACGCTCGTGGCCGCGGTCGCGCCAGCCGTATCGAGAAGCCGTTCTCGCACCTCACGATCGTCGTTCGTGAAGTCGAAGAAAAAGGGGAGGCCGCATAATGGGCCAGAAAGTCAATCCGATCGGTCTGCGGCTCGGCATCAACCGCACCTGGGATTCGCGCTGGTTCGCGAACACCGGCGAGTACGGGAAGCTGCTGCATGAGGACATCAAGATCCGCAAGTATCTTGAGAAGGAACTCAAGCAGGCTGCGATCTCCAAGGTCGTGATCGAGCGTCCGCACAAGAAGTGCCGCGTCACCATCCATGCGGCGCGTCCGGGTCTGATCATCGGCAAGAAGGGCGCCGACATCGAGAAGCTTCGCAAGAAGCTGATGGAGATGACGAAGTCCGAGACGCACCTCAACATCGTTGAAGTGCGCAAGCCGGAAATCGACGCGACCCTGGTCGCCCAGTCGATCGCCCAGCAGCTCGAGCGCCGTATCGCGTTCCGCCGCGCCATGAAGCGCGCCGTTCAGTCGGCGATGCGCCTTGGTGCCGAAGGCATCCGCATCAACTGCGCCGGCCGTCTCGGCGGCGCCGAGATCGCGCGCATGGAATGGTACCGCGAAGGTCGCGTGCCGCTGCATACGCTGCGCGCAGATGTCGATTACGGCACGGCCGAAGCGAACACGGCTTACGGCATCTGCGGCGTCAAGGTCTGGGTGTTCAAGGGCGAAATCCTCGAGCACGATCCGATGGCTTCGGAGCGTCGCGCGACCGAGGGTGATGCTGCGCATGGCGGTGGTGGTGATCGCGAACGCGGTCGTCGTCGCGAAAACGCCTGATTATTTAGGAATTTGGAGTTAGAACGATGCTGCAGCCAAAGCGCACAAAGTTCCGCAAGCAGTTCAAGGGCCGTATCCATGGTACCGCAAAGGGCGGCACCAACCTGGATTTCGGTGGTTTCGGGCTGAAGGCGCTTGAGCCGAACCGCGTTACCGCGCGTGAGATCGAGGCGGCCCGCCGCGCGATCACTCGTGAGATGAAGCGTGCCGGCCGCGTGTGGATCCGTATTTTCCCAGACGTGCCGGTGACGTCGAAGCCGACCGAAGTGCGCATGGGCAAGGGCAAGGGCGCTGTCGACTACTGGGCGGCGCGCGTCAAGCCGGGCCGCATCATGTTCGAGATCGACGGCGTCAACGAAGAAACCGCCCGTGAGGCGCTGCGTCTCGGCGCGGCCAAGCTCTCGGTCAGGACGCGCTTCGTACAGCGCATCGCAGAATAAGGACGGGCTGATCATGAAAGCCGAAGACATCCGGACCAAGACCCAGGACCAGCTGACCGACGATCTGGCCAGCCTGAAGAAGGAGCAGTTCAACCTGCGCTTCCAGAAGGCCACCGGCCAGCTCGAGAAGACCGCGCGCGTGAGGCAGGTCCGCAAGGACATTGCGCGTATCAAGACCATCGCTGCGGAAAAGTCCGCGGCCAAGAAGGCTTAAGGACGAAAACCATGCCAAAGCGCATTCTGCAGGGCACCGTCGTCAGCGACAAGAACGAGAAGACGGTAGTCGTCAAGGTCGAACGGCGCTTCACGCATCCCGTGATGAAGAAGACCGTGCGCATGACCAAGAAGTACAAGGCGCACGACGAGAACAATGCCCACAAGGTTGGCGATCAGGTGTTCATCCAGGAATCGAAGCCGATTTCCAAGGACAAGCGCTGGATCGTCGTATCTTCGGATCAGGCGTAAACAACGAATTTTGGACAGACCGGGGAGGGGCTTCGAGCCCGTCCCGTTAGAAAAGAAGAAGGCGGCCAGTCATGATTCAGATGCAAACAAACCTCGACGTCGCGGATAATTCCGGCGCGCGTCGTGTCATGTGCATCAAGGTGCTGGGCGGCTCGAAGCGGAAATACGCTTCCGTGGGCGACATCATCGTGGTGTCGATCAAGGAAGCCATTCCGCGCGGCCGCGTTAAGAAGGGCGATGTGATGAAGGCGGTCGTGGTTCGCACGGCTAAGGACATCCGCCGCCCGGACGGCAGCGTGATCCGTTTCGACAAGAACGCGGCCGTTCTCGTCGACAACAAGAAAGAGCCGATCGGCACGCGTATCTTCGGACCGGTTCCGCGCGAACTCCGCGCCAAGAACCACATGAAGATCATCTCGCTCGCGCCTGAAGTGCTGTAAGGAGCCGGACCAATGCAAAAGATTAGAAAAGGCGACAAGGTCGTCGTGCTGGCCGGCAAGGACAAGGGCCGTTCGGGCGAAGTCCTCTCGGTTCAGCCGAAGGAAGACACCGCGCTGGTGCGCGGCGTCAACATGATCCGCCGTCACCAGAAGCAGTCCCAGTCCCAAGAGGGCGGGATCATCACCAAGGAAGCGCCGATCCAGCTGTCGAACATCGCGCTGGCCGACCCCAAGGATGGTAAGCCGACCCGCGTCGGTTTCATCTTCCAGAAGGACGGCAAGAAGGTGCGCGTCGCCAAGCGCTCGGGAGAAGTCATCAATGGCTAAGGCTCAAACCACGAAGCCCAAGGCTGAAAGCAAACAGTCCAAGGCCCAGAACACGCCGCGCCTCAAGCAGGTCTACAACGAGACCATTCGCAAGGCGCTGCAGGAGCAGTTCGGCTACGACAACGAGATGCAGGTTCCACGCATCGACAAGATCGTGCTGAACATGGGCGTCGGCGAAGCGACCGCGGATTCGAAGAAGCCTTCGATCGCGGCCGAAGACCTGGCGATGATCGCCGGCCAGAAGGCCGTCGTTACCCGCGCCCGCAACTCCATCGCCGGCTTCAAGGTCCGCGAGAAGATGCCGATCGGCGCCAAGGTCACGCTGCGCAAGGAACGCATGTACGAGTTCCTCGACCGCCTCGTGAACATCGCACTGCCGCGCGTTCGCGACTTTCGCGGACTGAATCCGAAGAGCTTCGATGGCCGTGGCAACTATGCCATGGGCATCAAGGAACACATCGTGTTCCCGGAGATCAACTACGACAAGGTTGATCAGATCTGGGGCATGGACGTCATCGTTTGTACGACTGCGAAGACGGACGACGAAGCCAGGGCATTGCTCAAGGCCTTCAACTTCCCCTTCCGCCAGTAACGGCAGCGAGAAAAGGAAAAATCTGAAATGGCAAAGACCAGCTCAGTCGAGAAGAACAACAGGCGCCGCAAGCTTGCCGACCAGTACGGTCCCAAGCGCGCTGCGCTGAAGGCGATCATCATGGACCAGTCCAAGCCGATGGAAGAGCGCTTCCGCGCTCAGCTGAAGCTGGCTGCCCTGCCGCGCAACTCGGCCAAGATCCGCATCCGCAACCGCTGCGAAGTGACGGGGCGCCCGCGCGCCTACTATCGCAAGCTCAAAGTATCGCGCATCGCGCTTCGTGATCTCGGCAATAACGGCCAGATCCCGGGCCTGGTCAAGTCGAGCTGGTAAGGAGGACATAACATGTCATTGAGCGATCCTCTCGGCGATATGCTGACCCGCATCCGCAACGCGTACGGCCGCAAGAAGTCGAGCGTTTCGACGCCGGCCTCGCGCCTGCGTACCCGCGTCCTCGACGTGCTGAAGGCTGAAGGCTATATCCGCGACTACAGCCAGACCGACTTCGACAACGGCAAGTCCGAGATCGAAATCGAGCTGAAGTATTTCGACGGTGCTCCGGTCGTGCGCGAAATCGCCCGCGTCTCGAAGCCTGGTCGCCGCGTTTACGTTTCGGCCAAGTCGATTCCGCACGTCGCCAACGGCCTCGGCATCGCCATTCTTTCGACGCCGAAGGGCGTGATGGCCGATCACGAAGCACGCGAACAGAATGTCGGCGGCGAAATCCTCTGCCAGATTTTCTAATTCGGCAGACCTGAAACAAGAGAAGTGACGAGGACAACCAAATGTCTCGTATTGGAAAGAAACCCGTTTCGCTGCCGCAGGGCGTGACCGCGACCGTCAACGGCCAGACCGTGACGGCGAAGGGCCCCAAGGGCGAGCTGAAGTTCGTGGTGAACGACGAAGTGCTGGTCAAGATGGAAGGCAGCGAGATCGCTGTCCAGCCGCGCGACCAGACCAAGACCGCCCGCTCCAAGTGGGGCATGTCGCGCACGCAGATCGTCAACATCCTGCAGGGCGTCAAGGACGGTTTCGAGAAGAAGCTCGAGATCACCGGCGTCGGCTATCGCGCCGCCCTTCAGGGCAAGAACCTGCAGCTGGCTCTTGGCTTCAGCCATGACGTCGTCTACGAGACGCCGGCAGGCATCACCATCACTGTGCCGAAGCCGACGGAAATCACCGTGACCGGCATCGACAAGCAGCAGGTCGGCCAGGTTGCCGCCGAGATCCGCGAGTATCGCGGTCCCGAGCCCTACAAGGGCAAGGGTGTCCGCTATGCCGGCGAGAAGATCGTTCGCAAGGAAGGCAAGAAGAAGTAAGTTTAACGCCGCGGGGAGCGGTCGCGGGAGGCGCTTTCGCCTACCGCACAAGGCGGCCCCCGTTTTTTGAAGGCAAGGAAGACCATCATGGGTACCAAGGAATCCACGCAGCGCCGTGCGCAGCGCGTTCGCCGCCAGATCAAGAAGGTCGCCGGCGAGCGTCCGCGTCTGTCGGTCCACCGCACGTCGAAGAACATCTACGTGCAGGTTATCGACGACGCCAAGGGCCACACCATTGTCGCCGCTTCGACGCTTGAGAAGGACCTCAAGGGTTCGCTCAAGACCGGCGCCGACACCGCGGCTGCGGCCGCGATCGGCAAGCTGATCGCCGAGCGCGCCGCCAAGGCTGGCGTCAAGGAAGTCGTCTTCGACCGCGGCGCCTACATCTATCACGGCCGCGTCAAGGCGCTGGCCGAGGCTGCCCGCGAAGGTGGCCTGAGCTTCTAAACAATTTTCGCCCCCGGTGACCCACAGAGGCACCGGATCTTATCAGCAACCGTGCTTCCGGAAAAAAACAAGGAACAGGATATGGCACAGGAACGTAGGGATGGCGGCCGCGGCCGCGATCGTGAAGAGCGCGATGACGGCATGGTGGACAAGCTCGTCCACATCAACCGCGTCGCCAAGGTCGTCAAGGGCGGCCGTCGCTTCGGTTTTGCAGCACTCGTCGTCGTCGGCGACCAGAAGGGCCGCGTCGGCTTTGGTCACGGCAAGGCGCGCGAAGTGCCGGAAGCCATCCGCAAGGCAACCGAATCGGCAAAGCGCGACATGATTTTCGTGCCGCTGCGCTCGGGCCGCACGCTGCACCACGACGTCGAGGGACGTTGGGGCGCTGGCCGCGTGCTGCTGCGCGCTGCCAAGCAGGGTACCGGCATCATCGCCGGCGGCCCGATGCGCGCTGTCTTCGAGACGCTCGGCATGCATGACGTGGTTGCCAAGTCGATGGGTTCGTCGAACCCCTACAACATGGTTCGCGCCACGTTCGACGCGCTGAAGAGCCAGATGCATCCCAAGGATGTGGCTGCTGCGCGCGGCATCAAGTATTCGACCCTTCAGGCCCGCCGCGGCACCGCCGTTGCGGCTGAAGAATAGTCGATCTGACCAGGGATTTTGACCATGGCCAAGAAAGCAACCAAGACCATCACCGTTGAGCAGATCGGTTCGCCGATCCGCCGCCCGAAGGAACAGCGCGCAACGCTGGTCGGCCTCGGCCTCAACAAGATGCACAAGCAGCGCACGCTGGAGGACACTCCCTCGGTGCGCGGCATGATCGCTGCCGTCCAGCATCTCGTCCGCGTCGTGGACGAGGGCTGAGCAAAAGCGCAGGAGAACCCAGATGAAACTCAACGATCTGCGTGACAAGGACGGCGCGACGCACTCCAAGAAGCGTCTCGGCCGTGGCATCGGCTCCGGCTCGGGCAAGACCGGCGGTCGCGGCGTCAAGGGCCAGAAGGCGCGCTCCGGCGTCGCCATCAACGGCTTCGAGGGTGGCCAGATGCCGCTCTACCGGCGCCTGCCGAAGCGTGGCTTCAACAACATCTTCG
The DNA here is from genome assembly GCF_057784295.1 of Mesorhizobium sp. CNPSo 4688. Lineage (NCBI taxonomy): Bacteria > Pseudomonadati > Pseudomonadota > Alphaproteobacteria > Hyphomicrobiales > Phyllobacteriaceae > Mesorhizobium > Mesorhizobium sp. CNPSo 4688. The sequence continues at coordinate 9,610 of NZ_JBWLUY010000001.1, forward strand.
CCAAGAGCTTTGTCGTCGTGTCACTGGCCCGTATCCAGACGGCGCTCGATGCCAAGAAGCTCGACGCCAAGGCGACCGTGACGGCTGAGGCACTCGTTGCCGCCGGCGTCATCCGCCGCGTCAAGGACGGCGTGCGCATCCTTTCGGATGGCGAGCTCAAGGCAAAGCTTGCCTTCGACGTCGCCGGCGCCTCAAAGGCTGCGATCGAGAAGATCGAAAAGGCCGGTGGTTCGGTCAAGCTGCCGGAGCAGGCTGCTGCCGAGTAACGGCAATTTGAAGCGCGCTTGGCAGGGACGGCCTCCGTTTTTGCTCACGATTGCGCTTTGATCCGATCAATTAAGCGGCCGCGTCAACGCGGCCGCTTGCATGTTGAGAGCCCGGAGCTTATCTCGTGAGCTTCGGTGAAACGCGCCGCCTGAGCTGCGGGCATCGAGCGTGACCAAGCGGAGAATCAGGCATGGCTTCGGCTGCTGAACAACTAGCCTCGAATCTGAATTTTGCGGCCTTCGCCAAGGCGGAGGACCTGAAGAAGCGAATCTGGTTCACCGTCGGCGCGCTGCTCGTTTATCGCCTCGGCACCTATATCCCGCTGCCCGGCATCAACCCGGACGCCTTCGCCCAGGCCTTCTCTTCGCAGGCCAAGGGCGTGCTCGGCATGTTCAACATGTTTGCCGGCGGCGCCGTGCAGCGCATGGCGATCTTCGCGCTCGGCATCATGCCTTACATCTCGGCCTCCATCATCATGCAGCTGATGACCTCGGTCATTCCGTCGCTGGAAGCGCTGAAGAAGGAAGGCGAGCAGGGCCGCAAGGTCATCAACCAGTACACGCGCTACGGCACGGTGCTTTTGGCGCTGGTGCAGGCCTACGGCATTTCGGTGGGCCTCGAAGGCGGTAACGGCATCGTCAACGATCCCGGCATGTTCTTCCGCATCTCGACCGTGGTCACCCTGGTCGGCGGTACCATGTTCCTGATGTGGCTTGGCGAGCAGATCACCGCGCGCGGCATCGGCAACGGCATTTCGCTGATCATCTTCTCCGGCATCGTCGCCGGCCTGCCGCGCGCCATCTCCGGCACGCTGGAGCTCGGTCGCACCGGTGCGTTATCGACTGGCCTCATTCTCGCGATCATCGTGCTGGCCATCATCGTCATTGCGCTGATCGTCTTCTTCGAGCGCGCCCAGCGCCGCCTGCTGATCCAGTATCCGAAGCGCCAAGTCGGCAACCGCATGTTCCAGGGTGACACGTCGCATCTGCCGCTGAAGCTCAACACGTCGGGCGTCATTCCGCCGATCTTCGCGTCGTCGCTGCTGCTTTTGCCGGCAACGGTCGCCGGCTTCTCGCAGACGACGAACCTGCCGGCCTGGGCAAGCACCGTGCTCGCCTCGCTCGGCCACGGCCAGCCGCTCTACATGCTGTTTTATGCCGGCATGATCGTGTTCTTCGCCTTCTTCTATACGGCCATCGTGTTCAACCCGAAGGACACCGCCGACCAGCTCAAGAAGCATTCCGGCTTCATCCCGGGCTACCGTCCGGGTGAGCGCACCGCCGATTACATCGACTATGTCCTGACGCGCATCACCGTCGTCGGCGCCATCTATCTGGTGGTGGTGTGCCTGCTGCCCGAATTCCTGATTTCGGCGACTGGCGTACCTTTCTACCTCGGTGGCACATCGCTTCTGATCGTGGTCAGTGTAACCCTCGATACGGTGGCGCAGATTCAGGGTCACCTGATCGCGCACCAGTATGAGGGCCTGATCAAGAAGTCGAAGTTGCGCGGGGGGAAGAAGGCCAGATGAGATTGATATTGCTTGGGCCGCCAGGAGCGGGCAAGGGGACGCAAGCACAAAGACTGGTAGAGAAATACGGCATACCCCAGTTGTCGACGGGCGACATGCTGCGGGCCGCCGTGCAGGCCGGCACCGAAGTCGGCAAGCGCGCCAAAGCGGTGATGGACGCCGGCGAGCTGGTTTCCGACGCCATCGTCAACGCCATCGTGGCCGAGCGCATCGATCAGCCCGATTGCGCCAACGGTTTCATCCTCGACGGCTATCCCCGCACGCTGGTGCAGGCCGATGCGGTTGAATCGATGCTTGCCGAGCGCGGCATCGGCCTCGATGCCGTGATCGAGTTCGTCGTCGACGACAAGGCGCTGGTCGGCCGCATCGTCAAGCGCGCCGAAGACGCCAAGGTCGCCGGCCAGCCGGTGCGCAAGGACGACAACCCGGTGGTGTTCGAAGAGCGTCTGCGGGAATATTACAAGAAGACCGCCCCGCTGATTGGCTATTACTACGCCAAACGCACGCTGAAGAGCGTCGATGGCATGGCCGGCATCGACACTGTGACAGCCGAGATCGAAGCGCTGCTCAAGGCAGTGACGCGGGAGACCGTTACGGCAAAGTAAAGATTGCGCTTGACTGGAACGGTTCGCTGGGTTATGGCGGCCCGTCTTCCTATCAGGCATGAGGCTTGCTTGTCCGCAAGGGCAAGGCAGCCGCATTGAAACTAGGAAACTCCCGCATGGGCCGGCCTCCACCGGACGCGGGGTAATTTTGAACAGCGCCGGGCCCTGCCTTTTGAAGGTTGGCCGGCCCACATGGAGAAGAGAAGAATATGGCTCGTATAGCCGGCGTCAACATTCCGACCAACAAGCGCGTCGTCATTGCGCTTCAGTACATTCACGGCATTGGCAAGAAGTTCGCCCAGGAGATCGTCGACAAGGTCGGCATCCCGGCCGAGCGCCGCGTCAACCAGCTGACCGACGCGGAAGTGCTGCAGATCCGCGAGACCATCGACCGCGACTACCAGGTCGAAGGCGACCTGCGCCGCGAAGTGTCGATGAACATCAAGCGTCTGATGGACCTCGGCTGCTACCGCGGCCTGCGTCACCGCCGCTCGCTGCCGGTTCGCGGCCAGCGCACGCACACCAATGCACGCACCCGCAAGGGCCCGGCCAAGTCGATCGCCGGCAAGAAGAAGTAATTTAGGGCAGTAAGGGAGTAGGGCAGTAAGGCAATAGGACCGGCAGACATTCTGCCCTACTGCCATATTCCCCTACTGCCTTTCTCCTAGGTGGAGCCGCTGGCATTACGGCGGTGTAGAGATCAACTGAAAGGACTATCATGGCCAAGGAAGCCGCTCGTGTTCGCCGTCGCGAACGCAAGAACATCTCGTCGGGCGTTGCCCACGTCAATTCGACCTTCAACAACACGATGATCACCATCACCGACGCGCAGGGCAATTCGATTGCCTGGTCGTCGGCCGGTGCCCAGGGCTTCAAGGGTTCGCGCAAGTCGACCCCGTTCGCCGCCCAGATGGCCGCCGAAGACGTCGCCAAGAAGGCCCAGGAACACGGCATGCGCATGCTCGAAGTCGAGGTCTGCGGACCTGGCTCCGGTCGTGAATCGGCGCTTCGCGCCCTGCAGGCGGCCGGCTTCACCATCACCTCGATCCGTGATGTGACGCCGATCCCGCACAATGGCTGCCGCCCGCGCAAGAAGCGCCGCGTCTAAGACATTACCGACCGCCGCGCGAGCGCCTCTGGCGCTCCTCCACGGCACTCCAGGTCGCCCGCCACGATTGGATGGTGGCGGGTCAACGGAAGGAAAGCATCATGATCCAGAAAAATTGGCAGGAACTGATCAAGCCGAACAAGATCGAGTTCTCGTCGAAGAAGAAGACGCTGACCACGCTGGTCGCCGAGCCGCTCGAACGCGGCTTCGGCCTGACGCTCGGCAACGCGCTGCGCCGCGTGCTTCTGTCTTCGCTGCGCGGTGCGGCTGTGACCGCCGTGCAGATCGACGGCGTTCTGCATGAATTCTCGTCGATCGCCGGTGTGCGTGAAGACGTGACCGACATCGTGCTCAACATCAAGGAAATCGCCATCCGCATGGAAGGCGATGGCCCCAAGCGCATGGTCGTTCGCAAGCAGGGCCCGGGTGCGGTTCTGGCCGGCGACATCCAGACGGTTGGCGACGTCGAGATCCTCAACCCCGACCACGTCATCTGCACGCTGGACGAAGGCGCTGAAATCCGCATGGAATTCACCGTCGACACCGGCAAGGGCTACGTGCCTGCAGAGCGCAACCGCGCCGAAGACGCGCCGATCGGCCTGATCCCGGTCGACAGCCTGTATTCGCCGGTCAAGAAGGTCTCCTACAAGGTCGAAAACACCCGCGAGGGCCAGGTTCTCGACTATGACAAGCTGACCATGACCATCGAGACCGACGGTTCGATCTCGGGCGAAGACGCAGTGGCTTTCGCCGCCCGCATCCTGCAGGACCAGCTCGGCCTGTTCGTCAACTTCGACGAGCCGCAGAAGGAAGTCGCCACCGAAGCTGTCACCGAGCTCGCCTTCAACCCGGCGCTGCTCAAGAAGGTCGACGAACTCGAGCTTTCGGTGCGTTCGGCCAACTGCCTGAAGAACGACAACATCGTCTACATCGGCGATCTCATCCAGAAGACCGAAGCCGAGATGCTGCGCACCCCGAACTTCGGCCGCAAGTCGCTGAACGAGATCAAGGAAGTGCTCGCGGCGATGGGCCTGCACCTCGGCATGGAAGTGCCGGACTGGCCGCCGGAAAACATCGAAGACCTCGCCAAGCGTTACGAAGACCAATATTGAGCATGAAGTTCCAAGGATCGGCGGCTTAGGCCGCCCGATCCGACGGTCATGCGGAAAACCATCAGAGGCCGTGGCCTCTTGAACAACTGAAGAAGGAAAAGAGCCATGCGCCACGGTTTCAAAGGCCGTCGCTTCGCCAGAAGCATTAGCCATCGCAAGTCGATGTTCGCCAACCTCGCCGTGTCGCTGCTCGAGCACGAGCAGATCGTCACCACCTTGCCGAAGGCGAAGGACCTGCGTCCGATCGTCGAGAAGCTGGTGACGCTCGGCAAGCGCGGCGACCTGCACGCCCGCCGCCAGGTCATCGCCCAGATCGGCAATGAAGGCGTCGTCAAGCGTCTGTTCGACACGATCGCGCCGCGCTACGCCGACCGCAATGGTGGCTATCTGCGCATCATGAAGGCGGGCTTCCGCCACGGCGACAATGCCGCCATGGCGGTCATCGAGTTCGTCGATCGCGACACCGACGCCAAGGGCGCCGGCGACCGCGCTCGCCTCGAGGCCGAAGGCGCCAATGAGGAAACCGCTGCCGCATAAGGCTCGGTTTTCCAGCAATGACTTCAAGGGGCCTTCGGGCCCCTTTTGTTTTGCCTTTCTGTGACCGGCTATCGAAGCAGATTCAGATAGTCCTGACCGGTCAACGAGCGCCAGCTGAATGCCCCAGGCATCTCTTCCCTGACGGTCTGCGGGTATGAATAAATGCTGTCGACCTTGGTTCGAGAGTCGATTGCCCGAACAAGCTGGGACAGCGTCGATTCGTTCAGATATTCAATCGCTTCTCGATCGCCAATGAACGCAGTGGCGACCTGGAAGTGAATCTGGATGCAGCCAGCGCAGATGTTCAGCAGGATAGCGTCGCTCAGCGCTGCATAGTAGACGGTCGTTTGTTGGGTTCCCCACAGACCTGCCGCAAGGAATTCCGAGGGTTTCGTTGAACCGCTAAACCCATCCAAGGACAACTTCAGCTGTTCTGTCAGAGACTCAGACTTGCCCCTGAGTTGCGTCGCGCCTTCGATCTGAAACCAGTTCATCTGGTATGGAGCGATGCTGTCGAAAGAAATCTCCAGCGGGCCGAAACACCAATAAAGCGGAACAAGGTCGCCATCGTCGATATTCCAGCCGTCAGGTGAACCGAGTGTCTCGGCGACCTCAATCAGTTTCATGCCCGGCCTCACCGGTCCCAAGTTGCCGGTGACCAGAAAATCACGGAAATGAAGCGAGCTGTTTTTTCATGCGATCGACAACGGTACCGGTTGCAGACAGAGCTTTAGCCGATTACTGGGCTGAAAATAATTCGATTTCATCGCCTTAGCCTTTCATTCTGCACAATCGTCGGGACAATGACGCCCGATCTGGAGGATTCGGAATGCACTTCAAACGGCTGTTTCTTGTTGCCCTTTGCGCGCTGGCCGCCTTTGCCGCGGCACCGGCCGTGAGGCAGGCGCTGGCCGAGGATGCCGCCAAGCCAGCCGATCCGGGGCTCTCCGATGTGCTGACCGATCTGTTGCATGGCGTCGAGGGCGAGAACGGCACCTCCGGTCCCGACAAGCGCGTGCCGTTCGGCCGCGAAGAGGTGCAGCTTTCGTTTGCGCCACTGGTCAAGCAGACGGCGCCGGCGGTGGTCAATGTTTATGCCTCGCAGACGGCCAAGGTCACGTCGCCCTTCGACGGTGATCCTTTCTTCGAGGAATTCTTCGGTCGCGCGCAGCCGCGCGCGCAATCTTCGCTCGGCTCGGGCGTGCTGGTTGACCCGAGTGGCGTGGTCGTCACCAATTTCCACGTCATCAAGGACGCCGACGAGGTCAAGGTCGCGACCGCGGACGGGCGCGAATTCACCTCGAAGGTCATGCTCAAGGACGAGACGCTCGACCTTGCCGTGCTCAAGATCACCTCCGACAAGCCGTTTCCGGTGATCGCCATCGGCGATTCCGACGCGCTCGAGGTCGGCGACCTGGTGCTGGCGATCGGCAATCCGTTCGGCGTCGGCCAGACCACCACCAGCGGCATCGTTTCGGCACTTGCCCGCAGCCATATCGGCGTTTCGGATTCGGGCTATTTCATCCAGACCGACGCCGCCATCAATCCCGGCAATTCCGGCGGCGCGCTGATCAACATGGGCGGCCAGCTGGTCGGCATCAACACCGCCATTTACAGCCGCAGCGGCGGCTCGATCGGCATCGGCTTTGCCATCCCAGCCAACATGGTGCGCGCCTTCGCCGACGCGGCCAAGGCCGGGCTCGATTTCTTCGAGCGACCCTATATCGGCGCCGAGTTCGAGGCGGTCACACCGCAGATCGCCGAATCGCTCGGCATGGAGAAGCCGACGGGCGCGCTGGTGTCGTCGGTCGAGGAAGCTGGACCGGCAGCCAAGGCAGGGCTGAAGCCCGGCGATGTCGTACTGCAGCTTAACGGCACGACCGTCGAAGGCATCGAGGCGCTGGATTACCGCATGGCAACGCTGTCGATCGGCACCAAGGCGACCTTCGCCGTCCTGAGCAAGGGCCAGCAGGCGACGATGGAGATTGCGCTGGAGCGCGCGCCGGAGGGCGCCAAGGCCTCGGAAGTGACGCTGCATGGCCGCAGCCCGTTCTCGGGCGCCAAGGTCGCGGAGCTGTCGCCCAGGCTTGCCCAGCGGCTTGGCCTGCGCACCGACCTCAAGGGCGTCACCGTAGTCGACATCAACCGCGATTCGCCGGCTGCCGATTTCGGCTTCCAACCCGGCGACATCGTGCGCGAGGTGAACGGCACGACTGTCGATACGGCTGCCACACTGGCGCAGCTCTCGCAGCAGGACACGCGCTGGTGGCGCTTTACCGTCGAGCGCGGCGGGCAGATACTGCGCCAGGTGTTGCGTTACTGAGGCGATCTTCCCATCTTCAGAGCATGATCCCGAAAAGTGGGAACCGGTTTTCGGATAAGATCATGCTCCAAAAGAGTGGGATCGCTCCAACAAAAAGACTTGCATGGCCGATCTGTTCAGCGTCGATGAACCGGAAAGAGCGCCACCCGGCCGGCCGCTCGCCGACCGGCTGCGCCCGAAGAACCTTGGCGAGGTTGTCGGCCAAGAGCATCTGACCGGGCCCGATGGCGCGCTGACGCGGCTGATCAATTCCGGCTCGCTCGGCTCGATGATTTTTTGGGGGCCGCCGGGGACCGGCAAGACGACCGTTGCGCGGCTGCTGGCCGGCGAGACCAGCCTTGCCTTCGAGCAGATATCGGCGGTGTTTTCCGGCGTTGCCGACCTGAAGAAGGTGTTCGAGGCGGCGAAGCTGCGCCGCGCCAATGGCCGCCAGACGCTGCTGTTCGTCGACGAGATCCATCGCTTCAACCGCGCCCAGCAGGATTCTTTCCTGCCGGTCATGGAGGACGGCACGGTCGTGCTCGTCGGCGCCACGACGGAGAATCCCTCTTTCGAGCTCAATGCCGCGCTTCTGTCGCGCGCGCGGGTGCTGGTGTTCCATTCGCTGGGCGAGGAGAGCATCGCCAAACTGATGACGCGGGCGGAGGAGGCCGAGGGTAGGGCGCTGCCGCTCGACGACGAGGCGCTGGCGATGCTCATCCGCATGAGCGATGGCGACGGTCGTGCCTCGCTGACCTTGGCCGAAGAGGTCTGGCGCGCCGCCAAACCTGGCGAAGTTTTCGATCCCGAAGGGCTGCAGCGCATCGTCCAGCGCCGTGCGCCGATCTACGACAAGGGCCAGGACGGCCACTACAATCTGATCTCGGCGCTGCACAAATCGGTGCGCGGGTCCGATCCAGACGCGGCCCTCTATTATCTCGCCCGCATGTTCGATGCCGGCGAGGATCCGCTCTATCTCGGCCGCCGGCTGGTGCGCATGGCGATGGAGGATATCGGGCTGGCCGACCCGCAGGCGCTGATCGTCGCCAATGCCGCCAAGGACGCCTATGACTATCTGGGCTCGCCCGAAGGCGAACTCGCCTTCGCCGAGGCGACCGTCTATCTCGCCACCGCGCCCAAATCCAACGCCGTCTACACCGCCTTCAAGGCGGCCACGCGGGCGGCGAAGGAGTTCGGCTCGCTGCTGCCGCCCAAGCACATCCTCAACGCGCCGACCAAGCTGATGAAAGAGGAGGATTACGGCGCCGGCTACCGCTACGACCATGACCAGCCCGATGCCTTTTCCGGCCAGGACTATTTTCCGGAAAAGATGGGCCGGCAGACCTTTTACGATCCGCCCGAACGCGGCTTCGAGCGCGATATCCGGAAACGGCTGGACTATTGGGCGAAGCTGCGCAGCGAGCGGGAAAAATAGGCTTGCGCGCGCCTGTGGTTTTGTCGGCGCCGGACGAAATCCCGCCATGGGGCATTCCCACCTCCGTCCTTCTCCTGTGCACTGAACTAAAGTGGAGTACGCAACTCCAGACATTTTGCTTGGCGGCCACCGAGAGCACCCGGGCGCCGCGCGATGGCATTGTGCGTGGGGACAAAAGACCCTATCAAGGCGCACGGCCTCGGGGGTGGCCGTCGCCAAGATGCTTGGCGATTGTCGTCGCAACAGGAATCGCGCCCGACGGCGCGAGAAAAAAATGAAAAAATCCGTTCGTAAATCCCTTCGCCAGGCTGTGATTGCGCTACCGCTTCTCGCACTAGGCTTCTATTTCATCCCGATCCTGACGACGATCTGGATCGTCTGCGGCCTGATCGATGTGCTGCGCAACGCCAACAAGGACCTGTCGCTGTTTCGCGGCTATTTCCTCGGCAACGGCATTTTCACCTGGCTCTTGTCGCCCTTCAACCTTCTGGTCGATCTGCTTAGCTACCGGAACCCGGGCGTGTGGAAGCTGGAGCAGTTTCCCGCTGACTATCAGCGCGAGGTCAATGAGGTTCTCGACGTCTTCAAGGCGCGCAAGGACGAGATCATCGCCGATATCGACGCCAATTTCGGCACCGGCCGTCGCGGCATGTATGTCTATCAATGGTACGGCAAGCACAAGATCGACAACGTCGCCGAATTCAACAAGGATTTCAAATACATCAAGACCATTGCCGTCTCGGTCTTCAGGGGCAAGGAATCGACCTCCTGGCATTTCGGACCGCTGCGGCTCAGCCTGCGCATCCTCTACAATCTCCTGCCGGTGAAGGCAGAGGTTTTCGTCGAGTGCAACGGCGCCAGGAACTACTGGCACGACAACCCGCTCTATATTTTCGACGACACGCTGCTGCACCGCTCGGTCAACGAGTATGACGGGCGCCGCTACTGCGTGTTCATGGACATCATCCGTCCGTCGCCATTCCCCGGCTTCATCGCCGGCCTTCTCGCCATCGTTTCGGTCACCGTCGAGCGCATCAATTCCATGTTCTACAAGAACTGGAAGATGATCGGCTCGAGCAAGGCAAAGAAGGTCGAGACAACCTGACGCGTAGTCTTGACCGGCAAGAGGGAACGCGATGTATCACCTGTTGCTTGTCTGCCTTGGCGGCGCGATCGGCGCGATGGCCCGCTTCTTCCTGTCCGGCTTCATCGCCCGCCGAGTCGGCGAGACCTTTCCCTGGGGTACGATGGTCGTCAACGTCTCGGGGGCGTTTGCGATCGGCGTCGTCGCGCATGCGGTGGCGCGCGACGGAATGCCCGCCTTCTGGGCCTTTGCAGTCACCGGCTGCCTCGGCTGCTATACCACGGTCTCTTCCTTCAGCCTGCAGACGCTGGCGCTGGCGCGCGAGGGTGAATGGTTGCGCGCCGGCGGCAATGTGCTGCTTTCGGTTGTTCTGAGCCTTGGCGGCGTGGCGCTGGGCTTTGCCGCCGGAAATCTCCTGATCGGCAACGGGGCGCCATGAGCAGTCCGCGGAAGCTTCGCTCCGGCGGAACGGACGCTGCCGCGGCAGGGCACGCGGCGCGCCTCGTTGGCTGGCCTAAAACGAGTGAAACGGTTCGGATCTATGCTACCGTGGCAGCCGGCAGCATGATCGGCGGCGTGCTGCGGGCGCTTGTCTCATTGGCGAGCAATGCCTTGTGGGGCAGTGGATTCCCCCTCGGCACGCTCCTCGTGAACATTGTCGGCTCGTTCCTCATCGGCTTCTATGCGACATTGACGGGGCCGGAAGGCCGGGTCTTCGCCAGCCCGTTGCAGCGCCAGTTCTTCATGGCCGGCTTCTGCGGCGGCCTGACGACCTTCTCCGCGTTCAGCCTTGAAACGCTCATCCTCGCGCAAGGCGGGAAGCTTGTGGCGGCGGGGCTCAATATCGCGATCTCCGTGGTGGCGTGGCTTGCCGCCGTCTGGCTTGGCCACATCTTTGCAATGCGCCTCAACCGACTGAGAGGATCCGGGTAATGAAAATACCGACGCAGGCGCAATTGCTGCGCATATTCATCGGCGAGAACGACAGGGCAGAGGGCCGTCCGCTGTATGAGGCGATCGTGCTCAAGGCCCGCGAAATGCAGATTGCCGGCGCGACCGTCCTGCGCGGAGCGATGGGGTTCGGCCATTCCAGCCGGCTTCATACCACGAAGATCCTCCGTTTGTCGGAGGATCTGCCCCTTGTGATCGAGATCGTCGATGGCGAGGAAAAGATAGCCGCTTTCCTGCCAATACTTGAGACAATCATGACAAGCGGTCTGATCACGCTGGAGAAAGTTCAGGTTCTGCAATATGGAACCGACAACGAATGACCGAGTATGAGGTTGCGGGTGCCGGCGAATGCCGTCGCATGCCGCGGAACGGCGATTGGAATTATGGCAGGCGTTGAACAGATCACAGTAGAGGCCGGCGAGGCGGGCATGCGCCTCGATCGCTGGTTCAAGACCCATTTCCCCGGCCTCGGTTTCGGCCATCTGCAGAAGCTGCTGCGCTCCGGCCAGATCCGCGTCGACGGCGGCCGGGTCAAGGCCGACAGCCGTGTCGAGCCGGGTCAGGTAGTGCGCGTGCCGCCGCTCGAGGTCGACAAGAAGGGCGAGAGTGCGCTTACCGGTCACTCGATCCGCAACCAGGGCGACGCCGATGTGCTGGCCAAGATGCTGATCCACGAAGACCCGAAGGTCTTCGTCTTCAACAAGCCGGCTGGCCTGGCCGTGCAAGGCGGCTCGGGTGTCACCCGCAATGTCGACGACATGCTGGAGGCATGGCGCAGCCAGAAGGGCGAGAAGCCGCGCCTGGTGCACCGGCTCGACCGCGACACGTCGGGCGTGCTGGTGGTTGCCCGTACCAGGCTTGCGGCGATGAAGCTCTCCGAGTCATTTCGCGCACGCGAGACCAAGAAGACCTACTGGGCGCTGGTCAAGGGCGTGCCGCCCAAGCGCGAGGACAAGATCTCGACCTGGCTGATCAAGGAGCCGACCGAGGACGGTGACCGCGTGCGTGTGGCCGCGCATGGTGAAAAAGGCGCCGATCATGCCGTGTCCTACTACCGGATCATCGAGCAGGCGGCGCAGACGATGACCTGGCTGGAAATGGAGCCCTACACCGGCCGCACCCACCAGCTTCGCGTTCATGCCGCCTATATCGGCTGCCCGATCATCGGCGACCCCAAATATTTCGAGGCCGACACCAATTGGGATTTCCCGGGCGGCATTCAAAACCGCCTGCATCTGCATGCGCGCCGCATCGTCATTCCGCACCCGGACAAGGGCGTCATCGACGTCACCGCGCCGATGCCGCCGCATATGCGCCAGAGCTGGAACCTGATCGGCTTTGACGACGCCAGCGCGGAGGACTGACATTGGCCGTTGCCTCGGCATCGGATCGCCGTGACGCGGTCGATCTGGCGGCTGCTTCCATCATGGTCGGGCTGACCTTTTCCTGGGGGCTCAACTATGTCGCCGCCAAGATCTCCTATGCTGGCTTCGATCCTGTTTTCGTCTCGATCGTACGCTCGATCATCGGCGGGCTCTGCGTGCTCGGCTGGTGCTGGCTGCGCGGCATCAGGCTGTTCGAGGCCGACGGGTCGCTTGTAGCCGGCATCATTGTCGGCGTGCTGTTCGGCGTCGAGTTCCTGTGCCTCTATATCGGGCTGGAATACACGACCGTTGCCCGCAACACGCTGCTGGTCAACACCATGCCGTTCTGGGTCCTGATCGGCGGCCATTTCCTGCTCGGCGAGCGCATCAATGCAAGGAAGCTTGGCGGGCTTGTTCTCGCCTTTTGCGGCCTGGTGGCGGTGTTTTCCGACGGGATTGTCGGCGGCAACAAAGTGACTCTGATGGGCGATCTGCTCAGCCTCGGCTCCGGCATTCTGTGGGCGGCGACCAGCATCGTCATCAAGCGCTCGAAACTGGTCGAGACCAGCGCCGAAAAACTGCTGCTCTACCAACTGGCGGGCGCCGCCGTCGTTGGCTTCCTGGTGATGCCGTTCGCCGGCCCGCCGATCCGCGCAGTTGCCGCCTTGCCGACATTGGCACTGCTGTTCCAGTCGCTCTATATTGTTGCCTTCACCTATGTGCTGTGGTTCTGGTTGCTCAGGCGCTATCCGGCATCGGGTCTGTCGAGCTTCGCCTTCCTGTCGCCGGTGTTCGGTGTGCTGTGCGGCGCTGTCATTCTGGGTGAGGCGCCGACGCTCAGGATATTCGTGGCGCTTGGGCTGATCGCGGTTGGCCTCATCATCGTCAACCGGCCGGCTCGCAAGCAGGTACCCGTATAGAAAGTTCCGCCATGCGCGATATCCTCAACGACCTCGAAGCAGGCAAGCAGCTCTCCGATCCGGATCCGGTGCGCCGCGCGCAGATCCAGATGAAGACGCATCTGCCGAAGCGTTTCTACAAGGACGTTTCCGTCGTGCCGGTGGACGACGGCTTTGCCGTGCATCTCGACGACAAGCCGGTGCGCACGCCGGGCAAAGCGGTGCTGGCGCTGCCGACCGAGACGGCGGCACAGTTGGTAGCCAGCGAATTCGCAGCGCAAGGCGAGACCATCGATCCCGTCACGATGCCGGTGCTGCGTCTGGTCAACACCGCCATTGACGGCGTCGCCAGCGACCCGCAGGCGGTGCTGGAGGACGTGTTGCGTTTCGCGTCGTCCGATCTCACCTGCTACCGCGCCGACGCGCCGCAGGGACTGGTCGAGCGCCAGAATCAGCATTGGGACCCGGTGATCGACTGGGCGCGCAGCGCGCTTGGCGCCCGCTTCAATCTTGCCGAGGGGGTGATCCATGTCGAGCAACCGCGCGAGAGCATCGCCGTGCTCGGCGCCCATCTTGCCCAGCGCGCCGAGCCGCTGCGGCTCGCTGCCATCCATGTCATGACCTCGCTGACCGGGTCGGCGCTGCTGGCGCTTGCAGTCGACTACGGCACGCTTGACGGCGAGGCGGCTTGGGCCGCCGGCCATGTCGATGAGGACTGGCAGGCCGAGCATTGGGGCCAGGACGCCGAGGCCGTGGCCCGTCGCTCGGCCCGCAAGCGCGACATGATGGGCGCCGTCAGCCTGCTGGAAGCGCTCAAGGCCTGATCTCCGGTCTTTGCCGCACTGCACCTAATACCAAAGTCATAATCCCAAAGGCGCTCTGCCTCCGGACGCCGCTTTCTGTCATTTTTTGTGCCCGATGGCTGAGCTGAGTCCGCATTCAGAGGGAACGTGGACGATGATGCACAGCATCGAGGCAGACGGGATCTCACGGGAGGACATTTCCATGGCAATGGCATCGACCGCCGGCGGAAGCAGCCGCGGCATGACGCGAGAGGAGAAGAAAGTCATCTTCGCTTCCTCGCTCGGCACGATTTTCGAATGGTACGATTTCTATCTCTACGGTGCGTTGGCGGCCGCGATCGGCGCCACGTTCTTCGCTTCATATCCAGAGGCGACCCGCAACATCTTCACGCTGCTGGTTTTTGCCGCCGGTTTCCTGGTGCGTCCGTTCGGCGCGCTGGTATTCGGTCGCATCGGCGATCTCGTCGGCCGCAAATACACATTCCTTGTCACCATCACGATCATGGGCCTGTCGACCTTCCTGGTCGGCCTGCTTCCCGGCTCGGCGAGCTGGGGCATTGCGGCGCCCATCATCCTGGTTGGGCTGCGCATGCTGCAGGGCCTGGCACTCGGTGGTGAATATGGCGGTGCGGCGACCTATGTCGCCGAACATGCTCCCGACGACCGCCGTGGCTTCTACACGTCGTGGATCCAGACAACGGCGACGCTTGGCCTGTTCTTGTCGCTGATCATCATCCTGATCGTGCAGAATTCGCTGAGCAAGGAGGACTTCGCGGCCTGGGGTTGGCGCATTCCATTCCTGGTCTCGGCCATCCTGCTCGCTATATCGGTCTGGATTCGCCTGTCGCTTGCCGAATCCCCGACCTTCCAGCGCATGAAGGACGAGGGCAAGGGCTCCAAGGCGCCGCTCACGGAAGCCTTCGGACAGTGGAAGAACGCCAAGATCGCCCTGTTGGCATTGTTCGGCCTCACCGCCGGCCAGGCCGTGGTCTGGTACAATGGCCAGTTCTACGCGCTGTTCTTCCTGGGCAATGTGCTCAAGGTCGATCCGCAGTCGGTCAACATCATGATCGCGATCGCGCTGGCGCTCGGCTCGATCTTCTTCGTCGTGTTCGGCTGGCTCTCCGACAAGGTCGGCCGCAAGCCGATCATCATGGCCGGTCTCGCGCTGGCGATCGTCACCACCTTCCCGCTGTTCAAGGCGCTGACCTGGGCCGCCAACCCGGCGCTCGCCACCGCGCAGCAGAACACGCGTGCCACGGTGACCGCTGCACCGGGAGACTGCAAGTTCCAGTTCAATCCGACCGGAACACGCAAGCCTCTCACTTCGTGCGATATTGCGACCGACTTCCTTGCCAAGAGCTCCGTACCCTACGACATCATTACGACGGCGGCACCGGGAACCGCGGCCACTGTGAAGATTGGCACCGAAACGGTGGCGTCCTATGATGCCGTGGCAGCCGCGGACAAGGCGGCTTCAAACGATGCTGCCTTCAAGAAGGCGGTCAACCTCGCGCTTCAGGACGGCGGCTATCCGCTGAAACGTGCTGCCGCCAAGGTTGCCGACCAAAAGCTCGACGCCTTTGTCGCGGCCAATCCCGAACTGAAACTCGACGCGGCAGCCATTCGCGCCGGTGAAAAAGCCACTGTCCCGCTCGCCCAGGCGGTCAAGGACAAGCTGCTGACAGCAGATGACGCCGCCGGCGCCACCGACGTGACGGTCTACAGTGTTCCGGCGGCCGGTGCGTTCTCGATGTTTGCCGACCCGGCAGCAGTCAACTGGGCCAAGGTCATCGGCATCCTGTTCATCCTGGTCGTCTACGTGACCATGGTCTACGGGCCGATCGCGGCGATCCTGGTCGAGATGTTCCCGACCCGCATCCGCTACACCGGCATGTCGCTGCCCTATCACATCGGCAATGGCTGGTTCGGCGGCCTGCTGCCGGCGATCGTGTTCGCGCTCAGCGCCTCCAAGGGCGATATCTATTACGGCCTCTGGTACCCGGTGGTGATCGCGGCGATGTCGCTGATCATCGGCATGATCTTCGTCAGGGATACGCTGGGAACCGACCTGCACACCAAGCAATAGGCGCTGTTCCTGCGTTCAACAAAAAACCCGGCGCGAGCGATCGCGCCGGGTTTTTCAATTGCCTGCGAGGGAAGAGCCTAGCTCTTGCGAGGCTGCCCGGCTTCCGCGATAGCGGCCTCATGATACCAAGCCTCGCCATGGTCGCGCGGATGATCGCGCAATGAGGCAAGCTCTGCCGCGAACTTGGCCTTTACGCCTAAATTTGAGGCAGCGGCTCGCGCTGCCGCCGGGAACATCAGGATTTTTGCCGACGGACGGGCTGACGTGATTTCCATGGTCGGTCTCCTTTCTTCTGGAGAGGCTTATCGATTCATCTTTCCATGAAAGTAGGTCTTGCAACACAGTTAGGCAAGATGCCTAAAGAAAGATCAGCATTTGCCTGTTATTTAAGCAGATTCTGCCTTTGATCGATCCCGGCGCATTGCTTAGGCGGCTTCGCCGGATCGCCGGGATGAACGGACATTTTTGACGCACCCCGCGCAGCGGAAATGGCACATGACTTGCATTTTATCGACCGGCAGCCGGTCTGCCGGATGGCTCGGCGCGCGCCGGCGTCATCCAGCTTCGGTGATTTAGCAACGAGAGGCTCTAGAATGACGAAATACAAGCTCGAGTACATCTGGCTCGATGGATACACCCCGGTCCCCAATCTGCGCGGCAAGACCCAGATCAAGGAGTATGCCGAGTTCCCGACGCTCGAGCAGCTGCCGCTGTGGGGCTTCGACGGCTCCTCGACGCAGCAGGCCGAAGGCCACAGCTCCGACTGCGTGCTGAAGCCGGTTGCCGTGTTCCCCGATCCGGCCCGCACCAATGGCGTGCTGGTGATGTGCGAAGTGATGATGCCCGATGGCGTGACGCCGCATGCCTCCAACAAGCGCGCCACCATCCTCGATGACGAGGGCGCCTGGTTCGGTTTCGAGCAGGAATATTTCTTCTACAAGGACGGCCGTCCGCTCGGCTTCCCTGAGAGCGGCTATCCGGCGCCGCAGGGCCCGTACTACACCGGCGTCGGCTACTCCAATGTCGGCCCGGTTGCGCGCCAGATCGTCGAGGAGCATCTCGACCAGTGTCTCGCCGCCGGCATCAACCATGAAGGCATCAACGCCGAAGTGGCCAAGGGCCAGTGGGAATTCCAGATCTTCGGCAAGGGCTCGAAAAAAGCCGCCGACCAGATGTGGATGGCCCGCTATCTCCTGCAGCGCCTGACCGAGAAATACGAGATCGACATCGAGTATCACTGCAAGCCGCTCGGCGACACCGACTGGAACGGCTCGGGCATGCATGCCAACTTCTCGACCGCCTATATGCGCGAAGTCGGCGGCAAGGCCTATTTCGAGGCGCTGATGGCTGCCTTCGACAAGAACCTGATGGACCACATCGCCGTCTACGGCCCGGACAATGACAAGCGCCTGACCGGCAAGCACGAGACCGCGCCGTGGAACCGGTTCAGCTACGGCATCGCCGACCGCGGCGCCTCGATTCGCGTGCCGCATTCCTTCGTCAACAACGACTACAAGGGCTATCTGGAAGACCGCCGCCCGAACTCGCAGGGCGACCCCTACCAGATCGCTTCGCAGATCCTGAAGACGATCGCGGAGGTTTCGACCAGCGCCCAGGTTTCGGCGGCGGCTTGAGCATTCGTTGAGGCGGAGACTTGGTCTCCGCCTCGATCTGCTCTGGCGGCATCCGACGCCAGTCGTCTGAACAAACAAAAACCCCGGCGTCTGAACTGACGCCGGGGTTTTTCTTTGTCGCTGAACCGATCATTCAGACCGAATAGTACATGTCGTATTCGACCGGATGCGGGGTCATTTCGAAGCGCATCACTTCGGCCATCTTCAGCTCGATGTAGCTGTCGATCTGGTCGTCGTCGAACACGCCGCCGGCCTTGAGGAAGCCGCGGTCCTTGTCGAGGCTCTGCAGCGCTTCGCGCAGCGAGCCGCAGACGGTCGGGATCTTCTTCAGCTCCTTCGGCGGCAGGTCGTAGAGGTCCTTGTCCATCGGCTGGCCCGGGTGGATCTTGTTCTTGATGCCGTCGAGACCGGCCATCAGCATGGCGGCGAAGGCGAGGTAGGGGTTCGCGCCCGGGTCGGGGAAGCGGACCTCGACGCGCTTGGCCTTCGGCGACGAGCCGAACGGAATGCGGCAGGAGGCCGAACGGTTGCGCGCGGAGTAGGCGAGCAGCACGGGGGCTTCATAGCCGGGCACCAGGCGCTTGTAAGAGTTGGTCAGCGGGTTGGTGAAGGCGTTGATCGCCTTGGCGTGCTTGATGATGCCGCCGATATAGAACAGGCAGCTTTCCGACAGGCCGGCATATTCATTGCCGGCGAAGGTCGGCTTGCCGTTCTTCCAGATCGACTGGTGGACGTGCATGCCCGAGCCGTTGTCGCCGAAGACCGGCTTCGGCATGAAGGTGGCCGTCTTGCCGTAGGCGTTGGCGACCTGGTGCACGACGTATTTGTAGATCAGCATCTTGTCAGCGTTGCGGACCAGCGTGTCGAACTTGATGCCGAGTTCGTGCTGGGCGGCCGCCACTTCGTGGTGGTGCTTTTCGACGCGTACGCCCATTTCGGCGAGTACGGTCAGCATTTCGGAGCGCATGTCCTGCGCGCTGTCGATCGGCGGCACCGGGAAGTAGCCGCCCTTGATACGCGGGCGGTGACCGAGATTGCCGGTCTCGTAATCGGTGTCGTCGTTGGACGGCAGTTCGGTGGAGTCCAGCTTGAAGCCGGTGTTGTAGGGGTCGGCCTTGTACTTGACGTCGTCGAAGACGAAGAACTCGGCTTCCGGGCCGACAAAGATCTGATCGCCGATGCCTTCGGCCTTCATGTAGGCCTCGGCCTTCTTGGCGGTGCCGCGCGGGTCGCGGTTGTAGGATTCCCCGGAGACCGGATCGAGGATGTCGCACAGGATGACCATGGTCGACTGGGCGAAGAACGGGTCCATGTGGACGGTGTCGGGATCGGGCATCAGCACCATGTCGGACTCGTTGATCGCCTTCCAGCCGGCGATAGAGGAGCCGTCGAACATGACGCCATCGGCGAACATGTCTTCCTCGACCTCGATGACATCCATCGTCACGTGCTGCAGCTTGCCCTTCGGATCGGTGAAGCGCAGGTCGACGAATTTCACGTCGTTATCCTTGATCTGCTTCATGATGTCTTTGGCTGTCGTCATGTCATTTCTTCCCTGTGTGATGACGTTTCGAGGAGACGCTAATCTGAAATCAGAAAGCTCAGACGGCGTCCATCCCTGTTTCACCGGTACGGATACGAACGACTTCCTCGATGTTGGAGACGAAGATCTTGCCGTCGCCGATGCGCCCGGTCTGGGCGGCCTTGCGGATGGCTTCGATCGCGCCTTCAACCGCATCGTCGCCAAGCACGACTTCGATCTTCACCTTGGGCAGGAAGTCGACGACATATTCAGCGCCGCGATAGAGTTCGGTATGGCCTTTCTGGCGGCCGAAGCCCTTGGCTTCGGTGACGGTGATGCCTTGCAGCCCGGCCTCCTGAAGCGCTTCCTTCACTTCGTCTAGCTTGAACGGCTTGATGATCGCTTCGATCTTTTTCATGTAAAAAGTGGCCTCCACTGCCAAAAAAGACGGGTTGTGTGCCCCGCTTGCGCCTCCATCAAGCACGAAATGTGCCAATTTCAGCCCACGAGAAGCGGTTTCGCGCAATTCCAATGCCGCGCCGGGACGGGATGCACATTCGCGTCATCCACTGCTTCGGAAGCGGCGCGGGTGTTCGGAGCCTACACATTGCCGCTCCTGACGTCTGCACGATTATTAGGCAGGTCGCGTATTTTGCGGGCGCGCGCGGATCCGTGGCGCCAGTCTGCGAAAGGATTGGCCGCACGCCAACTCAGCACCTGGCCGTTTGCTTCGAACACGAAACTGGACAATGCTCGACCAGGACAAGGAGGCCTTGGGCGAAATGCGGATCGGCAATTCATGAGCAACGAAGTGCTGTCGCCAGCCGAGATGGGCGAAGCCGACCGGCTGGCAATCGCGGCCGGTCCGCTCGACGGTTATGGCCTGATGCAGCGTGCCGGCGAGGCGGTCGCGGCGGTGGTGCTGGCGCGCTATCCTTCAGCCACAGGGGTGCACGTGCTGTGCGGCCCCGGCAACAATGGCGGCGACGGTTATGTCGTGGCGCGATTGCTTGGGGAAAGTGGTGTCGATATCACGCTGTGGGTGTCCGGTGAACCGAGGGCAGGCAGCGATGCGGCGATTGCCGCGGCCGAATGCTCGCTGGAGCGCCGGCCCCTGGCGACTTTCGTCGCTGAGCCGGGCTCGTTGATTATCG
This sequence comes from Mesorhizobium sp. CNPSo 4688, assembly GCF_057784295.1. NCBI lineage: Bacteria > Pseudomonadati > Pseudomonadota > Alphaproteobacteria > Hyphomicrobiales > Phyllobacteriaceae > Mesorhizobium > Mesorhizobium sp. CNPSo 4688. The sequence continues at coordinate 30,007 of NZ_JBWLUY010000001.1, forward strand.
ATGCTCTCTATGGCGCGGGGCTGTCCAAGGACCTCTCGGGTGATGCGGCGCGTGCCGTAGACATTGCCGCCGGCCTGTCTATCGTTGCCGTCGATTTGCCTTCAGGTGTTTCCGGTGACAGCGGCCACATTCTCGGCACGGCGTTTCGTGCCGACATCACCGTCACCTTCGCGCGCAAGAAACCGGGGCATCTGCTGTTGCCTGGGCGCGAGCGATGCGGCGAGATCGTCGTCGCCGATATCGGCATTGGCGACGACATCATCGCACAGGTCGCGCCGCGCACATTCGAAAACAAGCCGGCGTTCTGGCTCGAGACGTTGCCGGTGCCGGCGGTCGATGCGCACAAATACAAGCGCGGCCATGTCGGCGTCTTCTCCGGCGGACCGTGGGCGACGGGCGCGGCGCGGTTGGCCGCACTTGCCGCTGCTAGAAGTGGGGCAGGGGCGGTGACCGTGCTGTCGCCTGCAAATGCCATGCAGGTCAATGCCGCGCATCTGACCTCGATCATGCTGCGCAAGACCGATGCTATCGAGGACGTGCACGACTTTCTCGGTGATCGCCGGTCGTCGAGCTTCGTCCTTGGCCCGGGCTTCGGAGTCGGTGACAAGGCGCGCGATTTCGCCCTCGCCGTGCTCGCCAGAAAACGGCAAGAGGGTGGTGTCGAGGGGCTGGTGCTCGATGCCGACGGCATCACGTCCTTCCGCAGCGCGGCCTCAACGCTGTTCGAGGCGGCCAGCAGGCCGGATGCGCCAGCACTGGTCATGACGCCGCATGAGGGCGAGTTCGGCCGACTGTTTCCCCACATCGCTGATGACAAAAGCCTCTCAAAGCTCGCCAAGGCGCGTGCGGCCGCAGCCCGCGCCAATGCCATTGTCATCTACAAAGGCGCCGACACCGTCATCGCAGCCCCCGACGGCCGCGCCGCGATCAACGCCAACGGCGCGCCTTGGCTTGCCACCGCCGGTTCCGGTGATGTGCTGGCAGGCATCATTGCCGCGCTGCTGGCGCAAGGCATGCCGCCTTTCGAGGCCGCGTGCGCCGCGGTCTGGATCCACGCCGAAGCCGGCAGGCGCTTTGGGCCGGGACTGATCGCCGAGGATTTGCCGCTGGCGCTGGTGCCGGTGCTACGTGAATTGGTCGAAAGCCAGCCGGACCTTCTATGAGACGCCTGGCTGTCCTTTTCACCTCGCTCATCATGGCCGCATTGGCATCACACGGCGTGCGCGCCGAGCCAGTGACCATCATCGACGATCCGGCGGTGCTCGCCGCTCTCGATGCCAAGGGTTTTGGTTTCGCCGGCATTTTCGCCGTCGACGGCGAGGACGATCTGAAATCGCTCTACAGCGAGGCGCCGGCCTATCATGCAATTGTAGACATGGTGGCGGCTGACATTGCGGCCCTGCGCGCCGAGATGAAGGCCGGCGGGCGCACGCTCTATGAGGTGACCGACGGCAATGTCGGCCGCATCATGGACATGCGCTGGCTGCAGACCGAAGCCGCACGCTTCCGCTTGGTCGGTGTCGTCAACCGGCTCGACCGGCGCGATTTCGCTGCGCTGCAAGGCGACAAGAGCTGTGGCGAGGTGCGGTTCATCTATCGCCTGGCCTATAGTTTTCGCAAGAACGGCAAGGTCCTGGCCTCGCGGCTGCCGTTCAATTTCAACGCCGTCTACAGCGTGGCGCCCGATGCCGATGGCGGCTGTGTCGGCGTTGCCGGGCGCTGGACGCCGCAGCTCGATGAAAACGTCGATGCCGGCTGGCTGGCCGGCGGGCCGCTGGAACCGGAGGAACTGACTTTCAAGCAGCTTGAACTCAACGCGCAAGTGGTGCGCTTTCCCTCGGGCCAGGAGACCGAGTTCGGCGGGCAGGCTGCCTATCTCATGCGCATCTTCGCCATCGATGGCGCTGCAATCAGTGAGAAGCCGCTGGAAAACACGCCTGACACCGCGCGGCTTTCGCAAGACGCGGCACTGAGGAAAAGGCTCGCCGATTATGTCAGAGCCAATGTCGCGGCGGTCGATCTCGGCGTCTACGAAATCCCAGACGAATTCCTGGCGACGAAGATCATCTCGTGGTCGACCTTCGGCAGCGCCAGGCAGGCCAATCATCCGTTCACGCCGTTGTTTCAGCCAGCGGATTTCGCCGGCCTCGACTATGCGGGGCTGAAACTGGTGCGCACACCGGAGGCGCTGGTCGAACGGCTGGACAATGGCGCCTGCCAGGGCTGCCACCAGGCGGGCTCCACCGCCGGCTTTCATTTCATCGGCCTCGACGACAAGACGACGTCACCGCTCAACCGCATCGAGGTCGGCATCTCGCCGCATCTCCATGCCGAGATCCCGCGGCGTGAGGCCTGGTTGCGCGCAACGCAGGAGGGAAAGGAGCCGAACCGCTACCGGCCACTATCCTTTGCTCCGCCGGCCACCTGGACCGATGCCGGCGAGGTCGATTACGCGCCGGCCGAGATGGCGATGCCGTGCCTGATGCCGGACGACGAAAAACGCTTCGGCGCGACCTGGCAATGCGGCGGCGGGTCCGTCTGCACGCCGCTGGCGACCGCATCAGGCGTGCGCACCGCGCTGGCGCAGTGTCTGCTGCCCAAGGACAGCCCAAAGATGTTTTCCGGCCATCCCTGCCTGACCGGGTCGATCGCCAGCAACCCGTCGCAGCCCTTCAACGATCGCTACAAGATCACCGGCCAGTTCGCCGCCTTCGTACCGAGCTTTTCGCGGACCGCCTACACCTGCCGGCCGCCGAAGATCGGCGTGCCGGCAGGCATCGCCTACCGCGCCTGCGACGACAAGGACCGCAGCTTTGCCGCCTTCAAGGCGGGCAAGCCGATGCCGTCGGAAATCTGCGGGCTGGTTGGTGGCAAAAAGTTCGACACCTGCGTGGCGACCAACAATTTCGACCAGTGTCTTGGCGGCGCGGTCAATCGCGGCAACCGTCCGGCATGCTCGGCCGATCATTTCTGCCGCGAGGATTACATGTGCCAGTCACTGCCGTCGGATACGCCGGGCGCCGCCAAGGTGAAGGGCATCGGCTTCTGCTCGCCGACCTATTTCATCTTCCAGATGCGCATCGACAACCACGCGACACCCTGGGCGAGCGCCACCGCCGCCACCCGGGACGCAGGATTCGGCGCGGCGGAAGAGGAGTAGCTCATCATTCTTCCTCCGGATCAGCCGGATTAGCGAAGTGCACTGCAGCGGCATGGATGCCGCCAAGGTCTTCGTCAGAGCTGATCTTTCACCGCTTGGGTGACCGAACGAGGCAACAAAGTCTCGGGCACTTCGAGCGTCTTGCTTCCCGTCTCGCTTTCGTGGGTAACAGTGAATGTATACCTGTCTGCTCCGGGATCCTTGGGCAATGGCTTCTTGCGGTCGAACAATTCCTTGAGTGCGGCCTTGTCCTTGTCGTCGAGCGTCGCCGCATCGACGGTTCCTCTTCCCTTCAGCCCGGCCAAACCGCCATGTCTTTCGATAATAAACCGTTCGGCCATAACCAACTCCTATGTCTGCCTCGTCTGCCGATACCGAAGCGAAATCAGCGTCGGTATCAGCAGATGTCAAAAGCGACCGGACCAATGGGCCTGCCTTGCCCGACCAGGTCTAGTGCACACCCACACTGGTCCAAGCACCATCCACCGCAGCATATACGGCGGGATTGGCGGCAAACAAGGTCTTGGCTGCGGAACGTGTGAGTTTGGCAAAGGATTTGAAGGTCATGTTTTTTGTCGCCTTATTGCTGGTCAAGGCTGCATACCAGACTTTTCCGACCTCGTTCCATGACTGGCCGCCAAGGCTTTTGGCCGCCAGATAGAAAGCATGGTTCGGAATGCCGCTGTTATGATGCGGATCACCTCCAGGCTGATAGTTCTTATAATTGTCCGGCTGCGGCGAAAGGCAATGCGCTGCGCCCGGATTCGATAAGTCGCGCAGGCAGGTATAGTTCTTCGCCTTTGCGGCCGGTCCCATGATTTCAGCACCGATGAGCCAGTCCGCTTTGGCGAAGGATTGTTGGGCCCGCCATTGGCGGAACATCGAGCCGAACACGTCCGACACGCTTTCGTTGAGCGCGCCGGCCTCGTTGGTATAGACAAGGCCTGCGGTGTATTGCGTGATGCCGTGCGTGAGTTCATGGGCGATGACGTCATTCGACTTCGTGAAATCGACGAATATCTGGCCATCGCCATCGCCATAGGTCATCTGGGTGCCATTCCAGAAGGCGTTGTTGTAATTCATGTCGTAGTGGAGCGACGACATGAGCGTCATTCCGAGGCCGTCGACCGAGTTGCGGCCAAAGCATGTCTGATAGAAATCAGCCACTGCAGTCGTCTCGTCGAAGGCTCGTTTTACAATCTGGCTGGTCGATGTCCCCGGGCCGGCGACAGGGGTTCCAGGCAAAGAGGTCGTATTCTGGCAATCATAGACCGTAACCTTAGGCGCTGCCGCAAGTGTCATGGTTCTTGGCTGGGCAACAAGACCCGCCTGGATTGCCTGGTTTTGCGCGACGCGGAGCTTGCGCCAGATCGGCTCAAGATCGGCAGTGGCTTGAAATGCGTCTCGGGATTTCTGTGGCAGCGACTGGTCTTTGGCAAAACGTTCGAGAACATCTTTTGGGATAATAAAGCAACCACAATGTGCAAGCATGACCGATCCCCCTCGCGCTGATATCATTCGTCAAAATTGACCGTTATATCGTATTCTATTTGCCAAACGTCTTCAATATTAAATATAATCCAGCAAGCGTGAAATTGATCACAGACAAATACAAATATGATGGTCGCATTTACAGTTTTATTGGCAAATAGATTATAGGTAATAATCTCAATACAGAAGTGAGCAAATTACAAGGGCGTACCTTTGATAAAATAGAATAGTTAAGCAACAGGTGACAACCACTGGCCGAAGAACGGCTCACCCGAGAGGCAGACTTCGGGAGCAACTCTCACAGCGGGATGTTGTCGTGCTTCTTCCAGGGGTTCTGCATGTCCTTGTTGCGCAGCATCCTGAGCGCGCGGGCAATGCGGCGGCGAGTCGAGTGCGGCATGATCACCTCGTCGACATAGCCGCGCTCGGCGGCGACGAATGGCGACAGGAAGCGATCCTCGTAAGCCTTTGTATGCGCTGCGATCTTCTCCGCATCGCCGATATCCTTGCGATAGATGATCTCGACCGCGCCTCGGGCGCCCATGACCGCGATCTGCGCCGTCGGCCAGGCATAGTTCATGTCGCCGCGCAGATGTTTTGAGGCCATGACGTCATAGGCGCCGCCATAGGCCTTACGGGTGATGACGGTGATTTTCGGCACGGTCGCTTCGGCATAAGCGAACAGCAGCTTGGCGCCATGCTTGATCAGCCCGCCATATTCCTGCGCGGTGCCGGGCAGGAAGCCGGGGACATCGACAAAGGTGACGATCGGAATGGAAAAACAGTCGCAGAAGCGCACGAAGCGCGCCGCCTTGCGGCTGGCGTCGGAATCGAGCACGCCGGCCAGCACCATCGGCTGGTTGGCGACGAAGCCGACCGTTCGGCCCTCGATGCGGCCGAAGCCGGTGACGATGTTCCTGGCAAAGTTCTGCTGGATCTCGAAGAAATCGCCTTCATCGGCAACTTTGAGGATCAGCTCCTTGATATCATAGGGTTTGTTGGCGTTGTCGGGGATCAGCCGGTCGAGCGACAGATCATGATCGGTGACCGACTGGTAGCATTCGATCTCGGGAAGCTCCGACGTGTTGGAGGCCGGCAGCAGATCGACCAGCCGGCGCATCTGCAAGAGCGCCTCGACGTCATTGTCATAGGCGCCGTCGGCGATCGAGGACTTTGTCGTGTGGACGGAGGCGCCGCCCAGGCTTTCGGCCGTGACCGTCTCGTTGGTGACGGTCTTCACCACATCCGGTCCGGTGACGAACATGTAGGAGGTGTCGCGGACCATGAAGATGAAGTCGGTCATGGCGGGCGAATAGACGTCGCCGCCGGCGCATGGGCCCATGATGACGGAAATCTGCGGAATGACGCCGGAGGCCAGCACATTGCGCTGGAAGATCTCGGCATAGCCGCCAAGGGCTGCCACGCCTTCCTGGATGCGGGCGCCGCCGGCGTCATAAAGGCCGATGATCGGCGCTCGGTTGCGCAGCGCCATCTCCTGCACCTTGATGACCTTCTCGGCATGCGCTTCTGACAGCGAACCGCCGAACACGGTAAAGTCCTTGGCGAAGAGATAGACCGGGCGACCGTTGACGGTGCCCCAGCCGGTGACGACGCCGTCGCCGGCGATCTTGGTCTTCTCCATGCCGAAATCGGTCGAGCGATGCTCGACATACATGTCGAACTCCTCGAACGAGCCTTCGTCGAGAAACACCTCCATGCGTTCGCGGGCGGTGAGCTTGCCCTTCTTGTGCTGGGCATCGATGCGGGCCTGGCCGCCGCCCAAGCGGGCGATGTCGCGGCGGCGCTCGAGTTCCTTCAGCACGTCCTTCATCCCTCGGTCCCCAGAAATGGAAGCTGTCTTTGTGGTAATGGTGCCTGCAGGCGGGCGCAAGCGCCCCTTTCGCCCTCGATTTTGCTGCACTGCAACATGACGCCCCTTGCATTCCTGGACGAACTCAGCCATATGCAGCCCATAGGCGCTTGGGCCGGGAGATTCCGGCCTTCTCGACAAATGAGACTGGTTGCGTCTGTTTTCCCTCTTTCCGGTTGAACGGCAAGGTGGCGGAAAAGCCCCGTGGCATGATGCCTGCGGGCACGACAGCGCAGCCGAGTGGACGTTACCGTCCGCCCGCCTTGTCGTTTCATATCAAATTTTTCGACGGCAGGTTGCGCCCTGCCGCCATCGATGTTTGCGGCTAAGGCCGCGTGAAAGAAGACTATTTTGACCAACGAAAACACATCAGCCGGTAGCAACACTGTGGCCGGTAACACTGCGGAACTCACCGGTTTCGCAGCCCTTGGAATCACCGGTGCGTTGCTCAAGGCGACGCATGGCGCCGGCTTCACCGAGCCGAAGCCGATCCAGACGCAGGCGATCCCGCCGCAGATGGAAGGCCGTGACATCTTCGGCATCGCCCAGACCGGCTCCGGCAAGACCGCGGCCTTCGCGCTGCCGATCCTGTCGAAGATCATCGCGCTCGGCACCAAGCGCCGGGCGAAGACCACCCGGGCGCTCATCCTGGCGCCGACGCGCGAGCTCGCCGTACAGATCGAGGACACCATCAAGATCCTCGCCAAGGGCGCGCATGTCTCGACCGCGCTTGTGCTTGGCGGCGTTTCGCGCTTCAGCCAGGTGAAGAAGGTTGCGCCCGGCGTCGACATCCTGATCGCCACGCCCGGCCGTCTGACCGACCTGGTGCGCGAGGGTGACCTCATTCTCTCCGACACCAAATGGCTGGTGCTGGACGAGGGCGACCGCATGCTCGACATGGGCTTCATCAACGACGTCAAGCGCATCGCCAAGGCGACCGCGCCCGACCGTCAGACCGTCCTGTTCTCGGCCACCATGCCCAATGAAATCGCCGAGCTGGCGAAGGGCCTGTTGAAGAACCCGATCCGCGTCGAAGTCGCGCCGCAGAGCACCGCGGCCGCCGAAATCGTGCAAGGCGTCGTCTTTGCCCGCACCAAGCAAAAGCGCCAGGTTCTGTCGACCATGCTCGCCGACGAAGCGATGAAGTCCGTCATCATCTTCTCGCGCACCAAGCATGGTGCCGACCGGGTGACCAAGGACCTCGAGCGCGACGGCTTCAAGGCCGCCGTCATCCATGGCAACAAGTCGCAGAACGCCCGCCAGAAGGCGCTCAACGATTTCCGCGAGGGCTCGGTGCGCATTCTCGTGGCGACCGACATCGCGGCGCGCGGCATCGACGTTCCCGGTATCAGCCATGTTGTGAATTTCGACCTGCCGGATGAGGCGGAAAGCTATGTCCACCGCATCGGCCGCACCGGCCGCAACGGCATGGACGGCATTGCAATCACGCTTTGCGATCCTTCCGAAAACAGCAAGCTGCGCCAGGTCGAGCGCATCATCCGCAGCAAGCTGCCGATCGTTGCCGACCATCTCGGCAGCCCGGATCCGGTGCGCAATCCGGCTGAAAAGAACGAGCGCTTCGAGCCGGCCAACGATCGCAACGACCGCAATGGCCGTCGCGACGGCAGGCGCCCAGGTGGCCAGAACAACGGCTTCGGCAAGAAGCGTTTTGGTGACAAGCCGGCCTTTGCCGGTGCAGGTGAGCGCAAGCCGGAAGGCGCCAAGCCCTTCAAGGGTAACAACAAGCGTCGCTTCGGCGGCAAGCGGCCCGCGGCGCGGGCTGCCTGATCGACAATCGGCCAGGCGCGTCGCGCCTGTCTTGATTGCTGACTGTTGAAATGAGGACGGCCCGAGCAATGCTCCGGCCGTCCTTTTCGTTTTGCGGCTACTGGGTAATTGCTTTCACCCAGACTACAATCCGCTGCGCCAGGAATGCTGTGGTCGACGGCGACAGCGCGTCGCCGGCAATGACGTGGTTGTCGGGATCGCCATTGTCGTCGACCGGCACCAGTTCGTGCGCGGCGCCCCAGCGGCCGGCGATCTCGCGGGTGCGGTCTTCCCGCACCACGCTGTCTGAATCCGAGAAGATGAACAGGGCCGGTATATCAGCTTTCTCCACCGGTGCTGCGTAGGCAAGCTCGGTCAATGCTGCCATCGGCAGTACGGCCGCCATCGGATAGGTGTGCGTCCAGAGTTTCTCGTGCAGCGCATTGCGGGTCGGAAAGCTGCGCTCCTTGCCGCCGACAAGCTCGGCGATCTGCCTGCCCCAGGGCATGGTCAGCAGTTCGGCGCCTGAAGCCCTGACGCCGAAATTCGGCGAGATGAACGCGATTGCGGCGACGCCGTCAGATGCGCCAGGCTCAGTCGCCGCCCATGCCGCCAGTGAGCCGCCGGTCGAGGTGCCGATGACGATCACCTCGTCGCCGATGGCCCGGCCGATGGCGAGCGCCTCCTCATAGTCGTTGATCCAGGCATTGACGCTGCCTTGCGCCATAGCGGCGCCGTCCTGCCCATGGCCGGTGAGGCGGGTGTAAAAGAGGTTGGCGTCGAGCTGGTCGGCGACCTCGTCGGCCAGCGGGCGAACTTCGCCCTTCGATGCCGAAAACCCGTGGATATAGACGATCGCCAGCGGCGTCCTGGCGTGAACCATCGGGTCGGCCCAGATGATTTCTTTCTCAAGCCCGTCGCGGATGTTGGGCACGGCAGCCTCTTCACGCGCCAGATAGGCCTGCGGATCATCGCCGATCACTTTGGGATCGAAATGGATCGTGGTCTCGACGGGAACGCGCGGACCAAGCAGGACGGCCAGGATGAGGATGACGATGACGCCCAGCACCGCAAGCACGATCCGTCGCCCCATCGCAGACTCCACGCAACAATCTCAACCTATGGCGGCCGCTGCACCCAAGCAACAGCCGGCCTGTGGACAGCTAGAGCGGTTCACCGTTTTACGGAAACGGTGAACCGCTCTAGCTCTTTGTTTTTACGCAATTCCGGACGGAAAACCGCTCACACTTTTCCTGGAATTGCTCTAGTCGTTCGGCGGCTTGCGATCGAAATTCAGTGGCCGCCCCTGCCAGCGGGTCGCGGTGCTGATGAACCAGCGGCAGACCGGCCTCGGCAGCAGCGCCAGCAGCTTCAGCCCCCAACTCAGCCGGCGCGGGAAGGTGACCTCGAAGCCGCCCTTTTCGATGCCGCGCAGCATGCGCCGCGAGGCACGGTTGACCGGCATCAGTCCCGGCATCGGCAGCATGTTCTTTTCGGTCAGCGGTGTGTCGATGAATCCCGGATTCATCACCTGGACGCGGACATTCATCTTGTCGAAATCGTATTTCAGCGACTCGGCCAGGATGTTGATCGCCGCCTTCGAACCGCCATAGGCCGCCGTGGTCGGCCAGCCGAAATAGGCGGTCACCGAGCCGACAAGCACGATATGGCCGCGCGCGCGGATACGCATGCGCTCCATCAGCGGGACGAGACCATTGATGATGCCGAAATAGTTGACCTCGAAGGATTGGCGAAAGTCGCGGACCCTGAGGTCTTCGCCGGGCGTGGCGATGTAGTTGCCGGCGTTGAAGACCGCGAGCACGATCGGACCGAGATCCTTCTCGATCGCCGCCACCGTGCTTGCCATGCGCGGCTCGTCGGTGACGTCGCAGGGATAGGCAACCACGCGTCCCGGCATCTGTGCCGTCTCGACGATGAGCGTGTCGATCGGATGCTCGTCAAGCGCGCTCACCGCGACGACGAAGCCCTTCGCCGCAAGGTCCTTGGCCAGAGCACGGCCGATGCCGCTGCTGCCGCCGGTGATCCAGGCGACGCCGTGCTTCGGGTTGGCCCGATAAAGTGTCATTCTGCGCCCTGCCGATCTGTCATTAGTGCTCTAGCGGTGAAAAAATCGAATGAAAAGAGTGCTTTTCCGCACAAGGTTGAAATGATCGTCATCGCGCGCCATCCGGCGGCAGGAGATTGCAGTACCCGAAATGCGACTGGACCAGGCGAATTCTTGCCTTGAAACGCAAGCTTCGGGTTTCTAGGGTCTCGCCGCAGCTACATGAAGGAATCCCGAATGCCCCGTTCTGTGATCGAAGCGATCGGCAACACGCCCCTGATCCGCCTCAACAAGGCTTCGGAGCTGACCGGCTGCGAGATTCTGGGCAAGGCCGAGTTCATGAACCCGGGCCAATCGGTCAAGGATCGCGCTGGCCTGTTCATCATCCGCGACGCCGAACAGCGCGGGCTGTTGAAGCCTGGCGGCGTCATCGTCGAAGGTACGGCCGGCAATACCGGCATCGGCCTGACGCTCGTCGCAAAGGCGCTGGGCTATCGCACCGTGATCGTCATTCCCGACACGCAGAGCCAGGAGAAGAAAGACACGATCAAGCTGCTTGGCGCGGAATTGATCGAGGTGCCGGCGGTGCCTTACAAGAACCCCAACAACTATGTGAAACTGTCGGGGCGGCTGGCCGAGCAGATGGCGCGTTCCGAGCCGAACGGCGCGATCTGGGCCAACCAGTTCGACAATGTCGCCAATCGCGACGGCCATATCCGCACCACCGCGGAAGAAATCTGGACGCAGACCGGCGGCAAGGTCGACGGCTTCGTCTCGGCTGTGGGTTCGGGCGGCACGCTGGCTGGCGTCGCCTTCGGGCTGAAGGCCAAAAGCAAGAACGTCAAGATCGCGCTCGCCGATCCGCTCGGCGCCGCGCTCTACTCCTACTACACCAGCGGCGAATTGAAGTCCGTCGGCAGTTCGATCACCGAAGGCATAGGGCAGGGGCGCATCACCGCCAATCTCGAAGGGTTCACGCCGGACTTCTCGTTCCAGGTTCCGGATGAGGAAGCGCTGCCGATCGTCTTCGACCTGATCCAGGAAGAGGGCCTTTGCGTTGGCGGCTCGACCGGTATTAATATCGCTGGCGCGATCCGGCTGGCGCGCGAGCTTGGCCCCGGCCACACCATCGTGACCATCCTTGCCGACTATGGCACGCGTTATCAGTCGAAGCTGTTCAACCCGGAATTCCTGCGCGAGAAGAACCTGCCTGTGCCGGGCTGGATGGATGAGCGCAGCACAATTTCGGTGCCCTACGAGAAGGTCGCCTGATGGCGCACAGGACCGAAGCGCTGTTTCGCGACGACGCCCATTTGAAGACGGCCGAAGCCATGGTGGTCGCGATCAACGAGCGTGGCGGCATCATTCTCGACCGGACGATCTTCTACGCCACATCGGGTGGCCAGCCCGGCGATACCGGCACATTAGAGCGCGCCGACGGCAGCCGCATCGCTATTGCCGCCACCATCACCGGCGAGACCAAGGACGAGATCATCCATGTGCCGGCGCCGGAGCAGCCGGTGCCGGAGGTTGGCGAACGGATAAAACTCGCCATCGACTGGGAGCGGCGGCATCTGCTTATGCGCATGCATGCCGCCTGCCACCTGCTCACCGTCGTCTGTCCGTTCCCGATCACCGGTGCTTCGGTTTCCGAGGATGACAGCCGTGTCGACTTCGACGCTCCCGATGCCGGCTTCACCAAAGAGGATGTCACCGCCGGGTTGATGGAGCTGGTGCGGGCCGATCATCCGATCTTCATCAGGCTGATCACCGACGAGGAACTGGCGGCCAATCCGGGCCTGGTGAAGTCGAAGAATGTCCGCCCGCCGGTCGGCACTGGCAAAATCCGCCTGGTCTGCATCGGCGACAACGCTTCGGTCGACAGCCAGCCCTGCGGTGGCACCCACGTCAAAAGCACCGGCGAGATCGGCGAGATCCACATCGGCAAGATCGAAAAGAAGGGCCGCGAGAACCGGCGTTTTCGCATTCGCTTCGGCCCGCTGCCGGCAGCTTGAACCAGAAAATGCCTCGCAAAGGCGCGGCGGGAGAACAACAATGGCCGATGACAGCCCCTTCACCGTCGATGCGGACTGGTTGCAGAGCCGTCTTGGTGAGCCAGGCCTGACGATTGTCGATGCGTCCTGGTATCTGCCGGCGCAAAAGCGCGATGCGCGCGCCGAGTATGAGGCGGCGCATATTCCGGGCGCGCGCTTCTTCGATCACGATGCAGCCTCGGACCCGGATGCCAAGCTGCCGCACACGCTGCCGTCGCCGGAGCATTTCGCGCAGTATGTCGGCACGATGGGCATTTCGGCCGACGACACCATCGTTGTTTATGACGGTCCAGGTTTCTTCTCGGCGCCGCGCGCCTGGTGGATGTTCCGCGTCATGGGCGTGTTCCAGATCTATGTGCTGGACGGCGGCTTCGACCGCTGGAAGGCGGCGGGCCGGCCGGTGACGGCGGAACCGACGAAGATCGCGCCGAATGTGTTTCATGCCGATTTCGATGCCGCCCGGGTCGCCAGCCTCGCCGACATGCGCCGCATCGTCGAAACGAAAGAAAGCCAGATTGCGGACGCCCGTGGCGCCGGCCGCTTCACCGGCACGGAGCCAGAGCCCCGCGCCGGTGTCCGCTCCGGACACATGCCTGGCGCACGCAACCTGCCTTATTCGGCGCTGTCGCAAGACGGTGAGCTGTTGTCGAAGAATAGGCTGCGCAAGGCGGTTGAGGATGCCGGCATCGATCTGTCGAAGCCTGTCGTCACCTCATGCGGCTCCGGCATCACGGCGGCTGTCGTGACACTGGCGCTGGAGACGCTTGGCCACACCGACAACAGGCTCTATGACGGCTCATGGACCGAATGGGGCGGGTTGGCCGATACGCCCGTGGTGACGGGCAAGGAATGATGGTGATGGAAAACGGGGTGCTGGACGACATCGAGGTTACGGTGACGTTTCTGGAAATGCATGTGCCGCCGGCCTATTCGCCGCCTGTGCCCTACAACAAGCAGATCGCGCTGCTGAGGACCAAGGACATTCCGCTGCATTTCTATCGCTATCTGATGGATCGGGTGGGGCGCAAATGGCATTGGGTCAATGTGCTGCGGCTGGATGATGATGAGCTTGCGGCCGGCATTCACCGCGAGGACCGCGACATCAGGGTGCTTTATCTCGACGGCGCGCCGGCGGGGTTCTTCGACCTCAAGCCGCATCTGCCGGAAGAGGTCGAGCTCGCTTATTTCGGCATGATGGAGCATGCGACCGGGCAAGGTATCGGCCGCTGGTTCCTGGGCGCGGCGATCGCCGCCGCCTGGTCCTACGGGCCGAAACGGGTGACGGTGCAGACCTGTACGCTCGACCATCCGGCCGCCTTGCCGCTCTACCAGAAGCTCGGCTTTGCGCCGGTGGCGCAAAAAAAGGAGACCGTGCATCCGCTGCCTTTTGCCGAGCGCTCGGCCAGCGTCATGCGTCCCTAATCTCTCCGAAGCTGAACCAGCCGTTCATCGGCGCTTCAGACTGCCTTTGCCATGGTGGCGTCAACACTGACGCGACCATTGCCGAGGAGAAAGATATGCTGAGCCGACGTACATTTGCCGCGGCGCTGATTGCTGCATTTGCACTGCCGACCCTTGGGCCGACCTTGGCCGCCGCACAGGCAACCACGCCGTCGGCGGCAACGATCGAGCGACAGCTCGACGCGGCGCCCCGGGTGAAACTGCGCCCCAACCAGCGCGTCACCATCCGCGAATTCAAGCGGCGGCCGGATCTAAGGCGCCAAGCGCGCTCGATCGACATCCAGTCGATCAATTTCGCCTTTGGCTCGGCGGCCATTTCCAGTTCGCAATACGGCAAGATCGAGAACATCGCCGACGCGCTGGAGCGCATCCTGCGCCGCGATCCCCGCGCCCGCGTGCTGATCGAAGGCCACACCGATGCGGTTGGCTCCTTCCAGTCGAACCAGGTCCTGTCGGAGCAACGCGCTGCCTCGCTGAAGCGCACGCTGGTGCGCGAATTCGGCGTGCCGGGCTATGCGCTGGAAACCGTCGGCTATGGCGAGGAATTCCTGCTGGTGCAGACCCAGGACGAAAACTGGCGCAACCGCCGCGTGACGCTGCGCCGCTTCGACGATTTCATCCGCTGACCAGGACAGGTTTCTGGAGCAATGTTTTCTGTAGTCCGGCCTGAAATGGCCGGGCTGCTGGCGGCTTCACAGACTTGGCAGGAATCGGGTGGGAGGCACCTGCGTGGCGGCATATTCTCAGGCCAAAGACACCGGAGATTAAGCCATGACCGTTCAGTTCAAAGCCTTGCCGACAGAAGACGTCAGAGCGCTGCAGCGCGGCGGTCCGGACGCCTATGGGCAGACGCCCGAACGCAGGATTTCCGATGGCGACGGCGTGCCTTGCCGGCATTGCCTGAGAAATGTGGCCGAAGGCGATGGCTATCTGATCCTGGCCTACCGGCCGTTTCCTGCGTTGCAGCCCTACGCCGAGACCGGACCGATCTTCCTGCATGCGCAGGAATGCGCACGTGCAGCTGAAACCGAAGCGCTTCCGGACATGCTCGAGAGCAGCGACTATATCGTGCGCAGCTATGGAGCCGATGACCGCATCGTCTATGGCAGTGGCGGCGTCATCCCGACGGGCGCCATAGCGGCGCGGGCCGAGACATTGTTCGAGCGCGACGACATCGCCTATGTCCATGTCCGCTCTGCGCGCAACAATTGCTATCAGTGCCGCATCGAGCGCGCGTGACGGCGACGCAAAAAAATGCCCGCCGGTCGTCTGGCGGGCAGTTGGGAGCCGTGTGACGGATGCTGCCGCCGAAGAGGCCTGCATAGGAGACATCAGGCGTTCGGGAGGCGGCTGGGGCCGTCAAGTTGGCGATATCTGTCTGCGCAGGTTTTTCGATTGCCTGATGTGAAGCACTTCACACAGCGCCCAGCGATCGTCGGAACATGGCGGCACCGGTTGAGAGTTGTCGCACTCCCGTCGTATTCATACGCTAATAGGGAGATGTCGATGGATTTGCCGACCGCGGATGAACCGGCGGGAATCTCGACGACTGAGGAAGCGGGGCTTTGGCTCCGCTTTTTTGTTGTCTGCTTTGTTCGATGCAAAAAAAGCCCACCGAAATTGACCGACGGGCTTTTGACCGTTGCCGATGCTGCTTTTTAGTTGAACTTATACTTCATACCGATGCGAACGGTCTGGAATGAAGGTTCGTCGGTGATGAGGCCGTCCGAACCGAGATCCTCTTTCTCATACTGCAAATAGCGGTATTCGAGACCTAGCGTCATGTTGCTGGAAACGGCCGTTTCGAGGCCGCCACCGATCGAGAAGCCGATCGAACCCCAGTCGACAATGTCTCCAACCGGCGAGGAGGCATGCAGGTCGAAATGCTGCCAGCTGTAACCGCCGATGACATAGGCCAGGGTCGATTCGTTGACCTTGGCGCCGACGCGGGCCAGGGCATCGAAACCATAGTCGGCATCGCCTTTGACCGATCCACCAGGAATGTCCAGCTTGGAACGGATGCCGGAGTAACGGGCGTCCAATTCAACGCCGGCAACCCAGCTGCCGAAATCATGATCGTAGCCGACGCTTGCTTCGCCGAACACGCCTTCGCCGCCAATGCCGTCCACCTCGAGGGTATCAAACAGCGTTATGTCATGCACAACCGTGCCAGCGCCAAGCGCGCCGCCGACATAGAAGCCGGTCCAGTTGTAGGTCGGAGCAGCAAACGAGGCGCCACCGCCATTCTCCATCGGATAGAACTGCTTGAATTGCCAAGAAAAAACCCGCCGGAGCGAACCGGCGGGCGAGGCAGGAGGAACTCTTTTTTGGTGAAATCAGGCGGCCAGAACCGCCTTCGGTTCGACCAGCTCGTAGCCGAGCGCATCGGCGACGGCGCGATTGGTGATCTTGCCCTTGTGGACATTGAGCCCGTTGCGCAAATGATGATCGTCGACCAGCGCCTTCAGGCCCTTGTCGGCGAGCTGCAGGCCGTAATGCAACGTCGCGTTGTTGAGCGCATGCGCTGAGGTGACCGGCACAGCGCCGGGCATGTTGGCGACGCAGTAGTGGATGACACCGTCGACTTCATAGGTCGGCTCGGCATGGGTGGTGGCGTGCGAGGTCTCGAAGCAGCCGCCCTGGTCGATGGCGACGTCGACCAGCACCGAGCCCTTCTTCATACCCGATAGCATTTCGCGGGTCACCAGCTTGGGTGCCGCCGCGCCCGGGATGAGCACGGCGCCGATGACGATGTCGGCGGAGAAGCATTCTTCTTCCAGCGCCTCGACGGTGGAGTAGCGGGTGTGGACGCGGCCGGCAAAGAGGTCGTCGAGTTGGCGCAGGCGCGGGATCGAGCGGTCGATGATGGTGACGTCGGCGCCAAGGCCGGCGGCCATGCGGGCCGCATGCAGGCCGACGACGCCGCCGCCGAGCACAGTGACTTTGCCGGGCAGCACGCCGGGCACGCCGCCGAGCAGCACGCCGCGGCCGCCATTGGCTTTCTGCAGCGCTGTGGCGCCGGCCTGGATCGACAGGCGGCCGGCGACTTCCGACATCGGCGCCAAGAGCGGCAGGCCGCCGCGGTCGTCGGTCACGGTCTCATAGGCGATTGCCGTGACGCCGGAGGCGAGCAGGCCCTTGGTCTGCTCCGGATCCGGAGCCAGGTGCAGATAGGTGTAGAGGATCTGGCCATCGCGCAGCTGCACCCATTCATTGGGCTGCGGCTCCTTGACCTTGACGATCATGTCCGACTTGGCGAACACATCTGCGGCGGTCTTGGCAATGGTGGCGCCGGCGGTGCGATAGGCATTGTCATCGGCGCCGATGCCGGCACCGGCGCCGGTTTCGACCAGCACCTCATGGCCATGCGCGACATATTCGCGGACCGAGCCCGGCGTCAGGCCGACGCGGTATTCGTGGTTCTTGATTTCCTTGGGGCAACCGACGCGCATTGTCTTCTCCTGACCCGGCCCTTTTGGGCTCGTTCCCTGTATGAACACAGTGAACCACGAATCGTTGCGCAGATGTTTGCGAATGCGCTTGCGTCAGATCGCATGCTTCGATAATCGTTGCGCCAAATTGCAGAATTTTCGCAGGAATCACGAAAAATGCCGCTCGACAGGATCGATATCGCCATTCTTGAGACTTTGCAGAAGGATGGGCGCATACCCAATGCGGCACTCGCCGAGAGGGTTGGCCTGTCGCAGTCGGCCTGCTCGCGGCGCCTGGATAATCTGGAGAAATCCGGGACCATCCGCGGCTATCACGCCCGGCTTTCGAATGCAGCGCTCGGGCACCAGATGACGGCGATCGTGCACATCTCGTTGTCGGGGCAATTCGAAAAGACGCTGTCGGATTTCGAGGCGGCGATCAAGCGCTGCCCGAATGTGCTGTCCTGCCACCTGATGTCAGGCGAATACGACTATATCCTGCGCATCGCGGCCAAGGATCTCGTCGACTATGAGCGCATCCACAAGGAATGGCTGTCGGCCATGCCCCATGTGACGAAGATCAATTCGTCGTTTGCCTTGCGCGAGATCGTCGATCGGACCGCCATGGGCATGAAGCCGGAACTAGCTTAACGCCAAAGGCAGATCCGGACGTCCTTCCCGATATAGCACGCGCCTTCGCGGCGAAGTTCTTCCCAGCGTTCATCACCGTGCGTTGCGCGAATGTCGGAGTTCCCATAGCCCTCCCAGACATCACCGTCCTTGTTTACAACTGCCCAGTAATCTTCGGACATTTCACCAGCGCCACTATGCGGATCGGGATAGTCGATACCTGCAAAAACCTGCCGAGGCCCCTGGATATTAAAATCGCCGCCCTTCTCGATTTGATAGGAGCACTTTCCGGATATGCGGGTCTGGCCGTCAACAACAAGCAGGCAGCGGCCCCATTTATAGCCGCTCGGCAAACGATGCCGTGGTTGCGCATGCGCAGGCGAAAAGGAAAACGCAATTGCGAGGGCAGTTGCTATGGTTCGTCCGATCATCTTGTCATCCGTTGTGACGCAGCCAATTCAAGAGCGGCTGGACACTGTTGGATTCGCCCAGTGCGCCTGTCGAAACGGTGCTCCGTTGTCTCCTCGACGATCATGTTATTGGTCGACCAAGTCGGATTTTTGTCACAGCGAAACAGTGGCTCAGCTAGGTCTCGGTCACCAGCCGATCCATCGGGATGTCGTGCGGCTGCGGGTAGATAGTGGGAATCCGCTGCAACTCGTAGCCGACGCCGATGACCAATGGCTTGAACGGCATTGCCGCCAGTGTGCGGTCGAAGAAGCCGCCGCCATAGCCCAGGCGATAATTTTGCGGATCGATGCCGACGATCGGCGAAATGACGATGTCGGGCAGCACCGGATCGCCTTCGGCGGGGATCGGGATGTTCCAGACGCCTTTCTCCAGCCGATCGCCGGGAACGTAGGCGCGGAAGATCAGCGGCTGGCCCTTCTCGACGACGACGGGCAGCGCCGTGCGGCCACCGCGTTCGTTGAGCGACGCCATCCATGGCCGCAGGTCCGGCTCGCCGCGAAACGGCCAGCAGAGGCTGACCATGCGGCCGGCAATGTCGCCGATCACCGCGTCGAGACCGTCGGCGATACGCTGCGACATGGCTGCGCGCGCATCGGCTGAAACAGCAAGACGCGCCGCGATCAACCGCTCGCGCTCGGCCTTGCGCCAACGTCGTACGTCGGTCCAGTCGGTTAGTGGTGCGTGAAATTCCGGATCGAGTTCGTGCATGAAGCAAGGCGGCGAAGAATAGTGCGCCGGGCCGTCGTGATCTTTGGCGTCGTCATGATCGTTGGCCATGCCTCACTCCTGTGGTTCCTTCCCTGCGAGGCTATACCCGTCTGAGCCTGATGACATAGGCATTCGCGACATTGGAAGGCGAGTCCGGGGCAGCCTCGATGCATGGCAGTCTTGCGCTCCGCGGCATTGTTGCGGTGCACAAAAATCACTAGATAAAGACGGTGAAAACGAGGTGAGTGCGATGAATGAAACCAGCCATCATGTCGTTGTCGTCGGTGCGGGATTCGGTGGTCTTGAACTGACCCGAGCACTGGCCGGTGCACCGGTGCGCATCACCATGATCGACAAGCGCAACCACCACCTTTTTCAACCGCTGCTCTACCAGGTGGCAACCACATTGCTGGCCACATCGGAAGTTGCCTGGCCGATCCGTCATTTGTTGCGCAAGCGCAAGGATGTGACCACCTTTTTGGGCAACGTCACCGGGGTCGATCGCCAGGCCAAGCGCGTGCTGCTCGAGGGCGGCAGTTCGGTTGCCTACGACACGCTGGTGCTCGCCACCGGCGCGCGCCACGCCTATTTCGGCCATGACGAATGGGAGCCGTTCGCGCCCGGGCTAAAGACACTCGAGGACGCAACCACCATTCGCCGCCGCATCCTGCTCGCCTTCGAGCAGGCAGAGCGCGAGACCGATCCGGCCACGCGCCAGGCGCTGCTGACGCTGGTTATCGTCGGCGGCGGCCCGACCGGCGTCGAGCTTGCCGGCACCATTGTCGAACTCGCGCATGAGACGCTGCGCGGCGAATTCCGTAACATCGACACAAGGCAGGCGCGCGTGGTGCTGGTCGAGGCCGGCGACCGCATCCTGGCCAATTTCGCAACAGAACTGTCCGACTATGCCCGCGAGGCGCTGGAACGACTGGGCGTCACGGTGGAGCTTGGCCGCGCCGTCTCGCGCCTCGATGCCGAAGGTGTCGTCTTTGGCGATAAACATCTGCCGGCAAGGACCATCCTGTGGGCCGCGGGCGTTGCGGCTTCGCCAGCAGGCGAGTGGCTGGGAGCGCCGGTCGACCGGGCGGGCAGGGTGATGGTCGAGCCAGATCTGACCGTTCCGACTAGCCCGGAGATATTCGTCATCGGCGACACCGCACATGTGCTGCGGCCGGATGGCAAGCCGGTGCCAGGCGTGGCGCCGTCCGCCAAGCAGGAAGGCAAACATGTCGCCGCGACGATCAAGGCGCGGCTGGCAGGCGATAGCGCGCCGCGTCCTTTCCGCTACAAACATGCCGGCGATCTGGCGACGATCGGCAAGTGGGCAGCCGCGATCGATTTCGGCTGGATCAAGCTTACCGGCTGGCTCGCTTGGTGGCTGTGGGGTGTGGCGCACATCTACTTCCTGATCGGCTTCCGCAACCGGCTGTCGGTATCGCTTAGCTGGCTATGGATATATTTCACCGGCCAGCGCAGCGCGCGGCTGATCACCCAGGGCGACGACGACAAGGGCTGACGTCCTCCCGGCAATTCATTCAGCCGTCACCTTTTGCTGATCGATTGACTTCCCGATGGACATGGCCGGCTTTCGGGGCGAAGCTTTCGCTAGGGGCTGGGATGTTCACGTCGCTGGGAAGGAAAACCAATGTCGCCTTTGCTCCACCCCGTCTCCCGTCGCGGTTTTCTTGCCGGCGCCGCTGCCAGCGGGGCGCTGATCATGCTGCATCCGTTTTCCGCCCGCGCTGCGGCCAATCAGGCGCATCTGAGGATCATGGAGACCACCGACATCCATGTGAATGTCCTGCCTTACGATTACTACGCCGACAAAGCGAACGACACGATGGGCCTGTCGCGGACGGCCTCGCTGATCGCTGCGGTGCGCCAGGAAGCCACCAATGCGATGCTGATCGACAATGGCGACCTTTTGCAGGGCAATCCGATGGGCGACTACATCGCCTACGAGAAGGGACTGAAGGACGGCGACCTGCATCCGATCATGAAGGGCATGAACCTGCTCGGCTATGAATGTTCGACGCTCGGCAACCACGAGTTCAATTACGGCCTGTCGTTCCTCGACAAGGTTCTGGCCGGGGCCAATTTTCCGTTCGTCTGCGCCAATCTGATCCGCGGCACCGAGCTCGCCGCCAGCCCGCGCGACGACAAGCTCTATCTCAAGCCGTACGTCATCCTGGACAAGAAGATCAAGGACGGGTCGGGCGCCGAGCAGCCGATCAAGATCGGTATCATCGGTTTCGTGCCGCCGCAGATCATGGTCTGGGACCTGAAGAACCTGGAAGGAAATGTCCGGACGCGCGACATTGTCGAGGCGGCCAAGGCCTGGGTGCCTGAGATCAAGGAGGAGGGCGCCGACATCGTGATTGCGCTCTCGCATTCCGGCATCGACGTCAAGCAGGGCGACGGCATGGAGAACGCCTCGTTCTTCGTTGCCGGCGTCGAGGGCATCGATGCGGTGTTCACCGGCCATCAGCATCTCGTCTTCCCCGGCAAGAAGGATTTTCAGGCGCTTGATGGGGTCGACACGGAGAAAGGCACGCTGCAAGGCAAACCGGCGGTGATGGGCGGCTTCTGGGGTTCGCATATGGGCCTGATCGACCTGCTTCTGGAACGCGATGGATCGAAATGGCGCGTGGTCTCGGCGACCTCGGAGGCACGGCCGATCTACGAACGCGTCGACAAGGCGAACAAGCCGACGGTAGCGGACGACCAGCGCATCGTCGATGCGCTGAAGGCGGACCATGAGGCGACACTTGCCTATGTTCGCCGTCCGGTCGGCAAGACCTCGGCGCCGCTCTATTCCTATTTCGCGCTGGTGGCCGACGATCCGTCGGTGCAGATCGTCAATCAGGCGCAGAGCTGGTATCTCAAGGACATTCTGAAGAGCACGCAGTGGAAGGATGTGCCGCTGCTGTCGGCGGCAGCGCCCTTCAAGGCCGGCGGGCGCAATGGGGCCGACTACTACACCGACGTGCCGGTTGGCGACATCGCCATCAAGAACGTCGCCGATCTCTATCTCTATCCGAATACGGTACGGGCGGTTGAGATCACCGGGGCGCAGGTCAAGGAATGGCTGGAAATGTCGGCCGGCATTTTCAAGAAGATCGAGGCCGGGAAAGCCGACCAGGCGCTGATCGACACCGAATTCCCGTCCTACAATTTCGATGTGATCGACGGCGTCAGCTATAAGATAGACCTGTCGCAGCCGCCGAAATACGATGCCAAGGGTGGCGTCGCCAATGCCGGCTCCAGCCGCATCGTCGACCTCAGCTTCGATGGCAAGCCCATTGATCCAGCAGCGAAATTCGTCGTCGCCACGAACAATTACCGCGCCGGCGGTGGCGGCAATTTCCCTGACATCAACGCCTCGAAGATCATCTACGAAGCGCCGGACACCAACCGCGATGTGATCGTGCGCTATGTCGTCAGCGAGGGCACGATCAATCCCTCGGCCGACGACAACTGGTCGTTCACGCCGCTGCCCGGAACCAGTGTCGTGTTCGAGACCGGTCCCAAAGCGAAGGATTTTATTTCAGGGGTGAAATCGCTCAAGATCGAGCCGGTCGGCGAGGGCGAAGCCGGGTTTGCAAAGTATCGTATCCTGCTTTGAGGAGACGGGCGGGCAAATACCCGCTCGCACTACGCCTTGTAGATCACCTGGCGCACGTCGATGTAGCTGGCGCGGAAGCCGGCTTCGCAATAGTGGAGATAGAACTCCCAGAGCTTCTTGAAGCGGTCGTCGAAGCCAAGTGGGACGATCTTTTCCCACGACTGCCAGAAGCGATTGCGCCATTCGGCCAGCGTGCGGGCATAGTCGTCCGGAAAAACGCGCTCGCGCAGATGGGCGAGACCGTGGTCCCTGCCCAGCGACTTCAGGATCGACGGCGTCGGCAGCATGCCGCCCGGGAAAACATAGCGCTGGATGAAATCCGGCCGCGCGCGATAGGTGTCGTAGGCGGCTTCGTTGATGGTGATGATCTGCAGGCCGGCGGTGCCGCCGGGTCTCAGGCAGGCCTTCATCTTGCCGAAGAACACCGGCCAGTATTTCTCACCGACCGCCTCGAACATCTCGATTGAGGCGATGCGGTCGTAAGTGCCTGTTTCGTCGCGGTAATCCTGGAGCTTGATGTCGACCTTATCAGACAGTCCGGCCTTCTGGATGCGCTCCTTGGCAAAGTCGTGCTGTTCGCGGCTGATGGTCAGTCCGGTGACGCGGCAGCCGATCTCGCGCGCGGCAAATTCGGCAAAACCGCCCCAGCCGCAGCCGATCTCCAGCACATGGTCCTTCTTACCGATGCCGGTGTCCTTGGCCAAGGCGCGATATTTGGCGGCCTGCGCGCTTTCCAGATCGTTGGCGCCGGTGGCATAGAGCGCCGACGAATAGGTCATGCTGGGATCGAGCCATTGTTTGTAGAAGACATTGCCGAGATCGTAATGCGCCGAAATGTTGCGCTTCGAGCCGGTGCGGGTGTTTTCGTTGAACCAGTGGCGGATGCGCTGGACGGTATTAATGAGCCAGTTGGCGCCGCCGGCGACGCGTTCGCCGATGGCCGAGTTGACGACGAACAGTTCGAGAAAGCTGGTCACGTCAGGGCTTTCCCAGTCGCCGTCCATGTAGGATTCGGCAACGCCGATGGTGCCGCCGGAAAAGGCGCGGCCGGGCAGGCGCCAGTTCTTCAGCACCAGTTCGGCGTCGGGACCGGGCGCATTGCCACCTACAAGAACGGCGCGGCCGTCCGGCATCCTTACCTTGAGCGAGCCGCGCGGCAGTTTCATCGCCGCCGACAGCACCATGCGCGCCTTGGCCGGCAAGCCTTTGACGATCTCGGCGAAGTTGAGCTCGTCCAGCCTGATGGCGTCGCCGACGCCCTTGTGTTCCCTAGCAGCCATCCCACATCCCCCTGGACTTCCGCGGGGACGGCGCAAGATCTGCCGGCCTCCACATCCTCCACATTTCATTCGCAGGCGCGAACGCCGCTGCCTGCGTGAATTTTCGTCACAATCTTCCATGGCATTGGCCGAAACTTCAAGAGGCAAGCTTTGCGCGGCAATGACCCAGCCTGAGGCCAGAATCCGCGGGAGAGCGTGGCCCTCGGCGAAATCACTATGGTTCCGAACAGCCACATACGTTAGCTTCAGTCATGCGTTACGTCGTCGTCATCATGGCCATCGCCTTTTTCCTGATCTGGGACGGCCTCTATAATCAGGGCCGCTATCTCGACACGACGGTCAGGGAGATGTCGCGCATCGTGCGCTACGTCACTGGCGGGGGCTAGCTTTTTGCGCCTCTGCAAAGTCGCCTCCCGGGGTCGCCGGGCGCGACATCGTGGCGGTTGACGCGACGGTTCCGCTCACACAAAACATGCCGGCAAATCGATCGAGGAGGCAGGCGTGATCCGGCATATCGTTTTCTTCAGCGCGCGGCGCAAGGACGATGTCGAGGCTGTGCGCACGGGCTTGCTCAACCTGAGCAATATCCCGCATTCAAACCTGTTCGAGGTGACGCTCAACACCAAGGTCGACCCGCTGTCGGACGCGATCGACGTGGTCGTCTATG
Source organism: Mesorhizobium sp. CNPSo 4688 (assembly GCF_057784295.1). Classification (NCBI taxonomy): domain Bacteria; kingdom Pseudomonadati; phylum Pseudomonadota; class Alphaproteobacteria; order Hyphomicrobiales; family Phyllobacteriaceae; genus Mesorhizobium; species Mesorhizobium sp. CNPSo 4688. The sequence goes on from NZ_JBWLUY010000001.1 coordinate 54,687, forward strand.
CCGAGTTCGAGGACGAGGCGGCCTTGGCCGCCTACAAGGCGCACCCGCTCTATGCCGAGACGACCAGGCGGGTCAAACCATTACGCGAATTGCGCTATTCGGCCGATGTCGTGGCGGTGGCCTGATCAGCCAGGCAAGAGGCCTTGAACCAATTTCCGGAATGATGCACACCGCGCCGGCATGACCAGCACAACCCATCCGCTTGACCATCTGGTGCTGCCGACGGCGAGCCTCGCCGTGGCGCGGGCGCGGCTGACGTCGCTTGGCTTCATCGTCGCGCCAACCGGCATACACCCCTTCGGCACCGAAAATTGCTGCGTCTTCTTCGCCGACGGCACCTATCTCGAACCGCTGGCGATCGGCGACGGACAGACGGCAGCGCGCGCGATTGCCGACGGCAATGTCTTTGTCGCGCGCGACCGGCTCTATCGCGCCAGCCTGGGCAATGAGGGCTTTTCCGCCGTAGTGCTGGGCACCGGGGACGCCGATGCCGACCATGCACGCTATGTCTCGGCCGGCCTGTCGGCCGGAAACGTGTTGAGTTTTTCCCGCGCCTTCACGGATGCGGCTGGAAAGAGCGATATGGCGTCGTTCAAGCTGGCTTTCGCCTCCGGCTCTGGGGCAACAGACGCGTTCCTGTTCGCCTGCGAGCGGATCAACGCGCCGAAAATCGACCGAACGGCGCTGCAGGCCCATGCCAATGGCGTGACCGGCATCGTCGAAATCGTTGCGGTCAGCGATGCGCCTTCCGCACAGGCCCACCTGATCGAAACAGCGACGGGTTTAGAGCAAGGGAGCGGCACGGCGTTCGGCCTGCCGAATGCTGTTATATCTGTGCTCGATCCCGGAGCCTTTACCGCGCGCTTCAGCCTTGCGGCCGGTGAGCCGAGCGATCTTCGCTTTGCTGCGGTCATCTTTTCGGTCCGCAGTGTCGATGTCACCGCCAGGCTGCTTGCAGCCAGCGCGATCCAGCACGATATAGCGGGCAACGAAATTGTCGTGCAGCCGGCATCCGGGCAGGGCGCGGCTTTCATCTTCCGGGAGATCCCATGAGCAAGCCCCTGGCGCCCAATTCGGCGGTAACCGTCGGCAACGTCGTCTTCGACAACAATGCGGCTCTGGCGCTGATTGCCGGCCCATGCCAATTCGAATCGCGCCAGCACGCCTTCGACATGGCCGGCGCGCTGAAGGAACTGACCGGCAAGCTCGGCATCGGCCTCGTCTACAAGACCAGTTACGACAAGGCCAACCGTACTTCGCTGTCGGCAACGCGCGGCGCCGGGATGGATGCCGCACTTCCGGTCTTCGACGAGTTGCGCAAGGAATTTTCGCTTCCCGTCCTGACCGACGTCCATACCGAGGAGCAGTGCGCGATCGTCGCGCCGCATGTCGATGTGCTGCAGATCCCGGCCTTCCTGTCGCGCCAGACCGACATGCTGGTCGCTGCCGCCAAGACCGGCAAGGTGATCAACGTCAAGAAGGGCCAGTTCCTGGCGCCCTGGGACATGAAGAACGTCGTCGCCAAGATCACCGGCTCCGGCAACGCCAATGTGCTCACCACCGAGCGTGGCGCTTCCTTCGGCTACAACACGCTGGTGTCGGACATGCGGGCTTTGCCTGTGATGGCCGAGATCGGCGCGCCGGTGATTTTCGACGCCACGCATTCGGTGCAGCAACCGGGCGGGCAGGGCGGTTCTTCCGGCGGTGAGCGCCGCTTCGTCGAAACACTTGCCCGCGCTGCCGTTGCCGTCGGCGTCGCCGGCGTGTTCATCGAAACCCACCAGGATCCGGACAATTCGACCTCCTCAGACGGTCCGAACATGCTGCCGCTGAAGGACATGCCGGCCTTGCTCGAAAGACTGATGGCCTTCGACCGCATCGCCAAGAACGCTGCCTGACTGGCCACCGTGATGGTCAGCTTGTAGTCGCCAAAGGCCGGCTGTAGGCTCCTCCTTGCAAATGAGCGCCTTGGCAGGAGGAAGCCATGTCTGTTGCCCGCGTCACCGAAATCACATCGTCTTCGAAAAAGAGCTTTCAGGATGCCATCGAGAAGGGAATTGCGCGCGCCGCAAAGACCCTGAAGAACGTCGAAGGCGCCTGGATTCAGGACCAGAAGATCGTCGTCGAGGACGGCAAGATCACGGCCTATCGCGTCAACATGAAGGTCACGTTCATCCTCGCGGAGTGACCGTCCAACGTTTCAAAAAAGTCGGGAACTTTCGCCCGCGCCCCTCATTGTCAAAGTACGACCAACGACAAAGAGGAGCATCAGACATGACCACTCAGACAGGCCACACCGAAGCCATCGCCGCTTCGCGCGTCATCGGCACGTCGGTCTACAACACCGAAGGCAAGAGCATTGGCAGCATCGAGGACGTCATGCTCGACAAGACGTCGAACGGCATCATGTTCGCGGTGATCGGATTCGGCGGTTTTCTTGGTATTGGCGAGAAATATCACGCCATTCCGTGGGCAAGCCTCGACTATGACGAGGATAAGGGCGGCTATGTCGTGCCGTTTTCCAAGGACCAGCTGAAAGCGGCTCCGTCCTATTCGATCAATGAACTGGCCGGCGCCGATGGCGAGGCCGCACGTGACGCTTCCTATGACTACTACAAGGTCACGCCCTATTGGCATTGATCCGGCGCGCCGACGCCTGACGTGAAAAGGCCCCCGAAGCCGGGGGCCTTTTCAATGGGACGGGATGGTCCCTATTCGGCGGCGTAAAGCGTCGACAACTGCGTTGCGGCCTTCGGCGGCTGCTGGTTGTCGCATGACGTCAGGAACGCCGCCGCGATCAAGAACAAACTCACGATACCGCTCAACTCAGACATGGCGAAACTCCTCCTGTTTCGCCCCGCGCGGGTGTAACCATAAACCAGAAACCGCCACGCCACGCATGAATTATGATGACAGAAATTTGCGCTTCGTGAATCGCTGACGCGGCACTATTTGCAAGCGCCCCGATTGCCTTTTGCGGCGCTTTGGCTAAGAGGGGCGCGACGCTTTATCGATCAATCGGGGACATCGCAATGACCGCCATCATCGACATTATCGGGCGTGAAATCCTGGATAGCCGTGGAAATCCGACCGTCGAGGTCGACGTCGTTCTCGAAGACGGCTCGATGGGCCGCGCCGCAGTGCCGTCCGGCGCCTCGACTGGCGCGCATGAAGCCGTCGAACTGCGCGACGGCGGCGCCCGCTATCTCGGCAAGGGCGTGCTCAAGGCAGTCGAGGCCGTCAATGGCGAGCTGTTCGAGGCGATCGGCGGCATGGAAGCCGAAAACCAGATCCATATCGACCAGACCATGATCGAGCTCGACGGCACGCCCAACAAGAGCCGGCTCGGCGCCAACGCCATCCTCGGCGTGTCGCTGGCGGTGGCCAAGGCGGCCGCGGAAGCCGCCGGCCTGCCGCTCTACCGTTATGTCGGCGGCACCAAGGCGCATGTGCTGCCAGTGCCGATGATGAACATCATCAATGGCGGCGCGCACGCCGACAATCCGATCGACTTCCAGGAATTCATGATCCTGCCGGTCGGTGCGCCGACGCTGCGCGAAGGCGTGCGCTGGGGTTCGGAAATCTTCCACACGCTGCGCAAGAAGCTCAAGGACGCCGGCCACAACACCAATGTTGGCGACGAGGGCGGTTTTGCCCCGAACCTGAAAAGCGCGCCGGTGGCGCTTGATTTCATCATGGAATCGATCGAGAAGGCCGGCTTCAAACCGGGCGAGGAGATCGCGCTCGGCCTCGATTGCGCGGCGACCGAATTCTTCAAGGACGGCAATTACGTCTATGAAGGCGAAAAGAAGACCCGCGATCCCAAGGCGCAGGCCAAGTACCTGGCCAAGCTTGCCGCCGACTATCCGATCATCTCGATCGAGGACGGCCTGGCCGAAGACGACTGGGAAGGCTGGAAGTATCTGACCGATCTGATCGGCAAGAAGACGCAGCTGGTCGGCGACGATCTGTTCGTCACCAACACGGCGCGGCTGCGCGACGGTATTCGAATGGGCGTGGCCAATTCGATCCTGGTCAAGGTCAACCAGATCGGCTCGCTGACCGAGACGCTCGACGCCGTCGAGACCGCGCACAAGGCCGGCTATACCGCTGTGATGTCGCACCGCTCGGGTGAGACAGAGGATTCGACCATCGCCGATCTCGCCGTCGCTACCAATTGCGGGCAGATCAAGACCGGTTCGCTGTCGCGCTCAGACCGCATGGCCAAGTACAACCAGCTGATCCGTATCGAGGAAGAGCTCGGCAAGCAGGCGCGTTACGCCGGCAAGTCGGTGGTGAAAAGCTGATCTGCGCGTCCTCGGTCAGGCCCTTGGGCAAGATTTGGGCGACATGCACCAGCGAGCTTGAATCGGAACGCTTTCTGCTGCGGCGGAAAGCGCTCAAGCGTTTCCCGTGCGATGTACGCCTAGCGCCACCGAGAGATTTGCAGTGATTTTCTGCATTACATCCGGCAAGTTTCGGTCGACACCGTAGACGAAGCCTGGGAAATCGAGCGGTTTCTGGTGAGACCAGATGGTCTCATGCTGGTCCGGAGGCAGGAGCTGAGCCGGATCGCCCACGGCAATCCAGCCGATCGGTACGACCGTGCCAGGTTCGAGGCGGGTGCGCAGGTGAACGATGCCATTGATGCGGACTTCCGATCCGCGCCCTATGTGCGCACCATGGAAAACCGCCGCACCTGTAGCGATAAAAACTTCATCGCCGACCTCTGCGCCAACCATGTGGCTGTTGGGGCCTACGAGGCAATAATTCCCGATAGTACAAGGATGACTTGCTGTGGCCCGGATCACCGCATTTTCCAACACGATACAGTTGCGGCCAATGCGGATCGATCCGCCAGACTCCGCCACAAGGCGGGCGCCATGCATGACCCGGCTGCCGGCGCCAATGACGACATCGCCGGATATTGTGGCATCCGGAGCGGCCCAAGCATCGGGATCGATGGCAGGCGAATGCCCCGCATAGGAAATGATCATCGGTCGCTTTCCTTTCTCTCGATCTCAGCCGCTCGGCAGCCGATCGGGCAAATTTCGGGTCCGCAAAGATCATGCTCGCAGAGGCGACAGGTTGTTCTCGCGAAAGGACGGGAAGTAGTCGCACCCGCAAGAATCTCGTCCAGCATGGAAACAAAGCGCCGCCGCTCATCCGGTTGCAGCACGGACAGCAATCCGTCGAGCGCGGCGAGCCGGAGAGCTTGCATTTCCCTTACCTGCGCGTGGCCAGTCTCCGTCAGCATCAGCGGAGTGACACGACCCTCCGGTTTGCCGCGCCCTATCAGCGCCTGCCGTTCCAGCCCGTCGATCAAACGCACGGTAGTCGGTTGACTGACGCCGACGATCTCGGCGAGCTCCGTCGTCGTCAACCCCGGTTTGAAGTGCAGCATCGACAGCACCGCCGCCGCGCTCGGTGAAAGCTGTCTCAAGGACGCTTCCGTCCTGTCGCGAATCATGGCGCCGAGCGCGCCGAGTTTGTTGGCGTCTAACAATTGCATAGCGTATGCATATATTACTTCAGGAGAACGTCAATTGCTTTTCGCGCATGCAAGCTGCGACCGCAAAGGGTGGAGAAGAAGAATCGACGAGGTGGACGCAACATGCCGGGTGGGTGATTTCCCGCTCGCAAAATCCCAGGGTCCGTAACCGTCCATTAAGCACAATCGGGCGAGAAAGGGAGTGCAGAGGATTGCGACCATGTGGACACGCCAGCACAAGCAGAGAAACACCGGCCGGTTGATCATCCCGTCGCTTTGCGTGGCGTTCCTGGCGTATTTCGGCTTCCATGCCTATCATGGCGAGTTCGGCATCTATTCCAAATACCAGCTCGAAGCGCAGACCGTCGAATTGCAGGCCAAATACGATGCCATCAAAGCGCGCCGGGTCGATCTCGAGCGGCGCGTCCAGCTGATGCATGAGGGCACGCTTGAGAAGGATATGCTCGACGAGCAGGCGCGCCGGGCGCTCAATCTGTCCCAGGCGGATGAAATTACCATCATGCTGCCGGCTAACTCGAAATAACCTGAATTCAGTTAATCACTGTTATTTCCAATGATTTTAATCCCTTAGACGCATGACAGCCATGCATTTTTCAGCATGGCGAAACGCATTCTCGCGTGTTAGCCTCTTTCAAATCGGTGGGGAGAGCTGATCTCCCTCGGAGCAGATTTTCGTGCTGCTCTTGTGTCCGCAAAGAGACGCCAACAGGGAGTGATGCATGGCCACCGCCGCCAAAAAAGCGCCTGCCAAATCCGTCAAATCGACATCCGCCAAATCCACGGGGCTTTCCGCCCCCAAACCAGCCGAATTCACGAAGGACGAGGAGCTTGCCGCCTACCGGCACATGCTGCTCATCCGCCGCTTCGAGGAAAAGGCTGGCCAACTCTACGGCATGGGCTTCATCGGCGGCTTCTGTCACCTCTATATCGGGCAGGAAGCGGTCGTCACCGGCATGAAGATGGCGCTGATCGACGGCGACCAGATGATCACCGCCTATCGCGACCACGGCCACATGCTGGCGATGGAGCTTTCGCCGCGCGGCGTCATGGCCGAACTGACCGGTCGCCGCGGCGGCCTGTCGAGGGGCAAGGGCGGCTCCATGCACATGTTCTCCAAGGAGAAGCATTTTTACGGCGGCCACGGCATTGTCGGCGCGCAGGTGTCGCTCGGCACGGGCCTCGCCTTCGCCAACCGCTACCGCGACAACAACAATGTCTCGCTGACCTATTTCGGCGACGGCGCGGCCAATCAGGGCCAGGTCTATGAAAGCTTCAACATGGCCTCGCTGTGGAAGCTGCCGGTGATCTACATCATCGAGAACAACCGCTACGCCATGGGCACTTCGGTGTCGCGCTCGTCGGCCGAAACCAATTTTTCGCATCGCGGCGCCTCGTTTAAGATCCCTGGCATCCAGGTCGACGGCATGGATGTGCGTGCGGTCAAATCCGCTGGCGATCAGGCGACCGAATGGTGCCGTGCCGGCAACGGGCCGATTATTTTGGAAATGCAGACCTATCGCTATCGCGGCCACTCGATGTCGGATCCGGCGAAATACCGCTCCAAGGAAGAAGTGCAGAAGATGCGCTCGGATCATGATCCGATCGAGCAGGTCAAGGCGCGGCTGACGGCCAAGAAGTGGGCCAGCGAGGACGAGCTCAAAAATATCGACAAGGAAGTCCGCGACATTGTCGCCGACGCCGCCGAATTCGCCCAGCACGACGCCGAGCCGGATCCGTCCGAGCTCTGGACCGACATCGTATTGTAACGGGAGGGCAAGGACATGCCGATCGAAATTCTCATGCCCGCTCTCTCGCCGACCATGGAAGAGGGCAATCTTTCCAAGTGGTTGAAGAACGAGGGTGACAAGGTTGTCGCCGGCGACGTGATCGCCGAGATCGAAACCGACAAGGCGACGATGGAAGTCGAGGCCGTCGATGAAGGCACGCTGGCCAAGATCGTGGTTCCCGCCGGCACCGAAGGCGTCAAGGTCAACGCGGTGATCGCCGTCCTGGCGGTCGACGGCGAAGACGTCGACAAGGCCGGCGAAGGCATCGGCGAGGAGCCCCCCAAGGCTGAAGCACCCGCACCCGCGCCGGCGCCTGCGGCGGCCAAGAGCGAGGCCGCGGCACCTGTGGCGGCCGCGCCGAAAACGGAAGTCGCCGCCGATCCGGATATTCCCGCGGGCACCGAGATGGTTTCAACCACGGTGCGCGAAGCCTTGCGCGATGCCATGGCCGAAGAAATGCGCCGCGACGGTGATGTCTTCGTCATGGGCGAGGAGGTCGCCGAATACCAGGGTGCCTATAAGATCACGCAAGGCCTGCTGCAGGAATTCGGGCCGCGCCGCGTCGTCGACACGCCGATCACCGAGCACGGTTTCGCCGGCGTCGGCGTCGGTGCGGCAATGGCCGGCCTGAAGCCGATCGTAGAGTTCATGACCTTCAACTTCGCCATGCAGGCGATCGACCAGATCATCAACTCGGCCGCCAAGACGCTCTATATGTCGGGCGGCCAGATGGGCGCGCCGATTGTCTTCCGTGGACCAAACGGGGCCGCCGCCCGGGTCGGCGCCCAGCATTCGCAGTGCTACGCCGCCTGGTACAGCCATATCCCCGGCCTGAAAGTGGTGATGCCGTATACGGCGGCGGACGCAAAGGGCCTGCTCAAGGCGGCGGTCCGCGACCCGAACCCGGTCATCTTCCTTGAAAACGAAATCCTCTACGGCCAGTCCTTCGACGTGCCGAAGCTGGATGATTTCGTGCTGCCGATCGGCAAGGCGCGCATCCACAAGCAGGGCAAGGACGTCACCATCGTGTCTTTCGGCATCGGCATGACCTACGCGATCAAGGCGGAGGCCGAGCTGCGCGGCATGGGCATCGACGCCGAGATCATCGATCTCAGGTCCATCCGTCCGCTCGACCTCGACACCGTCATTGCCTCGGTGAAGAAGACCAACCGCCTGATCGTGGTGGAGGAAGGTTTCCCGCAGAGCTCGGTCGGCGACCACATCGCCAACCAGGTGTCGCAGCGCGCCTTCGATTTCCTCGACGCGCCGGTTATCACCATTGCCGGCAAGGACGTGCCGATGCCCTATGCGGCGAACCTCGAAAAGCTGGCCCTGCCCAATGTCGGCGAGGTCATCGAGGCAGTGAAGGCTGTGACGTACCGGGGTTAACGAAATGGCTCGCGAACTCGAAGTTCCCGCAGCGGTCGTCGAGGATAGCGAATTCGATGAAATACTCCGCGTCTGGATTGGTTCGGACGCGGTGGTCGCGATGCAAGACCTCTTTGGACCAGACGCTCACAACTGGGGCATGGTGCTCGCTGATGTCGGCATGCACATAGCCAGGATGAGACTGGAACGAGACGACATCCCTGTAATCGAGACGCTTCAGGCATTGGAAGAAGGCTATCGCGGCAGAATGTCGGAGCAGTTCAATATCCAGCACCGTTCGCTAACCGGGCGGAACTGAGGAGGAAAAATGCCAATCAACATCACCATGCCGGCGCTCTCGCCCACGATGGAAGAGGGCAATCTTTCCAAGTGGTTGGTCAAGGAAGGCGACAAGGTTTCGCCGGGTGACGTGATCGCCGAGATCGAGACCGACAAGGCGACGATGGAAGTCGAAGCGGTCGATGAGGGCACGGTCGCCAAGCTGGTCGTTCCGGCCGGCACCGAAGGCGTCAAGGTCAATGCGCTGATCGCCATTCTGGCCGGCGAAGGCGAGGATGCCGGGGCTGCGGCGAAGGGTGGCGGCGATGCCGCGCCCAAGGCTGAGGCTCCGAAAGCCGAAGCACCAAAGGCCGAAGTGCCGAAGCCGGCAACCGCTGCCGCGGCGCCTGCGCCGACGCAAGCAGAAGCCGCGCCAGTTGCTAACGGTCACGCCGCAGGCGAGCGTACTTTCGCCTCGCCGCTGGCTCGGCGCATCGCCAAGGATGCCGGTGTCGATGTGTCCGCCGTGACCGGCACGGGCCCGCATGGCCGCGTCGTCAAGGCCGATGTCGAGGCAGCGATTGCCGGTGGCGGCGCCAAGGCGGTACCGGCCGCGAAAGCAGCACCTGCCGGCGCTCCGGCGCCTGCCGCTCCTGCTGCCGCACCCAAGGCGATGTCGGACGAGCAGGTGCTGAAGCTGTTCGCGGAAGGCTCATACGAGCTCGTCCCGCACGACAATATGCGCAAGACCATCGCGCGCCGGCTGGTCGAGGCGAAGTCCACTATCCCACATTTCTACCTGACGCTGGACTGCGAGCTCGATGCGCTGCTGGCGCTGCGCACGCAATTGAATGCTGCCGCCCCGACGAAGAAGACCGACAAGGGCGAGGCTCCCGTCTACAAGCTCTCGGTCAACGACATGGTCATCAAGGCGATGGCGATGGCGCTGATGGCGGTGCCGGATGCCAATGCGTCGTGGACCGACAGCGCCATGGTCAAGCACAAGCATGCCGATGTCGGCGTTGCCGTGTCGATCCCCGGCGGCCTGATCACGCCGATCATCCGCCACGCCGATGAAAAGACGCTGTCCACCATCTCCAACGAGATGAAGGATCTGGCGAGCCGCGCCCGCAGCCGCAAGCTGAAGCCCGAGGAATATCAGGGCGGCACCACGGCGGTGTCCAATCTCGGCATGTTCGGCATCAAGGACTTTGCTGCCGTCATCAACCCGCCGCATGCGACGATCCTGGCGGTGGGCGCCGGCGAGCAGCGCGCGGTGGTCAAGAATGGCGAGATCAAAGTCGCCAACGTCATGTCGGTAACGCTGTCGACCGATCATCGCGCCGTCGACGGTGCGCTCGGCGCCGAACTTCTGGTCGCCTTCAAGCGCATGATCGAAAACCCGATGGGCATGCTGGTCTAGGGAAGGAAAAGGGCGGTGCGGACATTCTTCACCTCCTTCATGGCCTTCTTCCTGTCCTTGCTTGTTGGCGCCATCGTTGCGGTGGGACTGGCGATAAACACAGACGCGCACGAGGAATACATTCTCGTTTTCTTCGCGTGCGGGTTGGTCACCACTGTCGTGACGATATTTTTTTTCATTGCACAGTTTTTTCCCAATCCGCTCAAGGCCATCAATTGGGTGGGGATCGGCACATTCGCCTTGTTCGTGCTGATCGGTTTCGGCTTGATCGGCCGGACTTTTTCCCAACCGCCCGAGGGACGCGATTGGGGAGGGAACCTGCCAATCATCGCGGGTTTGGTTCTGCCGAGCCTGGTTACGATTGTGGTGCATTGGCTGTTCGTACGCTCGCGGGTCATGCGCGGGCAGCCGGGTTTTGGCAGAGGCGAGGCAAGGGCGTGAAGACAATTCTCTGCTACGGCGATTCCCTGACCTGGGGCTATGACGCGGCGAGCCTCGGCCGCCACGCCCTGGAAAACCGCTGGCCGAGCGTGCTCAAGGCGGCGCTGAACGACGATGGCATCGAAGTCATCGCCGAGGGCCTCAACGGCCGCACCACGGCCTTCGACGACCACCTGGCCGGTGCCGACCGTAACGGCGCCAGGCTTTTGCCGACGGTTCTGACGACGCATGCGCCGCTCGACCTGATTGTCATCATGCTCGGCGCCAACGACATGAAACCGTGGATCCACGGCAATCCGGTGGCGGCCAAGCAAGGCATGCAGCGCTTGATCGATATCGTGCGCGGCCATGACTACCCGTTCGACTGGGCCGCACCGCAGATCCTGCTCGTGGCGCCGCCCGCGGTCAGCCGCACCGACAATGCCGAATTCAAGGAAATGTTTGCCGGCGGCGACGAGGCCTCGAAGCGGCTGGCGCCGCAATATTCCGCGCTTGCCGACGAGGCCGGCTGCGGCTTTTTCGATGCCGGAACCGTGGCCACGACCACACCGCTGGATGGTGTCCATCTCGATGCGGAAAACACGCGCAATATAGGTGAGGCATTGGCGCCATTGGTGCGCGTGATGCTGGAACTCTAGACAAAGACAATCAGGGAGAAACCCCGTGGCAGAATCCTACGACGTCATCATCATCGGCTCCGGCCCCGGCGGCTATGTCACGGCGGTGCGCTCCGCCCAGCTCGGCTTCAAGACGGCGATTGTCGAGCGCGAGCATCTCGGCGGCATCTGCCTCAACTGGGGCTGCATCCCGACCAAGGCACTGCTGCGCTCGGCCGAGATCATGCACTATTCGGACCATCTCAAGGACTACGGCCTGAAACTCGAAGGCGGCAAGGTCAGCGCCGATACGGCAGCTGTCGTCGACCGCTCGCGCAAAGTGTCGCTGAGGCTGAATGGCGGCGTCGCCTTCCTGATGAAGAAGAACAAGGTCGACGTCATCTGGGGCGAGGCCAAGTTGTCCAAGCCAGGCGAGATCGTCGTCTCCAAGACGGCCAAGAAGCCGATGGAGCCGCAGCCGCCGGTGCCGAAGGGCGTCAAAGGCGAGGGCACCTACACCGCCAAGCACATCATCCTCGCCACTGGTGCTAGGCCGCGCGCGCTGCCCGGCATAGAGCCAGACGGCAAACTGATCTGGACCTATTTCGAAGCGATGGTGCCGAAGGAAATGCCGAAGTCGCTGCTGGTGATGGGCTCCGGCGCCATCGGCATCGAGTTCGCCTCCTTCTATCGCACCATGGGCGCCGAGGTGACGGTGGTCGAGCTGTTGCCGGCGGTGATGCCGGTCGAAGATGCCGAGGTCTCGAAATTCGCCCAGAAGCAGTTCGAGAAGCAAGGCATGAAGATCATCCTCGAAGCCAAGGTGACCAAGGTCGAGAAAGGTGCCAACTCCGTCACCGCACATGTCGAGATGAAGGACGGCAAGGTCGAGAAGATCACCGCCGACCGCATGATCTCGGCCGTCGGCGTGCAGGGCAATATCGAGAATCTCGGGCTCGAGACGCTCGGCGTGAAGACTGATCGCGGCTGTGTCATCGTCGACGGTTACGGCAAGACCAATGTGCCTGGGATTTACGCCATCGGCGATGTCGCCGGACCGCCGATGCTTGCCCACAAGGCCGAGCATGAAGGCGTGGTCTGCGTCGAAAAGATCGCCAACTTCCCTGGCGTGCATGCGACAGACAAGCTGAAGATCCCGGGCTGCACCTACTGCAACCCGCAGGTCGCCTCGGTCGGTCTGACCGAAGCCAAGGCCAAGGCCGAAGGCAAGGACATCCGTGTCGGCCGCTTCCAGTTCGGCGCCAACGGCAAGGCGATCGCGCTTGGCGAGGACCAGGGTTTCATCAAGACCATCTTCGACAAGAAGACTGGCCAGTTGCTCGGTGCGCATATGGTGGGCGCCGAAGTGACCGAACTGATCCAGGGTTTTGTCGTGGCGATGAACCTGGAAACGACGGAAGAAGAGCTGATGCACACCATCTTCCCGCATCCGACGCTGTCGGAGATGATGAAGGAAAGCGTGCTCGACGCCTATGGGCGTGCGCTCAACGCATGATAAATTGCTGCCGCGAGACTCAGACGCATGCGCCGGAGGAACCTTGCGGCAAGGCAGTTCGTTTCCGGATGCATTTTCACCTGACACTGGAGGAGTTGGCATATGGACGTGAATGGCGTGGGCTGGGTTGCAGCCATCATCATCGGCGGCCTGGCCGGGTGGCTGGCCGAGATGGTCATGAAGAGCAACACCGGCATCTTGATGAACATCATTATGGGCATTGTCGGCGCGGTGGTGCTCAACGCCATTCTCAGGGCTCTCAACATCGAGCCCTTCGGCGTCGGCTGGCTCGCCTATCTGATCACCGGCTTCATCGGCGCATGCCTGCTGATCTTTGCCGGGCGGCTCATTCGCCGATAAAACGGCTCGAAGTTTTATCTCCTTCTTCAGACACAATTCCGGACGGAAAACCGTGTCACACTTTTCCTGGAATTGCTCTGGATCCCCGCTATGCGAAAAAGGCTGTGGCGGCATGCGCCGCCGCGGCCTTTTTCTTTGCCCCGAAAAGTCTTAAGTGACGTTCTAACGGCGAACACCGACGGGCGGACGCCAACAAGTCAGGTTTGAGATGGTCACTGTTCTCGACACGATCGCCAACGCGCCGCGCTTGCGGCACCCCGAAAAGGCGCACAAGCCCGATCAGGACGTGCTGCGCAAGCCCGACTGGATCCGCGTCAAGGCGCCGGTGTCCAAGGGCTATGCCGAGACGCGCGAGATCGTGAAGTCGCACAAGCTGGTGACGGTGTGCGAAGAGGCCGGCTGCCCCAATATCGGCGAGTGCTGGGAAAAGAAGCACGCCACCTTCATGATCATGGGCGAGATCTGCACGCGCGCCTGCGCCTTCTGCAATGTCGCCACTGGTATCCCGACCGCGCTCGATGCCGATGAGCCGGCGCGCGTCGCGCATGCCGTCAAGCAGATGGGGCTGACCCATGTCGTCATCACTTCGGTCGACCGCGACGATCTCGCCGATGGCGGCGCGCAGCACTTCGCCGAGGTCATCCGCGCCATCCGGGCGGCAACGCCTTTGACCACGATCGAAATACTGACGCCCGATTTCCTGCGCAAGGACGGCGCGCTGGAGATCGTCGTGGCGGCCAAGCCCGACGTCTTCAACCACAATCTCGAAACGGTGCCGTCGAACTATCTGACGGTGCGGCCGGGTGCGCGCTATTTCCACTCGATCCGGCTGTTGCAGCGGGTCAAGGAGCTCGATCCCTCGATCTTCACCAAGTCCGGAATCATGGTTGGCCTCGGCGAAGAACGGAACGAGATCCTGCAGCTGATGGACGATCTTCGCTCGGCAAATGTCGACTTCATGACCATCGGCCAGTATCTGCAGCCGTCGAAGAAGCACCATCCGGTGATCCGCTTCGTGACGCCGGAGGAATTCAGCTCCTTCGCGACGATCGGCAAGACCAAGGGTTTCCTGCTGGTGGCGTCGAGCCCGCTGACGCGTTCCTCGCATCACGCCGGCGACGATTTCGCCAGGTTGCGGGCGGCGCGCGAGGCGCAGCTCAAAAAAGCCAGCTAATCCTGCTCTAAGTGATGCATGTCGTTTTCTCAAAACCGGGGCCACTTTTGAGCGACATGCATTAATGCCCAAATTCGAAGCCACTCGCCGCGTTGCCCACACGCCGGAGCAGATGTTTGCGCTGGTCGCCAATATCGAGACCTATCCTGAATTTCTGCCGCTGTGCGAGGCGCTGACGGTGCGCTCGCGCAAGGAGCGTGACGGCCGCACCATTCTCGTTGCCGATATGAGCATCGGCTACAAGGCGATCCGCGAGACCTTTACGACGCAGGTGCTGTTGAAGCCGGACGAGAACACCATCGACGTCAAATACATCGATGGGCCGTTCAAATATCTCAGCAATATCTGGCGCTTCGATCCGGCTGACGGCGGCTGCGAAGTTCATTTCTTCATCGACTACGAGTTCAAGAGCCGCATTCTTGGCGCACTGATGGGCACCATGTTCGATCGCGCCTTCCGCATGTTTTCCGAAGCTTTCGAGAAACGCGCCGACGTCATCTACGGAACGACGCCCATCTCGTGAGTGTCGCCGAGCGCACGCAGGCCGATCTCCAGCGCATGCCTGACCGTCTCGCGGCGGATGAAGTCACGGCCATTGTCGGCAAACATATTGAGCTCTGCTGCCACCGGCCCACCCCTGAGCGCCACACCGAACCAGACCAGGCCGACCGGTTTTTCCGGCGAACCGCCGCCCGGGCCGGCAATGCCGGTGACGGCAAGCGCCAGCCCGGCGCGCGAGTTGGCCAGCGCGCCGGCCGCCATCTCCAGAACCGTTTCGCGCGAGACGGCGCCGTGCGCTTGAAGCGTGGCCGCCGAGACGCCGAGCATCTCCATCTTGGCTTCGTTGGAATAGGTGATGAGGCCGCGATCGACCACGGCTGACGAGCCGGCAATGTCGGTGAGGGCGGCAATGATCATGCCGCCGGTGCAGCTTTCGGCGGTCGCCAGCATGATGCCGCGCTGCTGGCAGGCCTGGAGCAGGGCGTTGGCGAGATCGCTATTGCTCATGCCGGGACGTCTCCGGGAAAGACGACGCTCGCGGTGGCGATGGCGGCAATGCCTTCCTCGCGGCCGACAAAGCCGAGTTTTTCGTTGGTGGTCGCCTTGATCGAGATGCGATCGCCGGAAATGCCCAGCATTGCCGACAGCGCTTTCGTCATGGCCTCGCGATGCGGACCGACGCGCGGCGCTTCGCAGATCAGCGTGATGTCGGCATTGGCGATGCGTCCGCCGCGCGCCCGCACCATCTTTGCCGCATGTTCGACGAAAATCTTTGAAGCCGCTCCCTTCCATTGCGGATCGGAGGGCGGGAAATGCGTGCCGATGTCGCCGGCGCCGCAGGTGGCAAGCAGCGCATCAGTCAGCGCGTGCAGGCCGACATCGGCGTCCGAATGTCCCGACAGCTTTTTGCCGTGCGGAATGGCGACGCCGCACAAGGTGACATGGTCGCCGGGTTCGAAGGCATGCACGTCATAGCCATTGCCGGTGCGGATGTCGGGAAAACGTTCGCCGGTAAGCCGCTGATCGGCCATCGCAATATCCCTTGCCCAGGTGAGTTTGACATTGTCCGGCGACCCCTGGACGATTTTGACCGGAATATGCGCCCATTCGGCGATCGCGGCATCGTCGGTGAAATCCGTCTTGCCGAGATGATGGGCCTTTTCGTGCGCCGCGAGCAGCGGCCAGAA
This sequence comes from Mesorhizobium sp. CNPSo 4688, assembly GCF_057784295.1. NCBI lineage: Bacteria > Pseudomonadati > Pseudomonadota > Alphaproteobacteria > Hyphomicrobiales > Phyllobacteriaceae > Mesorhizobium > Mesorhizobium sp. CNPSo 4688. The sequence continues at coordinate 70,831 of NZ_JBWLUY010000001.1, forward strand.
CGGAAAGCCTTGCGGTGTCTGCGCAGCATGAAGACCGGCCCTCGGGACCGTCTCCTCGATCATGCCGGTGGCCGATTCGCGCTTCAGTGTGTCTGCGACGGGCAGCGCCGGCAGCGCACCCTGGCGCTCGCCAATGGCCGCGATGGTGCGGTCGATAAGGGCCGCATCGACAAACGGCCGCACCGCATCGTGCACCAGGACACGGCTGGGCGCCTGGCCCCTCAGTTCGAGCAGTCCCAGCCGAACCGAACTTTGGCGCGACTCGCCGCCGACTACGGCGATGACCCGCTCGCCATGCACGCCGGCTGCCTTGTCGAAAAGCGCGCGGTCATCGGCATGGATGGCGACGACGATTGGGCCAATCTCAGGGTGCGCCAGGAATGTCTCCAGCGTGCGCGCAATAACGGCGCGGCCGCCGATGCGCTGATATTGTTTCGGCCCGTCGGCCTGTCCGGCGCGCGCGCCGCGGCCGGCGGCGACGATGACCACGCCGACCTTGTCGGTCGCCGGCCCGGCCAGTTTTTCGCTTGCTTCTGTCATGCCGAGAGGCTTAGTCGCGGCTCATGGCTAAGGCCAGCATTTTCCCAAATGCGCCGCAATGTGACGTCATTGCGCGTTGCACAATGCCTTTCTTATGGCTAGAGAATGTGCAGCAATCCGATATGCTTGGTTTTTGTGCATGCCTGAAGTGACAAAATTGGCTTTGCCGCTCGATGTCGGCGGCGTGACGATCCGCAACCGCGTGTTCCTTGCGCCGATGTCTGGAATAACGGACGAGCCGTTCCGACAGCGCGCCTACGCGCATGGCGCGGGCATGGTCGTGTCGGAAATGGTGGCGAGCGGCGAGCTTGCCAAGGGCAGGGCCGGCTGCGACCTCCGCATTCGTCATTCCGGGCTGCCCGTCCACATGGTCCAGCTTGCCGGCCGTGAGGCCTCGCATATGGCCGAGGGCGCGCGCATCGCTGCCGGCGAGGGCGCCGACATCATCGACATCAATATGGGCTGCCCGGCCAAGAAGGTGACCGGCGGCTATGCCGGCTCGGCGCTTATGCGCGATCTCGACCACGCGCTGTCGCTGATCGAAGCGGTGGTCGGCGCGGTGCAGGTGCCGGTCACGGTCAAGATGCGGCTCGGCTGGGACGAGAATGCCCTCAACGCGCCGGCTCTGGCGCGCCGTGCTGAAGAGGCCGGCGTCAAAATGGTGACGGTGCATGGCCGCACGCGCTGCCAGTTCTATCAAGGCAAGGCCGATTGGGGCGCGATCGCCCGAATCAAGGACGCCGTCTCAATTCCTGTCGTCGCCAATGGCGATGTCGGATCGCCGGCGGAGGCTGCCGAAATCCTGGAGCAGTCGGGCGCCGACGCGGTGATGATCGGCCGGGCGCATTACGGCGCGCCGTGGACGGCGGGTCGCATCGCGGCGACGGCTGCGGGCGAGGCGACCTCCGGCGTGCCGGACAGCCCGAAAGCCATGGCCGACTACATTGCCGCCCATTACGAGGACATGCTGACGCTCTACGGCGTTGAAAGCGGCCTGCGCCAGGCGCGCAAGCATCTCGGCTGGTATCTTGAACGCCACGCCGCCAGCGTCACTGACGACCGGCGCAAAGCCATCCTCACCTCGTTCGAGCCCGCCCGCGTCATTGCCCTGTTGCGCGAGGTGTTTTCCGGCGAAGGCGACGCCGCACCGTTGCGGAGTGCCGCATGAACGCGCCTGCTGCACCGGGCACCGAGATGGCGGATGCCGCCCATATCGTGCTCAACACCATCCGCCGACCGGTGATCATGGTCGATCCCGACGGGTTCATCACCTACGCCAATGCCGATGCGGAAGATTTCTTCCGCTCAAGCGCCAATATGCTTGCCCGCAACACGCTGTCCAAGCTGATCCCGTTCGGCAGCCCGCTGTTACAGCTGGTCGACCAGGTGCGCGAGCGCCGCGCGCCGGTCAATGAATACCGTGTCGACGTGTCGTCGCCGCGTCTCGGCATAGAGAAGGTCGTCGACCTCTACGTTGCCCCGGTGCCGGAATTCCCGGGCTCGATCGTGGTGATGTTCCAGGAACGCTCGATGGCCGACAAGATCGACCGGCAGATGACGCATCGGGGTGCTGCACGTTCGGTCACCGGCCTTGCCGCCATGCTGGCGCATGAGATCAAGAACCCGCTGTCGGGTATACGCGGTGCGGCGCAACTGCTCGAACTCTCGGCGTCCGACGAGGATCGTGCGCTGACCCGGCTTATCACCGACGAGACCGACCGCATCGTGTCGCTGGTCGACCGCATGGAGGTGTTTTCCGACGAGCGGCCGATCGACCGTTACCCCGTCAACATCCATGTTGTGTTGGATCACGTCAAGGCGATCGCCAAGAACGGTTTTGCCAAGAGAATCAGGATATTGGAGGACTATGATCCATCATTGCCTCCGGTTTTCGCCAACCGCGACCAGCTGATCCAGGTGTTTCTCAACTTGGTCAAGAACGCCGCCGAGGCCATCGGCGGCGACCCGCAAGGCGAGATCGTGCTGTCGACCGCGTTCAGGCCGGGCATCCGCGTTTCCGTCCCGGGAACGCAGGACCGTGTGTCACTACCGCTGGAATTCTGCGTGCGCGACAATGGGTCGGGTGTTTCGGAAGACATCCTGCCGATCCTGTTCGACCCGTTCATCACCACCAAGCCGAACGGCTCGGGGCTCGGGCTGGCGCTGGTGGCGAAAATCGTCGGCGAGCATGGCGGCATCATCGAATGCGATTCGACGCCGCGCGGCACCACCTTCCGCATCCTGATGCCGGCCTGGAAAGAAGCACCGAACGACACTGCAGATGAAGGCGAAGGAGACCGCAAATGACGGTTCGCGGCAATATTCTCGTCGCCGATGACGATGCGGCCATCCGCACCGTGCTCAACCAGGCGCTGTCGCGTGTCGGCCATGAGGTGCGGGTGACCTCCAACGCCTCGACGTTGTGGCGCTGGGTGGCTGCCGGCGAGGGCGATCTCGTCATCACGGACGTGGTCATGCCGGATGAAAACGCCTTCGACATGCTCCCCCGCATCAAGAAGGCGCGGCCCGAGCTGCCGGTCATCGTGATGAGCGCGCAGAACACCTTCATGACCGCGATTCGTGCTTCTGAAACAGGTGCTTACGAGTATTTGCCGAAGCCGTTCGACCTGACCGAACTGCTCAGCATCGTCAACCGCGCGCTGTCCGAGCCGCGGCGGCCGAAAATCGATACGCGGCCCGACGAACAGCCTGATGCCATGCCGTTGGTCGGCCGCTCGGCCGCCATGCAGGACATCTACCGCATGCTGGCGCGCATGATGCAGACCGATTTGACGGTGATGATCTCGGGCGAGTCCGGCACCGGCAAGGAACTGGTGGCGCGCGCGCTGCACGAATATGGCCGCCGCCGCGGCGGCCCGTTCGTCGCCATCAACATGGCGGCGATCCCGCGTGATTTGATCGAATCGGAACTGTTCGGCCACGAGAAGGGCGCCTTCACCGGCGCGCAGAACCGCTCGACCGGCCGCTTCGAGCAGGCCGAGGGCGGCACACTGTTCCTCGACGAGATCGGCGACATGCCGATGGAGGCGCAGACGCGGCTGTTGCGCGTGCTGCAGCAGGGCGAATACACCACGGTCGGCGGGCGTACGCCGATCAAGACGGACGTGCGCATCGTCGCCGCCACCAACAAGGACCTGCGCACGCTGATCAACCAGGGGCTTTTCCGCGAGGATCTGTTCTATCGCCTGAACGTCGTGCCGTTGCGGCTGCCTGGCTTGCGTGAGAGGTCGGAAGACATTCCCGATCTGGTGCGGCATTTCTTCAAGATCGGCGCCAGCGAAGGCTTGCAGACCAAGCGCATTTCGACCGGCGGCATCGAACTGATGAAGCGCTATCCCTGGCCGGGAAACGTGCGCGAACTGGAAAACCTGGTGCGCCGGCTTGCTGCGCTCTACTCGCAGGACGAAATATCCGCCGAGATCATCGAAGCCGAGCTGAAGACAGGCGAAAGGCCGGTCGTTCCCGGCGGCGGCAACCTGATCCCGGACGATCTGTCCATCGGCCAGGCGGTGGAGCACTTCCTGCAGCGCTATTTTGCCTCTTTCGCCGGCGAATTGCCGCCGGCCGGCCTCTATCAACGCATCCTGTCCGAGGTCGAATATCCGTTGGTGCTGGCTTCGATGACGGCAACGCGCGGCAACCAGATCAAGGCGGCCGAATTGCTGGGTTTGAACCGCAACACGCTGCGCAAGAAGATTCGCGAACTCGGGGTCAACGTCTACAAATCGTCGAGATCGTGAGCGCGTACCGCCTGAACTGACGCCGGGTTATCCCCTTTTCAGGGGATCGGCGGCCGAAAGTTTCCCTCGCGGCCACAGTTGTTGCATAATCGCCACAATGCGTTGCATACATCCGACGCAATCACTGGCTCTTAGACGGCGACATGGCTTCGCAGGCTCTTACATCAAACGAACCGCTTTTCAGCAGACCCGGCGGAAGGGATGGACGCCGGTTGCTTGCGCTGCCCGGTGTCGTCGCAATCGCTGGTGCGCTGGTTACGGCGGCAATCTCATTTGCGATCCTCGTCGGCGCGACGCCGATCACGCCCGACGCCGCCACGACGCTGACGCTGATCGCGGTCAACGCGGCGTTCGTGCTTGCGCTGATCGCCCTGGTCGGCCGCGAGGTGCATCGCATCGTCATGGCGCGCCGGCACGGCAAGGCGGCATCGCGGCTGCATGTGCGCATCGTGGCGATGTTTGCGCTGGTTGCCGCCATTCCGGCCATCATGGTGGCCATCATTGCCTCAATCACGCTCGATATCGGCCTCGACCGCTGGTTCGAGATCCGCACCAAGACAATCGTCAATTCGTCGCTGTCGATCGCCGATGCCTATGTGCAGGAAAATGCTCGCAATCTTCAGGGCACGACGCTGTCGATGGCCTATGATCTCGACGCTTCACGCACGCTTTACGGCCTCGATCGAACCGGCTTTCTCGACCTGATGAACAAGGAAGCCGTGGGCAGGACCCTGGCGCATGCGGCGCTGATCAAGCCGGATGGCTCCTTCGTCATGAGCGCCAAGACCGATACGAATTTCGCCATGCCGGAGCCGCCGGAAGGGGCCGTGGCAAGTGCAGCCGACGGCAAACCGGTGCTGATCGAGCCGAAGACGCGCAACATCATGGGCGCCATCGTCAAATTGCGGGAGATCGAAGGCCTCTACCTCTACACCATTCGCCTCGTCGATCCCGAGGTGATCAAGGCGCGGCAGATCGTCCAGTCCAACACTGCGGAATATCGGGGCCTGGAAGCGAACAGGCGGACCTCGCAGGTGGCGTTCGCGCTGCCCTATCTGTCGCTGACGCTGATCATCATCCTGTCGGCCATCTGGACCGGCATAGCGGTGGCTGACCGCCTGGTGCGGCCCATCCGCCAGCTCATCGGCGCCGCGGACGAGGTTGCCACCGGCAATCTCGACGTCGCCGTGCCAGTGCGGCCTTCCGACGGTGATGTCGCCTCGCTTGGCGATACGTTCAACAAGATGCTGCTGGAGCTAAAATCGCAGCGCAACGAGATTCTGTCGGCCAAGGATTTGATCGACGAGCGACGGCGCTTCTCGGAAGCGGTGCTGGCCGGCGTCACCGCCGGCGTCATCGGCGTCGATCCCTACGGTATCGTCACCATCGTCAACAAGTCGGCCGAAACGATGTTGGCCATATCGGCGACGGCAGCGCTCGGCCAGAACCTGTCGGCCGTGCTGCCGCATGTCGGCCGCGTCTTCGAGATCGGCCGCAAATCCGGCAAGCCGGTCTATCGCGAGCAGGTCACCTTCTACCGTGCTGGCGCCGAGCGCACCTTCAACGTGCAGATCACCATCGAGGCCGGCGATGACGGCTCGGAGGAGAAATCCTATGTCGTGACGGTCGACGACATCACCGATCTGGTCCAGGCGCAGCGCTCCTCGGCCTGGGCGGACGTGGCACGGCGCATTGCGCATGAAATCAAGAACCCGTTGACGCCAATCCAGCTCTCGGCCGAGCGCATCAAACGCCGTTTCGGCAAGGTCATCACCGAGGATCGCGAGATTTTCGATCAGTGCACCGACACCATCATCCGCCAGGTCGAGGACATCGGCCGCATGGTCGACGAATTCTCCGCTTTCGCCCGCATGCCGAAGCCCGAGATGAAGGCCATCGATCTGCGCGAATCATTGCGCGAGGCGTCGTTCCTGGTCGAGGTCAGCCGTGCAGACATCGCTTTCGAACGCGTCTTCGGCAACGAGCCGCTGAAGGGCACTTTCGACAGCCGGCTGATGGCGCAAGCTTTCGGCAACGTCATCAAGAACGCCGCCGAAGCGATTGACGGACTGGAACAAAAGGACGGTTCGCACGGCATAATCCGGATTCAAGCTGCCCGGCAGAATGGCGCGATCAGAATCGACGTCATCGACAATGGCAAAGGCTTGCCGCGCGAGAATCGCCAAAGGCTGCTCGAGCCCTATATGACGACGCGCGAGAAGGGCACCGGGCTCGGCCTCGCAATCGTCAAGAAGATCGTGGAGGACCATGGCGGGCGGCTCGAACTGCACGATGCGCCTGCGGACTTCCACGGTGGACGCGGCGCGATGATCTCGATCATCCTGCCACCCGCTGCCGCTACCGCGCCGCCACGCGGTCAAGGCGAAACTGAACTCGAAAGAGAAACTGAAAAGGTCGGTAATGGCGTCTGATATTCTCATCGTCGATGACGAGGAAGACATCCGTGAACTCGTCGCGGGCATATTGAGTGACGAAGGGCATGAAACCCGCACGGCATTCGATGCCGACAGTGCGCTGGCGGCAATCGCCGATCGGGCGCCGCGGTTGATTTTCCTCGACATCTGGCTGCAGGGCTCGCGCCTGGACGGGCTGGCGCTGCTCGACGAGATCAAGACGATGCATCCGAGCCTGCCGGTGGTGATGATCTCCGGTCACGGCAATATCGAGACGGCGGTGTCGGCCATCCGCCGCGGCGCCTATGATTTCATCGAGAAGCCATTCAAGGCCGACCGGCTGATCCTGATTGCCGAGCGGGCGCTCGAAACCTCGAAATTGCGGCGCGAGGTCTCAGACCTCAAGCAGCGCAGCGGCGAAACCTTCGACCTGATCGGCATGTCGTCGGCGATGAGCCAGCTGCGCCAGACCATCGAGCGCGTCGCGCCGACCAACAGCCGCGTTATGATTATCGGTCCGTCCGGCTCGGGCAAGGAACTCGCCGCGCGAGCCATCCATACGCTGTCGGCGCGCAAGGGCGCGCCGTTCGTGACACTGAGCGCCGCCAACATCACGCCCGAGCGCATGGAGATCGAGCTGTTCGGCACCGAATCCAACGGCACCGAGCGCAAGGTCGGCGCGCTGGAGGAGGCGCACCGCGGCATCCTCTACATCGACGAAGTCGCCGACATGCCGCGCGAGACGCAAAACAAGATCCTGCGCGTGCTGGTCGAGCAGCAGTTCGAGCGGGTCGGCGGCACCAAGCGGGTCAAGGTCGATGTGCGCATCATTTCCTCGACCTCGCAGAACCTGGAGGCAATGATCGCCGACGGTCGTTTTCGCGAGGACCTCTATCACCGCCTGGCAGTGGTTCCGGTCATGGTGCCGGGCCTGGCCGAGCGGCGCGAGGACATTCCGTACCTCGTCGACAATTTCATGAAGCAGATTGCCCGCCAGGCCGGCATCAAGCCGCGCCGCATCGGCGACGACGCGCTTGCCGTGCTGCAGGCGCACAACTGGCCGGGCAATGTCCGCCAGCTGCGCAACAATGTCGAACGGCTGATGATCCTGGCGCGCGGCGACGATGTCGATTCACCAATCACCGCCGATCTGTTGCCATCCGAGATCGGCGATGTCATGCCGCGTACGCCGAACCAGTCCGACCAGCACATCATGGCGCTGCCGCTGCGCGAAGCCCGCGAACAGTTCGAGAAGGATTATCTGATCGCCCAGATCAACCGGTTCGGCGGCAACATCTCGAAGACGGCGGAATTCATCGGCATGGAGCGCTCCGCGCTGCATCGCAAGCTGAAGTCGCTGGGGGTCTGATCCCCATTCTGGGGGTCTGATCCCCATTGTTGTTGGGCCAGCGAGCTGTGGCCCAGCAATTGCCGGTTACGGCAGCGGCGGAATCGCCTAAAAATACCGGGACTTTTCTGAGGGATCACTGAATGCCGCGCATTGCCTATGTGAACGGGCGCTATGTCGCTCATGCCGACGCTGCCGTGCATATCGAGGATCGCGGCTATCAGTTCGCCGATGGCGTCTACGAGGTCTGCGAGGTGGCGCAAGGCTTTATCGTCGACATGCCGCGCCATCTTGCCCGGCTGAACCGCTCGCTCAGCGAACTGTCGATCGACTGGCCGGTCACCAAGGGCGTGCTGCCGCTTCTCCTGCGCGAAGTCGTGCGGCGCAATCAGGTCGTTAACGGTCTGGTCTATGTCCAGGTGACGCGCGGCGTCGCCAGCCGAGACTTCGTTTTCCCGGCCGATACACTGTCGTCGCTGGTCATTACGGCCAGAAAGGCCGACCCGGCGGCGGCCGCAAAGCGGGCCGAGACCGGCATCAAGGTCATCACTGTGCCGGAAAACCGCTGGGACCGGGTCGATATCAAGAGCACGGGCCTGCTGCCCAATGTGCTGGCCAAGCAGAAGGCCAAGGAGGCCGGCGCGCAGGAAGCCTGGTTCGTCGATACCGACGGCAACGTCAAGGAAGGCGGCTCGTCGAATGCCTGGATCGTGACCCGGGACGGCGTTCTGGTGACACGGCCGGCCGAGCACGGCATCCTGCGCGGCATCACCCGCACCACCATGTTCGAGGTGGCGGCCAAGCTCGGTTTGAAGATCGAGGAGCGCGGGTTTTCGGTCGCCGAGGCCAAGGCAGCGCGCGAAGCTTTCATCAGTTCGGCAACGACAATCGCCATGCCGGTGGTGGCAATCGACGGCGCCGCGGTCGCCAATGGCCATCCCGGCTCAATAACACTTTCCTTGCGGCAAGCCTTTTTTGACGTTGCGGAAAAAAGTCCAGCCTGATAACCGCACAGATGGACTGCACATCAATATATCTCGTTCTGGTTGTCGTTACTGACGGCAAGGGGGTGTTTGCAAGCTTGACATGTGCCCGCTAATTTGGCGCATTGGCCTGCAAACCGAAGGGGATCGGCGAAAGACAAGAACAATGGCGGAACGATCGCAAAACCTTCAGGACCTGTTCCTGAATTCTGTTCGCAAGAGCAAAAATCCACTCACCATCTTTCTCATCAACGGCGTCAAACTGACCGGCGTGGTCACTTCCTTCGATAATTTCTGTGTTCTGCTGCGCCGCGACGGCCACTCCCAGCTCGTCTACAAGCATGCCATTTCCACGATCATGCCGAGCCAGCCGGTTCAGATGTTCGATGGCGAGGAAAGCCAGGGCGCCTGATTGGCACGTGAGAAAGACGCGGACCGCAGCGTCCGCGGGAAACCAGCGCATCACCCCGGGACGGAAGCCAAAGGTCCGACCCGGGCGGTTGTCATTGTGCCGGTGCTTACCCGGCATCAGCGCAACGATGACGAAACAAATCGTCCACGGCTGACGCGTTCTGCCGACGCCCGCCACGACGAGGCGGTCGGCCTTGCCCGCGCCATCAACCTCGATCTGATCCACACGGCGGTGGTGACCGTCAACGATCCACGCCCGGCAACCTTGCTCGGCAGCGGCAAGGTCGCGGAGTTCGCCGAGATCGTCAATCAAGGTCACGCCGAGGTGGTCATCGTCGACCATCCGCTGACGCCTGTGCAGCAGCGCAATCTTGAGAAGGAATTCAACGCCAAGGTGCTCGACCGCACCGGGCTGATTCTGGAAATCTTCGGCGAGCGTGCGCGGACCAAGGAAGGCACGCTGCAGGTCGAGCTTGCCCATCTCAACTACCAGAAGGGCCGCCTGGTGCGCAGCTGGACCCACCTTGAACGCCAGCGCGGCGGTGCCGGCTTCCTCGGCGGCCCCGGCGAAACCCAGATCGAGTCGGACCGGCGGCAGTTGCAGGAAAAGATCATCAAGCTCAAGCATGAGCTGGAAACGGTGCGCCGCACCCGCGACCTGCATCGCGCCAAGCGCAAGAAGGTGCCGTTCCCGGTGGTGGCGATCGTCGGCTACACCAATGCTGGCAAGTCGACGCTGTTCAACCGGCTGACCGGAGCCGACGTGCTGGCCGAAGACATGCTGTTTGCCACCCTCGATCCGACGTTGCGCCGCGTACGCCTGCCGCACGGCACGCCGATCATCCTGTCGGATACGGTCGGCTTCATTTCGGACCTGCCGACGCATCTGGTCGCCGCCTTCCGTGCCACGCTGGAAGAGGTGGTCGAGGCCGACTTGGTCATCCATCTGCGCGATATTTCGGATCCGGACACCGCCGCGCAGGCCGAGGACGTTGAACGCATCCTGGCCGATCTCGGCGTCGATGCCGGCGATGCCAAGCGCGTCATCGAGGTGTGGAACAAGGTCGACCTGCTCGACGACGGCAACCGGGAGCGCCTGCTTGCCGATGGCGCCGATGCCAACAAGGCGCCGCCGATCGCCATCTCAGCCATCACCGGCGAAGGCATCGATGCGCTGAAGGCGCTGATCGAGACCAGGATGTCGGGCGAACTGGAGGAACTGACGGTGACGGTCGAGCCGGCCCAGTTCGGCCTTGTCGACTGGCTCTACCGCAATGGCGACATCGTTTCGCGCACCGACAATGAGGATGGCAGCGCGACCATAGCGCTCAAGGCCACGCACACCGCCCGGCAAGAGATCGAAAGCCGATTGCACCGTAAAAGCAGGGCGTAGGCCTGCTACGTCTTGCTCTTGGCCTGCTGCCAGAGCGCTTCCATCTCATCCAGTGTGGCTTTTTCCAGCGTGATTCCCGACGCTTCCAGCGCGCGCTCGACATAGTGGAAGCGCGAGCGGAATTTTTCATTGGTGCCGCTGAGTGCGGCTTCGGAATCGAGCTTGAGGTGGCGTCCCAGATTGACGACGGCAAACAGCATGTCGCCGAATTCGTCCTTGATCTCGGCCGTTTCGCCCTTGGCCAGCGCCTCGCGCAACTCGCCGATCTCTTCCTCGATCTTGTCGAGGATCGGGGCCGCCTCGCTCCAGTCGAAGCCGACCCGGGCTGCCTTCTCCTGCAGTTTCAGGGCCCGGGTCAGGGCGGGCAGGGCGACCGGCACGCTGTCCAGAAACCCCTTGCCATTGTCTTCCGGGTCGAGGCCGCGGGCGAGCCGGGCGCTTCGCTTTTCAGCCTTCTCCTCAGCCTTGATCTTTTCCCACATGCCCTTGGCCATGCCGGCGCTGCGCGCCTCCTCGTCGCCGAAGACATGCGGATGGCGGCGGATCATCTTGGTGGTGATGGCCTCAACCACATCGCCGAAGGCGAAGTCACCCGTCTCCTGCGCCATCTGCGCGTGGTAGACGACCTGCAGCAGGAGATCGCCGAGTTCATCGCGCAGATCGTCGAGGTCGCCGCGCGCAATGGCGTCGGCGACTTCGTAGGCCTCCTCGATCGTATAGGGCGCGATGGTCGAGAAATCCTGCTCGATGTCCCAGGGACAGCCGGTCTTCGGCGCCCGGAGCGCGGCCATGATTTCGATCAGCCGGGAGATGTCTTTGGATGGCGTCATGCGGCGAATGCTATCCCGCTCCCCGTCGCTCGGCCAACGCTGTCATCCGGTAGCCTAGCCTTGTCCACAGCCGAGCCGTATCAGTCGAGCACCGAGACAACCGCCTTGGCGAGATCGTCCATGCCGTCCTCGGGCAGGCCGGCGACGTTGATGCGGCTGTCGCCGACCATGTAGACGCCATACTCGGCCCGCAGCCGTTCGACCTGCGCCTCGGTGAGGCCGAGCCTTGAAAACATGCCGCGGTGGCTGGCGATGAAATCGAAGCGGTCGGAATTGGATTGCCGGCGCAATGCGTCGGCGAACTGGACCCGCAGTCTCAGCATGCGCAGCCGCATTTCCTCGAGTTCCGCCTCCCAGTCGGCGCGAAGGCCATCGTCTTCCAGCACTATGCGCACTGCCGCCGCGCCATGGTCCGGCGGCATCGAATACATGGCGCGTGCCGCCGCCAGCATCTGGCTCATCGCCACATCGGCTTGCGCGCTATCCTTGGCCAGGATCATCGCCGCACCGACGCGATCACGGTAGACGGCAAAGTTCTTCGAGCAGCTCGAGGCAACAACCATTTCCGGCACCTTCGAGGCCAGCAGGCGCAGACCGGCGGCATCGGCATCGAGGCCCTCGCCAAAGCCCTGATAGGCAATGTCGACAAAGGGCAACAGCCCGCGCTCGACGACAAGGTCGGTGACCTTGGCCCATTGCGCGGCGTCGAGATTGGCGCCGGTCGGGTTGTGACAGCAGCCATGCAGCAGCACGATGTCGCCGGCCTCGGCTGTACCCAGCGCCCCCAGCATGTCGTCGAAACGCACCGCGCCGGACGCCGCATCGAAATAGGGATAGTCGCGTACCTTGAGGCCGGCGCCGCGCATCACCGGCGGATGGTTTGGCCAGGTCGGGTCCGACAGCCAGACGGTCGCGTCGGAGCGGGTCCGCTTCAAAAGCTCGGCCACCAGCCGTAGCGCGCCGGAGCCGCCCGGCGCCTGCGCCGCGCGAATGCGCGTCATGTCGGCTGCGGGGCCGAAGGCCAGCTTGACCATCGCCGTGTTGAAGCCGGTGTCGCCGGGAAGACCGAGATAGGTCTTGGTGTCCTGGCCCTGCAACAGCCGCTTCTCGGCCTCGCGCAAAGCGCGCATGACCGGCGTCTTGCCGTCGCGGTCCTTGTAGACGCCGACGCCGAGGTCGATCTTGCCGGGGCGCGGATCAGCGCGATAGAGGCCGATCAGGGCGATGATCTTGTCGGCGGGAGCGGGCTGCAGTGTTTCGAACATGGAGAGCGTTTCCGGTGGCGGCGGATTGATACGCAAATCGGCCGGGCTTCGCCAGCGCTTTCATGTGCACCAGACGGAAAGCCTCGCCAGGCCCATCGTTGCCGCCGAAATCGCGCCTACACGTTCCTGTCACATGGTCGTAGTTTGAATAGCTTAGCCGGGACGGACAAAGCATTGCGGCGAAAGGACAATGATGAGCCAGCAAGACAAATTCGATCTCGCCATTGTCGGAGCCGGCATTGTCGGTCTTGCGCATGCGCTCGCTGCCGTCCGTCGCGGCCTTTCTGTCGTCGTTATCGACCGTGATGCGCAGGCCAACGGCGCCTCGGTGCGCAATTTCGGCTTCATCACGGTGAGCGGCCAGGAACGCGGCCAGGTGTGGCGACGCGCCATGCGCTCGCGCGACATTTGGCAGGAAGTGGCCGGGCCGGCCGGCATCGACATCCTCCAGCGCGGCACGGTCGTCGTCGCGCGTCGTCCCGAGGCGCGCAGCGTCGTCGAAGCGTTCCTGCAAACCGAAATGGGGGAGGGGTGTTCGCTGCTCGAACCGGATGATTTGCGCCGCCAATACCCACAGCTTGCCGGGCAGGATTTTGCCGGCGCCCTGTGGAGCCCGCACGAGGTGCGTGTCGAGTCGCGCAAGGCGATCCCCCAGCTTGCCGCCTTCCTTGCCGAACGGCACGGCGTCCATTTTCGCCGCGAAACGGCAGTGCGCGCCATCGAGCCGCCAGCCGTCGAGACCAGCCGCGGCACAGTTCGCGCCGACAAGGTGATTGTCTGCCCCGGCGACGATCTGGCGACGCTCTATCCCGAGCGTATTGCGTTCTACGGCGTCCGGCGCTGCAAATTGCAGATGATGCGCCTTGCCGATCCCGGCTTCCGGCTTCCATCTCCGGTGATGTCGGATCTCGGGCTTGCGCGCTATTCCGGCTTCGGCGGCCTGCCTGAAGCCACAGCCTTGCGGCGCCGGCTCGAGAGCGATCAGCGCCACGCGCTGGACAATGGCGTGCATCTGATCGTCGTGCAGAGCGCCGACGGCACTTTGGTGGTTGGCGATTCGCATCACTACGCAGCGACGCCCGACCCGTTCGCCTCGGAGCGGGTCGACGAAATCATCCTGGAGGAGTTCAGCGCTGTCTTTGGCGGCACGCCGCCGCGGGTGCTGGAGCGCTGGACCGGCATCTATGCCTCGGCTGCCGACCACACGATGTTTGCCGACGCTCCACAAGAGAATGTGCGCATGGTGATGATCACCAGCGGCACCGGCGCCTCGACGTCGTTCGCCATCGCCGAAGAGGTAATCGACGAACTCTTCGGTTCAACCACTGCAGACGCCAGAAAGATCGCCTGATGACCCCCCAGCACCTGCTTCGCGCCGTCGTTTTCGACTGGGCCGGAACCGTTGTCGATCATGGCTCGCTGGCGCCGATGGGCGTCTTCGTCGAAGCGTTCCAGGAATTCGGCGTTGCCATCAGCATCGAGGAGGCGCGCGGACCGATGGGAATGGCCAAGCGCCCGCACATTGCCACGCTTATGGCGCTGCCGAGGATCTCGGCCGCCTGGGCCAAACAGCATGGACATGCGCCGACCGAGGCCGACATCGACGCCGTCTACGACGTCTTCGTGCCGAAAAACCGGGCGGTCGCGGCTCGCTTTTCCGATGTCATTCCCGGCGTCGCCGACGTGGTCGCCACGCTGCGCGCGCACGGCCTCAAGATCGGCTCGACCACCGGCTACACGCGCGACATCATGGCCGAGATCCTGCCGGGAGCGGCAGCGCATGGTTTTGCACCGGATTGCCTGGTCTGCACCGGCGACACGCCGGACGGCAGGCCGACGCCGTTCATGCTGTGGAAGGCGCTGACCGAACTCGGCGTCTATCCCCCGCGGCTCAGCGTCAAGGTCGACGACACCGAGGTCGGTATTTCGGAAGGCATCAACGCCGGCGCCTGGACGGTCGGGGTGTCGGTGACCGGCAATGTCTTCGGCCACACACTGGCGGAAACGCAGGCAATGGCGCCCGAAGTTTTCCGCACCAAGCGCGCCGAAGCCTCGGCCAGGCTCAGTGCCGCAGGCGCACACTATGTCGTAAACGGGGTTGCCGATCTGCTTCCGGTGATTGCGGTGATCGAGGGCAGGCTTCGGCGCGGCGAGCGGCCCTAGGACGCCGCCGATCGATCAATGCGTTGCCAGCAGTTTGATGCGGATCCCATTTCCCGCGGCTCCGCCTCGCAAGGGCGGGCGCGCACCTGCTGTGCGGGGATGTGGTGCGCCGACTGGCAGCGAAAAGCTATGGCCTTGAATTGGTGGTGACCCGCCGCATAAGGCTCCGCCCAAGCACGGTGAGCACGATGCCAATTAGCAGGAAGAAGCCGCCGAGCAGGCCGGCCAACCCGGCAAGGAACCAGCGTCCGGCGAAGCTGTCGACGGAGGCATTTTGCGGATCGGTTGGATCGTAGGCGACATGGACGCTGTCGCCATCGCCCCAGGACGAGCTGTGGACGGCATTGTTGAAGCGGATCACGGTGCCGTCGGCGGTCGAGAACTCGATGAGGGGATTGTATTCGGCGGCGACGATCCTGCCGGTCACCGAGGCGGTGCGAGGGCCTTGCATTTCGACGATGGCGAGCACGCCGGAAGCGATCAGTCCGACAATGCCAAGGACTATGAACACCCTGCCGACGATCGGAAGCGCCGCGGCACCCGTCACCCGATCCCCACCGACCATCTTTTGCTCCTTGGAAAGACGGGAAGGCTAAGCCATCAGCATAGAGCAAACATCTGCCGTACGGGAGATGGGCGTTGCGAGCCCGGATTTTGGCGCCTATGCGACCACCAAAAGTTTTTGCGGCAATGGATTAAAGTTCGCGACTGTTCCGTAAACAGGGCATGAAACGATCGATGCCACGCTTCGATATAGTTGGACAGCTGGGTTCGCTGCGGCGCTACGCACGTTCGCTGACGCGCGACAGCACTGACGCCGAGGATTTGGTGCATGACGCGCTGGTGCGCGCCTACGAGCGGCGCGGCACGTTCCGTTCCGGCGGCAATCTGCGGGCATGGCTGCTGTCGATCGTCCACAACGCCTTCATCGACAAGATACGCTCGCGCCGTTCGGAAGCGGCGCGCGTCGAGCAGGCCGGCTATCTCACCGATGCCAGCACGCCGGCGCCGCAGGAACATTCCGTGCGCCTGGCGCAGGTGCGCGAGGCCTTTTTCAGCCTGCCGGAAGAGCAACGTTCGGCGCTGCACCTGGTCGCCATCGAGGGCCTATCCTACCAGGAGGCCGCCGACGCCAGCGGGGTGCCGCTGGGCACGCTGATGTCGCGCATTGGCAGGGCGCGCGCCGCACTGCGCTCGATGGAAAGCGCTGTCGCTTCGCCGGCCAAGAACCATCTGAGGATCGTGGGAGACCCGTCATGACCGAACTGTTGCGGGACCCGGTGACCGATACCGACCTCGACGCCTATGTCGACGACCAGCTGGATGTCGCGCGCCGCATCGAGGTCGAAGCGTTTCTGTCGGCTCGTCCGGAGGCAGCGGCGCGGGTGATGTCCGATTTGAGGACGCGCGACGAGTTGCGCCTGGCGCTGGCTGCTTCCACCGGGATGGCGCGGCCGGCGACGACTGAAGTCGCGCGCCGGCTGGGCAGGGGGCTGGCCAGTCGCCGCGTCTTCGCCGTGCTGCAGCGGGCGGCCGCGGTCGCTATCTTCGTCGCCGCCGGTTGGTTGGCGAACGGGCTGTTCGGGCCGCTGCTGGTGACCAAGGTGGTGGCTTCGCCGACGCCGCCCGCCTATGTCGAAGAAGCGATCCGGGCGCACAGGACGACACTCATGCGCGAGGCGATGCCCTCGCAGCTCGAGGCGCCCAACTACAATGCCGATGAAATTCGCGCTGTGACCGCGATCGTCATGCCGTCGCTGCCGAAAGACTGGAAGATCCGCGACGTGCAGATCTATCCCTCGCGCTTCGGGCCGAGCGTCGAGGTGGCGCTGGAGACGAAGGATATGGGGCTGGTCTCGTTGTTTGCGATCCGTCCCGGAACCTTCGACGTGGTCAACCCTGCCATCGCGCCCTCGGGTGACATTTCCTCGGCCTATTTCCAGATCGGCGAGGTCGCCTATGCGGTCGTCGCGCGCAGCGATGTCCACGACCTCGACCGTGCCGCCGAGACGCTCGCCAAAACGCTTTATTGATTAGACTTCACAAGGAGAACCCGCATGAACACCCCTGACCTCGGATACCGCATGGGCACTGACGCCCGCGCCGGCGCCGTCTATGACGAGGGCCTGCGCAGCCACATGCTGCGCGTCTACAATTATATGGGGATCGGCCTGGTCGTCACCGGCCTCGTCGCCTTCATGGTCGCCTCGACGCCAGCTCTCTACGTGCCTATCTTTTCCAGTCCATTGAAATGGGTGGTGATGCTGGCGCCGCTCGGCTTCGTGCTGTTGTTCTCGTTCAAGATGCAGACGATGTCGGCGGCCAGCGCCCAGGCGATGTTCTGGGCCTTCTGCGCGGTGATGGGCCTGTCGCTGGCTTCGGTGTTCCTGGTCTTCACCGGCACCAGCATCGCGCGCACCTTCTTCATCACCGCCACCATGTTCGGCGCCACCAGCCTTTACGGCTACACCACCAAGCGCGACCTGACCCAGTTCTCGTCCTTCCTGATCATGGGCCTGATCGGCGTGGTGATCGCCAGCGTCGTCAATATCTTCCTCGGCTCGACCGCGCTGCAGTTCGCCATCTCGCTGATCGGCATCGCCGTGTTCGTCGGCCTGACCGCCTGGGACACGCAGACGATCAAGGAACAGTATGCCGAGAATTTCGACGCGGAATCGCAGCAGAAGCTCGCCGTGTTCGGCGCGCTGTCGCTCTATTTGAACTTCGTCAACATCTTCCAGCTGCTGCTGAATTTCACCGGCGAACGCGAGTAGGCCGGACCGTAGCAGGCAACATTTTCAAACTGTGGCCGGAGGAAACCTCCGGCCATTTTTGTCTCTGGCGGTGTATGGCTTAGCCATCGCGGCACAAGAGCTACCTGCCTGCTCTTGAGTTCACATGCGGCCCTTTGCTAGCCTGCTGCCAGATCAGCCAGCCGCGAGAAATTTATGGAACAGGTGACCCTTCACGGCGACGGCATCTCGGCGACCATTGTCGGGCAGGGGGCCGAACTGGTTTCCTTGCGGAACGCCGAGGGTCTGGAGTTTTTGTGGCAGGCCGGGCCGGAATGGCGGCGGCATTCGCCGGTGCTGTTTCCGATCGTCGGCCGGCTGAAGGGCGACCAATTGCGCCATCGCGGCCAGGTCTATCCGCTGACCCAGCACGGCTTTGCTCGCGACAAACCGTTTGTGTGGGCTGAGACGAGCCCCCGATCCTGCACCCTGGTGCTGACCGACGATGCCGACACTCGTGCGCGCTATCCCTTCGCGTTTCGCCTGGTGGTCACCTACACGCTGGAACGCCGGCGGCTCGATATTTCCTTCGCCGTCACCAACACCGGCGACGAGATACTACCGGCATCGGTCGGGGCACACCCGGCCTTCAACTGGCCGCTGCTGCCGGGGCTCGCCAAGACCGACTACCGCCTGACCTTTGCAGCGGACGAGCCCGCGCCGATCCGCCGGCTGAAGGACGGGCTGGTGCTGGCGGCACCGCAGGCGACGCCCATTGAGGGCAGAACGCTGGCGCTCTCCGAACGGCTGTTCGACGCAGACGCCGTGATCCTCGACCGGCCGGCCAGCACCAGCGTGCGCTATGCCGCCGCGCACGGTCCGGCGATCGAGGTGGCGTGGCAAGGCTTTAAGGAACTGGGGATCTGGTCCAAGCCCGGCGGCGCGCCGTTCCTGTGCATCGAACCCTGGCACGGCCTTGCCAGCCCCGTCGATCTTGACGGCGAGTTCGCGGACAAACCAGGCGTGATGCTGATCGCGCCCGGTGAGCAGCGCGTGCTGAGCTACCAGGTAAAGCTGACATCCCCTTAACTGACGCTAGCCTCCAGGCGCCTTGAAATTCCCTGAATGATCGGGAGTATGGCTCCGACGGATGTTCCGGACCGTCTGGGAGGGGTCGGCGGATGCCTGGATGCTTGAAGTTGGTGACAGCGACGCTGGCCGTGCTGATTGTCTTTCCTGTCGCCGCCGCCGATATCGACCGGGCCAGCCTCTATCGCGCGCAATCGGTGACCAACGGCACTGGCGAGGAGAACCGGGCCTGGGGCCTGGCGCCGTGCCTTGAAGAAGTGCTGGTCAAGGTTTCCGGCGACCCGCGGCTGACTAGCGATCCGCGCGTTAAGGAGATGAGCCGGCACGCAGCCGACTACGCCACCGATATCGGCTACCGCGACCTGCTCAACAACCGCCCGCCGCATGACGAGCAGGGCACGCACGACCGGCCGCAATACATCACCGCCGATTTCGCTCCGGACAAGATCGATGCCTTGCTGGCGTCACTCGGGCGCAAACCGTGGCCGCTGCCGCGGCCCGCAATTGTCGCATTGCTCGACGTAAAGCCGATGAAAGGCGACGGCTTCACCTTGGTGCGCGATGGCGGTGGCGAGCTGGCCCAGGATATGCGCGGCGCGCTGGTTGCCGCCGCGCAGCGGGCCGGCTTGCCACTGGAACTTCCCAAACCGCAGGACGTCGTGCTTGCCGACGTGACGCAAACACGGGGCGGCGATGCTGTGCTTGCCGGCACTTTGGCATGGCGCCAGGAAGCGCTGGGCTGGGTCGGCGACTGGCGGCTTGGCTTTAAAGGCAAGGAGTATCGCTGGCAGGTGCGTGGCGTCAGCTTCGACGATGCGTTCCGGAACGCTGCGCGCGGGACGCTGCAGATCCTGTCGGGCAACGGGCAGCCGGAAGCCGTCACGCCGCACTGACGAGAGCCGCGCCACGAGATGGCATTTGCTGCTCGGAGCGGGCGGCACAGACGCTTGTGTCACTGATCGCCATCCCACCCGAAAGTCGCATAAGATAGATTATGGAACTTATGCGTTAGGCTTCTGCCGGGAATTGCTGCTGATTTTCATAGGCTTGGCACGATCGAAGCGTGTTGCCTTGAGCAGACGGCCAACGCTACGCTGTGTCGATGACGACAGCAAAGCGAGAGATCGAAGCGGCGATCGAAGTGTTCGTGCACGGCTTCAGCACCGACAAGAGCGGCACATTTCCCTATGAGGCCAGCCGTGTCGGACCGTTGTGGCTGATGCGCGATGCCGAGCGCAAGAATCCTCGCGACTATCGCGGCGAAGAATGGGTCGTCCATGATGTCGCTGCCGAGGAAGCCGATGGGATCGTGCGGCAGCACGCGCGGTCAAGCTTTGCTGTTTCGGTCGTGATCGCCAGCGACGAACCGGATCAGCCGGTGCGAACCGCCTACAAGGCTCTCGGCTACCGGCTGCTGCGCACGGAAGGTTTCTTCGTCCAGCCATTGCGCCAGATCCCGGATGCGCCAGCCACAGTCTCGATCGAGCACGTGCAGACAGTCGAACGGGCGGCGCAGCTGGCAAAGATCGTGCGCAGGCGGCCGATCGCGGCCGATCTGCTCGGCGACAGCGCGCCGTTCCGCCAGTATGTGGCGCTCGACGGCGACGCCATCGTCGGGCGTGTGCGCAGCATAGACGCCGTCGGCGCTACCTGGTGCTCGGCCATGTATGTCGAGCCTTCGCACCGGCGTCGCGGCATCGGCCAGGCGCTGATGTCCAGAATGCTGACGGATGACCGGGCGCGTGGGTCGCGGTGCTCGATGTTGTTGGCGACGCATGCCGGAGCGCTGCTTTATCCCCGCATGGGCTATGAGCGGATTGGAACGCTGCTGATCTTCGCGCCGAAGAGCTGAACGGCGTTATGAAAGGCCGTTCGCATCACGCTGATTCATAAGGAATTTCGATCACCATGCCATCATAGGCCGGCACCACAGTGTCAGGCGTCTCGGCCATCACCGTGGCATAGTCGAGCGGCACATGCATATGCGTCAGCACGGCCTGTTTCGGGGTCAGTTTTTCAATCCAGCCGATCGCCTGACCGAGCGACAAATGGCTGGGATGGGTGTTGTGCTGCAAGGCGTCGATGACCAGCATTTCCAGGCCGCGCAGCTGCACGGCGGTGGCGTCGGGGAAGTCGCTGATATCGGGACAATAGGCCAGCCCGCCGATGCGGAAACCGAGCGAAATAATGTCGCCATGGATCTGCGGCAGCGGCTCAAGGGTGAGGGCACCGCCCTCGCCTTCAATGGTCACCGGCCTTGCATGATCAATGATGTGCGGCCTGACTATCGGCGGATAGGAACTGCCCAGTGGCGTCTCGAAGCAATAGCCGAACGCCTCGCGCAGCCTAAGCATCGTCTGCTGGTCGGCGTGGATGTCGATCAAACGGCGCTGTTCGAGCACGTAGCCGCGCAGATCGTCGATGCCGTGAATGTGGTCGGCGTGCGGATGCGTGTAGACAACGGCGTCGATGCGCTTGACCGCCGCCATCAGCATCTGCTCGCGAAAATCAGGCCCGGTATCGATGACGACGGTGGTTTTGGATCCATTTGCTGCAATTCGCTCGACGAGTGCCGCCGAGCGCGTGCGCCGGTTCTTCGGATTGGCCGGGTCGCAATTGCCCCAGTCGCCGGTGATGCGCGGCGTGCCGGGCGACGAGCCACAGCCGAGAATGGTGAGGCGCAGCCGGTCGCTCATGCGTCAGAGGCCGGCAGGCCGCGGCATCTTGCCGAACAGCCGGAAGAAATTCGCCGTCGTCAGCGTCGCGATCTCGGCCTCGTCAACGCCGATCGTCTCGGCCAGCACTTTGGCTGTGTGCGCGACATAGGCCGGCTCGTTGCGCCTGCCGCGAAACGGCACCGGCGCGAGATAGGGCGCGTCGGTTTCGACCAGCAGCCGGTCGTGCGGCACATCGGCCGCGATGGCGCGCAATTCGGCCGAGTTCTTGAAGGTCAGGATGCCCGAGAAGGAGACATAACCGCCAAGCGCCACGCCCACTTCGGCCAGCCGGCGTCCGGAGGAAAAACAGTGCAGGATGAAGGGGAAGGCGCCCTTCCCTGTTTCGTCTTCGAGTATGGCTGCCATGTCTTCATCGGCATCGCGCGAATGGATGACCAGCGGCAGGCCGGTTTCGCGCGCGGCTGATATGTGGGTGCGAAAGCCCTGCGCCTGCGCATCGCGCGGCGCCTTGTCGTAGAAATAGTCGAGCCCGGCCTCACCGATCGCCACCACTTTGGGATGCGCGGACAGGCGCACAAGCTCCTCGGCCGTCACATCCAGCTCTTCGCCGGCATTGTGCGGATGGGTGCCGACCGAGCAGTAGACTTCTTCGAAACTCTCCGCGATCTCAAGCACTTGCTGAAACCGCTTCACACGTGTCGAGATCGTCACCATGCGACCGATCCCGGCGGCCTTGGCGCGGGCGACGATGGCCGCCCGCTCCTCGGCGAAATCCGGAAAGTCGAGATGGCAATGGCTATCGACGAGCATCAGGCGCCCGCCTCCGGCTTTTCGACGTAACGTGGAAACACCCCTTCCGGCACAGGCAATGCCGTGCCGGGCACCAGCGCATAATCAGCATGGACATGCGCAAACTGGCGCACGTCGGCCGGCACCGCCAGCAGATCGAGCAGCTTGCCGGCCGACCCCGGAATGTAGGGCTGGCACAGCAACGCCACGCGCCGCACCAACTCGGCGGTCGTCCACAGCACCGTTTCCATGCGCGCAGGATCGGTCTTCTTCAACGCCCATGGCGCCTGCGAGGCGAAATAACGATCGGCCTCCGCCACCACGTTGAAGATCGCCGCCAGCGCCAGATGGATGCCTTGCTCCGCCATCGCCTTGCGGGCCGTGCCCAGCGCTTCCACCGCCTGGTCGAGGATGGCGCTGTCGGCTTCCGTGAGTTCGCCGCGTTGCGGCACCACGCCGCCGCAGTTCTTGGCGATCATCGACAGCGAGCGCTGCGCCAGATTGCCGAGGCCGTTGGCAAGATCGGCATTGGTGCGGTTGACGATCGCGTCATGGCTGTAGCTGCCGTCCTGGCCGAACGGCACCTCGCGCAGGAAGAAATAGCGCACCTGGTCGAGGCCGTAATGCTCGACCATGGTGAAGGGGTCGACGACATTACCGACCGACTTCGACATTTTCTCGCCACGGTTGAACAAGAAGCCGTGCGCGAAGACGCGCTTTGGCAGTTCGATGCCCGCCGACATCAGGAAAGCCGGCCAGTAGACGGCATGGAAGCGGACGATGTCCTTGCCGATGATGTGCGTGGCCGGCCAGTATCGCCATTGCTCGGCCTTGGTGTCGGGATAGCCGGCGGCGGTGATGTAGTTGGTCAAGGCGTCGACCCAGACATACATCACATGCTTGTCGTCGCCCGGCACCGGCACGCCCCAATTGAAGGTCGTGCGCGAGACCGAGATATCGTTGAGGCCGGACCTGACGAAGCTCGCCACCTCATTTCGGCGCTCGGCCGGGCCGATGAAATCGGGCTGGTTTTCGTACAACGCAAGCAATTTGTCCTGATAGGCGGAAAGCCGGAAGAAATAACTCTCCTCCTCGTTCCACTCGACGGGAGAGCCAAGCGGCTCGCGCCGCACACCGTCGTCGCCGAGCGTGGTTTCGCTCTCTTCGAAATAGGCTTCCTGGCGGACCGAATACCAGCCGCTGTAGCGGTCGAGATAGATGTCGCCATTGGCGGCCATCGCCTTCCAGATCGCCTGGCAGGACGCGTAGTGGCGTGGTTCCGTCGTGCGGATGTAGTCATCATTCGAGCCGCCCATCGCTTCGGTCATCGAACGGAAGATCGCTGAATTGCGGTCGGCCAGCGCCATCGGCGTGATGCCTTCCGTCTCAGCTGTCTGCTGCATCTTGAGGCCGTGTTCGTCGGTGCCGGTCAGGAAGAACACGTCCTTGCCGTCGAGCCGCTGGAAGCGGGCCAGCGAGTCGGTTGCAATGACCGTGTAGGCATGGCCGATATGCGGCTTGCCGTTCGGATAGAAAATCGGCGTCGTGATGTAGAATGTGTCGCGTGACATGAATGAACCGTCATGAATGTCCGAATTGAATGTGAGGCGGTGGATATCGCATCGAGACGGCGATTGCCATCCCGACCCGAAGCCGGATCCGGTCACATTCGCATTGCGGAATTCAGGCGGTCGATCATGGTCAAGGCGTGCTGCTTCTTGTCGAGATTGTAGGTGTCGGTCTCAGATATAGCGTTCAACGCCTCGTGCCAAGTGTCCGACAAGGTTTTCGCCCGCTTGAGGTCGCCGGCGAGCGCTGCTTCGCTGGCGCCCGCCGAGAGCAGATCCAGCGCGCGGCGGTTGAAGATGTCGAACTGGATTGCCTGGTCGCGGCCTGCGACCGCCTCGGCAAGGCGATAGGCGCCGGCGACGTCGGTCTTGCCTGCGGTCACCAGGGCGTCGAGCGTGCTTGCAATCTCAAGCCCGCCATATTGCGTCAGGAGGATCGCGTCGCGGGCGCTGCCCCCTGCCCGTTCGGCCAGTGCCGCGCGCGCCGCCGGATCGGCTGGCGGCGGCGGCTCGACAGTTTCCAGAACGCTCATCAGGCTGCCGGCATCGAGCGGAGCCAACCGCACCATCTGGCAGCGCGAGCGGATCGTCGGCAACAGGCTGCCCGGCGCATGGACGATGAGGATGAACAGCGTACGGGTCGGCGGCTCCTCGAGGTTCTTCAGCAAGGCATTGGCGGCGTTGGTGTTCATGTCGTCGGCCGGATCGACGATCACCACCCGGTAGCTGCCGTCATGCGAGGTCAGCGACAGGAAGCGGTTGACCTTGCGGATTTCATCGACGGTGACGACCGTCTTGAAGCTCTTGGTCTTGTCGTTCAGCGGTCGCGTCAGATGCAGCACGCCGGGATGCGCCCCGGTGGCGATCTGGCGAAACAACGATGAGGCCGGGTCGGGAACGGCAAATATTTCCGGCGCCGTTTCGAAGGCCGGATGCTTCAACAGATGATGCGCAAGGTGAAAGGCAAGCGTTGCCTTGCCGATGCCGACCGGTCCGGCAAGGATCAGCGCATGTGGCAGTTTTCCCGAGCGATAGGCAGCGGCGAGCATCGCGGCCGCCTGCTCATGGCCGACCAGGCGCAACGTCTCGGATGGCTCCGGCACGCCGTCCAGCGTGTCGTGCTGTTCGGGAGCAATGCGTTCGAAGATCATGCGGGCGCTGCCTGTCTGTTGCGCGTGGGCGCCCTCGCCTCAAGTGCGGCGAACACGGCCGCGGTGATGACATCCTCCACCGTATCGGGAGGCGCCGACGCGTCGATGACGATGCAGCGGTCCGGCTCGGCGGCGGCAATCGCCAGGAAGGCATCGCGGCGGCGCTGGTGGATGTCCAGCGTCTCCTTTTCGAAGCGGTCCGGACCGTCGCCGGCGCCACGCCGCGCGGTGGCGCGCCGCAGGCCCTCAGTGGGATCGATGTCGAGGATCAGCGTCATATCAGGCATCATGCCGTTGATGGCGACCTCTTCCAGCGCTTCCATGAAGGCCGGATCGAGGCCCCCGGTGACGCCCTGGTAGACGCGCGACGAATCCAGGAAACGGTCGCACAGCACGATAGAGCCGCGCTCCACCGCCGGCCGGATGACCTGCTCGACATGGTCGGAACGCGCGGCGGCGAACAGCAGCGCCTCCATCTTCGGCCCGAATGGCTCGGCGGCGCCGGACAACAGGACATGCCTGACTGCCTCGGCGCCAGGTGACCCCCCGGGTTCGCGGGTGACGAGAACATCATATTTCTTGGCGCGCATCTTCCTGGCCAGCCGCTCGATCTGCGTCGACTTGCCTGCGCCCTCGCCGCCTTCGAAGGTGATGAAAAATCCGCGCGCCAACCGAAAGGCCTTTGTCCTGTTTTGCGCTGACGTCATAGTCCGGACCTTATCAAAGGTCCACGATTCTAACGCTGCTTTAACGCAACCAGCCGACGGCCAGTTCCTTGGCGGCATCGAACGCGCGTTGCGGCAGCGTGCCGACGCCGACCGATTCGGCGGCGAACAGTGGCGTCTCCTGGCTCAGCGTGTCGCCGATCCAGACGCGCAGCGTACCGACGGGCTGGCCCTCCTCCACCGGCGCCGACACCGGCCCCTGATAGACAATCTTTGCAGTCAGTTTGTCGCGGTTGGCGATCGGCAGCAGCACGTTGATCGGCGCCTTTGCCTTCAGCGCCACGCCGGATTTGGCGCCGCCGAACACCTGGGCCTCGCCGACCACTTCATCGCTGGCGAAAATCTCGGTCTTCTCGAAGGAACGGACACCCCATTCGAGCAGCTTTCGCGCTTCCTCGGCGCGCTCGCGATCGTTCGCCAATCCGCTCATCGCAGCGATCACCCGCGTTCCATCATGGCTGACCGAGCCGACGATGCCGAAACCGCCCGCCTCGCTTGACCCGACCGCCAGCCCGTCGGCGCCGATGCCCATGGCCAGCAACGGGTTGCGGTTCCTTTGCGAGATCTTGTTCCAGGTGAAATCGGCCCGGCCAAAGTAGAGGTAGAGCTCGGGGTATTCGCGCCACAGATGCAGGCCGAGCTGCGCCAGCTCGTGCACCGTCGTCTGCTGTCCGTCGGCCGGCAGGCCGGTCGAATTGACGAATGTCGATTTCGCCAGCCCGATCTGGCGGGCGCGATCGTTCATCTGCGCGGCGAAATTCTCTTCGGAGCCCGCCATGCCCTCGGCCAGCACCATGCAGCCGTCGTTGGCGGCCTGTATGGTGACGCCCTGGATCAGGTCCTCGACCCGGACCGCCGATTTGAGCTTGGCGAACATGGTCGACGTTCCCGACGGGGCGCCGCCCTTGCGCCAGGCATTCTCCGAGACCACGAAGGTGTCGTCGAGGGTCATGCGCTTCGACTTGATGGCGTTGAAGACCATCTCCATGGTCATCAGCTTGGCCATCGAGGCCGGCGGGATGGGTTGGTCGGCATCCTTGGAAAACAGCACCGTGCCGGTTTCGGCATCGATCATGAAAGCCTGCGTGGCCTTGGTCTCAAAAAGCTGCGCGTTGGCCGGAACCAGCGCGGCGAACAAAAGGCCAAGACCCAAAAGCCCGGCAAAAGGGTGGACAAGGCGAAATCGCATGAGAGGCTCGACCCATTGGCCTGCAGGAAACGTGCCGCAAAGCTATCAGGCTTCTTCCCGGCGGATCAACCGCGCAATGGCAAAGCTTGTTGATCAGTCGCGCACAGCCAGCGCATCCGGCGCGCCATGCGACCATGCCGCGCGCAGGAGGTCGTCGACATTGCCGTGGCCATCCGGATAGACATTGACCGCGTACCAGTCATTGCCGTCGAGTTCGGTGCTCTGGATTTCGGTCCTGCCGAAGGGTTTGAGAGCTTCAGCCACCCGCTTGGCCTCGGCGGCATCGTCGAAGGAGCCGGCAGCGACATAATCGGACGTTGCCGGGGCGGCCTGTGGATTGGATTTTTTCCACGATTGCAGGATGTCGGCCGGCGACATGCCCTGATAGTCCAGCGCTGCAAAGATGTCGGCGCGCTGCACCCGTTCATCCGCGTAGGACAGCGAGGCCACGGCAAACGGTGACTCGGGCCGCTGAGGCACGATCGGCCCGAATTCGGGCAGCGTGATGTCGCCAAAAGCCGGCGCCTGCACCGACATTACGGGCTGCGCCTCGGTGCCGGAATTGGTCAGCTGGCCGGGGAACGGCACGGCGGCGGCGCCGACCGGCAGGCTTGGCGAAGGTCCGTTCATGGCAACCATGACGCCGGTCGGCAAACCATCCGACGGGTCCGGTATGCGGTTGCCAGGATGGTAGGAAGCCATCAGATACTGGTCATCGTCGCCGTCGAGCGGCGCGCGGCCGACATATTCGACCTTGACCTTGGCGGTGCCGACCTTGGCGTAGTCGAGCATCTGCGCGGCACGCTCCGAGACGTCGATGATGCGGCCCTCATGGTACGGGCCGCGGTCGTTCACGCGCACGATAACCGAGCTGCCGGTTTCGAGGTTGGTGACGCGGGCATAGCTCGGCAGCGGCATGGTCGGATGCGCCGCCGTCAGATGCGTCATGTCATAGACTTCGCCATTGGCGGTGAGACGACCGTGGAAGGCGTCGCCGTACCAGGAGGCCAGCCCGACCTTGGCGTAGCGCTTGTCTTCCTTGGGGTAATACCACTTGCCGCGCACCTGATAGGGCTTGCCCAGCTGGTCGCGACCGCCGCCGCGCCGCATATATTGGACGCGCGGGCTGGCCTTCACGCCATACTCGGTCTCGGCAAAATATTCCTTCGAGCGAGGCTTCTTGTAGACCATCGCTTTCGACTCGGACTGCGGCGACGCGCAGGCGGCCAGCAACGCAGCCGAAAGAGCGCACAAGACCAAAGCAGGAGCGCGACGAAGACGCCGATGCGTCGTGGTCTGCATGTTTTCAGATGTCCCCTACCGTATCGACACAGGCACCGTTTTTAGAATCTCGGCGGAGCCAGAGCAGCAATGCCTGCGACGCGCCAATCCCCATCCCCTTGTGCGCAGGAATTGTTTATCAGCGTATTAACCGATTGTGTCCGGAACCGGGCGAGATTGTGGCGGCGGCTGCACCGCTGCCGACGTCAGCCGTATCCGTCATTGCGGCTCGACGGAGGGGATTTCCTGCGCTGTCACATGCGACAGCCTCTGGCGCTTTACCAGGATCGGCTTCTCGTAGGTCTTTTTCATGATTTCCCCACTTGCTCCTGCATTTAGCAAGCACAGATTGGCCGGTGTTTCGGCGCATTGTCAATGTTCGGGACAGAACAAGCGGCTCACTGTCATGTTTCGGCAGATATTTGATGCCGACGATCTTGCTCTGTTGACAGGCCTTTGCAGCGCGCACTAGAGCAATGAAACGCGCATGATCTTCTTTCACTGCTGCTTCTGGCAGCTAGAACGGCGATCAGGACGAGCGCGCAAGTGATTGAAAAATCACGACGGAGGGATGGCCGAGCGGTTTAAGGCACCGGTCTTGAAAACCGGCGTGGGTGCAAGCCCACCGTGGGTTCGAATCCCACTCCCTCCGCCAACCACCTTGCCGGCGAGAGCTTCGAGCCGCGCTTGCCGAGAAAGTTCCCGCTGGCAACTTCCAAGGAGGCAAACCATGTGGATGCCACTCCGGATTAAAGAGGCTGTCGAAATTGCCAGAAACCGGCGAGCTATCAGGCGCATCGATCGCGCTTACGATGTCGAATTGGCAAAGGCCAAAACTGCAAACGACCGCGAGAATGCTGAAAACGGTCGTCACTGGGAAACTTCGCTACACGTTGACGCGATCGAGGCGATCAAAACGCGGAGGCTCCTGCGCAAAGCGAATAGCCTTGACGTTCCTTATGAATACCCGAGCGAGGCCAGCTCCATTTGGGAACGGTCGCACCAGCTGCATACCTGGCACCTGACGACGATCGGTTATTCCGAAGTTCGAAAAGCGATCCGGCTGGAGCGCAGAGACCGGCGTGAATCCGCCATTACGTGGGCTGGCGTGATCATCGGGATCATCGGCTCGCTCACCGGACTGCTGTCTGTCTGGCTGTCTGCGCGAGGGCCGTAACGCGATGCCGTTTTGTCTTGGTTCTCGCAACTCCAGCCGGAAGATTACGCCTTCAACGTCGCACTGTTGCGCGCCGTTTCTGGTTTCAATTGCCAGTCCGGGTGGACGCAGCCGGGTCGGCACTCCGGTTGATTTTTGAACCGAAATATGCTGGTTCTCCCGCCCATGAAAAAACTATTCCTTGCGGCCCTGGCGTCCCTGACGCTGGCCTGGCCCGCCTACGCGATGGACGCCGCCTTGCGCGCCGGCCTGCTGAAACTCGATCCGCAGACCCGGCTGGAACAGCGATGCGACGCAGAGGTTCTCGACCGCATCAGCCATGACGATCACAAGTACAAGGCCGACCGCGTCGTCGCCTACGCCTTCGCGACGCCGGAAATGAAAGCCGATGCCATCCGCAGCCCGGGCGCTGCCTTCCGCAGCAAGGGGCAATGGTACCGGTTGAAGTTCAAATGCGAGACGGCGCCGGACCATATGGAGGTCCTGCAATTCCGTTACCGCATCGGTGACGAGATCCCGGAAGCCGACTGGGCGAAGTACAATCTCTACGACTGAATTTTCCAAAACCAGAATTCTCTCTGGCAGAACGAGCTTTCGCTATCCCTGTGGTTTTTTGGCCTTGCCCGTAGCGTTCTCTTGACGCGCGGGAAGCATACACGTTAGGGCGTCGGCATATCCGACGACGAACACGCGGCGAACAAAAAGGGGCCTCCGGTCGATGGACATTTTTAGCGCCGCAAGCATGACAGCCCTCCTCCAGGTCATCGCCATCGATCTGGTGCTTGCCGGCGACAACGCCATCGTCATTGGCCTTGCCGCAGCCGGCCTGCCGGTCGAGCAGCGCAAGAAGGCCATCCTCATCGGCGTCTTGGCTGCAACAGTGCTACGCATCCTGTTTGCCGCCGTCACCGTCAAGCTGTTGGCAATCGTCGGCCTGCTGCTGGCCGGCGGCATCCTTTTGTTGTGGGTGTGCTGGAAGATGTGGCGCGAGCTGCGGACGTCCTATGCCGACGAGCAGGAGGCGACCGAGGCGCTGGCCGATGCCGATCTCGACGGCGACAAGACGATTGCGACCGGCAAGGCGCGCAAGACGCTCGGCCAGGCAGCGCTCCAAATCGTCGTCGCCGATGTCTCGATGTCGCTCGACAATGTGCTGGCGGTCGCCGGTGCGGCGCGCGATCATTTCCCGGTGCTGGTCATCGGCCTCGTGCTGTCGATCGCCCTGATGGGCCTCGCCGCGAGCTTCATTGCCAGGCTGCTGCACCGCTACCGCTGGATCGCCTATATCGGCCTCTTGATCATCCTCTATGTCGCGCTCGACATGGTCTATCGCGGCGTGGTCGAGGTCTGGCCGCATGTAAGTCCCGTGGTGAGCTGACGCTGCCGGTCCCATAGCGCTTTTGTAACAGTACGGCGCCTGCTTGAAGCTGCGGTCGCGTTCGCCGCAGCCGCTGCCCATACCAATGCCGCAATAAGTGTGGTACTGGGCCGCCTATCCCGAAAAACCCGGAAGTTGCTTTATGTCTGCCCCTCGCGTCAGTTTCGTCAGCCTTGGATGCCCGAAGGCCCTTGTGGATTCCGAGCGCATCATCACGCGCCTGCGCGCCGAGGGCTATGAGATCGCGCGCAAGCATGACGGCGCCGACCTCGTCGTCGTCAACACCTGCGGTTTCCTCGATTCGGCGCGCGACGAGTCGCTCAATGCCATCGGTTCGGCGCTTTCAGAGAATGGCAGGGTCATCGTCACCGGCTGCCTTGGCGCCGAGCCCGACGTGATCCGCGAAAAGCACCCCAACGTGCTCGCCATCACCGGCCCGCAGGCCTATGAGAGCGTGATGGCGGCCGTGCATGAAGCGGCACCGCCGAGCCATGACCCCTATATCGACTTGCTGCCGCCGCAGGGCGTGAAGCTGACGCCGCGCCACTACGCCTATCTCAAGATTTCGGAAGGCTGCAACAACCGCTGCACCTTCTGCATCATTCCCGCACTGCGCGGCGACCTCGTCTCACGGCCGGCGGCCGATGTGCTGCGCGAGGCCGAGAAACTGGCGAAGGCCGGCGTCAAGGAGTTGCTGGTCATCTCGCAGGATACAAGCGCCTACGGCATCGACATCAAGTACCAGACCTCGATGTTCGGCGACCGCGAAGTGCGGGCGAAATTCCTCGACCTGTCGGAGGAACTGGGCAAGCTCGGCATCTGGGTGCGCATGCACTATGTCTACCCCTACCCGCATGTCGCCGACGTCATCCCGCTGATGGCGGATGGAAAGATCCTTCCCTATCTCGACATCCCGTTCCAGCACGCCTCGCCGCAGGTCTTGAAGAACATGCGCCGGCCCGCGCATGGCGAAAAGACGCTGGAGCGCATTCGCGGCTGGCGGGAAGTGTGCCCGGACCTCGCGATACGCTCTACCTTCATCGTCGGTTTTCCCGGCGAGACCGACGAGGATTTCGAGATGCTGCTCGACTGGCTGGATGAGGCCAAGATCGACCGCGCCGGCTGTTTCAAATACGAGCCGGTCCGGGGCGCCCGCTCCAACGATCTCGGCCTCGAACAGGTGCCGCAGGAGACCAAGGAAGCGCGCTGGCATCGCTTCATGCAGCGCCAGCAGAAAATCTCGGCAACGCAGCTGGCCAAGAAGGTCGGCAAGCGCTTGCCGGTGTTGATCGACGAGGCGCATGGCACCTCGGCCAAGGGCCGCACAAAATACGACGCGCCCGAGATCGACGGTTCGGTGCACATCCAGTCGCGCCGTCCGCTGCGCCAAGGCGACATCGTCACCGTCAAGATCGACCGCGCCGATGCCTACGATCTTTACGGTTCAGCGGTTTAGAAAACCGCCAAAAGGGCGCCTCTCGGCGCCCTCGGCTTTTGGCACACCCCTGGTAAGGCGGTGTTGCGTTTTCTTCAGAGCTTGACCGATTCCATTGCAGCCAAGGACCGATCGATCGCCTGATTGAGGGTTTTGTCCAGCCGCGTGCCCGCCGAGCCAGCCGCGACCACGGACAGCCGTGCAGCAAATCCCAGATGATAGTCTACGAACCATTCGGGATGCGGCTCGGGTTCCGGAATCGGCGGCCACCACGGAGGAAGCTTCGGAATCTTCGGTCGCGTGGGGCACCAATCGTCGAGGTCGCTCATCAACGCCTTGCTATCTAGCCCGCCTCGCTCGGCGGACCAGGCGGAGCGGACGAATTCGTCCGCGATCGCGGCGCCCAGTTCGTGAGGCGGGAGCGGCTGAGGATTGAGTGCGATTTGCGCAAGTCGCCACTGTGGTCCGTGCGGGATGACGTCGTAAATGGCTGGAATGCGTTTACCGATAATGGCTAAGAGTTTTTTGCTCAATTGCATAAGACATTCTCCTGCTCAAATTAGTAACGTCGGCCGATTTCGTCAGGCCGCAAGATGAGCATGCAAGTAAAAAGCAGCTTCGTCTGTGAAGGGGGTCACGGAACCGTGTCACAGACAATTGTGTCCGGTCGGATGCTTCCGCCGCCATTTACCAAATTTCGCGATATTTGCCGCTGTTTACCCTGTTTCGTCGAGATCTGCGTTATGGTTTCCGGGCCGTAAACGCCGAGACTTCGCATGGATGCCAGACCTGCCCGACAGGATCATATCGCGACGCTAGACCTGTTGAGGCTGGCGGCGGCGTTGGCTGTGGTGTTCTTCCATTACTTCTTTCGCGGCGCGGCTGCCGAGGGCGCGCTGGCCGAGGGCTATCCGAGCGTGGCGCCGTTCGCGCTCTACGGCTATCTCGGCGTCAACCTGTTCTTCCTGATCAGCGGTTTCGTCATTGCCTGGTCGGCGGAAGGCCGCTTCTGGCAAGAGTTTGCGATCGCGCGTTTCGTGCGCCTCTACCCCGGGTACCTCCTGTGCATGACCATCACCTTCGTCATCGTCATGGCTTTTGGTGCACCGCTGTTTTCAACCTCGCTCGGTCAATATGCAGCCAATCTGTCGATGTTTGCGCCGGCGCTCGGCCAGCCATTCATGGACGGCGTCTACTGGTCGATCCTGCTTGAGCTGGTCTTCTACGGATGGGTGACGCTGGCGCTCCTCGGCGGCGTCTTCCAGAAATGGAAGCTTGGGCTGATCTTCGTCTGGTTGGCGATCTCGGCGTCGAACGAGTTCTTCATCGAAAGCCGTGCGGCAAGGCTGCTGTTCATCACCGAATTCGGTCCGTTCTTCGCCGCCGGCGTACTCCTCCACCACATCCATGCGCATGGCCGCTCCCTGGCAGCCTTGCTGCTGCTTGGTGCGGCCTTCCTTCTGTCCTGCAGCACGTTGTCCGTGACGCAGCAGTGGATGCTGAACGAATACGGCATTGCCGTTTCGCAGCCGCATCTGGTGGTTGCCAACATCGTCTTGCATTCCCTGCTGATCGGCGCGATCCTGCTGCGCAGCCATGTCGTGCCGTCCGCACTGACGCTGGCGCTGGGCGGGCTGACCTACCCGCTTTATCTCCTGCACCAGAAAATCGGCTATATCGCCATCAACGCCGTCACACCTTTTGCCGGCAAATGGGGGGCGGCCCTGGGCTGCGTCGCGCTCATGGTTCTGATGTCCTGGGCGATCTGGCAGTATTTCGAAAGGCCGGCCCAGCGCAGGGTGAAGGCCTGGATCGGCGGCGCGCTCGATACCGTGCTGGCTCGGTTTCGCGGCAGGAGCGCACAGCCCGCGAAATGAAAAAGGGCGCCAGAGGGCGCCCTTTTTGCTTTGCGTTTCCTGGGCTTACTGCGGCAGTTTGTCGTCGACGCCCTTCACATAGAAATTCATGCCGAGCAGCGTGCCGTCATCGGCGACTTCGCCGTCCTTCAGCCACGGCGTGCCATCCTGCTTGGCGACCGGTCCGGTGAAGGGGTTCCATCCCTCGGCGATCTTCTTGGTGGTTGCCTCGGCCATCGCCTTCACATCATCCGGCATGTTGGTGAAGGGTGCCAGCTTGACGGCGCCGTCCTTGATGCCCAGCCAGACATTGTCCGGCTTCCAGGTGCCGTCGAGTGCTGCCTGCACCCGGCTGATGTAGTACGGGCCCCATTCGTCCGTGAGTGAGGTCAGCTGCGCGTTCGGCGCGAACTTGATCATGTCGGAGGACTGGCCGAAGCCGTGCAGTTTACGCTCCTCGGCCACCTGCAAGGCAGCGGTGGAATCGGTGTGCTGGACGATGATGTCGGCGCCCTGGTCAAACAGCGCCTTGGCGGCGTCAGCTTCCTTGCCCGGATCGAACCAGGAGTTCACCCAGACGATCTTGGCCTTGAAGTTCGGGTTGATCGACTGAGCGCCGAGCATGAAGGAGTTGATGCCCATCACCACTTCGGGGATCGGAAAGGAAACAATGTAGCCGGCGACACCAGCCTTCGATTCCTTGGCAGCGATCTGGCCGAGCACATAGCGGCCTTCGTAGAAGCGGGCATTGTAGATGCCGAGATTGTCACCGGTCTTGTAGCCGGTGGCGTGCTCGAACATCACCTTCGGGAATTTCTTGGCGACCTTCACTTCCGGGTCCATGAAGCCGAAGGAGGTGCCGAAGATGATCTTGCAGCCCTCGCGCGCCAGACGCTCGAAAGCGCGGTCGGCGTCGGGGCCTTCCGAGACATTTTCGAGGTAAGCGGTTTCGACCTTGTCGCCGAGAGCCTTCTCCACCTCGAGGCGGCCCTGGTCGTGCTGGTAGGAATAGCCGAAATCGCCGATCGGGCCGGTGTAGACCCAGCACGCCTTGAGCTTGTCGGCGGCCTGCGCCGATACTGCCAGCGACATGGCGGCGGTCGTGGTCATAAGAGCAATAAGCAGTTTTTTCATTGTGTTACCTCTCTGAGTTTAGCCTTGGAGCTTCCCGTTTGTTTTTGTTGTCAACGATCCGGAACGAATGGCTGCCCCAAGGAAGCCGGCGTGTTCATCATCGTCAGACGCTTGTTGCGCGAGATTAGAACGAGAACCACGACGGTTGCCAGATAGGGCAGAGAAGAAAGCAGCTGCGAAGGCACCGGAATGCCAAAAGCCTGTGCATGAAGCTGACCGATCCAGACCGCGCCGAAAATGTAGGCGCCGGCCAGCACCCGCCACGGCCGCCAGGAGGCGAAGACGACCAGCGCCAGCGCGATCCAGCCGCGGCCGGCGGTCATGTTTTCCACCCATTGCGGGGTATAGACCAGCGACAGATGTCCGCCGGCAAGGCCGGCGCAGGCGCCGCCGAAGATGACGGCGAGATAACGGTAGCGGATAACCTTGATGCCAAGCGCGTGCGCCGATGTGTGGCTGTCGCCGATCGAGCGCAGCGTCAGCCCGGTGCGGGTCTTGAACAGGAACCACATGACCGCTGCCGTCAGCGCGATCGAAATGTAGAAGACAGGGTCTTGGCCGAACAGCAACCTGCCTACCACAGGAATGTCGGTCAGGACGGGAATATACAGATTGGGCAGTCTTTCGCCGGGCTGGCCGACAAAACTGGTGCCCATCATGCCGGACAGGCCGAGGCCAAGCAGCGTCAGCGACAGGCCGGTCGCCACCTGGTTGGTGGCGAGCGACAGCGTCATGACCGCAAACAGCAGCGAGAACACCGCACCCATGGCGATTGCCGCCAACAGGCCGAGCCAGGGCGATCCCGTGACATAGCCGGCGCCGAAGCCGCCGACGGCGCCCATGATCATCATGCCTTCGACGCCGAGGTTGAGCACGCCGGAGCGCTCGACCACCAGCTCGCCGATGGCCGCGATCAACAACGGCGTCGCCGCCGTGGCGATGGTCAAAAGGATGTTGACGGTGATGTCCATCAGCGGGCTTCCTTCAACTTCGGCGCAGCATCGAGTTTTGCAGCGCCCTTCGCCAGCGCCATGCCGACGAGGCGAATGCGGTAGTGGATGAGGGTGTCGCAACCGAGCACGAAGAACAAAAGCATGCCCTGGAACACCCGAGCCACCTTGTCGGAGATGCCGAGCGCACTTTGCACCGCCTCGCCGCCGAGATAGGTCAGCGCCAGCACCAGGCCGGCGGCAACGATGCCGAGCGGGTTGAGCCGGCCAAGGAAGGCGACGATGATGGCGGTGAAGCCGTAGCCGGGCGAAATCACCGGTTGCAGCTGGCCGATGGCGCCGGAGACTTCCGAGATGCCGGCAAGCCCGGCCAGCGCCCCCGACAGCAGGAAGGCGAAGAAGACCATGCGGTTGAGCCCGAAGCCGGCGAAGCGCCCTGCCCGCGGGCTGGAGCCGAGCACGCGGACCTCAAAACCCTTGAGCAGGCGGCTCATCAGCACCCAGATCAGCACGGCGGCGACAAGCGCGAAGACAAAACCCCAATTTGCGCGGCCGGCATCCGGCATCAGCTCCGGCAAAACGGCCGAGTCGTTGAACTGGATCGTCTGCGGGAAACCGTGGCCCTGCGGATCGCGCCAGGGACCGCGCACCAACCAGTCGAGGAACAGCTGGGCGACATAGACCAGCATCAGGCTGGTCAGGATCTCGTTGGTGCCGAAGCGCGTCTTCAGCAGAGCCGGGATAGCTGCATAGGCGGCGCCACCGACCATGCCGAACAACAGCATCAGCGGCAGCACGAGCGGGCCTTCGAAACCAGGAAACAACACCGGGATGGCCGAGCCCAAAATGCCGCCGAGGATGAACTGGCCTTCGGCGCCGATGTTCCAGATGTTGGCCTTGTAGCAGACCGACAGGCCGACCGCGATCAGGATCAAAGGGGCGGCCTTGATCGCCAGCTCATGCAGCTGCCAGACCTGGCTGATCGGCTCGATGAAGTAGATTTCGAATGCATTCAACGGGTTGACGCCGAGCAACGCGAACAGAATCGCGCCGGCAATCATCGTCAGGCCGAAGGCGATGAAGGGCGACAGCGCCGAAAACAGCATCGAGCGCTGCGGGCGTTTGACGAGTTCGAGGCGCATCATGCCGTCTCCAGCGTGTGTTCGGCGTGGCCGGGCTCGGCGCCGCCCATCAAAAGACCGATCTTTTCGAACGTGGCCTCGGCAATCGGCAGCGGTTTCGACAGCTCGCCATTGTGCATGACGGCGATCGCATCCGAAATCTCGAACAGCTCGTCGAGGTCCTGGCTGATGACCAGCACCGCCGAGCCGCTGCGCGCCAGTTCGATCAGCGCCTGGCGGATATGGGCGGCAGCACCGGCGTCGACGCCCCATGTCGGCTGGTTGACCACCATGACAGCCGGGCTGCGGTCGAGCTCGCGGCCGACGATGAATTTCTGCAGATTGCCGCCGGAAAGGGCCGCGGCTTCCGGATCGGGCGCGCTCTTGCGCACATCCATCGCCACGATGATGCGCTGGGCGGCAGCGTAGACCGCACCACTTTTGACTGCGCCGCCGGTGCCGACAAAAACCTTGCCGTCGGTGGCATGGCGCGACAAAAGCAGGTTTTCCGAAAGCTTCATGCGCGGCGCCGCTCCATGGCCGAGCCGTTCTTCCGGCACGAAGGCGGCACCCATCAGGCGCCGGCCGGTGATCGAGAGCGCGCCGGCGTCCTTGCCGCGAATGCGCACGGACGCGGCATCCTGCTGCAGCACCTCGCCGGAGACGGATTCGAAGAACTCGCCCTGGCCGTTGCCGGCGACGCCGGCAATGCCGATGACCTCGCCGGCACGCACGTTGAGGTTGATGTTCTTCAGCGGGATCGAGAACGGCGTCGCCGGCTTGCGGCTGAGCGCGCGGATCTCGAGTAGTGGCGCGGCGGTCTCGATGCCTTCGGCCGGCGCGCGCACCACGGCTTTCACCTCGTTGCCGACCATCATGCGGGCCAGCGACGACGCGGTTTCCTCGCGCGGGTTGCAGTGGCCGACGACCTTGCCGTGACGCAGTACGGTCGCGCGGTCGCAGATGCGTTTGACCTCTTC
This sequence comes from Mesorhizobium sp. CNPSo 4688, assembly GCF_057784295.1. Classification (NCBI taxonomy): domain Bacteria; kingdom Pseudomonadati; phylum Pseudomonadota; class Alphaproteobacteria; order Hyphomicrobiales; family Phyllobacteriaceae; genus Mesorhizobium; species Mesorhizobium sp. CNPSo 4688. The sequence continues at coordinate 109,172 of NZ_JBWLUY010000001.1, forward strand.
CAGCCGGTGCGAAATGTAGAGAATGGATTTGCCCTCCGAGCGCAGGCGCTCCAGCGTCTCGAACAATTTGTCGGCTTCCTGCGGCGTCAGCACCGAGGTCGGTTCGTCGAGAATGATGAGCTGCGGCGTCTGCAAGAGGCAGCGGATGATCTCGATGCGCTGGCGTTCGCCGACCGAGAGATCGCCGACCAGCGAGTCCGGATCGAGCGGCAGGCCGTAGCTGAAGGAAAGCGCCCTCGCCTTGGCGGCGATCGAGCTGATCGGCGAGCCGTCATCCAGCGACAGCGCGATGTTCTCGGCCGCGGTCAGCGCCTCGAACAGCGAGAAATGCTGGAACACCATGCCGATGCCGAGTTTCTTCGCCATGCCCGGGCTGGTGATGCGAACCGCCTCGCCGTTCCAGAAGATCTCGCCGGAATTGGGCTCCAGCGAACCGAACAGCATCTTGACCAGCGTCGACTTGCCGGCGCCGTTTTCGCCGAGCAGCGCGTGGATCTCGCCTTTGGCGATGTTGAGGTCGATATGATCGCACGCAGTCAACGTGCCGAATATCTTGGTCAGGCCACGAACCTCAAGCAGGTTCGCTCCATCATGATCTGCACTCACAGTGCCTCCCATCCGGTTTCCGGATATGTTCTGTGTTCCCGAAAGCATGGTATGCGCTGGCTGCTCTCGTGCGAAAGCAGCACCCACCTTGAAAGAGCTTCAAGAATTTCAGCGGAAACTCAAGGGGTAAAAATAAGCCTGCTTCGCACAACAACTGACCGACCGGTTTTCGTGCAAACAGCGCCCCGCACCTCGGCAAAGCGCTGAAAAGCTGGGCAAATTCCCGTTAGGGAACCAGAATGGTGGTTCCCGTCGTCTTGCGAGCCTCGAGATCGGCCTGCGCCCTGCCGGCATCCTTCAGGGCATAGCGCTGGTTGATCTGGATCTTGACCGCGCCGCTCAGCACCACGTCGAAGAGTGCTGCAGCCGAAACTTCGAGGTCCTCGCGCTTTGCATTGTAGACGAACAGCGTCGGCCTGGTGACGAACAGCGATCCCTTCTGCGCCAGGAGCGACATTGAAAATGGCGGGATCGGCCCCGAGGACTGGCCGAACGCGACGAACATGCCGAGCGGCCGCAAACAATCGAGCGAAGCGGGGAATGTGTCGTTGCCGACCGAATCGTAGACGACGTCGCATTTTTTCCCGCCGGTGATGGCGGCGACGCCGGCGACGAAATCCTGCTCCTTGTAGTTGATGACGTGGTCGAAGCCATGCGCCTTGGCGATCTCGATCTTGTCAGTCGAGCTTGCCGTGCCGATGACGGTCGCGCCGAGATGTTTCGCCCATTGTCCCAGGATCAGGCCGACGCCGCCGGCGGCGGCGTGGAACAGGATGGTGTCTCCCGCTTTCACCTTGAAGGTGCGACGCAGGAGATACTCCGCCGTCATACCTTTCAGCATCATGCCGGCGGCCTGCTCGTCGCTGATGCCGTCCGGCACCTTGACCACGCGGTCGGCAGCGACAACGCGCTGCTCGGCATAGGCGCCGACATTGACGGCATAGGCGATGCGATCGCCCGGCTTCAGCCAGTCGACGCCAGTGCCAACCGCCAGCACGACGCCGGCCGCTTCGCCGCCCGGGATCAGGGGGAAGCCGCCTGGCGGCGGATAAAGGCCGGTGCGATGATAGACATCGATGAAATTGAGGCCAATCGCCGTGTGCCTGACCAGGATCTGCCCTGCGCCGGGCTGCCCCGGATCGGCATCCTCATAGGTCAGGACTTCCGGACCGCCATGGGCGTGGATACGGATCGCTTTGGACATTTTCGGGCTTTCCTGCGGGTCAGGTTTTCTTGCTGTCAGTCGCTTTTGTTGGCGGCTTGGCGCCGAGCTTTGGGAAGAACTGCATGATACCGCCGATGCAGGCGAGGTAAAGTCCGGTGACGGTAATGCCGACCTTGGTGAAGATACTGACCTGTTCGCCCAGAACACCGATCTGGTCGTAGAAGGCGGCAAGGGCTGCCTGCGCCAGCGCCAGCGCGCCGAAAGCGCACCACAGTAGCGTCATGCCGAGATTGATGGGCCGCAGCCGCACCACCCGCACCGGATGGATGAAATTGATCGGCACGAAGGTCAGGATGCCGGCCGCCACGACGACGCCAAAGGACACCCATTGCCCTGGCTCGATGACGAACAGCGTGAACACCACCATGTTCCAGACTACCGGAAACCCTTTGAAGAAGTTCTCCTTCGTCTTCATGCCGGTGTCGGCATAATAGATGGCGCTGGACACGACGATGATGGCCGCCGACAGGAACGACAGTTTTTCACCCATGAAGCCGCGTTGGTAGAGCGCGAAGGCGGGGATCAGCACGTAGGTGACATAGTCGATGATGTTGTCGAGGAGTTCGCCCGACCAGGTCGGCAGGATCTCCTTGACCTCGAGCTTTCGCGCGATCGGCCCGTCAATGCCGTCGACGAACAGCGCCAGGCCCAGCCACCAGAACATTGCCGTCCAGCGTTCCTCGCTCGCCGCCACCAGCGACAGGAAGGCCAGGAACGAGCCCGATGCGGTCAACAGATGCACCGAGAATGCCCGCGCCTGCGGCCAGGTTACCTTCTTCTTCGGCCTCGGAATCCGATCGGCGATCTTTTTGGCGGCGTTCCTGGCGGTTGTGTTCTTGCTCACGGGCCCCGCCAATCCAGTCTGCAGATTTCGGCCGAACGGCCGGCAAAGTTCCAGTTGCGGCCGAAGGCCCGCATCTTGCTCTTGTCGGACCTGGCCACGATGATCTCCGGCGCGATCCAGTATTCCGAGTTGCTGATCACGGTATCCTTCTCGCGATCCTTGCCGGGAATCGGTGTCACCGCCCCGTCGATGATCTTCGGTATCTGGAAAATACGCGTCTTGTCACGCGTCTCGTAGGTGATCGGCACCTGCTCGACGCCGAGGAACTTGCCGACGAGGATGGACAGCAACGACGTGGTTCCACCCGCCTTGCCGGTGAAGATCTTGGTCAAAGCCTTCACCGCGTAGACCGAGGCGCGCTTGTCGATGAACAGGCCCGCGGTCCAGTTGCCGCGGCTCATATAGCCCGGGATTTCCATGACCAGTCCGAGATTGAGGCCGGACAGGTCGACTTCGCCGAAATGACCGGCATCGATGCGGAACCCTGCCCATGTCTGGCAATAGCCCTCGGTCGGCGGATGGCTGCCAAGCGACAGCACGCAAGGGCAAAAAACCGTGCAATTGCAGGAGAGTACGAGCTCTCCTTTCATTGCCCAGCCTTGCTCTGCCATTGAATTTTCCCCCGTCATGCCGAGACTACTAGCAGGGCGACTGACCAGACAAGCAGTATCGCACCGGCCACCCGGGTAGGAACCCTGCCGGCGGTCTGTTTTTCGATCAAAGTGAACAGGCCGATCAGCGCCATCCAGAACACGTTCATGGTGCCGACGGCAAACATCACCAGCATCAGCGCCCAGCAACAGCCGAGGCACCACAGGCCCTGCTCCAGCCCGAGCCGGAAAATGCGACTGGGCTCAGCGCTCCAGTTGGAAAACAGGATCGAGAACGGGTTCCGGCATTTTGTCAGGCAGGCCTGCTTGAGGCTGCTGAACTGGTAGAGGCCGGCCACCAGCAAAGCGGCAGCAGCGGCAATGCCGCTCACCGGATCGAGCAATCGTCCGGACGAGGCGAATGTATGGACGATCAACGTCAGCACCGCAAAGCCGGCCGAGGCGACCAGCCATGTGCAGAGGTATCCTGTCGCCAGGATGAGCGGATGCGCCACCGGTTCGCCTTTGATGCGGGCGGTATCGGCGATTTCGCAATAGGTACGGATCATCGGCGCTGCCGACGGCAGCATCGCCGCCACGGCCATCAGGAACCACATGGCGATCAGTGCCAGAAATTGTGCGCCGCTGCCGGCATCGAGCGGTGCGGGCGTCAGGCACAGGCCGAAGAAGCGGTCGAGAAAATCCGGCAGCGGCAGCTGCGGCAGATAGCGCAACACCACATCACCCGGTGCGCCGGCGCCGGGAAGCCGGCCTTCGGCGCCGCGGATCGCCATGGCGCCGAGAATGAACCATGCGAGCAGAATGCCGCCGCCGATGGCGATGTTGACCGTCAGCCGGGGATGGCGGGCAAGGCCTGCCGTGGCGCGGCCGGCGCGGTCGAGATGGCTGAAATCGTCCTGCTGGCCGGTCATGGCAATCGAATGAGCCTAATCGCCGCGTTGATCAAGCCGCATGGTCTGACCTATATCCATGGACAGACAGGATGGACCTGCATCGCAAACTGGAAGTCCAATTTGGATCATCGCGAGACAGCACGGATACTGGTTGCCGGCAGCGGCCCTGCAGGGCTGATCGCGGCGCTCGGTTTTGCCGAGGCGGGATTTCCCGTGACTCTCATCGGACCCGAGGCGGGCGGCCCCGATGGCCGGACGACGGCGCTGATGAACCCTGCCCTCAAGACCCTCGATCGTCTGGGCGTGCTTGCCGAATTGACGCCGAAGGCAGCACCTCTGAAGGTGATGCGCATCGTCGATGCTACAAGCCGGCTGATCCGCAGCCCGGTGGTCACCTTTCGCGCCACGGAGATCGGCGAGGAGCAGTTCGGGCTCAACCTGCCCAACGCCGTGCTCAACCCGGCATTGGCCAGGGCCGTCGCCGCGCATCCCGGTATCGAATGGCTGAAGTCGATGGTCGAGAGCTGGCGTCTCGATGCCGATGAGGCGCATGCCGTCCTGGCGGATGGAAGCGAAGTGTCCGCTTCGCTGGCGGTTGCCGCCGATGGGCGCTTGTCACCGGCGCGCGAGGCGGCGGGCATAGCGGCCTCGGTGCGGTCCTATCCGCAGGCGGCGCTGGTGCTGAATTTCGGCCATCGCAGCGAACACGGCTTCACCTCGACAGAATTCCACACCGAGACCGGGCCGTTCACCCAGGTGCCATTGCCCGGCAACCGCTCCAGCCTTGTCTGGGTGGTGAAACCGGAAACGGCAAAGGACCTTGCCGCGCTCGATGACGTGACACTTTCCGAACGTGTCGAACAGCAGATGCAGTCGATGCTGGGCCGAGTGTCGGTCGAGCCCGGCCGGCAGATCTACCCGCTGTCGGCGGCGTCGCCCGGGCGTTTCGCCCAGAACCGTGTGGCGCTGGTCGGCGAAGCCGCGCATGTGTTTCCGCCGATTGGCGCCCAAGGCCTCAACCTCGGTATCAGGGACATCGACGATCTGATTGGAATCGCTGGTGAAAATCGCAGCGATCCTGGCGCTGCAAGGGCCCTCGCAGCCTATGATTCCAGGCGCCGTCCCGACATTCTGGCGCGCAGCGGGGCAGTCAACCTGCTCAACATGTCGCTGCTGTCGGACATGCTGCCGGCGCAGATGGCGCGCAGCGCCGGGCTCAATGTGCTCGGCAGTTTCGCGCCGCTGCGCGCCTTCTTCATGCGCGAGGGCTTGAGGCCGGGCAGCGGTTTTGCAGCACTTACTGGCCTAGGGAAACAGGTCCGGCGGTAATATGCCGTGCCGGATCATGTAGAGCAGCCCGGTCAGACATTTTTGCCCTGGCCCGAAAATCCTGGACCGGGCTAGCCCGCAGCTTCACAAGGCGTCAAGCGCTTCGGCATTGAACTGACACACCGTCTGCGCCAGATAGGGTCGGATACCAGCCCTAAAGTCGGGCTCGATTTTTGCTGACGGCGTGTGTAAATTCAAAGCCTTAGAGCGCGTGCCGTGCATTCCAAGGGACGCCGGGCGCTTCAGGGCTTAGTGGTGAGTATGATGAAAACAGCCAAATTCTCGATCGGACAGGTAGTTCGCCACCGGCTGTTTCCATTTCGCGGCATCATTTTCGATGTCGATCCGCAATTTGCTAACACCGACGAATGGTACGAGGCGATCCCGGCCGATGTGCGGCCGCGCAAGGACCAGCCGTTCTATCATCTGCTCGCCGAGAATTCGGAAACCGAATACATCGCCTATGTGTCCGAACAGAACCTGCTTGAGGACCAGTCGGGCGAGCCGGTTCGCCATCCGCAGATCGGCGAGATGTTCGACAAGCGGCCAGACGGACGCTACGAGCCGAAACGCCAGTCCCGGCATTGACCTCAAGACGCTGCGACCATGGCGGCGTCTCCGATTGATTTGCGAGCATAGTCCAGATCCATAGTGCCAGGCTTTCGTTGCCGAAGGTTTGCAACAAATCCGACAGAGCAGCCACGTATCGACCTATATTCGCATGATGCCCAATTTGTAGAGGCGATGATAGAGAACCTGCTTCTTCATATAGCTGGCCATCGCTGCATTGATATCTCCCCATCGGGACACGGAGCCGTGACTGCGTAGGAGTAGGCGGTCCTGCTCTTCTCGCCCGACGTCGTGCATGGCAAACGTCTTTTGACTGGGATGAACGCGAAAGCAGCCGAGGAAGCGTGGAAGCCGCTTGAAACGGAATCCTGCCGCCTGCGCCCGCAGGATGAAATCCCAATCCATCGCATACTGAAACGTTGTGTCGAATGCACCGAGTCTTTCCCAAACGCTGCGGCGCCAGAACATGGTCTCCTGGGGGATGTAGTCGACCCATTTGATGACCTCGCTGTCGTGCGGCGGCAGGACCACGCGTGCGGTATCCCTACCCGCTTCGTCGATCACGATTCGATTGCCATAGACGAAATCGACCTTGGGATACTTCTCGAACGCGTGTGCCACATAATGCAGTGTTCCGGGCAACAGGACGTCGTCGCTGTTGAGATAGGCCATGATGTCGCCGGATACGACCGCAAAGCCCTTGTTGATGGCGTCTGTCTGCCCGCCGTCCGCGGCGCTGTTCCAGGCAATCCGTTGTCCGTAGGACTCGAGTACCTCGCGTGTCCCGTCTTGCGAGCCGCCATCTTGAACGATGTATTCGAGATTGGGATAGTTCTGGGAGAGGACGCTATCGATCGTAGCTCGCAGAAAATGCGCATGCCGGTAGGACGGCGTGACAATGGCAATCCGAAGCACGCCGGTGTTAGGCGTTGGAACGCTGTAGTTGGGTGGGGGCTGCAAATTCCGTGGCTGGTACTGATGAAAATCGAAAACCTTCGGCTGAAATTTATATCGCCAGCTGTTGCGCCGACGCAGGTAATAGTCACCCTCCAGCGTCTGGATTCGCCGCGTGAGTGACGAAATCTCTTTCACCAGATCAGCGATTGTGACTTCCTGCCCGCCGTCCATCACTTGGTTCCTCAACAATTGCGCTGCCACACGTCACACAACATGTGGTCCGTTTCAATAGCGCCCAGTGCTACAATTGGTCTGCTACAAGTTTCCTGCGGCATGGACGACGGCTATGTTGCAAACTCTGGATTTGGCCGTGAAGGTGCGGAGACCCCCGATGCGTTCAGACTGCGGTGGCGCCCTTTGAACACGTAGACGCTCCAGAAAACGAAGGCATCTCATGCGCCGCTCTTTGTCACGGAAAAGTTCGCAACAGAATCCGTCCGATTCGAATGTGCTGATTTCCGTTCTGATGCCTCTTGAGTTCCATCGCGACCAGGCAACCATCGCGATCCGTAAATGGCGGCAGGACCAGACCCTGAGGGGTTCGGCCTTCGAACTCATACTCGTTGCCTCCCACGATGCCAATGCTGCGGATATGGACGAGATTCGCCAGCTGCTTGCACCGCAGGACCGCCTTGTTCAGACGTCAGCCAAGCATGACATCGCACAAGTTGCGGAAGCAGCGCGGCATGCCCGGGCGGACTTGCTGTTCTTCACCGAAAGTCATGTCTGGCCGACGCCCACCGTCCTTGAACAATGCCTCGATGTCTTCTCAAGGCGCCCCGAATGGGCGGGATTCTCGTGTCTAACCCATGCCAGCGCACCCAACAAACTGGCACGTTCGGAAGCGCGGATGTACGAGGCTGATATCCAGCACGGCATGACGGAGAGTTCGTGGTGCAAGATCCTCGACCAGTGCTTCGCAACACGCCGCAAGGCCTACGAAGAAGCCGCGGGGTTTGACTTTGTCTTCGGGCATTTTTCGGAATGGCTGTTGGCTGCCCGCTACCACAAGTTGGGGCTGTCCATCGGCTACGTTCCAGAAATCGAACTTGTGCATCACTACATTGGGCAATGGCCGGAACTGCGTCACTTCACGGAGGATTTCGTCGCAGGCGAGGCACTCTGGCTGGCGCGCGGCGGGCCGCGTCAGGAACCGGTGATCGAAATTCCATTCGAATGGAGCAGTCGAGGCGAACGCCGCAAAGATCTGGCGCAGCATATTCTGCAAATCGCCTGGCACCAGAAGAGACGGAAATTGCGTCCGCGGTTGCACGGTGGAGGCATGATGCAGGTACTCCGGCGCCATTGGGTCGCGGCCTTGCTGGGAGACCGTCTGGACACCTGCAGCGCGCGCGCAACGCTTCTCTGGCGGCATGTCGCGCTTATGCTGGCACGGGCATTCGGTTCGGATGCGCAACTCGACAGAGTGTTTCGGCAAACGATCGCCGCACTGGTGCACGAGAAACGGCTGCGTACCTCACCTGAAGTGCAAAAGGTTGTTGGCGATGGCTCGCTGTGGACGCCAGATGAAGTCGATGCCGGGCGCGCCGCCGGGATCTATGCGGCAGAACTCTACAATGGCGTACCCTTTCGATGGTCGAGCGATGTTGCGTCGGTCGAACTGGTATTACCTGCGGGTGAACATCTGGTGCAGGTCCAGACGCTGGCGCACATATTGACGACGCGCGTTGACCCGCTTTTTTATCTGAACGGGCAAATGTTGCCCATTGAAGCCGCCAATGTCAGAGACGGGACTTTCGTCCTGAAAGTGGCGCGGGACAGCCACAATCCCGCGATCCTCGGGTGGGTCGGCACACGTCAGCAAGCACCGGACGATAGCCGCATACTGAGCCTGCCGATCACACGGATTTCCAGGCTAGGGAGCAACGATACCTGACAGGCCGAACAGAGGGCAGACCTATCTATCCGTGTGGCCGACGCGAACGCCATCCGTCGATCAGTTGGCGGCCTTGGCCTTGTCCTGCTCGTCCTTGAGCTTCTTGGCAAAATCCTGGTTGTTCTTGGCAACGAAGTCCTGAAGCTTTTTCTGCCGGTCTTCGATATCGGACTGCTGCAGCGGCGGGCCGTCATAGGCGCCGCTGAAGCCGGTCAAGGCAACCTTGATCGGGTTCGGCTGGTTCTGGAAGTTGACCGAGGTGAGCGTGATCGCCTGGCCCTTCTTGAAGGAAGCGACGAGCGTGTCGGTCAGCGGCACTTCGGCCACGCAACGGTCGGGGAAGCAGATGACATAATCGAGCTTCTGCGCCTTGCCGGTGTCGATCTGCAGGCCGATGCCGGGAGGCACCAGGCGTCCGGTCGGGACCGTTACCTGGAACACCTTGCGGTTCACCTTGCCCTTCAGCTCGATCAGGCTGACGCCGGTGACCAGCTGGCCGTTGCCGGCGGTGACGATGTTCTGGACATTGCAGATGTCGACGTCTTCCTGCTTGGTGCAGGCCTTGAACCAGCCCTGCGGAATCTGCTGCTGCTGTGCGGAAGCAGCGGGAAGCCCGGCGACCAGAAAGCCGACCACGCCTGCGGCCATGACCGAAAGGCGGTATGCGTTGCTGTTCAGGCTCGTCATGTCGTGCATTTCCTCTCAAATGATCCCGGAACCGGCTTCTTCGCGCCGCGTGGTCCAGCTACCTGTTGCCGAATTGAGGCAACAGGATGACTTCGGAGCGCGTGTTACACTGCATGGGCAGCCGAATCCAGCCCGGCGCCTGCGATTCTTGGCCGTGCCATTGGTCGTGCGATTTGGGCTGACGTATCTGGCCGGAGCGCAGCGGCGCCATGCTAGGGTGCACTCCGAATCATCAAGCCGCCCAGTAAGGAGACGGTCATGGGCCGCGTTCTTGTTTGGCTGATCGCAGCGATCTCGTTTCTCGCCTTTTCGCTTCAGCCCGCGATGTCGGAGCCGAAACATGCCATCGCCATGCAGGGCGAGCCGGCGCTGCCGGCCGACTACGCCCATTTCGACTACGTCAATCCCGATGCGCCGAAGGGCGGCAACATCACCTATTGCGTCGTCGGCAGTTTCGACAATCTGAACCCGTTCATTCTGAAGAGCCTGCGCACCACGGCGCGCGGCATGATGGATCTCAACTACGGCAACCTGGTTTTCGAGCCGTTGATGACGCGCAATTACGATGAGGCGTTCAGCCTCTATGGCCTGCTCGCCGACACGGCCGATATGGATCCCGAGCGCAAGTCGATCGAATTCCACCTTAATCCAAATGCGAAGTGGTCCGACGGTGAGCCGGTGACGCCGGAGGACGTGCTGTTCACCTACGATGTCTTCACCGACAAGGGCCGCCCGCCCTACAGGGATCGCATGAGCCTGATCGCCAAGCTCGAAAAGACCGGCGATCACAGCGTGCGCTTTACCTTCAACGACAAGGCCAATCGCGAGACCCCCTTGATCATCGCGCTAACGCCGATCATCCCGAAGCACGCTTTCAACAAGGACACCTTCGACAAGACGACGCTGAAGCCGGTGATCGGCAGCGGTCCCTACAGAGTCGACAAGGTGCAGCCGGGACAGCGTATCGTCTTCAAGCGCAACCCGAATTACTGGGGCAAGGACATCCCTTCCAAGCGCGGCTTCGACAATTACGACCAGATCACCATAGAGTATTTCCTCAACGCCAATGCCAAGACGGAAGCGTTCAAGAAAGGCATCTGCGCCATCTACGATGAGGGCGATCCGGTCAAACGCGAGCGCGACATGGATTTTCCCGCGTTCCACCGAGGCGAGGTGATTGCCGAGACCTTCGACACCGGCATACCGCCAGTGGTGACCGGATTCCTGTTCAACACCAGGCTGGAGAAGTTTTCCAATCCGGTGGTGCGGCGCGCGCTCGGCATGCTCTACGACTTCGAATGGGCCAACAAGAACCTGTTCGGCGGCAAATACACACGCACGATGAGCTATTGGCAGAATTCCGAACTGTCCGCGCTCGGCCATCCCGCCTCCGACAGGGAGAAGGCGCTGCTGGCGCCCTACCCCGGACGCGTGCCGGCCGATGTCATGGACGGCACCTGGCGACCGCCGGTGAATGACGGCACGGGCCAGGACCGGAAGGTGCTGAAGGTGGCTTTCGACCTTCTGAAGAGCCAGGGCTATGCCGTCAAGGACGGCGTCCTGCTGGATCCCAAAGGAAGCCCCTTCGGTTTCGAAATCCTGACCGCCTCGCAGGACGAGGAACGCTTTGCCGCCATCTATCAGCGCACGCTGGAGAAGATCGGCATAACCGTGAGCATCCGCAGCCTCGAAGCCGACCAGATCCAGTCGCGCAAGCAGCGTTTCGATTTCGAGGTGCTGATAGGGTCGAGCGGTTTCAGCAACTCGCTGTCGCCCGGCATCGAGCAGAGTTTTCGCTGGGGTTCTTCAGAAGCCAAGAGGGAAGGTTCGTTCAACCTGGCCGGCGTCGCCGATCCGGCGGTGGATGCTGCGATCGATGCGATGCTGAGAGCGCGAACCAAGGAGGATTACGTCGCCGCGGTGCGCGTCCTCGACCGCTTGCTCATCTCCGGCAACTACATGGTGCCGATGCAGTACAATGCGCAGCAATGGCTCGCCTACTGGAATTATCTGGATCATCCGAAAAAGACGCCCATATTCGGTTATCAATGGCCTACCTGGTGGCGCAAAGCGAACTAAGCATGATCCCGAAAAGTGGTTACCGGGTTTTCGGACGAGATCATGCTCAAAGATGTGTTCGCGGCAGGAGATCGAGATGAGCGAAGACAATTCCATCACCGTCGACGTGGTTTCCGACGCTGTTTGCCCCTGGTGCTTCATCGGCCAGAAGCGGCTCGACAAGGCGATCGCCGCTGCTGGCGACATTGAGGTGCATGTGCGCTGGCGGCCGTTCCAGCTCGACCCGACCATTCCGCCCGGAGGCAAAGACCGGCGCGCATACATGCTGGCCAAGTTCGGCAGCGAGGAGCGTATCCGCCAGATGCATGCCCGCATCGAGCCGCTCGGCGAAGCCGAGGGGATCAACTTCGCCTTCGACGCCATCAAGGTCGCCGCCAACACGCTGGACGCGCATCGCGTCATCCGCTGGGCCGGGGCAGCCGGCGAAGCCGTGCAGAACCGCTTGGTGCGCCGGCTGTTCCAATTGTATTTCGAGGAAGGCGCCAATATCGGCGATCACGCGGTGCTGATCGAAGCCGCCCGCGAGGCCGGCATGGACGCTGCCGTGGTCGAAACGCTGTTGCCGACCGACGCTGACGTCGAGGCGGTGCGCACGGAAATCGCCACGGCATCGCGGATGGGCATCACCGGCGTGCCGTGCTTCCTGCTTGAAGGCAAGTACGCGGTCATGGGCGCGCAGGACGCCGACACGCTGGCCGACGCCATCCGCCAGGTCGCCGCTGCCAAGGCCAAGGGCGAGCTGGAAAAGGTGGGCTGAGCCTACTTCACGTTTGCCTTGGCCTTGCTGACGAAGAACCCATGGCCGTTGCTGCCCGTGCAGGTCAGCCCCTTGGTTGACGACTGGCAGGTAAACGGCCCTTTGCTCCAGCTGTTGCCATAGGCCAGCTTGGCGACATCGCTGCAGCAGCCCTGCTCACCCGGATTCTTGATCAATGTCGCCGGCCCGTTCGGCCCGAGGATCACCGTGACGTAGCTGGGCTCGACGCGCGAACAGCTCAGTTCCGGACCGCCATCCTGCGGCTGGTAGGTGCTGGTGCCGCCCTTGGGCGTGTAAATGCAGCCGATGTTGCCGGAGGGCGTGTTGAACTCGATTTGGCCCTCGGCGCTCGCGGGAATGGTCTGGTTGCCGGCATGAGCCACAGACAGAAAGGCAAAGAGCGACAGGATTGCTGGGGCGGCTGCGCGTGCAAGCATTGGGAGATTCCTTGTTGGAGAACCGGGTATGCGTGGGTGCCGACAGTGCCGCGCAAGGTTCAACCGGCGGCGTATGAATTGTCAAATCTTGTTGACCGGCAGCTAAAAAGCGCGCCTGGCCGAGCATGTCCGCTTCACCAGCGGCGAAACGGTGATCGACAGCTGTGACGCCGCCGCCAAGACCATTTCCGGGCACTTCTCGGCTTCGGGAAAGGATGATTCGGGCAAGCCCGAAGTGATCACAGACGGCAAATTTCCGGTGTTCCCGTCAGCCCGCGGTAGGAAAACCGGCCAATCTGCAAGGTCGATTGGTTCACGAAACCGTGAATCCTGCTTCCCCAGGGGAAGCTTTTCGCACATCTCAGCGTTCTCACAAAACATTGAAACAAAACGGGATATTTGGCCTGGAGACGGCTGCCTCCACGCACCACCTGTTGCCTCAAGGCAACGCCACGTGGGCTGCCTCACATTCGCCGCGATAAAATTAATAGAAAATGATCAATTGGTGTTACTATCCGTAACAAAACTAAAAAAGGTTTGGGCGGGATTGTGATTCAGGTCGACAGACCGCGACGTTCAATATCGGCACTTTGGAACCGCGACGCCGCCGCTGGCCCGTCGCCCCTGACGCCGGTATCGTCGATGCGGACCTTCTGGGGACTTATGCGGGCCTACTGGTTCTCGGACCGGTGGAAGGAAGCCTGGACCCTCACCATCGTCATCGCAGCCCTCACAACACTCCTCAGCAAAGCCGGGGTCTGGTTGGCCCTGATGATCGGGGAATTGACCTACTCGATCAATTACTATCATGACGCCGCCAACACCGCGCCACTCAGGACGCTGCTGACTGATGCGGGGCTCGTCGTGGTCCTGTTTGTGCTCAAGGATGCCGGCCTCGTTGGTGCGAGAAGCCTGGTGTCAAAGACTTTGCACCGCAAATGGCGCGGTTGGTTGAACAGCCAGTTCAATCAAGCGCTGCTCGACGGCAATCATAGCCATTTCCACGCCCAGCATGGTTCGGCCGGCAGCGGGGGCCCCGCGCCGGACAATATCGACCAACGTATCCAGGAATCGATCAAAGGCATGACAGGCGGCGCGATCGGCCTCGCCATGGGCGTGCTTGGCGTTGCCACGTCACTCTATTTTATCGGCGAGAATCTCATCGAGACCTCCGTGGAGGTGGCGGGGCTGGAGTTCCTCGGAAGCTATGGCAGCGCTGTCCTCGCGCTGCTCGCCATCGCCACCTACGTGCCGTTCAACACCTGGATCGCGGTAAGGCTTGGAAGAGTACTGGAGCGGCTGAATGTGCGGCTACAGCAGGCCGAGGGCAGCTATCGCGGCGAATTGACGACCTTTCTTCGCCGCAGTTTCCACGTCGCCGCGTCAGGCGCAGAAGACGTGCAGAAGACGGTGAACAACCGGCTCTATGGCGACATCGATCGGACCTGGGCACGGTTGAATATCGTCAACGTCTCTTACGACGCATTCGAGGCGGTCCACAATTTCATGGGCTTTCGCATCGTCGCATATGCGCCCGGTCTGGTTTCCTTTATTCACAACAAACTTGACCTCAAAGGCTACGTGACCGGCGCCGAGATGATCAATCAGCTGATCGGCCAGTGTTCCTGGCTCATCCGCGTGATGCCCGACATCGCGACCTTGCGCGCCAACAGCCAGCGCGTCACCGAATTGGCGAACGCCATCGAGAACGTCCAGCAGCCACAGGAGTTCTACAGCCAGACCGGCCGCTCCGACTTCCACTATGCCAGCCAGAACCCGGTCTTCGGCCTGACCATCCAGAAGCTCGAACTGGCGCATCAGGGCGAAGATGCCACGCCGTTCCTGAGCGCTGCCAATCTGCGCTTCCGGCGTGGCGAGTGGACGTTCCTCAAGGGCGAGTCCGGCTGCGGCAAGACTTCGCTGGTCAAGGCGATCAACGGCCTGTGGCCCTATGGCCGTGGCACCATCGTCTTCCCCGACGGCGTGAAGAGTTTCTATGCCGCCCAGGAGGTCAAGCTGCAGCAGGTGTCACTGAAGCAGCTGGTGTGTCTGCCCGGCTCCGAGCAGGACTATGGCGATGCGCAGGTGGCGTCTGCCCTACACAAGGCCGGCCTTGGCGATTTCATCGAACACATGGCCGACGAAAGCCGCGAGGGAAAGATCTGGGATCAGATGCTTTCCGGCGGCCAGAAGCAGAAGCTGGTGGTGGCCCGCATCGTGCTGCAGCAGCCTGGGCTTCTGTTCCTCGACGAAGCCACCGGCGCGCTCGATCCGGATGGCAAGATCGCCTTCCACCAGGCGATCAAGGACAACTGTCCCGATGTCACGGTGATCAGCATCATGCACGAGGCGATTGCGCCACGATCAGCCACCGGCGAGGAATTCTACCACAGCGTGGTTGCGATCGCCGACGGTGTCGCCACCAAGAAGCCGCTTGCTCCGAACCTGCCGCGCGAACTCACCACCATCCTTACGCAGCCGCGACCGGTCGAAGACAAATGGCTGCGCTTCTCGCGCCGGCTGAAGCAAAAATAGCAACCACACCAAGCTCTTGCCGAGCCGCAACAGGGCGGCAACGACGGCGGTCGATCACAGTCTCGCGATTGGGACTGTTCCCGGCAGCTTTCGGCCGTTCCTGCGATTGACTCGCCGAAATGCGCTCCTATGTTGCGCCCGGCTTGCAGCATTCCAACCTACAGCGCCGCGCGTCACTTCGGACGCGCAAAGGACGCTGTAGCACTTTGAGTTTGCGCATGATCCTTTTCCGAAAATCGAAAACCGATTTTCGGGATCATGCGCTAGCCCGCAAGCAGAAAGGTCACCGCGCCATGCCTGGCGACAGTCACAGTCGAACGCAACCGCCGTCCGCCTAGACGTGACCTGATGGCTCACGTCCTGCCGGACGGCAAGGAGTGAGCCATGAACGAATTTTCCCCCGTCGTAGCGGGCGACGATGCCGTCGCGATCGCCCGTATCCTTGCCAATGATCACGTCGCCGATGTCGTCGAGGCCCTGAACCGGGAACCTCGCGAGACCGCGATCGAACTGCTTTGCGAAGTGCCGTTCGAGCGGCTGGTCGAGATCTTCGACCAACCGGAACTCGACGGCGCGTCGGAACTGGCCGAGGCGCTGCCGCGCGCCAAGGCGTGCAAGCTCCTCACCGCCATGTCGGTCGACCGCACCGCCGATATCCTGCGCGAGCTGGACGAGCCGGCGCGTTCCGAGCTGCTCGGCGGGCTGGTGCCGCCGCTGCGGGCAACGCTGCTTTCCATTCTCGGCTACCCCGAAGGCAGCGCCGCCTCGATCATGACGACCGAGTTCGTCAGCGTGCCTTCGGATTGGACCGTCGGCCGCACGCTGGACTACATCCGCAAGGTCGAGCGGACGCGCGAGACCGTCTACGCCATCTACATCGTCGATCCGCAGACGCATGTGCTGGTCCGGTCGACCGGCCTACGCCGGCTGATCACCGGCGAGCCGGACGATCCGATCCTGTCGGTGGCGCCGGACCGCGTGCCGGTGACGGTGAAGCCACTGACCGATCGCGAGACCCTGGCGCAGACGATCTCCAAATACGATCTGCTCGCGGTTCCCGTCGTCGACCATGGCAAGATCCTCGGCATTGTCACCATCGACGACATCATCGACACCATGATCGAGGAGACGACCGAGGACGTGCACCGTTTCGGCGGCATGGAGGCGCTGGACGAGCCCTACATGAAGATGAGTTTTCTTGCCATGATCAAGAAGCGCGGCGGCTGGCTGTGCGCGCTGTTCATCTCAGAGATGCTGACCGCCAATGCCATGCAAAGCTATGAGGGCGAGCTGGAGAAGGCGATCGTGCTCACTTTGTTCATCCCGCTGATCATGAGCTCGGGTGGCAATTCCGGCTCGCAGGCAACGTCGCTCGTCATCCGGGCGCTGGCGCTGCGCGAAATCGGTCTTCGCGACTGGTGGCGTGTTGCCTTGCGCGAATTGCCTACCGGCCTCGTGCTCGGCGCAATGCTTGGCGTGGTCGGCATCTGCCGCATCGCGCTCTGGCAATATATGGGCTTCTACGACTATGGGCCGCATTGGCCGCTGATCGCCACGACGGTCGGAGCAGCACTCGTCGGCATCGTCACCTTCGGCTCGCTGTCGGGATCGATGCTTCCCTTCGCGCTGAAAAGGATCGGCTTCGATCCGGCGAGCGCCTCGGCGCCGTTCGTCGCCACGCTGGTCGATGTCACCGGCCTGGTGATCTATTTCTCGGTGGCGCTGGTGATCCTGCGCGGCACGCTACTGTAGGGTGTGTGCTGATATTCAGGTGATGCCGGCGTTTTAGATCAATCGACCCGCACGCCGTCCTTCACGCGGTAAGTCGGCTTGTACATGGTGACCAGTTCTTCCGCCGCCGTCGGGTGGACTGCCATGGTGCGGTCGAAATCGTCCTTGGTGACGCCGGCCTTCAGCGGAATGCCGAGCAGCTGCGCCATCTCGCCGGCGTCCGGTCCGAGAATGTGGGCGCCGAGCACTTTTCGCGTGGCCCCGTCGACCACCAGCTTTGTCAGCATCTTTTCGTCGCGACCCGACAGCGTGTGCCGCATCGGCCGGAACGTGGCGCGGTAGATTTCGACGTCGGAGTAGCGCTTGACAGCATCGTCCTCGGACAGGCCGACAGTGCCGATCTCCGGTTGTGAAAACACGGCGGTCGGGATCGTGTCGTGGTCGGGCGCGGTCGGGTTTCCCTTGAAGGCGGTCTCGATGAAGCACATCGCCTCGTGGATCGCCACCGGCGTCAACTGCACACGGTTCGTGACGTCGCCGATCGCCCAGATGTTGTCGATGTTGGTGCGGGAATACTGGTCGACAACGATGGCGCCGGTCTTGCCGAGCTCGATGCCGACGCCTTCCAGGCCCATATTCTCGGTGTTGGGGATGCGGCCGATGGCGAGCATGACCTGGTCGACCGTCAACACCTTGCCGCCGGTGACCAGCGCGTCCAGCCGCCCATCCGGCCGCTTGCGCACCCATTCCGACACGGCGTGGCAGAGGATCTTTATCCCCTTCTTTTCCATGGTTTCGTGCAGCATGCGCCGCAGGTCCATGTCGAAGCGCGACAGGATCTCCTTGCCGCGGTAGACCAGCGTGGTGTCGACGCCCAAGCCATGGAAGATGTTGGCGAATTCGACGGCGATGTAGCCGCCGCCCTCGATCATGATCGCCTTCGGCAGCCGCTTGAGGTCGAAGACTTCGTTGGAGAAGATGCAATGCTCATGGCCGGGAAGTGCTGGATGCGGCGCCGGCCGACCGCCGGTGGCGATCAGGATCTGGTCGGCGGTGACGGTGCGGTCGTCGCCCAGGAGATGCACGACATGCGGGTCGACCAGCATGGCACGCGAGTGGAACGTCTCGCCGCCGGCGCCTTTCACGTTCTTCTCGTAAATAGCCTCCAGCCGGGCGATCTCGCGATCCTTGTTGGCGACCAGCGTCGGCCAGTCGAAGCTCGCTTCGGGCACCGTCCAGCCATAGCCGGCGGCATCGGCGAAATGTTCGGGAAATTGCGAGGCGTAGACGTAGAGTTTTTTCGGCACGCAGCCACGGATAACGCACGTGCCGCCATAGCGGTATTCCTCGGCGATGCCGACGCGCTTGCCGAGTGCGGCCGCCACACGCGCCGCCCTCACCCCGCCGGAGCCGCCGCCGATGACGAAGAGGTCGTAGTCGTAACCGGCCATGCTGACGCTCCTTGCCTCAAGAAATGTTTGAGACAGGTAGGCTGCATGAGGCCAAAAGAAAAGCCCGGTTTGCACCGGGCTTTCTTGGTCCAGCGGCGAGGACGCCGGTGGCGAAATCGATGACTTAGTTCTTCGGCGCTTCCGGCTGGTCACCGTCAGCGGGTGCCGCGCCATCAGCCGGGGCGGCACCATCGGCCGGGGCAGCGCCATCGGCGGGTGCCGCGGGAGCCTTGGCCTTCGCGGCCGCTGCCAGCGTCTCGCCGACCTGCTGGGCGAGATCGCGCGCCAGGCCGTTCTGCCAGATGTCGGCTGCCTTGACCAAATCGCGCGTCACCGTCGGGCCACTGTCGAGCAGCTTCTTGCCGGCCTCGGAATTGTAGAAGGCAGCGATGTCGGTGAGGTCCTTTTCGGAGAACACCTTGGCATAGGCCAGTGCTGCCTCCTTCTCCAGGTCGGCACGGCGTGAGGCCAGCGCCAGCGCCTTCTCGCTGATGGTCTTGCCGATCAGCTCCTGCATGTCGGGGTTCTTCTGGATAAGCTGCTGCTCTAGCGCGGCGGCGGCCTGCGGCAGGATGTTGTCGAACGGGTCGGTCGCATGGATGGCGGCGACCGCGGCGCGCGCCGCCTTCAGATGCGATTCGGTGACATCCTGCGCAAACGCCGGCGCGGAAAACGCCAAGACAGCCGAAGCCGCCACGATGGCGGAGAATTGGCGAACCCGTTTATGCAACATCATGATCGGTAGAACTCCCTGGTTTTCGGGCGGCATGGACGGTTTGGATGCCGTCGCCACCGGCGATGATGGCCGCTGACGCCAGCCCGATGAAAAGACCATGCTCGACCACGCCGGGGATGGCATGGAGAGCATTCGAAAGCGCTCTTGTATCCGGAATGCGGCCAAAAGATGCATCGAGGATAAAATGGCCGCCGTCTGTAACAAAAGGCTGGCCCCCCGTCATCCTCAATGTAATAGGGCCGGAAAGGCCGAGACTTTTGGCCGCTGCCGCAACCGCGATTTCAGTGGCGCGCAGGCCGAACTGGTTGACTTCGATGGGCAGCGGGAAGCGGCCGAGCGTCTCGACCATTTTCGACTTGTCGGCAATGACGATCATGCGCCCGGAGGCCGCCGCGACGATCTTCTCGCGCAGCAGCGCGCCGCCGCCGCCTTTGATCAGGGTCAGCGCCGGGTCGACCTCGTCGGCGCCGTCGACAGTGAGGTCGAGCTCGGGCGTTTCCTCCAGCGTCGACAGCGGCACGCCGAGCTCGCGGCAGAGGGCCGCGGTGCGCTCCGAGGTCGGTACGCCGATGATGGTCATGCCCGTGGCGACCTTCTCGGCCAAAAGCCGCACGAACTCTTCCGCCGTGGTGCCGGTGCCGATGCCGAGCCGCATGCCGTCGCTGACATGGGCAAGTGCTGCCCGCGCGGCCTCGACCTTCAACTGCCTCGCATCCATGTGTGCCCCGGAGGTTTTGGCTTGATTGTGATTTTTCTGATTGCGCGCTCGTAGCACTTTTGCCCGCTGGGTCAAAGACTTTGGCTGTCCGACTGCTTGCCTGAATGAGGCACAGACGCTATCGCCTGCCTGCAATGCATCAGCCACAGGACAGGCCATGACCAGACCAATCATCGTGTTCGACCTCGACGGGACGCTGGTCGACACGGCGCCGGACCTGCTCGACAGCCTCAATCACAGTCTCGCCGCCAGCGAGCTCGCCGCTGTCGACGAGGCCGGCTTCCGGCGCTTTGTCGGCCACGGCGGACGGGTGATGATCGAGCGCGCGCATACCGCGCAGCAGAAGTCGCTGGCGGTCGAAGAGCATGACCGGCTGCTAAAACTGTTTCTCGATCACTACACGCTCAACATCCCCGGCAAGTCGCGCCCCTACCCCGGTGTGGTCGAAGCGATCGCCCGCTTCGAGAAGGCCGGCTACCTGCTCGCCATCTGCACCAACAAATATGAGGGCAATTCGAAAGCGCTGATCGAGGCACTCGGCCTGTCAAAGCATTTCGCCGCGATTGCCGGCCAGGACACGTTCGCCTTCCGCAAACCCGATCCGCGCCATCTCACCGAAACCATCAAGCTCGCCGGTGGCGACCCGGACTGCGCGCTGATGATCGGCGATTCGCAGACCGACATCGACACGGCCAAGGCCGCCGGCATTCCCGTGGTCGCCGTCGATTTCGGCTATACAGACCGCCATGTCAGAGAATTCGAGCCATCGGCCGTCATTTCGCATTTCGACGCGCTGACGCTCGACCTGGCGGAACGGCTGATTGCGGCAGCGGCCGGCTGAGCGAAACGGGCGATTGCGCGGCAGCGCCTGCCCTGGCCTATTTCGGGCGTCGAAGGCCAGCGCATCGCCTTGACTTCAACGGCCTGCCTCCCTTATATCGCGGCTCGCTTGGCCTTCGGGCAACGAGCGGGCGATTAGCTCAGCGGGAGAGCACACCCTTCACACGGGTGGGGTCGCAGGTTCAATCCCTGCATCGCCCACCATTTTTCGTGGAATTCCCATCATATTTTCATTCGGCGAGGTTGTCGGCTTCGGCCACTCGGACGGATACTCAATACCGGGGCCTTTTGTCGGAGACCACGACCAGCCTCCCTCCAACATTCTGGCAGCGTCTGCAGACAAGCTTCGATGCTAACCGCTTTTCGGTAATGAAATCATAGTGAGTTCCGTAGGTCTCGATTAGACCGTCGAGATCGAGCGGGCGGAGATGGCCGCATCGGGGATTGCCGCAATATGCGCTAAGACCCATGCCCTGATCGCGAAGCTCGCCAAGTTTTGCGGACTGGGCGATCGGCAGGACAATAGCTGCCGGATCCGCCGGATTTGCCACCGCCACGAGGATAGGTCTTCGAACCGCTGCCCGATCAATGGCGCCTATTGCCTTGACCACCTTATCTTGGGCGACGCCGATGAGGGAATCGATCTCTTCCATTGCCGCGGTATGCCCGCGGACAAACAAAGCCCTTCGCAGCACGTGCAGCGCATCTCTCGTTTCGCAAAGTGTCGTCCGCAGTGTGAGAGGCATTTCGCGCTCAATTCTTCATGTAGCTGTCGGGAAGACATTCGGCTTCAATGGCCGCCGCGATGAAGGCCCGGTGAACTTCCCTTGTGCTGCAACATCCCACCCGTTCCCCCACCAAGGCAGCAAGCGCGGCTAGAAACATTGGGCCATCGGACGGCCAGTCGTTCGCCAAGGCGTCGGCCATTTGAGGCAGCGTAGAAAGGACTGAGACCGTTCCGTCCCTGCTCGCGATCGGGATCCCCGAAAACATGTTTGGCTGGCTGATTGTCACCGCATAGCTCCCGCTGGGGCGGGAGAATGTTATGCTCTCTCAAGCACCAGCGCCCGTACAATGGCTGATGACAGAACTGTTTGAGCACTTAAATAAGCTCGCGTCCATTAACTATGACGTACAAGACGAGCGATATTCGAAAATTAATATCACGTCGTCATTTACTTGATATGGCGCTGCTGTGTTTCGTAACGGCCAGCAATCAGAACTTCTCGCGGGCCCAGCGGCTTCGGTTCAACGTATCAAGCTGACAATCGACCCTTGTCCATCCGCAGAGTGATGATGGCGCCTTCGTCCGACCAGTTGTGATGGACCGAGCCCTTGAGTTGAGAGGTTATGCTGAGCCTCAGGAGCTTGCTGCCGAAACCGCCAAGCTCCGCGGGCACCACGACGGCTGGGCCACCTCTTTCGGTCCACACGACTATGACTTCATCTTCCTCGACGATGCTGGAAACGTCGAGTGTTCCGGTCGCGGACGACAAGGGGCCGTATTTCATGGAATTGGTGGCAAGCTCATGGACGATCATTGCCAAGGTGGTCGCACCAGTTTCTCCGACCGACATTCGCGGCACCGACACCCGAACGCGGCCGCTGAAGGCTCCAATGTCGTCGTACGGGGCCAGAAGGATCGTCAGTAAATCCCCAAGCAGTGCACCGTTTTCCTTGCGGCCTGGCACCGGGCGCACCAGATCGTGAGCCCTGCCCAACGCCGCGAGCCTGCTGGATAGCTCGTGCGCCATCTCTTCCGTGGAAGATGCAGAACGCGACGTTAGCGCGGTCGCGATACTCAACAGGTTCTTGACCCTGTGGCTCATCTCTCCGGCAAGCAGTTCGTTGGCTTCTTCAGCTTGCTTGCGACCGGTAACGTCGAGGAAAACGCCGAACATTGTCCGGCCCTCGATGTCGGCGTCATCTCCTTGGCCTCGGGCAGAAATCCACCTCACGGTGTCTCCGACCATGATCCGGAAATCGATCTCGTATGGACCAACTATCGCCCGAGTGGCCGCAAAGGCAGCACGGACCCTGTCGCGATCTGCGGGATGAATTTTGGCAGACAGATCCTCGAAAATCACGAAGGCGCTGAACGGCAAATCCCAGAGGCCATAGCCGTGCTGGTCCATCGTGAAATGATCCGTGTCGACGTTCCACGACCACAGCGCCACCCCCGCCGCGTCAATAGCGAGCCGGAGGTGTCTAGCATTCCACCTTATGGATGGATGAGCGTCGGAAGCCAATTAGCAGCGGTCCCTTCGCGCCCTTACTAGCACGTTCACCGGCCTAGAGTCGGTAAATGCGTGGAGTGGCATAGCAGGGCGCTCCAGCTTCTGAGAAACCCGCGCAAGCCTCAGGCTCGAGTCAGGATCGCTCTAGCAACTGCAGTCCGCCCCTTCCCCACCAAAATTCTTCTGCGCAAAATTCAGGGCGCCTGAGTAGCTCGTATAGCTCTGGAACTGGCAGACATTGGAGCCGCGGCGCACCTTCATCTGCTCGAGATCCCAGAACGAGACCTCGATGCGGTCGTCGGCGCAGTAGACCGTGTATTTTTCAGGCTCCACCGCGCGCGCCCTCTCAAGCGGGATGGAGACGGCAGGAATGGAAAGCGCGGAAAGTGCAAGCATAACGGCGTGACGCGTGCGCATGGACCCCCCTAGAGTGAAACAGCCCGTAGTGTCGCCGCTGTTTTGAAGCGGTGCATCACGGCTTTTTGACGAACGGCCTTTTTCCAGCGACCCGACCGGCCGCCGCCTAGATGCTGATCCAGATCTCTAAAGTATTGGCGCCGATAACCGGGACCGCCCTTGCGGTCACCGGCTGGCCGGCGGCGGTGAGGTCGGCAGCCAGCAGTTCGGCGGCGCTGCGGTCGGCGTCGTTGCCGGGATTGTAGCGAACCTCGTTCTTGCCGGCGGCAGCAGCGACCCGTTCTTCGCCAGGCTTTGGAATGCCCCAGCCCAAAGCGCGCATTTTGGCGGAAAGCGCCTGGGCGTCCTCGCGCGCCATCCCTGTGAACCGGACAAAGACCGTTTGCGTGCTTTGCTGGATATGCAGCCGGTCCTTCAAAATGTTGAGCACGTCGCGATCCTTGTCGCCAATGATCGTCTGACCGTCGGCTGCCGACATGACGAGATCGCCGATCGCCCGGCGCGCGCCGGCGAACAACGGCAGCCAGTCCGGGCGGCTCCACAAGTCAGCCGGAACCCCGAGCAAGGTCTCAAGCACGTTGAGGCGCCCGGCAGGCGTCAGTTTGCCGATGCTTTGGAGACCCGCCATCTGGACCAGAGCAGCCGCGATCTTGCGCCGTTCGGGCACCGGCAGGTCCGGATTGCCGAGGGCGGAGGTCAATTCGCTGTGCACCAACAGTGCATCATTTGCGCTGTCGAGCAACTTGACGCGCCGCGCCAAATCGTCGGCCGCCGTTCCATTCGGACCGGGATTCCTCAGCGAATCCGTCCATTCTATCAGCGTGCCAAAGTTGAGGCTGGTGCGTTTTTCGAGCTCGGCAACCGGAAGCCGGTACTGCTCGGGATCGAACTGGCCCGTCGCGTCGCGCGGAATGAAAAACGCATCGACGACAAATTCCGGCTCCCCAACCCTCACGGCGGCCGGCACGGACGACACTGCGAGCTTCCAATAGGCGTAGGGCACCGGCACGCCGTCGACCGGCCGGTCGGCGGGCCGGAAGACGGGGCCGCTGAAGATCGTCACCCGATTAGCCAGTGGATTGTGCAAGGTGCGCACCCAAGCTTCGAGTGGCGCCCACATGTTGTCATAGAAACCACGCGGCTGCGGCATCGTATTGGGCAGCACATAGGTATACTGCGCCAGTTTGAGCGCAGCCGTCGCCGGATCGCCTGTGAATTCGGGGCCCCAGGAGATGTCGCTCGCGTTCGCCAGTCGCGCCGGCAACAAGCTTTGGTAATACCAACTGCGATCCGGTTGTGCGTCGCGCGGCAGGCGGACATCGTACCTCAGTCCGCCACTGGTGACCTGCAGTGTCAGCCTTTGCGACCGATCCAGATTGACCGCCGAATAGATGGCCATGCGGTGACTCCGGCCCACGATCAGCGAATAGTTGATGTAGTCCAGCGGCGTGGCCGTGAGATCGCCTACCAAATCGCCGGTTAAGCTGGGCAAGCTAACTCTGGCCTGTAAAAAATCGACCTTGTATCCGGTAAGATTACTGGGCTGCTTGTCGGTATCCTTGCCGAGCAGCGGCTGAAGTGCGCTCTGCAGCGGCGCCGGCAAGGCGCCGAGCCCGATTTCCCCGTTCTTGACCTGACCGGCCAATTCGACGAGTACCGCCTGCCGTAAATCGGGCGTCAATTCGTCCAGCGACATGCGGCCGAGTTTGAGTTGGTCGACCACAAGCACGATGGCAGACCGCAAGGTGGCCTGCGTGACTTGCTGCTCTGCGAGCATTTTGGCGGCGTCGTCTGCTTTCTTCAGGGCAACATCAAGCGCAGCTTCGGCCTGCCTGCGTGCATTCCCTGTTTCTTCAAGGGCTGTGCCAAGATCCTTGTTAAGCGCCGCCAACTTGTTCGCCGTCTCCTCGGCATTGAGCGCCGCCTGCTCGGCCTGCGCCCGCGCAATGAGAGCTTCGTTTTTCTGGATAAAAGCGAAATAGGTCACTGCCGCGAGGATTGCCCCCATCACGGCGAACACCAGGATCAGCCTGTTCCTAAGGCGATCGCGCGATTTTCTCTCCGTCTCAGCCTTGATTCCGGCCTTGATGAACTCGGCAATGTCGGGACCCTGCGGAAGCTCCGACGCCTCCTTCAGCGCTTCGCCACGCAAGAGATAGCCGGCGTAGCCGGTGTTCTTCCATTGCCGGGCCTGGGCTGCCACGCGGATGCGAAAGCGCTCGGTCAGCTCGTCCGAACTCAGCTCCTCGTCCGATGCGAGGCCGTCGCCGGATACGACACCGTCTTTGGTCGCGACCGGTTCAGGAGCGACGATTGCAATCGCTCCAGCATCGGTGATGTCACGCGATGCGGCCTCTTCCCCGACCGCAACGGCGATTGGCTCGGCGGTTTCGAGGCTGCCGCCGCCTGCGAAGGGCGCGAGACGCGCCGGACTGACATCGGCGGAGGTGATGCCGGCTCGCGTGACCAGCTCGGCGGACCAGTAGTCAAGGATGCGCTGCGCCGCGCGACGGTCTGATACCCCCGCAATGGTGCTGCCTGCGCGCCTCGCTTTGGCAAGAAATTCACGGATCGTTTGCGCATCGGGAACCGTGTTGTCGGCATTGGCGTCCGTCGTCCCGGCGCCGGCCTGATCGCTGCGGCTCATCTGGGGATCGACGGCTTGGTTGCTGCTGGCGATCCGCATCAGTTCGAGATGTGCGATCCGGATGTCGCTCAGCGTGACAAAATCGGCCGAGGCTGCGATCTCAGCGCCTGTCGCCGGTTCATCGCTCATGGCCCTAAATCCTCAATGATCTTGTGCAATGGCGTGCTGACGCGGACGATCGAGGCGCATTCCGTTTTCAGCGCCAGATCGACCTGGACGAAGCGTTGCTGGGCCTCGTCCCGGTAGGCCTCGAAGGCAAGGATGAAGTTGGTGTCGACCGTCTCGCGCGACAACTGGTCGTTGACGTCGGTGGAGTAGTCGACGAGCGTCGTCCGCCACGCTGCAGTGGGGTCGAGATCGGCAAGAACCTGGACCTTCGTCTCCAGATTTCGCCACAGCGGCGAAAACTGGAATGGCAACGACTTGTCCGCCGCCGCACCGCCTTCTATCGGTTCGATCATATCGGTGAGACTGGCCAGCTTGTTGTCGATATCCTGCCAGAGCTTGTGCTCGACGACGCGCGCATAGATGGTCGACGACAGCACCATGATCGCATCATGCGCCGCCTTTATCAGAGGAACGGACGGCTCTTCGGCAGGAAGTTTGCCGGCTATCGTATCGAGACCGCTGGCCAGAAGCCCAAAGGGCAGGTTCTTGGCGGTGACGAAAATCTGCTGGTTGAGCCGTGAGGGTACGACGCGCAGCACGGTGCGCACATCGAACAACGCGTCGTAGGCGTCAGGGGACTTGTCGTCGATTGCAGCCTGCAATTTGATCGCAGCCGCTTTCAGATCGTCGAGCCACGCCTGCTCGATATCGTGAAGCGCCGGCCCCGCGGGCAGTTCCATGACCGACTCGCCGATCGAGACGCAGAAGAGTTTCAATATTTTGAGGAAATTGCGCAGCACGCGGACCTGCTCCAGGTCGGCGCCCATGTCGCGGGCGGCGACCAGCAGGGTCTGGAAGCTGCCGATGCCATATTGAAAACTCTGCAAATGGTCGTGCAGGTCCTTGTAGGTCTTCAGAACATCGATCTGGCTGGTGACATTGGTGAGGCCGTTATCGGCGGCGAGTGTGGCCTGGATGTCCCTGGACTGCTGGTTGACGGCGTTGAAGCCCGCCAGCGCGGTGTTGACGCGATCGTCGGTCGTCAGGCCAGGCAGTTCCAGTGTTGGTTTCTCGCCCGTGGCGAGTTCATCCAGATAGGCTTTGCATAGGGCCGCGCATTGCGGATTTTGCTGGACGACCGTGTTCATCAGCGGCTGCGTCAGCTTCTTGGTCAAGGCATAGTCGAGGATGTTGAACCAGACGGTGAGTGCCGCCCCCTGCAGGTTGATCGCGCCTGCCACGATCCCAGCCTGCTTGGTTACCTGCAACCAATCGGGAGGCAATGGGTAGAGATCAGCCAGTTGAAGCCTGAGGTCGAAATAAGCGCGGATCGTTCAAACTCCCCTGGCTTTCGGTGTTGCCCTGAAATCCGCTACATCCGAAAGAATTCACGCGATTGCATTTCTCAAACCAATGCGCATTGCGATGCAAGCCCGCGACGCGCCGCCAGCCCGAGGCACCCCTAAACAGGCTTGGCCGCGAGGTCCTGGATGATGGTGTCGATCGCGATGCCCTCGTTGCGATAGTATGTGCTCTTGGTAACCGCGTTGGGCTCGGTGAGCCAGCCTCCGCTGTGATGCAGCGCAATCAGGTTCCAGTCGGTGTCGAAAACTGGCGAGCCCGACGAGCCCGGCAGCGTGTCGGTGAGATATTGAACGCGGCCGCCGCCGACGAAGGCCACGACATTGGCGACGAATGAAATCTGTTTTTGCGCGCCGCCGGGGTGCTGGATGATGTTGACACGGTCGCCGACCTTGACGGTCATGGGTTTCATGTCCAGCTCGCCCCATTTGGAGGCGTCGCCCTTGATGCGGACGGCCGACCAGTCATTATCCTTGGAGGTGCGAAGAGGCACGGCGGTGTCGATGCTGAATTCCTCGAATGGCGCGTCGAGCCCGGCGACAGTCCGCTGATAATTGAACTGGACCACGGCGCCCACCATGGAAGCATCGTCGGGCAACACGTGGTTGTTGGTGATCAGGATCCCGCCGGCGGTCATGAAGCCGGTGCCGGAACTGCCATCGGCACGCTTGATGCGCACCACCGATTTCGCCCTGATAACGCCGAGTTCAAGATAGCTGATCGGCACCAGCGTGCTTTTGTCACCGAGGATCTTTTCGAGCTGGCCCGGCGCGCCGCTCCACTTGGTGGTGGCAGGCCCTTCGACCGGTGGTGGCGGGGCATGCTGCTTTGCCTGCAGCAATGCCTCGTCGCCGGGATTCTCATCCAGCGCGAAGGCGATGAGAGTGTCGACTTTGGTCTCCTGCTTTGCGCGCTGGACAATCGCGAACCAGTTGTTGATCGCCTTGTTGTCAAAGGCGATCTGGGCCGTCGCCAGCCCGACACCTTTGGCGACACGCACGCCGTCGCCGATCATCGGATAGAGATTGGCGAGGATCCGGTTGAGGCTGGTCAGCTCGGTCTGCGTCCATTCGGTCATTGAACGCCCTAGTCCTTCTTCTTCCGCTTCCGTGACCCGGCCCGCAGGGCGATCTCCCTGCCGCGCACGGTGTCGTACTGGTCGGCGTCGATCAGCGACTGGTCGAAGCTGACGCCGGTCATTTCGGAGATTTCGGTCAGCGGGTACATGGCGCCGATGAATTCTTCGGCGACCGTGAACTCCAGTTCCGTGTCGGTGAGGTCCTGTTCGAGGACGAAACCATAGCTGGCAAGGCCGTCATTGACCCGGGCCACGACCACTTTCCAAAAGCGGCGCGGCACGAGCGCGCGAAGATTGGTGCCCTTGGGACCCTTGCCGGCGAATGTCCGGTCGTCATCGGCCAGGACCGGCCCGGCGAAGACGCAAAGCCGCTCGCTCGCCGCCTCGGACAGGACATGGTTCTCGAGATCGCCCCAGTTCTTCTCGCCGCTGTCGGAGCGGTTGTAGCCTTCGACCTGAGGCGAGCAGTTGGTGACATGGAACGAGCAGACATTGCCCCTCAGCAGACGTTCGAAGGTGCTGCCCCAGGCCACGTCATCGCGCCTGACGATGTGGCCCTTGTCGAAAGCGCCTTGATCCTTGACGTAGAAGACATCGGGGATCTGGAACTTGTCGTCGAGCCGCAGATCCGGGAACCAGCGCTCGCTGAACAGGCCGCCACGCGAATAGTCGCGGCCCTTTTCCGGCTCGCGCAGATCGCCTTCCTCGGTGACGTTGGAGGCGGTGAACAGGGCCAGCCGCCGCTTGGCGTGCATCTTGAGCGAGAAGTTCTGGTAGTCGAGCCGCGTGCCGCCGGCCTTGAGCGGCGCCAGAACGGAAGGGTCGGTGGCCTCCGGCATCGGTACCACGACCGGCGCGAGCTTGGTGCCGCCGGACAGGAATTTTTCGTCGTAGCCCTCATAGGCGGCATAGTCGGCGACCGATTTGGGAACGAACGCGCCGCCGGGGGGCGTCGGTTTGGCCGCTTCGAGTTCGACCGATTCCGTAACCGCCTCATGGGCAGGCGTTGCGCCGAGCGACACGGTGATGCGCAATGGCACTTCGAAGGTGACGCTGCCGCCGGGCGAAACGACGACACCTCCGGATGAAGGCGTCTGGGTGGCAACGCCCGGGATCCGCTTTACCCCGCCGACCTCGACCAGGTTTACGCCCTCGGCCGGCGAGGCGCCGTCGGCCTTGTTCCACCAGGCGCCCCAATCGTTGGGGCCGCCGCTGGCGGCGCTGGCGAAGTTGAGGCCGAGGTCGACGACACGCTGGTCTTTGGCCAGCGCGCCGGTGGGCACGGCGTAGTTGCGCTCGAGATAGCGGCCGGCAAAATGCAGCGCCACGACCTCGCCGGTGGCGAGGTTGATCATGGCGGTACCGGAGTTGCCGCCAGTCGTCGAACAATCATGTGTGGCCGCGTTGACGATCTTGCCGAAACTCTCGGTGCCGAAGCCGCCCTGCAGCATGCCCGGCTGCAGGCGCTTGACCTGAAAGCGGTTGCGCATGAGGTCGTTCTGGACATCGACCGCGTTGCGGTTGTCGAACGCCGGATAGCCGATGGCGACAACTTCCTGACGCAGCATGTCGCGCGCGTCGGCGACGGCGAGCGACAGCGGCTTGATGGTGTCGGGCAGGCCCTCGACTTCTAGGATCGCCATGTCCCAATAGGGATGGATCATCCGGACATTGTGGATCTTGAAGACGTTTCCTGCGGCCGAATCGCGCTTGAAGTCGATGCCGGCGGCGCGGCCATTGATGAACTGCAGATTGCGGTCACCGAGGCCTGCGGCGAAGATCTGCGCAACATGACGGTTGGTCATCAAGAGGTTGCGCCCGACGACAAAGCCGGTGCCGCCATAGGGGATGTTGGTGTTCCACAACAGTTCGATGCGCCCGATCGCCGGCAGGGTGGCTTCGATGCGCTGCTTCAATGCGGCCTCGCTGGTCAGCTTCGTCCACAGCGAGTGACCCGGTGTCGGAGCGCCGTCGAAAGTCAGCGTCGTGAAGGTCCCATCCTTGATGTCGTAGACCGGCCGTAGCTCCGGGATGATTATGGCTTCCAGATCGGCAAGCTGGTCGGGCGCGACTTCGGCCCCTCGCGCCAGATTCTCCGCACCCGCGCGCGCCGATTCAAACGCCGCTTCCGTCTTGCCGCCGTCCGTGGGCGCAAGGGATTCCAAGGCGCCACCGGCCATCGTCTCCATGTTGGCGAGGACCGATTCAGTCCCCTCGCCCCCGGTGACGAGATCGAGATATTGGCGGATACGCTGCTCTCTGCTGACCGGCATGGTCGCCCCTCCCCCAAAGGTTCTGCCAAGTAAAGAACTGTATTGCCCCATTTTAGACTGGCGCAATTCTGGCTGGCGCGCAAGGAAACAAATCAACGCGCGTCTATATGACTGAGGCGTGACGTTGGCATGTCTCTTCGCCCGCAGTCGCTCGCGCGATGTATGACGCTCGCATTATTTTAGCCCCGCCGTATGTGATCTCGATCACAGACGCTCACGCTGCTTGCGCCCACCAATTGCAACGGCGGAAACAGGCATTGCGGCTCATGCCGCCTTTTCGCGATTTCGACAGTTCTGCAAGGATTAGCAGGCACCAGAAATTTTCATCACCTAACTCTTTTCATCAGTTGCCGTCTGCACGCCTCCGGCTCCTCCCGCCGGGCGTGCAGACGGCTTTCCGCCTGGCGCAAGCCGCCACTGGGCGCAACCGCCGCTCCACGCCTTTAGAAGGCGTAATGGCAAAGGGATGAACACCGGGCTTTGATGCGGTGCACTCTTGCCGTAAACTTTGCTGATTGCGGCAATTGGGAAGTTCAACATGGCTTTTGGCGGCGCGAACGACAGAAACGATCTGCCGCGCCTGGCGCGCATCGATCCAAAGCTGTTCGATATTCTTTTCAGCGGTTGCAAGGTCGAGCGCTACGCTGCGGGCCAGCATCTGTTCGTCCAGGAAGATGCCGCCGACCGCATCTACGGGGTGATGAGCGGCACGGTGGAAATCTCGATTTATTCGCCCGGCGGCCAGAAGCTGGTGGCCAATATCGAGCTGTCGCGAAGCCTGGTCGGAGAGATCGGCGCCCTTGACGGACGGCCACGCACCGCCACTGCCATCTGTCTTACCGCGTGCGAGCTGGTGTCGCTCAGCAGGACACAACTCTTTGATCGAATTGAAAGAAATCCGCCACTGGCGCGCGCGATGATCGAACTTCTGTGCGCCAGGCTGCGCTGGGTCAGCGGCGAACTCGGCGATCAGGCCTTTTTCGGCATCGAGGCAAGGCTGGCCAAGCGCCTGGTCTTCCTGGCCGAGGTGATGGCCGATAGCGCCGGCTGGATACCGATCTCGCAATCGGAGCTCGGAGAGTTCCTCGGCGCCACGCGCGAGTCCGTCAACAAGACCCTCAATGACTGGCGCGCCCGTTCGTTCATCGCCATCAAGCGCGGCGGTCTGCGTATAACCGATGCTGGCGCATTGCGTCACATCGCCGAGTCGCAGGACGACGACTGAGGTTCCTTGCCCACGGAAGACCAGCCGAATCAGAGCCGCGAAATCAGGTAGCGCAACGCCGAGCGGCTGGGCATGAAGAAATAACCGCCACCTCGTGTGGTGACGAACTGCGGCATGTCGCGGAGCGTCGTGACCTTTTCCCATGACGGAATGGTGAACCTGCCATCACCGTCGCGCGCACCAATCGTCGGGTCCTTTTCAGCGACGAGGCCCTGGAATGTGGCCGACGAAACCCACGTTTGCTGGATGAATTCATACTGGCGCTCGATGTCGGCGTTAAGGCACATGAAGAGCAGCCCCTTTTCGACCTTGCCATTCTTGCCGTCCGGCTTCTCATAGGTGCGGCCGACCCGCAGGATACGATGGCGCTTGCCGATATTGATCTGCGTATCGCGGTCCTCACCCAGCGAATCGCGTGGGTTGGAACGGCGTATGTGCGCACCAAGTGGGCAACGATGTCCTTGCGGGTCCTCGGCGCCAGTGGCGAAGTTGTTGTCGACAACGCGTCCCGGATGATCGGGGTTGCGCACCAGTGAGCTGCCGTTCTGCCAGCGGCCGAGCATCTTGGCAGCAATCCAATCTTGCGTGACGGCTTGGTTGCCGAGTTGGCTCGCGACCAAGGCTGCAGCCTTTTTGCAGTAGTCGTTGAAGACGTCGACATGCTGCTCGAACTGGCGAACAACGAGGAATGAGCCGTTGCGGCCGAAATCGCGCGGCGGTGTCGGCAGGCCCGGAATAAGCCGGCTACGGCGCACCTGCGAAAGGATTCCGGCTCGATCGCGTGATGCGCTTACCGAGGGCGAGGCTGGATAGAACCCATGCTCGTCACGATAACCGAACAGGAACTCGCCGGGCGCGACCAGATGCATAGGCGCGGCGCCCCTGCTGGCGCGGGTTGTGCCTCGGACAATCGGCTGCGAAATCCCGTCCGCGAAACCGAAATGCTCGTAGGCTGGCCCGCGTTCCGACCTACCGTCACGCTTTGCCCCATCGGACGATTTCGCATTCGTGTCGGTCGGACCACGATTTACGACGAGCGGCAGTTCGGCGACGACCTTCATGCCGGCACCGGTCGTCTTTCGTTTCACGGTGGCAATCTCGGTCTTCAACCTTCCCGGGTCTTCAGCATAGCAGACGATGACCACGTCCACGGGGTTCGCCAGTGACCCCCACTCCCATTCGTCCGGGCCGTCGCGGCCTCGGTCGTCCAGAATGCGGCCACGCTCGGGATTGCCCATGCCATGGCGAAAGGCGATCGGAAATGTTTCCAGTGGATCGCCTTCCACCCCCTCGTCGAGCCCAAACTGCCGCAGGCCACCGGGACCAAAGGCTACTATCATAGCGCGCCCGGCGGGCCTGCCTTCGCCGAAACTCGTCTGCTCAACAACGAAATCGAGCCAGGCTCTGCGCTTGGGCGCCGGCAACTTGTCCGGCACGCGGATCGCAAGCATATGCGAATAACCGAGCGGGCCGAGCGGGCCGAAAAAGATGGACTGGATCTCGCCGGTTTCCAGCTGCTGCTCGAGAGGTGCCGGAAAAGCAGAACTGATATTGGCCAGCAGCGAGGTGGTCTTTTGAACGGTGGTCGTTTCGCTCGCCGGGCGCCGTAGCGAACCAAACAAGCTCAGCCAGTCGCGCGCCTCGTTGCCGACGGCGGAAGCAATGCCGCGCCTGATCCGGGAATTGATCCGGATGCGCGTTGTGTTGATTTGGGGATAGGCGGAGTACCAGAACAGTGTCGGCACCTGCTGGCGCCGCGCCCAGCGCTTGAAGCGATCGCCGTCACGCGCGCCGTCAAGGAACAGCCATCGTGTACGTGGATAGCCCACAGTGTTGCTCCACACGCCGGTCAGGCCAGCGGATGCCTTGGCGATGAAGTCCTCAAGATAACTTTCCCAGCTGCCACCGTAGTTGGAGAAGAACATCAATCTGTTGGAGCCCGGCAGGAGTATCCAGCGGGCAAAATGGATGGTGTTGATGGTGTTGAGGAAGCCTGGCTTGAACACCTTCTGGGCAGCTATCGAGATCAGGTAGAAGGAAAACCTGAGCGCCAGCCGCCGCAAGATGCCAGCCTTCATCGTCGAAATCGCGGTCAGATGGTTCTGCGCCGCGTGGTCCTCCTTGACGAGTATCGCGTTCAATTCAGATATGCCGATCGATGTGCTTTCCGGCTGATCTCTGTCCTCGCGGCGTCGCAGCGCCAGCAAGCACGCAAACACCAGCAGCGCCGCTGCCACCAACACTCCAAGTCCCGACAACAGAAGTGAAGTGATTGCTACGGCTATGGCGGTGAGGGAGATTTCGTGGGAACTGATGTCGATGGATCTGCCGAACACCACACTATAGGTCATGTACCAGCAAGCAGCCCAGATGATCGCCACCGTGACGAAGACCGGCGGTACCAGCAAGGTCGTCATCAGGGCACGGCCCCAATGGCCCGGCGGCTTTTCCAGCAGGCTTTCGGCCGGCTCGAACGCCCAGGCAAACGTCCCCAATGACCGAAGATGCTGGCGAGCTTCCGCGAGCACGGCGGGAGCGTTGCCGGTGCCTTGGCGTGGCCGCTCCACGATGCCGCGCACAGCTTCGAAAAGCTCTGCCTCGGCCATGATGCGCTGGACCGAATGACCGGGCGTGCCTGAAAACACCAGTCCGGCATTGCTGCCGAAGGACGGCGAGATGTCGACATTGTGCTTGCGCAGGAAATCGTTCAAGGCGCCGCTGTCACGCAGGTCGCAGACGTCCTTGAAGATCGGCCGCAGCCGGTGCCCGATGGCGTGCGTCACCGCATTGATGACATCGTCGATGCTGCCGTCGCCGGAAATCTCGAGAACCAGAGCTCCCTTTTGCTGACCGGAATCAGCGTCGATCTCGCCCGTGCCGACAACCGCCAGGCTGGTGAAATGGATAGTGCCGACAATGTCGAGCGCGGTGCGGATCTCTTTGCCGGCCGGATTGCCGAGGCTGGCAACCTTGTCGCGCACAGTGTCCAGCGATCCGGACCGGGTGACCGGGCAGACCACCGTCACCATCGACTGGGTGACCGTGCGGCAGAGTGCTGCCGGTTCGAAATCGACCTTGAGGGTTTCGGGATAAGCGCCGATGCGCGTCATCCGCCCAGCCTTGCCCGACATGCGGCGCAGGTTCTGCTTCTGGAACAGAGCGCGCAGGCTTTCGCCGATCTGGATCCTGGCGATCTCGGCGCCGATGCACTGATGGATGCCGTGGCCGAAGACCATGTAGTCGCGATGCGGGCGCGATGTATCGAACTGGTCCGGGTTCTGCACGGCGTCCGCATCGAACATCGCCGACAGCGTGGCCGGCATCACCACGGTGCCCGCCTTGACGAGGCGCTCGCGTCGCGTGCCCTTGCCGATGATCGCGTCGCGTGCGGTGTAGCGCCAAGGGCCGATCCAGATCGGCTTGAAGCGCATGGCTTCAAGGACGGCCTTGTCCAGCTTGCCGGTGTCGTTTGCAGCAAGTGCCGCGTCGATCGCCTGCCGTGCATCTGGCCGCGACAGGATCACGTCGAGGCAATTGCCGCTGGCCAGAACATTGGTCGGGACGAAGCCGGCGATCATGCCCAGCATGATCGCGTTGAGGTCGTCCCGCGACAAGCGGCCCTGGTCCATCTGGACAACCAGCCTCGCCAGCGGCTGCTCGGTCTTCAAGCCCTGGTCCCTGACCGACTGGATGGAGCGGTCGATGACTTTGAGAAGACGATCGCCCGCCACCACTGCGAGCTCGCGCATGACGGGGCTCGCCCCTGGGTCCGAAAAGAACAGCGCGCTGAGCGCGATCGACCAATCGGCGAATTCCGATTCGTCGTCGATCTCGATCCCGAAATAATCGCGGCAGATGTGCACTGGAACGAGCTTCAGCAATCCGGAGATCGCATCGAAACCGGGGCTGGCGCGCATCATGATCTCTTGCGAATGACGCGCTGCGATCGGCCTGACGACGGCTTCGACTTCGGCTGGCGGAAAGGCGCTCAGCACCGACGATTTCATGCGGCGATAGTCGGCGCCGTCCTGCATACCGAGGATGAAATTGGAGCCTCGCGCGAACTCGGTCATTTCCGGGCCGTACGGGGTTTGGAATTCGTCGCCGCGCTCCAATATGTCGCGGACATCGGCGTTCTTGGTGACGAGCAGAACCCCGAATAGTTTGCCAGTCGGGCGGAAGCGCCGCAAGAACGCCAACCACACGCGCGGATGATCTTCGACGACAAATTCGGCGATGCGCGCCAAAAGGCCCGTTTTGCGGATCCGGCCGAGATCGAAAGGTGGCATTTCCGATAGCGGTCGCTGGTTTTTCTGGGCCTCACGAATGCCGTCGAAATACTTCAGTTTGGTCATGCGCGTTCAAGCCCCCCGGCTGTCCACGTTATTGCGATGCCGGCCCTTCAACGCCTAGGTTTGCATCGGTTGTACGTATGTGAATTTTTTCACAGTTAATCGGTGTTCGGCCAGCATTGAACGCCATGCTCATTTGGCCAGTTGGAAATTGGCCACGAGGAACTCGTTCGCGGCCTTGTCGGTGAACGGTATCCAGCGCACACGCTGTTCGGAAAAATCGGGATGCCGGGTGGCGAAAATGGCCATCTCGCGCCGCGCCTGTTCCGGCCGGCCGCTGCGCATCAGGGCGCCTATTTTGAGGAACCTGGCATAGAAATAGCCCGGAGACAGGTTGAGCGAGCGGTCGGCGGCGGCGATCGCCGCTGGCCAGTTCTCGACGAAACTGTAGGCCGCAGCCAGTTCCCCCAGATTGTGGAAGCGGTAGAGGTCGAACGGGCTCAGTCGCTCGGTGTCGAGAAAGAACGGTATCGCTGACGCGGCATTGCCGAGCAGCAGCTGGGCGCTGCCCATGGCGGAACGCGCGAAGGCAAAGCTCGGATTGATGTGGATCGCTTCCTCGAGATGGTCGACCGCCGATCGCGGTTCGCCTCGCATGATGTCGACGGCGCCAAGATGGGCGTGCGGACGCGCATCCAGGCTGTCCATCAGCAAGGCCTTGCGGGCGAACTGCTCGACCTTGTTCAAATCGTCGCTGTCGCCGAACCGCAGCCATGCCCGCCAGAAATACCACCACGCCAGTTCGTTGAGCACAGCGCTCGAATTGGGGTCCTCGCGGTAGGCCTTCTGGAAGAACTCCAGCGCCGTTTCGGTGTCGCCGCGGGTGCGCCGGTTCATGTGCCAGCGTCCGCGCCGCACCAGCTGCCAGGTCTCCAGGCTTTCCCAGGGCACCTGGAAAGTGCGCGCCTGCTCCGCCCGGTCGACCTCCTTGTCGAGGATCGAAACGATCTCGGCGCCGATCTGGTCGCGCAGGTTGAAGATGTCGCCCAGGTCGCGATCGAAGCGCTGCGACCAGACCAGCCGCCCGTTGGACGCGTCCGCCAGTGAGGTGTTGAGGCGGATCTGGCCACCATTGCGCATCAGCGTGCCGCTGACGATGTAGCGCGCGCCGAGCGCGTTGCCGATCACCCGCGTGCCCAGCGTATCGTCGCGAAACTGGAAGCTGGAGCCCTTGGCGATGACCGAGAGCCACTTGGTGTTGGAAAGACCGTAGATAATGTCCTCGGCAATGCCATCGGCCATATAGCCGATGTCATGCTCGCCGCCATTGCCCTGAAAGGGCAGCACGGCGATCGCCGGCGGCCCTTTGGACGACAGCTTCTGCGGGGCGTTGACCTGAGGGATGGCCGCGAACGACGCCGCCGGCGAGGCCCCGTTGCCGCCGCGCCCGGCGATGAGGACGCGCACCGGCAGGGCAATGTTCTTCAGCATGAATTCGCCGAGATCGGTGAATTCGGCCGCCGTCGTGTCCTTCACATGGTGCCAGGTCGTCTCCGAAACGGCGAGACCGCCGCCCGGTGCGAACTCCTGGATGCGAGCGGCGATGTTGACGTCGTCGCCGTACAGTTGGCCGCCCCGCACGATGACGTCGCCGGTGTTGATGCCGGCACGAAACGGCATGCGCATGTCGTCGGCGACCGAAGCGTTGAGCGCGACGATGCGGCCCTGGAAATCGAAGGCCGCGCGCAAAGCCTCGATCGGGTTGCCGAATTCGGCCATGATGCTGTCACCGGCGTCGCCGAACGTGCGGCCGCCAAACGTGGCACAGCTGTCGGCGATGATGTCTCGCCGCTCCTCAAATGCCGCGACAGCAGACTCATCGTCGATGCCCATCAGCCGTGAAAACCCGACGGCATCGATAGAAATGATTGTCGCCAGCTGACGGGTGTAGTTCCGTACAGCCATGTTCGAGCCCCGGTCCCTTCTGGTTCTGGTCCAGCACAGGCGACGACCCGTTCCTGAAACATTCCGCCGCGCACTGAGAGAAGAAATCCCGGCGGGTTTGGCGCGCCATGCCACCCCGCCAAGACCAGAACTCTAGCAGGGTCTTGGGCAAAGCTCTACCACCATCGGGTTGTCCAGCGCAGGTCACGGCAGCGGCCATGGTTAGCCGCCGGTTACCGCAAATGCGTGGGGGGTATTCGCCCCCTCTGGGTTGCGGTTCCGGAGCGTTGCGGAAGCCACGCCTCGTTTGCCGTGGGCGGGAACAAATTGGGCTGCGAACGAGTTTCCGGTGCGATCCATGCCAACATGAAATGAGGGCAATCATGCGAAATCTTGTTTTGGCGACCGGCCTTGCACTGCTTCTCGCCGGCGCAACGGCCTTTGCCGCGGATGATGACAGGCCATTGCCGCCGCAGAATGCCCAGAAACTGTCGGCAATCATCGCCAAGGTCGAACAGCGCGACGGCTTCCGCTATGTCAAGGAAGTCGACTGGGACAAGGACGGCTACACCGTCACCTATTACACGGCCGACAAGGCGAAAGTCGAAATCACCTTCGATCCGGTGACCGCCGAACCGAAATAGCGCTGCCGCCCCTTCGGCAATTCCTTACAGCGGACTTTTTGCCTAGAGTGATGGGCAAACTGGTGCGTGAAAGTGGGGGCGGTCATGCTTTCTTCCAGCCGGGGTTCCAACTGGCTCGTGCCCGGCATTGCCTTGGCCTGCGCGATAATCTGCGGGACTGCGGCACGTGCCGAGGGACCGTCCTTCAATTGCCGCAAAGCCAGCCTGCCGGTGGAAAAGGCGATCTGTGCCGACCCGCAACTGTCGGCAATCGATGTGCTGGTCGCCAAGGCTTTTGTCGGCTTCGAACCGGCCTTTGGCGGCGACAAGCGCAAGATCGCCCGCGCGCTGATCGCCGACAGGAATGCCTGCGGGCAGGATGCCGCCTGCATCGTCAGCGCCCAGAACAACGCCCTGCAGACCTACGGCAATGCGCCGTCCTGGGTGCAGGACTACAACGTCGCCCTGATCGGCAAGAAGGCGCTCGACACCGCCGCACGCCATCCCAAAAGTCCCGACCAGCTCCTGCCCTCGTCGATCGGGCAATGCGCCTTCACCCACATCACGGCGCTAACGACGCGGCTCGGCGACGACCCGCTGGAAACCGCCAGTCCTGAAGCCGGCAGTCTGGCGCGATTCAGCAATGGCGGCGCCGGGGTTTCCTATGACCGGGAGCCCGGCCTCGCCAGTTCGAAAGTCGGCGACCCCGTCGTGATGTGCCTGATCTCGGTCCCGCGGGACTGCCCGGAGGGCGATGAACGCGGCCGTGTCTACTACGGCGTCGACCTCACGATAAAGGGCACGTGGGTGCTGCCCGATTCGCAACATATGTGCGGCGGCGCCTGAAGAGCGCCGCAAAGCACCGCTGGGTGCACTCTTGCGCCATTACGCCTTTGATGGCTCAGTGCGCGCGACAATTGCAGGGCACGGGGGTGCATTGGCGATGGTAAAGCACGTTTTGAAGCGCATCCTGATGATGTTAGCCGGCTATCTAGTGGCCGTGCTGGTCGGCCTGATCGCCGTAGTGACAATCTATGCCGCGTTGAGTGCCCTGCCCAACGCGCCTCAGTATTTCGGTTTTGCCATCGTCACCCCGCTCGCGGCGCTAGTGGTGCCACCGCTGGGCATGTTCGTCTATTTCCTGACGATCATACTGACCGGTCTGCAGACGCTGATCTTCGCGCTGATCGCCGAATTCTTCGCGCTGCGCAATTTCCTTGTGCACATGCTGTTTGGCGCTGCCGCTGCCGCGGCCGGCTTCTTCTTGATCTGGCCGGGCGCAGAAGAAGACACCCAACGCTGGGCCGATATCGGCATCATCGCCGGCGCCGGCCTGGTCGCGGGTCTCGTCTATTGGCTGATCGCCGGCCGTGACGCCGGCTTCCGGCGTCCGCTCATCCAGCGCTGATCGCACGAATCGTGCGAACGCCTATCGACTAAAATCTAAAAGAAAACAAAGAGATAGGAATGGTTCCTCGTTTCGATGAACGAGGAACCATGTGGGATCAGCTCGTCGGCGAACGCACCGCCTCGGTCGCGTCCAGCGCCTGCATCAGCCGCGTGTCGCGGTCGTACACGTCGTTGAAATACTCGACGTTGCCGGACAGGTCCGGCCAGGCGGTGAAGTATGCGACGTAGACGGGAATCTTGCGCGTCACGTCTTCGGTCGCATGGCCGTGCTTCAGCTTCTCGGCGATGTCGTCGACCGAGGTGCCGAGCACCGCCGCCGCCATGCCGCGCGGGTCTTGCAGGCGAATACAGCCGTGGCTCAGCGCGCGCATGTCGCGCTGGAAGAAGGACTTCTGCGGCGTGTCGTGCATGTAGATGGCGTGCTTGTTGGGAAAGAGGATCTTCAACTCACCGAGCGCATTGGCTTCGCTCGGCTGCTGGCGCACGCTGTAGGGAATGTTGGCGCCGTAGGCGCCCCAATTGACGGATGACGAGGGAACCCGCCTGCCGCGCGAATCGGTTACCTCGTAGCCGGCACGGTCGAGATAGCCCGGATCGCCGCGCAGCCTGGGCAGCATCTCATTGACGATGATCGACTGCGGCACGCCCCAATAGGGATGGAAATCGACCTGCTTGATCTCCTTGAAGAAGAAGGCGGTCTGGTTGGTGGTCCGGCCGATGACGACACGCGTCTTCAGCTTCTCCTCGCCATTGTCGATATAGCTGGCGGTGAAGGCGGGCTGGTTGATGAACACGCGCGGGCTGCCGAGATCGGACGGCATCCAGCGCAGTTCTTCAAGTGCTACCTGCACTTTCTGGAGCCGGTCGGCCTTGGAGGCGCCGGCGAGCGAGGCGACGGTGCGCGGGCCGATGACGCCATCGCCCTTCATGCCGGCCTTCACCTGCACGGCCTTGATGACCGGTACCAGTTCGGGAACATAGACATCGCTGGTACCGAGCCGGGCCAGGATCTCGCCATAGGCGCCGCCCATCTCGTCGTCGAGATTGCGCGCGATCAGCGTCAGCAGCTTCGGCAGTTCGGCGCTGGTCTCGCCGGGCTTCAGCAACAGCTTGGGATCGACGACGATTTCGTTTTCGGCGCTGGCCTGCAATGATTCGAGTTCGACGCGCAGCGCCTGGTATTCGGCGTTCTGCGGATGGCGCGATTCGAGATAGGTGCGCACCTGCTGGGTGCGGGCGAGCGTCTTCAGCACGCCTTCCATGTCGACCGGCTTCGGCGGAAATTCATAGTAGCCGGTGATGCGGTTGGGATCGACGCGGCCGCTCTGGGCATCATGGGCATAGCGCAGGACACGCGCCGACAGCGCCATCTCGAAGCGCACGAGCTCCTTCAGATGCGCGTCGGCATCGACCGCCGATGCATTGGCTGCCGGCACCTCGACCGTGTAGTCGGCCGGCGAGAGGCCATAGCTTGCCGCTTCGCCGAGTACCCGCACCGCATCCAGGGCGCGGGCATTGGGGTTGCCGTCGTTCACCCAGATGAAGTCGGGATTGGCCGAGTAATAGGCAATCAGCGCCTTGGCGATATCGGGCTCGGCATAGAGTTCGTAATCGCTGAGGCCTGCAACGGCTTCACGAAAGGCGGTGCTCGTCACCGACGGCACAAAGGCGGCATCCTCGGCTGTTGCCACCTGAGGGGGTGCTGCCACCAATGCCGTGAAGTCGACGCGCACCAGCCGGTCGGCCTTGTAGGTGTAGTAGCTCGGGCTGCTGATTTTGGTACCACCGCCGCCCG
This sequence comes from Mesorhizobium sp. CNPSo 4688, assembly GCF_057784295.1. Taxonomy (NCBI): domain Bacteria; kingdom Pseudomonadati; phylum Pseudomonadota; class Alphaproteobacteria; order Hyphomicrobiales; family Phyllobacteriaceae; genus Mesorhizobium; species Mesorhizobium sp. CNPSo 4688. The sequence goes on from NZ_JBWLUY010000001.1 coordinate 151,486, forward strand.
ATACGGCGGGCGGCTTGCGCTTTGGCGGCGGTGGGAATTCGCCTTGCGGATTGTGTCTGACGCCGCCGCCGAACAGCATGTCGAACAGCCCTTGCGCGCTTGCCTGCGGCATGCCGAAGGCCAGCGTTGCCGCAACCGCAAGCGGCATCACAGTGGCTTTATTTCCCAGAAATTTCATGGATCACCCGCTCCGGCTGCAAGCCGGCTCCCGTTCCGCGCCGCTAGACGATCTTGCCAACCGCATGGCGGATGTAAGGCGCTACTATACTGATTCATACTGATTTCGTTAAGCTTCCATAAATTTCGGCGGGTCTGTTGCAGAACGGTTTCACGACATCGTGACGCCAGGAGCGGCGTCGCCGCCGCCCCGGTCGTCAAAGCCGGCTGTTGCTTCAGGCGTTGGCGCCGCCGTCGATGGTCAGCGCCGCGCCGGTGACGAATCGCCCTTCCGGACCGGCGAGCCAGGCAACCATGCCGGCGATCTCGTCGGCCTTGCCGAAGCGGGGCGTCGCCATCTTCTGCCGCTGGTGTTCGGCATGCGGGCCTTCGGCCGGGTTCATGTCGGTGTCGGTCGAACCGGGGTGAACGACATTGGCGGTGATGCCGCGCGAACCGAGGTCGCGCGCCAGCGCCTTGGTCAGGCCGACCAGAGCCGCCTTGCTGGTGGAATAGGCGCTGAGGCTGGTATCGGTAACGCGCTCCGCCAGATTGCTGCCGATCGAAATGATGCGGCCGCCCTCGCCCATGTGAGCCGCAGCCGCTTTCGAGGCGACGAACGGGGCTCTGAGATTAACCTCCATGGTTTCATCGAAGTCGGCCAACGACATTTGCTCGATGGGCGCAGCGCGCCAGATGCCGGCGCTGTTGACCAGGATGTCGAGCCGGCCGAAGGCATTCACCGCCTCGGAGACCGAACCTTCGATTGCCGCGGCGTCGCGATTGTCGGCCTGGATGGCGATGGCGCGGCCGCCTGCCGCGACGATCTCGGCAACGACCGCGTGCGCTGGCGCCTCGCTGTTGACATAGGTGATGGCGACATCGGCGCCATCGGCCGCAAGCCGCTTGGCAATCGCAGCACCTATGCCGCGGCTGCCGCCGGTGACGAGTGCTGCCTTGCCGTTCAATCCGTTCGCTGACATGCTATTCTCCTTTATGTAACGATCGATACATAAATGTCTGGCAGCCTTGCTCGCGCAGGTCAACTGAATTATGTATCGATCAACACAGAAATGAGAGCCATGCCGGAAAGAGGCCGTCCCCGCACCTTCGATCGAACCGCCGCCTTGCGGCAGGCGATGGAGCTGTTCTGGGCCAAAGGCTATGAAGGCACCTCGATGGCTGACCTGACCGCGGCGATGGGGATCAGCTCACCCAGCCTCTATGCCGCCTTCGGCAGCAAGGAGGCGCTGTTTCTCGAAGCGACCGACTATTACACCCGCACCGAAGGCACCGAGATCTGGACCGCGCTGGACGAAGCACCGACGGCATGCCAGGCGATCGAGAACTTCCTGCGCCAGACAGCCAGGGCCTATTCGCAGAACGACCGACCGCAGGGCTGTCTGATCGCGCTTGGCGCGTTGCACAAGGACTCAAGCAGCGGCGCGATCTGCGATGATCTGCGCCGCCGGCGCGCCGAAAACCATACCCTCTTGCTGAGACGACTGGAACGCGGCGTGGCGGAAGGCGAATTGCCGAAGGGCTTCGACAGCGACGCGGCTGCGACCTTCTATGCGACGGTGCAGCATGGCATGTCGATCCAGGCGCGCGACGGCGCCTCGTGCGACGCGCTGATGGCTACCGTGGCCGGAGCAATGGCGGCGTGGCAGGGGCTTGCCGGAACGGCGTGACAAAAAGCTGGCATTGTGCTGGAAATCCGGTCAGCGGCGACAACACGCGGCCGGGAGGGATTGTCCATGAAAAAAGGCTATCGCGAGCTGCTCGACGAGGCCAATGCCGAGATCGAGGTGGTGTCGCCTGAGGAAGCTGCCGGGCTACTCGACGACGAGGACACTATCTTCGTCGACCTGCGCGACCCCAGGGAGGTGGAACGGGACGGCCAGATCCCCGGCGCCAAGCATGTCACTCGCGGCATGCTGGAATTCTGGATCGATCCCGAAAGCCCCTACCACAAGCCGTTCTTCGCCTCGGGCAAGAGCTTTGTCTTCTTTTGCGCCGGCGGCTGGCGCTCGGCGCTGGCCACCAAGACGGCGCAGGACATGGGGCTGTCGCCGGTCAAGCACATACTCGGCGGCTACACCGCCTGGAAGGCGGCCGGGCTGCCGGTCGAACCGGGCGGCAAGAAGAAATAACCAGTCAGGTCAGTGCAACGATACTGCGTCCTGGTGACCGGTCACAAAGCCGACTGCGCGCGCGACAACGCCCTTGTCGGCAAGAATGCGGCGGTGGCCGAGCCCGTCGGCCCAGTGCAGCCGCACATGACTGCCGGCGCCGGCGTAGCGCCTGGCATGGTCGGCAGGAACCTCGCGGTCATCCGGCGCGTGGATGACCAGCGTTGGCACCGGCGCTTCGGCCAGTTGGCGGTCGCCGGTGAATTCGTTGAGCGGCCGGCCCGACAGTCGTTTCACCTGATCGGCCATGGAAACCTGCGAACGCGGGCCGACATTGAGCATGCGGCTGAAGTCGGCAAAGATCGCCGGCAGGGAACTCGGTGCTGCGATCAGCACCAGCTGTTCGGCCGCCACCGGCTGGATCCCTTTGATGGAACCGGCAATGGCGTTGGCGGCAACGGCGCCGCCGAACGAATGGCCGATGATCGCCTTGAACGGTCCGAACCAGTCAGCCGCCACCCTGGTTGCCTCGACCGCATTGACCATGTTGAGACGACGGCCCAGCGACTGGCCGTGGCCCGGCAGGTCGAGCGACGCGACCCGGTAGCCGGCATTGCGAAACCCTTCGATCAGCGCACGCATATATTCGGTGCGCGAGCGCCAGCCATGGATGACCAGCACAGTGCCGGCGGACGCCCTGCCCGGCTCCGGCCGGAATTCGTGCACCATGACGCAGCCGTTCTTGGTCTTCAGCCGGTGATGACGCGCCTCGGCCATGAAGCCGGCGGCGCGGTCGACCGCGCGCCGTTCGCCGTCGCTCAGCGCCTTCACGCTCGGCGTGCGGCAGAACAGTTCAAAGGCGGCGCGGCCGCTCAGGCGCGGCGCCACATGCTCGGCGGCGCCGAACACGCCCCGGATGACCTTCAGTCCAAATGATGCCATAGTGGCGATCCATCCATTCCGTTCAAGCATGAACATAATAGTTCAAACATGAACATTAAACAAGAGCTGCCCTGGGACAACCCGCGCTTTCGCAACTGGGTCGCGGTGGCGCGCGCCTGCCATGTGCTTGAGCGTACGCTGGCGGTGAAGCTGGCGCCGCTGGACCTGAAGCCGGCGCAACTCGACGTGCTGATGAACCTCTATCGCCATCCCGGCATGTCGCAGCACGATCTCGCCCGCAAACTGCTGGTCGGCCGCTCCAACATCACCATGCTGTTGCCGCAACTCGAGGCGCGCGGCCTGCTCGTCCGTGAAGGCGACGAGAAGGACAAGCGCGTGCTGCGGCTGACGCTTACCGAGGCCGGCACGGAGCTGCTTATGAAAGCGCTTAAGGTGCATATGGCGCTGATCGAGAAGGCGATGAGCCAGTCGACACCGGAACAATGCGACATGATCGGCGAACAGATGCGCAAGATCTACGATGTGCTGAAGGATATCTGAGCAGTCAGGGCATGATCTCCGGGAAAGATCATGCTCTTGCGTGTCGTCTGAGGGGCCGACCTACCCTGCGCAATTTTTCCGCGGCTTTGCTTGGCATCGTTGTGCCTCTGTGCGGGCCGCCGCCGCACAGGATTACGCTTGATATTGCGCAGGCAAGCAAAGGATGGGTAGGAGACGTTGCGACATTGGACCCAGATTCTTCACGGCCATAGGGTTTCCCTCCTGCAGGAAGGGCGCCGTCGACCAGACCTATCCCCGATTGTCGCGGCCATGAGAACAAGGACCGCTACCTTTTCGGGGTGGCGGTCCCGTTCATGCTCGCTGATTTGCCCTTGATCGAGGTCGGTTCAATTGGCATCGCGCAACTGGCGACGGTACGGTTCGTCAAGTTGGGGATAGCGGCGCAGCTCGGCCTCCGCCTCTAGAAGCGACCAACTCACCACATCGTCTTCTTCGCCCGCTCCGGCCATTCCTTGTCGTAGGTTTCCGCGTCGATATTTTTGCGGCTGGTGACTTCCAGTATTTTTCCCGGCGTCGGCAGTGATTTCGGATCGACGTGTTTCGCCGGGTTCCACAGCTCGGAGCGGACGATGGCGCGGGCGCACTGGAAATAGACCGAATCGACGTCGACCACGGTGACTGAGCGCGCCGACTTGCCTTCGACGGTGAAGGAGGCGCAAAGCGCGGCGTCAGTGGTGATGCGGGCGCGGCCATTGACACGCAAAGTCGTGCCCGAGCCCGGCACCAGGAACAGCAGCCCGACGCGCGGATCCCGGATGATGTTCTTCAGCGAATCGGCGCGGTTATTGCCGCGCCGGTCCGGCATCATCAGGGTCTTCGGATCATGGATGCGCACGAAGCCGGCGAGATCGCCACGCGGCGAGCAGTCCAGCCCTTCCGGCCCGCTGGTTGCCAAAGCGACGAAGGGCGAGGCCTCGATGAAGGCGGCATATTCGGGGATGACATGATCGAGTTCCTTGACCGTCGACGCTTCGCCGGGCAGGCCATAGAGCGCTTCGAGCTGTTCGACCGTGGTGATGTCAGACATTTTCCCGTCTCCGAAACGTTGTCGGCGTTACCCCAATTCTATGACGTCCTTGCGACGTGCCACAGCGTGACAATCCGGAAACGGGTGTCGACGCAATGATTTCAGGCGCAAACCGTGTTGACCGTACAAAACGGACACGGAGATCGAAATGGACAAAGCACTCAAACTCCGAAGCACCGCCATGGAACTTCTCGAAAACATGTTCGACGTCGAAATGCGATTCCTGCAATCGGGGTCGGGCAACATCGAGATGCTGACCAGCGCCTTCCACAGGGATGTCGTCGTGCATGAACCGAACTCACTCCCCTATGCTGGCGACTGGAACGGCCTTGAAGGCATCGCAGCCCTTTTCCACAAGATGCAGGAAAGCTGGAGCAATGTGGCGGTGGAGAACCTTCAGGCAGCGCAAAACGATGACATTGTCTTCATGAGCTGCACGCTTTCGCTGACGGCGCGAGCCAATGGCGTGACGATCAGGCAGCCGTTTGCCGAAGTCCTGCGCTTCAGGGATGGTCGGCTGATTGAAGGCACACCCTTCTACTACGACACCAGCGAGATCCTGGCGGCCCTGGCCAAGCCGAAAGATGCGGACAGGACGACCTAGCGGTCGCGGCTCAGCCCCTTCTCCTGGAGCTCCGCGAGATATGCGTTCCAGCGCGCCTCCTTCTCATGGCCGAGCGTGTGCAGGTAGTTCCAGGTGAAGATCCCGGTGTCGTGGAAATCGTCGAAGGTGATGCGCACGGCATAATTGCCGACCGGCTCGATCTTGAGGATGGCGACGTTGCGCTTGCCGGGCACCGTCACCCGCTGGTCCGGCGAATGGCCCTGCACTTCGGCCGAGGGCGAGGCGACGCGCAGCAACTCGGCCGGCAGTTCGAACGGTTGGTGATCGGGAAAGGTGACGGACAGCAGTTTTCTGTCCTTCGAGACCCTGAGTTCCTTCGGCGCCGTCATTGTCGTCCACCCTGCATCATCCACCCTTCCCTACGCTGCTTCGCTCAGCCGGAAAAGGTCATTTAGACCCTGCCGACATCGGATGTCGGCCAGGGAATGTTACCAAAGATCAAGAACGGCTATCTTGAATGGCGGGTTGGATCGTATCACATAGCTGTATATAACGGCGCCACTAGCAGCCATTGGAAACGCTTGACGCATGGACATGATCGATCCTTTCGGTCGCACGATCAGCTACTTGCGCGTGTCGGTCACCGACCGCTGCGATTTCCGCTGCACCTATTGCATGGCCGAGGACATGGCTTTCCTCCCCAAGAAGGACCTGCTGTCGCTCGAGGAACTTGACCGGCTCTGCACCGTCTTCATCGAAAAGGGTGTGCGCAAACTGCGCCTCACCGGCGGCGAACCGTTGGTGCGCAAGAACATCATGCATCTGGTGCGCCAGCAGTCGCGGCATTTGAAGAGCGGCGCGCTGGAAGAACTGACGCTGACCACCAATGGTTCGCAGCTGTCGCGCTTTGCCGCCGAGCTCGCCGATTGCGGCGTCGAGCGCATCAATGTCTCGCTGGACACACTCGACGCCGACAAGTTCCAGGCCATCACCCGCTGGGGCCATCTCGACAAGGTCATGCAAGGCATCGACGCCGCGCAGGCGGCGGGTCTGAAGGTCAAGCTCAACGCGGTGGCGCTGAAGGATTTCAACGACGCCGAGATTCCTGAGATGCTGCGGTGGGCGCATGGCCGCGGCATGGACCTCACCGTCATCGAAACCATGCCGATGGGCGAGATCGACGCCGACCGCACCGACCAGTATCTGCCGCTGTCGCTGCTGCGCGCCTCGCTGGAGCGGCAGTTCACGCTGAGCGACATCCCCTACAAGACCGGCGGCCCGGCCCGCTATGTCCATGTCGCCGAGACCGGCGGCCGGCTCGGCTTCATCACGCCGATGACGCATAATTTCTGCGAAAGCTGCAACCGGGTGCGGCTGACCTGCACCGGCACGCTCTATATGTGCCTGGGCCAGGAGGATGCAGCCGACCTGCGCGCGCCGTTGCGTGCGTCCGAAGGCAACGAACTGGTCGCCACCGCAATCGACGAAGCGATCGGCCGCAAGCCCAAGGGTCATGATTTCATCATCGACCGCCGCACCAGCCGCCCCTCGGTATCGAGGCATATGAGCGTCACCGGCGGCTGATTTTTCCGCGTTCTCGTGCAATGGATGACTCCACTTTTTGATCGGAGGCATGGCATGAAGCGTTTTTTCTCAGGTTTGGTGTCGGCAGCATTGATCGCGGCAAGCAGCGCCGCTGCCGCGCCGTTCACCTACACCAATGCGCGCTTCGGCACCGTCTGCACCTTTCCCGACGAAATCTTCACAGACCGCCAGCCCGAGCCGGACAATGGTGACGGACAGCAATGGCTCAGCGCCGACGGCGCCAGCCTGATCTGTTCTGGCATCCTCAACGTCAGTAATGACACGCCCAAAAGCTTTGTCACTGATGAGAAAGCAAGCAAGGAGGCGGGCTACGAGATTACCTACAGCAAGACCGGCAAGAACTGGGCGGTGCTGTCGGGGCTCAAGGATGGAAAGATCTTTTACGAGCGGCGCCTGTTCGGCAAGGACGGCGTCATTCACACCATATGGATCGACTATCCGCCGGCGGTGAAAGCGAAATACGACCCGCTGGTCGGCGCCATCGCCGGCAGCCTCAAAGCCCGTTGAGCATTTTCGGACACATCCCAGAAAAGTCTTCTGCGCAAAACGGCCGGCGGATTTACCGCAAGCGCGATCAGGCCTAGCTTCCGCCCTGTAGCGGTTCTTTGGTCACTGGGGGAATACGACATGCGCAAACTCTTACTTTCACTTGCAGTGGTTGGGCTTGCAGCCGCGCCGGCAGCAGCACAATCGATCGGCGGCAAGTACACCGTCGCCGGCACCAATTTCGACGGCTCGAAATATGGCGGCGAAGCAACCATCACGCTGACCAGCGAGACCACCTGCACCATCCACTGGGAAACCGGCGGCTCGTCCTCGGACGGCATCTGCATGCGCAACGACAATGCCTTCTCCGCGGGCTATGTCATGGGCGAAGAGATCGGCCTCGTCGTCTACAAGGTGGAGGATGATGGCTCGCTGCACGGCCTGTGGACGATCGCCGGCAAGAACGGCAGCGGCACCGAGGTGCTGACGCCGAAATGAGGCTCCCGATCATCTGATCGGCCCTCGCTGGGATTTTACAGGCCACGGGTGAAAGTCCTTGGACTATTTCTTTGACGTTGCTGTCTTGCCGCCGACTGCTACAGGCTTGATTTAGTGCAAAACCGGTAACGCCCTTGCCTCTTTCCCCAAATCTTCGCGGTGCGCTGTTCATGATGGTGGCCATGATCGGCTTCACCCTCAATGACGCCATCACCAAGTTCTCGTCGGAATCGATGAACATGGCGCAGGTCATGCTGGTGCGAGGCGCCTTTGCGTCGGTGCTCGTCGGCCTGCTCGCCTGGCAGCAAGGCGCGCTCGCACGTCCGGGCTCGATGCTACAGCCGCTGGTGGCGTTGCGCGTCGTCGGCGAGGCCGGCGCTACCGTCGCCTTCCTCGTTGCGCTTGCGCATTTGCCGATCGCCAATGTGTCGGCGGTGCTGCAGGCACTGCCGCTGGCGGTGACGATGGGCGCGGCCCTTGTGTTTGGCGAAGGCGTCGGCTGGCGGCGTTGGCTGGCGATCGCCGTCGGTTTCGGCGGCGTGCTGATCATCGTGCGGCCAGGTTTTGAAGGATTCAGCGTCTATTCGCTATACGCACTCGTCTGCGTCGCCTGTTGCGCGGTGCGTGATCTCGCCACCAAACGTATCCCGCAGGCTATTCCGACATTGCTGGTGTCGACAGCAACCGCGATCGCCATGACCATTGTCGGCGCCGTCCTGCTGTCGCCGATGGGCGGCTGGACGCCGATGTCGGGCAAGGGAACCGGGCTGCTGGCGCTGGCGGCTGTGCTGGTGCTGATCGGCTACCAGTTCATCATCATGGCGATGCGGGCCGGCGACATCTCCTTCATCGCGCCGTTCCGATACACCGCGCTGTTATGGTCGATGCTGCTTGGCCTCAGCATCTTCGGCGATGTCCCAGACCTGCCGATGATCGCCGGCTCCGCCATCATCATCGGCTCCGGCCTCTACGCGCTCTATCGCGAGCGGGTCGTCGGCCGGCAGAAGCCCGCGGCCGAAAGCGCTGGACCCGACATGGCGCCGGACGGCATATAGAGCCATGAGCCGAGACATTGCAGGGATCATCCTGGCCGGAGGCCTGTCGCGGCGCATGGGCGGCGGCGACAAGACCTTGCTCGCCCTTGGCGGGCGGCCGCTGCTCGACCATGTCGTTACCCGTTTGGCGCCACAGGTCGGATCGCTGGTGCTGAGCGCCAATGGCGATCCGGCACGTTTTGCGGCGTCCGGACTTTCGGTTCTCGCCGATACGGTCGAAGGCCATGCCGGACCCCTGGCCGGGATCCTCACCGGCCTCGAATGGGCGGCGGCAAACACCGCCTGCAAATCCTTGGTGACCGCCGCCGGCGACACGCCGTTCCTGCCGGCCGATCTGGTCGCAACGCTGGCCTCCGCCGCAGCCGGTCGGCCAGGCTCGATCGCTGTCGCCAGTTCCAGCGGCAGGCGGCATCCGACCTTCGCGCTATGGCCGCTCGGGCTGCGTCAGGCCTTGCGCTATTTCCTGGTCGACGAGGACAACAGGCGCGTCTCGGCCTTCGTCGAGCACCATGATTTTGTCGAGGTGGAGTTCCCCTTGTTCGCTCTTGGCGGCAGTGAGATCGACCCGTTCTTCAACATCAACACGCCAGACGACCTTGCGGTGGCCGAGCGTCTGTTGCAGAGCATCGCGCCATGAACATCTTCGGCGTCACTGGCTGGAAGAATTCCGGCAAGACCACACTGACCGAGAAGCTGGTCACCGAGCTCGTCCTGCGCGGCTGGACGGTGTCGACGGTCAAACACGCCCATCATGAGTTCGACATCGACAAGCCGGGAGCCGACTCCTTCCGTCACCGCCAGGCGGGCGCCACCGAGGTCGCGGTGGTGTCGGGCACACGCTGGGCGCTGATGCACGAATTGCGCGGCGAGGACGAGCCGACGCTGGAGACGATCCTGTCGCGGCTGGCACCGTGCGACATCGTGCTGGTCGAAGGCTACAAGCGCGAGGCGCACAAAAAGATCGAGACCAGGCGACTGGAGGCCAAGGATCGCTCGCCGCTCTCGGCAAATGACGCGCATATCGTGGCGATCGCCGCCGACTTCGCGGTCACCGGCGAAAGCCTGCCGGTGTTCGACCTCGACGACACCGGATCGATAGCCGACTTCATCGAGCGCGCCACTGGTCTCAAACCCTGAGGCCCCTGCCCGAGCCCGGTTCAGCCGCTCTCTTCAGCTGTTTCATTGTCTGACCCGGCGTCAGCATTGGCTGGACGCGCAAATCCCGCAAGCAACGGTTTTACAGTTGCTTTTCTCCCGAAAACAGTGGGAGTATCCCGCCAGCGGGCGGTCAAAAGCACCGCCCCACAGAGCCGTTCCGGAACGACGGCCGGGAGCAATAAAGAGAGGACTATCATGCGTATTGCACTGCGTATCGCGCTCGCCGCATCGGCTGCGCTGCTGACGCTCGGCGTCGCCCAGGCTCAGGAAACCCTGAGGATCGGCACCGAAGGCGCCTACCCACCCTTCAACAATTTGACCTCCGATGGCCAGCTCGTCGGCTTCGACATCGACATCGCCAAGGCGCTCTGCGACGAGATGAAGGTCAAGTGCACCTTCGTCGCCCAGGATTGGGACGGCATCATCCCGGCGCTGCAGGCCGGCAAGTTCGACGCCATCGTGGCCTCGATGTCGATCACGCCGGAGCGTCTGGAAAAGGTCGACTTCACCCACAAATACTACAACACCCCCTCGGCGATCGCCGTGCCGAAGGACTCGACCCTCAAGGGCGTGACCAAGGAAGATTTGGCCGGCAAGACCATCGGCGTGGCAACGACGACGACGCATTTCAACTATGCCTCGAAGACTTATACGGACAGCACCATCAAGGGTTATCCGAGCAGCCCCGAAGAGCAGGCCGATCTCGCCAATGGCCGTCTCGACGCGATCGAGGATGACATCGTCGTATTGCAGCAATTCCTGGATTCGCCTGATGGCGCCTGCTGCAAGATTCTCGGCCAGCCCTCGCCGCAGCCAGTCGAGATCTTTGGGCCGGGCGCCGGCATCGCCGTGCGCAAGGGCGAGACGGATCTGGTCAACAAGTTGAACAGCGCCATCGACGCCATCCGCGCCAACGGAAAGTACAAGGAAATCAACGACAAGTACTTCAAGTTCGACGTCTTCGGCGCCGAGTCCTGATTATCTGAAACAAGGCGGCAGGGGAAATTTCTCCTGCCGCCTTGGCCTGACAGAAGTGGAGACAAGATCCGTCAATGCCAAGCCAGAACATATGGATACTTCTCACTTGGGGACCCGATGGCTGGATTGACGATATTGCCTATGGCGCACTGGTCACCATCGCGCTTGCGCTGGCGACACTGCCCATCGGCCTGACGATCGGCTTTTTCGTCGCCTGGGCCAAACAATCCGAAGAACCGTCGCTGCGGCTGGCAGCCAACATCTACACCACCGTCTTCCGCGGCTTGCCGGAACTGGTGACGCTGTTTCTGTTTTTCTTCGGCGTACCAATCCTGTTGCAGCACCTCGTGCGATATTTCCGACCAGACGCGACCATCGACGTCAACAGCTTCGTCGCCGGCATGATCGTGCTGTCGCTGATCTTTTCATCCTATGCCAGCGAGGTGTTTCTTTCAGCCTTTCGAGCCATACCGAAAGGTCAGTATGAGGGCGGCTATGCCATCGGCCTGTCGAACTGGCTGACCATGCGCAAGGTGATCTTGCCGCAACTCCTTCGCATCGCGTTTCCCGGACTTGAGAACTGCTGGCTTAGCCTGCTCAAGGATACGTCGCTCGTATCGGTCGTCGGCCTCGCCGAGACGCTGCGCAATGCCTACACGGCTGCCCGCGTTACCAAGCACGCTTTCCTGTTTTATGGCGTTGCGGCCATGGTGTTCCTTGGTCTGGCCGTCGTTTCATCTTTTGCCACCAGCGCGATCCTGCGCTCGCTCGGCCGGCGGGAGGCGCAACGATGAGCGTCACAGCCGCCTTGGTCGAACGACCGCCACCCCGGGCGCGCGGCTGGCCGCGCAGCCGTGTCATCGGCTATGCGATGGTCGGTTTCTGGATCCTGTTCGGCCTTGGCATCGTCAGTTATCTGATCTTTGCCTGGAACGCCGATTTCTTCGCCAAATATGCCCCGGCCTATCTGAAGGGCCTGCAAACCACGCTGTTACTGGTCTGCATATCGATGGTGCTCGGAGCGATCCTGTCGGTGCCGGTCGCTTATGGGCGCATGTCCGCCAACCGGCTCCTGTCCGGCCTCGCCTATTGCTATGTCTATTTCTTCCGCGGCACGCCGCTGCTGGTCCAGACCTATCTGGTCTACTACGGACTGGGATCGTTCAGGGCTGAGCTTCAAACGGTCGGCCTCTGGGATTTTTTCAAGGACGCTTTCAATTGCGGTGTGTTTGCCTTCGCACTCAACACCGCCGCCTATCAGGCCGAGATCCTGCGCGGCGCCATCGAAAGCGTGCCAAGAGGCCAGTGGGAGGGTGCTGCTTCGCTTGGGCTGCACAAGCTGCAGACGCTCCGCAAGATCATCCTGCCGCAAGCGCTGATCGTCGCCTTGCGTCCCTATGGCAATGAGTTGATCCTGATGGTCAAGGCCTCGGCCATCGTCGCCATCATCACCGTCTACGATTTGATGGGTCAGGCCAAGCTTGCCTTTGCCAATTCGTTCGACATCCAGGCCTATATCTGGGTCGCCCTCGTCTATCTGGTGATGGTCGAGATCTTGCGCCATGGCGTTGAATGGATCGAACGCCGGATCACCATACATCTGAAGCGTTGACTGGTTCCATGTGCCTGTGCCAGTCGATCGGCCCACGCGCGTCTTGACGAATTGAGTGCAGGGCCTAGAGAGCTTTCCCAACAATTCCGTTTCCATCTGAAGGGCAAACCTATGGCATCTGTGGCATTTCTCGGTCTTGGCGTGATGGGGTATCCCATGGCCGGGCACCTCAGGAACAAAGGCGGCCACGAGGTCACCGTCTACAACCGCACCGCGGCGAAGGCCGAGCAATGGGTGGCCCAGCATGGCGGCAAGCTTGCCCTGACGCCGGCCGAGGCAGCCGAGGGCCAGGATTTCGTCTTCTCCTGCGTCGGCAATGACGACGATCTGCGCTCGGTGACGACCGGAGCCAACGGCGCCTTCGCCGCGATGAAGAAAGGTTCGGTGTTCATCGACAACACCACCGCATCTGCAGAGGTGGCGCGAGAACTGGCCGACGCCGCGAAAAAGGCCGGCTTTTCCTTCCTCGACGCGCCGGTTTCCGGCGGCCAGGCGGGCGCGGAAAACGGCGTGCTGACCGTCATGGTCGGCGGTGAGCAGGACGCCTACGACAAGGCCAAACCGGTCATCGACGCTTTTGCCCGCATGGTCGGGCTGATGGGGTCGTCGGGCGCCGGCCAGCTCACCAAGATGATCAACCAGATCTGCATCGCCGGGCTGGTTCAGGGCCTGTCCGAAGGCATTCATTTCGGCAAGAAGGCCGGGCTCGACATCGAGAAGGTGATCGAGGTGCTCTCCAAGGGTGCTGCCGGTTCCTGGCAGATGGAGAACCGCCACAAGACGATGAATGCCGGCAAATATGATTTCGGCTTTGCCGTCGACTGGATGCGCAAGGACCTCGGCATCTGCCTCGACGAAGCCGACCGCAATGGCGCCAAACTGCCGGTGACGGCGCTTGTCGACCAGTTCTACAAGGATGTGCAGGCGATGGGCGGCAAGCGCTGGGATACGTCTTCGCTGCTGGCACGCCTGGAAAAATAGGCGGGATGGTCGACCTTTCGCCCCAATCCAGCGCCGACGAGATCGTCGCGCATTTGCGGTCGATCGGCTCGGAGGACAATCGCCGCGGCATGCTGCGCTATGGCATCAAGATCGAACGGGCGCTCGGCATTTCGCATGGCATGCAGCGGCAGATTGCCAAAAAGATCAAGCGCAACCACGAACGCGCCTTCGAGCTTTGGCAGACCGGCATCATGGAGGCGCAGTTCATCGCCTCCGTCACGGCCGACCCGAAGCGGTTTTCCGCTGCGGATGCAAGGCAATGGGCGGCGTCCTTCGATTCCTGGGATATCGTTGACGGCGTCTCCGATCTCTTCGTCGACACGGACGCTTGGAAGGAACTGATCGAGGAGTTCGCGGCGGACGAGCGGGAATTCGTTCGACGCACGGCTTTTGCCATGATGGCCTGGTCTGTCGTGCACCGGAAGCAAGAGCCAGCAGCGACGTTCCTCGGCTTCCTGCCGATCATTGAAGCGCATGCCACCGACAGCCGCAATTTCGTGAAGAAGGCTGTAAACTGGGCGCTTCGTTCGATCGGCAAGCGATCGGTGGAGATGCACGGCGCTGCCCTTGCCGTGGCCGAACGCCTGGCGCAGTCGACGGACAAGACGGCACGCTGGAATGGCAAGGACGCAGTCAGGGAGCTGACCAATGCCAAGACGCTCGAGCGGATCGCCGCCAGAAAAGCCTGACCTGGGCAAACTCCGGTTCACTGAGGTGACGCGGAAAACCCGCGCCGATTTCGAAAACCTGTTCGAGGCGCTGGGCGGACCCAAATATTGCTGGTGCATGGCCTGGCGCCATTCCAGCCGCGAGCATGTCGAGAACGATGAGAAGAAACGCATGATGATGGCATCTATCGAGGCCGGCACGCCGGTCGGTATTCTGGCCGAGCTCGATGGCAAGACCGTCGGCTGGTGCTCGGTCGCGCCGCGCCAGACCTACGGCAAGCTGTCGCCGCAACAGGACGATGCCGAGACGGATATCTGGTCGATCGTCTGCTTCTATGTGCCGAGAGCGCTGCGCGGCGGCGGGCTGGCGGCTGCCCTGCTCGACGCTGCCGTCGACCATGCCTTTGCCAAGGGTGCGCGCACCGTCGAGGGCTATCCGGTCGACCAGGCATCGCCGAGCTATACCTTCATGGGTTTTTGCGACATGTTCGCCGCTCGCGGGTTCCACGAGATCGGCATGGCCGGCTCTCGCAGACATGTGATGCGGCTCGAGCGTTGACGCAATCGGCCACGGCGTCTTTACTCCCAACACAAAGGAAGCGGCCGATGAGCAGACATCTCAAACCGACCATGGCGCTTGCAGCCGCGTTGCTGGCATCCCCTACCCTTGATGCCTCGGCACAGACCGCGCACATCTTCTGGAAGGATCTGCGCCCGGCGACACAAGCAGTGGCTGAAGATGCCGGCCTGCCGATGATCGCGGCAAAACTGCCCGATCATGGCGAGACGCTGTCGCTCAACCTCCAGGACAAGACCGTTCAATTAGCCGGCTATGCATTGCCTGTCGACCGCGATGGCGACCTCGTCTATCAGTTCCTGCTGGTGCCGTGGACAGGCGCCTGCAGCCACATGCCAACGCCGCCGCCGAACCAGATCGTGCTGGTCACGCCGGCCCATCCCTACAAGATGTCGAAGGCCTATGAGTCGGTTGCCGTCACCGGCGCTTTGCAGCCCGGCATGGAGAAGAGCCAGCTGTTCATTCTCGACGGCGTCAGCATCATCCAGTCGGGTTACACCGTGCGCAAAGCCGATGTGGTGGCTGTCGACAACGTGCCGGATACGATCACGCTGCCGGTCAACTCGCCCTGGACTTTTCTCAACAAAAAGAAGAACTAGCGGGTTTAGCCTTAAGCCGCGTTGGCCCCGGATTCCTTGTCCAGCACCATGTAGTCGAGGGGCATTTCGGTCGTGTACTTGATCTGCTCCATGGCGAAGGACGACGACACGTCACGGATCTCGATCTTGGCGATCAGCCGCTTGTAGAAGGCATCATAGGCGGCGATGTCGGGCACAACCACGCGCAGGAGATAATCGACGTCGCCGCTCATGCGGTAGAATTCGACCACTTCGGGAAATTCCTGGATGACTTCGGAGAAGCGTCGCAGCCATTCATGGCTGTGCGAATTGGTGCGGATCGACACGAAGACGGTGACGCGCACATTGACCTTTTCGTGGTCGAGAATGGCGACGCGCCGCTTGATGACGCCCTCTTCCTCGAGCTTCTGGATGCGGCGCCAGCACGGCGTCGTCGACAGGCCGACCTTCTTGGCGACATCGGCAACCGCGAGCGTCGCGTCCTCCTGCAGGAGGCGGAGAATTTTTCTGTCGAGGCGATCCATTGAGATGCTCCCTGGTGCAGGCCGCGTTCCCTGGGGCGCGACGCGCTTTGGGAATAGATTGGCTATACTCCCTCTTATTTCGGCCTTTCACAAGAAAGAAATTCTGCCGAATGGCATAAAAGCGAGTGATATCTTGCTTAAAGCTTAAGCAATGCGATAGCGGATTTCCGATCTCAGGAAGGGCAGCAAATCCATTTCAAACCATGGATTCTGCTTCAGCCAGCCGGAGTTGCGCCAGGATGGATGCGGCAGCGGCAGCACTTTCGGGCTGGCCGGCGTATTCCAGATGGCGCGCCAGTCCCTCACGGTTTCGGTCAGCGAAGGCCGCCTTGCTTCACCCATATGCCAGGATTGCGCGTAGGAGCCGATGGTCAGAACCAGATCGATCTGCGGCATCAACGCCATCAGCGGCGCGCGCCAGGCCGGCGCGCATTCGCGGCGCGGCGGCAGGTCGCTGCCCTTGGCGTCCTGGCCGGGAAAACAGAAGCCCATCGGCACGATGGCGAATTTCTCCGTATCGTAGAATTCCTCCGCGCTGACACCCAACCAACTTCGCAAGCGGTCGCCGGACGCGTCGGTGAACGGCATGCCGGACAAATGCACCTTGGTGCCCGGCGCCTGGCCGGCGAGCAGGATGCGGGCGCGGGATGACGGCAGCAGCACCGGGCGCGGCTCATGCGGCAGCGGCCGGCCAAGCGGATTGTCGACGCAGATGCGGCAGGCGCGGACCTTTGCCGTCAGGCGTTCGAGGTCTGCCTCCATCTCAGGCGGAGGCGCTCGGCCGGCTCGAGACGGCGCTGTACCAGCGCAGCACGTTGGCGCACTCGTCCGGTACCTTGATGCGCGCCGGTTTCATGAAATCGATGGCGATCATCCCGGTGATGTCGGCGATCGAATAGACATCGCCGGCGGCGAATTCCCGCTTCGCCAGTTCGGCGTCGAGCAGGTGCAGGAATTCGAGCGCTTTCGCCTTGTTGGCCTCGCCCCATTCGGGGATCTGCGGAATTTCCCATTCCTTCATCGCCGGATGGATGTGGCGAAAGGCCTGTGCGACGCAGCTGAGCAGATTGAACTCCATGCGCCTTTGCCACATCTCGACCTTTGCCTTGCCGAGCGCGCCTTGCCCGAACAGCGCCGGCTCTGGCTGCAATTCCTCGAAATATCGGCAGATGGCGACGGATTCGGTGAGGATGGTGCCGTCGTCGAGCTCAAGCACCGGCAGCCGCTGCAGCGGGTTGCGCGACCTGACCGGCTCCTGCTTGTGACCCATTGCGCCCATGTCGACCGGCACCAGCGGCACCTCGATGCCTTTCTCGGCGAGGAAGACCCGGACACGCCGCGGATTGGGGGCACGGCCACCGTCGAACAGTTTCATGTCAATCCTCCCGATCTTGCTGACAGACTATAGGACACGGCGCGCTTCTCATCGGAAGCGAAAGATTTCGCGCAAGGCGTCACCGAGCGAAGCCAGCGTGCCGTGCCGTCTTTCGACCGGGCCTTCGTGGTGGCTTTCGCGCCAGTCCTGCGGCTGGTCGAACGTGCCGGCCCAGATGCCGGCCCTGCCGGCGCGGGCAACGGCCTGCTCGGTTTCGTAGTCGTCATAGGCGATGGCCCAGCCGGCCTCGACCTGGGCGCGGTTCAAATGCTTGCCGCCGGCCTTGCAGTCGCCGAGCAGGCGGCCGTAACGGTCGCGCTGCCAGCCGCTGCAGGTCACCGGATTGCCTGATATCAGCCGCACCAGCGCCTCCCGCGCCAGCCTGCCGCAGGCATAGTCGGCGCCGTCCTTGCGGCAGATCTGCTGGTATTCCGGAGCATCGATGCCGCGCATGCGGATGCGTTCAGTGCCAAGGGTCAGCGAATCGCCGTCATTGACGATCGCGGCGCCCTGCGCCTTGCGCGTCTCGAAGCGGTCGAGGCGCGCGGCGAGCAGGATCAGCAGGCCGAGCACGAGAACGGTCAGCGCGTAATCCAGCAATCTGCGCCACAGGCTTCGCGGCTGCGGCGGATAGTATCGCCGGCGCGGCCTTGGCGACCACGAACGGCTCATATGGCAAACAGTCTCTTAATCATTCGAACGTAGCTTAACGAATTGAGATCGCTGCGCGCATAAATTGAAGTTTCCATGCCTCTGCTACGCTCGAACACAGCGGATAAATTCATTGTGGACCGCAGGAAACCGCACCGCAACAGCGATGTCGCGCGCGCGGTGCGCAGAACGCGCGACCGTCTTTCGCAACAGGTCGGCAATCTCGACTTCGATCGCGAGCTCCTGAAGCTACATGCCCGCGCCATGGTGGGGGGGGCGACCGTTATTCCGCTGTTGGTGCTGGCGATCGCGGCGACCGGGCTTCTGGCGGGCATGGACAAGCAGATCAGCATCTGGGCGCTGTTCACGCTGATCTGCTATTCGATCGTCGCCTTCATGGCACGGCGCGTCGAGCGCACCGAAGCCGCCGAACTCGACCCTTTTCGGGCACGCCGGGATTTCCTGATCGGCCATTCGCTATGCGGCCTCGGCTGGGCCTGGTTCGCCTGGCTCGGCTGCGCCTCCTGCCAGATCGATTATTTCCCGGTGATCAAGGCGATGGTGCTGCTGCTGGCGATGGCAGCGACCGCCATTACCGCGTCGTCCTTGCGCAGCGCGCTGCTCGCCACCTTCGTCATTCCGGTGGCGGTCTATGCCTATGCCGAATCAAAACTGTGGATGTCGGTCGAGACGATGATGGCCGCACTGCTGGTCGCGGCTCTGCCGTTCTTCGCCTACTTCGCACGTCATCTCAACCAATCGTCGCTGATGCTTCTATCGTTCCGCTCCGAAAAGGATGCGTTGCTCGCCGAAGTAGAGACGGCAAAATCGATGTCGGACGAAGCCCGTCGGCGGGCCGAAGACGCCAACCTGGCGAAGTCGCGCTTTCTCGCCTCGATGAGCCATGAGCTGAGAACACCGCTCAACGCCATTCTCGGTTTTTCCGAAGTGATGGCCAATGAGGTGCTGGGGCCGATGAGCAACCCCACCTATCGCGACTACGCCCGCGACGTGCACGATTCCGGCCAGCACCTGCTCGACCTGATCAACGAAATCCTCGACCTGTCGCGCATCGAGGCCGGCCGCTACCAGCTCAACGAGGAGCCGGTGATGCTGCTCAACATCGCTGAGGATTGCTGCCACATGATGGAGTTGAAGGCGCGCAACAAGGACATTCGCATCGTCCAGGATTTCGAAAGCGCGCTTCCGCGCCTGTTCGCCGACGAGCGCGCGGTGCGGCAGATCATCCTCAACCTTTTGTCCAACGCCATAAAATTCACCGCCACCGGCGGCGAAGTTCGTGTGCGCGTCGGCTGGACGGCGGGCGGCGGCCAATACATCTCGGTCAAGGACAACGGGCCGGGCATTCCGGAGGACGAAATCCCGATCGTGCTGTCCGCCTTCGGTCAGGGCTCGATCGCCATCAAGAGCGCCGAACAGGGCACGGGGCTCGGGCTGCCGATCGTGCAGGGTCTGCTCGCCATGCATGGCGGCGAATTCGAACTTCTTTCCAAATTGCGCGAAGGCACCGAGGCGATCGCCATCTTCCCGCTGAGCCGGGTGATGGAAGAATTGCCGGCGCTGCCGACCAAGGCGGTCGCGGCGCGGCGGCGCTAGCGGCCTGTTTCTAGGCTTTGACCGCGGCGGCCATGCCCGAACTGGTGAGCGCGGCGGCCTTGACCAGGCCGGCGGCAAGGGCTGCCCCTACCCCCTCGCCGTGACTGACACTGAGGTCAAGCAGCGGCCTGAGGCCGAGCCGCTCGGCGGCAAGCCTTTGGCCGGGCTCCGGCGACAGGCTGGCCAGCAAGCAATGGTCGAGTGCCGCGGGATTGGCGGCGTGCAGGATAGCAGCGCTGGCGGTCGCGGCAAAGCCGTCGATCAGCACCGGGATCTTCTGCATCCGCGCAGCGATGATGGCGCCGGCAATGGCAGCGAATTCGCGGCCACCGACCCGGCGCAGTGCCTCCAGCGGATCCCTGAGAGCAGCACCATGGAAGGCAAGGGCGGCGTCGACCACGTCAGCCTTGCGCGCCTGCATGGCCGCGTCTGCACCCGATCCCGGACCGACCCAGTCGGCGCCGCTGCCGCCGAACAAGGCCGCGCACAAGGCGGCCGCAACGGTGGAATTGCCGACGCCGAGATCGCCGAGGCAAATCAGATCGGCGCCGCCGGCAATCGCCTCCATTCCGAAGGCCATGGTGGCGGCGCAGCCGCGCTCGTCGAGGGCTGCGTCCTCGGTGATATCGTCGGTCGCAATGTGCAGCGCCAGGTCGAACACCTTGAGGCCGAGATCGTTGGCGATGCAGACCTGGTTGATCGCAGCACCGCCGGCAGCGCAAAGCTCGACGGCGTTGGCGGTCGCCACCACGGCGCGCGGCGAAATGCCGTGACGGGTGACGCCATGGTTGCCGGCGAAAATCGCCACCAGGGGCCGGTTCACCGCCGGCGGCGCGCGGCCGCTCCAGGCGGCAAGCCAGGCCGCGATGTCCTCGATGCGGCCGAGCGAACCTGCCGGCTTGTCGGCCCTGGCAAACAGCGTGCGCACGCGCGCCTCGGCCGCCTCGTCGGCCGGCGGCAGGTTCGCCAGCAGATCGCGGAAATCGTCGAAAGGCAGTGCGCTGGTCATGACGTCGGTGCTCATCTCCAAGATTCCCAAGCGGCATAGCCGCCTTGTCCGGCCGGCACAACCGTCAAGCCGCAACACTGGGCCGTGCCGCAAAAGCGGCTGCCGGCGGCGAAATCCGGAGGGCTTGCATTGGCTTTGCCGTTGCACCATGTGGAAGCGGGACAAGGGATTCCGCGAACGGGATCCTCAAGAGAACATCATGACGGCCATCGAATCTCCGTGCATCCTGGTCTGTTCGATCGACATGAAAACCGGCTTCTGCTTCGGTTGCGGCCGCACGCGCGATGAAATTGGCGCATGGATGGGCATGACGCCGGAAAACCGCCGCAGCGTCATGGCCGAATTGCCGGCCCGGCTGGAGACGGTCGAGCGTCGGCCGCGCCGGGAAACACGCCGCAGCCGCATGGCGCGCGAGCGCGACGTCCTCTCGTGAAACGGCAAAGCCCATGAACCGACTGTTCTGGATCGTGATGGCGGCAATCGGCGTCGGGCTGGTGCTGCTGATGATCAACAACGATGCCGGCAGCACGTTCGGCATCGAGAATTACGATTTCAGCCGGCTGGTCTGGCTGGGCGCGATCGGCTTGCTGGTCAGCGCCGGCCTGATTCGATCCGGCAGGCCGCTCGGCGCCATGGCCCGCAATCTCGGCACCTGGGCCCTGATCGTGCTGGCGCTCGTCGCCGGCTACCAGTATCGCTACGAGTTGCAGGATTTCGCCAGCCGGGTGACGGCGGGCCTCGTTCCCGGCAGCCCGCTGGCGCTGGGCGTCGAAGACGGCCATGCCACGGTGACCCTGGACAAGGCCGACAGCGGCCATTTCGAAGCCCGCATCACGATCAACGGCGCGCCCATCCGCACCGTGGTCGATACCGGCGCGACCAGCACGGTGCTCACCGCCGAAGACGCGCAGGCGGCAGGCTTCAATCCGGCGGCACTGAGCTTCACCATCGCGGTCTCGACTGCCAACGGCATGGCGCGCGCTGCTTCGGTGCGAACCGACGAACTGGCGATCGGCGGCATCGTGCGCAAGAACATGCAGGTGATGGTTGCCGCACCGGGCGCGCTCAGCCAGAGCCTGCTCGGCATGAATTTTATTGGCTCGCTGTCGGGGTTCGACGTGCGCGGCGACAGGATGATTTTGCGCGACTAAACCGCTTAAGCGGCCTTTTCAACACGGTCGAAATCGACGGCAGCGAACGCTGTCTTCAGCACATCCGGTCCCGCACCGGATTTCGTCGCGTCGGTCGACAGAATCTGCCGGAAGCGGCGCGCGCCAGGCAGGCCGTGGAACAGCCCGACCATGTGGCGGGTGACGTGACCGAGCCGGCCACCCTGCTCGATATGGCGCGCGGCGTATTCCGCCATCGTGTCGATCAGCGAGGCAAAATCGAAAGCGCCGGGTTCATCCCCATAAAACGCAGCATCGACGCCGGCCAGAATGCCCGGCGTGTGGTAGGCGGCGCGGCCAAGCATCGCGCCATCGACATGGTCGAGGTGCCGAGCAGCCTCGTCGAGCGATTGAATGCCGCCGTTGATGCCAATGAATTTGTTGGATTTTCCGACCTTCAGGCGATTGACCCTGTCATAGTCGAGCGGCGGGATGTCGCGATTTTCCTTCGGGCTCAACCCCTCCAGCCAGGCTTTGCGCGCATGCACCCAAAGCGCATCGGCGCCGGCCGTGAAGACGCCGTCGGCCAGCGCGTTGAGCGCAGGCTCGGGGTCCTGCTCGTCGACACCGATGCGGCATTTTACAGTAACCGGGATTTTAACCGCGCCCTTCATTGCCGCCACGCAATCGGCGACAAGGTCAGGCACCTTCATCAGGCAAGCGCCGAATGTGCCCGACTGGACGCGGTCCGACGGGCAGCCGACATTGAGATTGATCTCGTCATAGCCGAATGCCTCGCCGATGCGCGCCGCCTCAGCCAGCTTCTGCGGATCGGAGCCGCCGAGCTGCAGCGCCACCGGATGTTCGGCGTCCTCGAAGCCAAGCAGCCTTTCGCGCGCACCATGGATGACGGCATCCGCTACCACCATTTCGGTATAGAGCAGTGCACGGCGCGTCAGCTGGCGATGGAAGAACCGGCAATGCCGGTCGGTCCAGTCCATCATCGGGGCGACCGAAATCCGGACGCCGTTGTAGTTGTTATCTTGCATTCCTGGTGGCTTTGCCGCTGCAAACGGTTTTAGACGTGCCGCTCACATAGGCGATTTCGTGGTGTTTTCCTACCCTCAACGCCGCGTCCGCCTCAGGCAGGTTAAGGCCCGGACTAGCTCGAGCTTTGTCGAGGTAGCTGTAGACGCCGACGGCGACCGCGCACCACGCAACGGTTAGATAGGCGACCGCGGTAGGTCCGCAGGGGTCAAGCTTGTGTAGAAACACCGTGCCTCGCTCCAATCAGACCCGTGGATGGTGTACTGTGACGAGACGTCGGGACCGAGGATCAGCAGATATGGACAAGGAGGGCTTGGCCGAGATCTCAGCTCGATATGTTCACTTCGCCGATACGGAAGCTCGCGGCCGCTCGCCGCTCTACGAAGCGTTGGCTCGTGCGGTCGCTGAGGACTGGGAGACGCTCGACTTCCTGTCGACCCTCCCGGACCTAAAGCGGCAACCGAACCTTCTGCTTGCCGCGGTGCGTCACCTGTTCGGCACTCCGACAGGGTGGGCCGAATTTCGCCAGGCGCTCCTGGCGCATCTCCACGCTGTCCGCTCTCTCATGCTGGAGCGCTCGACCCAGACCAATGAGCCGGGAAGGTGCGCCACGCTGCTCCCCGTCCTGTCGCGTTTGCCGCAGCCGCTGGCTCTCATCGAGGTCGGGACCTCCGCAGGGCTCTGCCTCATGCCCGACCTCTATGGCTATGACTACGGACGCAAGGCGATCCGCGCACCCACGATGGCCTCGGAGCCACCTGTCTTCCGATGCTTGGCCAGCGAGACGACGCCATTGCCGGCGGCCTTGCCGCAAGTCGTTTGGCGAGCGGGATTGGACCTGAACCCGATTGATGCTTCGGACGATATGCAAGTCGCATGGCTTGAGACACTGGTCTGGCCGGAACAGACGGCACGGCTCGCCAATCTGCGGGCGGCGCTAAAGATTGCCGCCACAGTCAAACCTCGAGTGGTGAAGGGCGACCTGCGCGGGAGCGACCTCGTGCAACTCTGCAGCGAAGCGCCAAAGGACGCTACGCTCGTCATCTTTCACACAGCCGTCCTCGACTATGTCTCCGACCCTGGTGACAGAGAAGCTTTCGCCGAGCAGGCGATGCGTCTCGCTCCTTATTGGGTATCGAACGAGTTCCCACGCGTATTCCCGTCCATCGCCACACGCGCCGGTACAAGCCGGCCACCAGGCCGCTTTCTCCTATCTGCGAACGGCTCCCCTGTAGCTTGGACCGATCCGCATGGCGCCTCGCTCGAGTGGATCACGGACGAGGCGTAGGCGGCTGATCGGGACCGGCTGCTACAAGCGGCCGGCAGCTGATGGTCACGTTCTTGCCGACAACGCCTTCGACAGCATAGCAATCAAAAGACCGAATGTTTCGCGCTCATCGGGCGCGTGATCGGGATTGACTTCGGTCACCGTCAGCGCGCGCCAGTTCGGAGCCGCGACCAACGGTGCAAGCGCCGTTGAAAGCGCGTCGAAGCTCAAGCCGTCGCAGCGCCGAACATTCTCCGCGATCGGCAAATCGGTGAAGCTCAACACATCGACGTCGAGATGAATGAGAAGCCGGTCGTAGCGCGCGCCCCAAGCCACTGCGTCTCGGGCTGCTCCGATCGGATCTTCCTTGACCTTCGCGAGAGAGATCCTCGCCAGATCGAGCGAGCGCATAGTCTCCGCCTCGGCGGCTGTGATGTTGTCGACGGCAAAGTATAGGATATCGGCCGGAGCGAGCATCGGCCGGCGTGGGCCGAGGCCGCTCAGCTCCGCCTCCGTGCCTGGCAGGTCGAGCAGATGCGCGACGCCGGTCCAATCGAGCGCGCCGTCGCTCGTCTCCGGGGTGTTCAGATCGACGTCGTGATCAAATGTAGATGAGCCCGACCGAGCCTTCATCTCGCAGCGCCCCAGCCACAGTTCCAAGCTCGACTGTGCAGTCTCCGCCGAGCACGAGCGACGCGTCGCCGCCAGCCAATGCTTCTTCCACCACGTCGGCCACGGCGGCTGCCACCCGACGGACAGCGTCGACATTCATGGCCTTGGGCCGTTGCGGGTCCAGTCCCCAGCGGAAGCCTGGTATGTCTCCACGGTCATCCACGCGCCGGCCTGACTGCGTCAATGCCGGGACCAGCCCATGCCGCCGGAAGGTAGCCGGGGCCTTCTCCTGCCCCAGGCGCGTAGGCGCCGGCGCTTGAAGGTGCGCCAATGAGGCAGAGGTTGCGGACCATCATCACAACTCCTGTGTTCAATGACGGTGTGCCTTATTCTACGAGATATGGCGCAACCAGTTCTCGGGACAAGCTTGCTCATCAGCCCGGCTCCGAGCCTGCGTGCAAGAGCAAATGGGCGCCTGCTATTCGAGAACGCCTCGACGGCAGCCCCACGGATTCGCTGCGTCGCAGCGAAATTCATGAACGTCCGGTTACGCCGTGGGACAGACTTGATCGTGGAGGCGTCCGCTCACGATCGGGGGTTCGAGTCGGAAGAGGGATACCGCCAATCCGACAGACGGGAACGGATCAATTCGAGCGTCTGTCGACGTAGGTGTAGACGCCGGCCCCTATGGCGACCGCACCGACCGTGATCACGATCGATGGTGCGCCCATCAAACTGGCGAGGACCGCCCAGACAAGGGCGATGACGATAGCGCCGAGTGTTCCCAGGATCAGTCTCGGCAACGTCTGCCCTCCACGTGCGGACCCTCCGTGGATTGGACATCAACCACCGTCACGCGCAGCATGAAAGCACAGTATAACCCGTGAAGTGAAGGGCCGGGGCGGGAATAGGCTGGTGCGAGAAACGGCGGCCCGAGCCACTACGGCGCAGGCGTTCAATCACAAAATGACCGGACCCTAACGTCTCAGCGCGTGGACTTCGGCCATGCTTTCGCCGCCCATTGGCAGCGCCATGTCGTCGTCGAGCAGGCGGGTGATACGGGCAAAACCGGTGAAGGCCTTCCTTGCCTCCTCAGGTGACATCTGGCCCGACAGGGCAGCGGAGCAGCAATTCAGGGCACATTGATACACAGGCCCACGCCGACCCGCCGGCCATTTCTGCAGAAAGACCATCGCTTCGGCAACGCTATCGACTTCCTCGACGGGGTGTCCCTGCCCGCGCGCAATGCGCACCGGCGTAAAGAAATGCAAGCGGTCCATTTTTTGTTCTCTCCCTGGTCGGCCGCAGTGCGAACCAACCCTATTAAATTCGCGAACAGCGAGTTGGTTCCCGCTTCTTGCAAAAAAATTTGCGCGGAATGACTTGGGATTGTCGGCGGCCGGATTTTATCCGGAACGTTACGCCCGCTGGCGCATTTCGCTCTCGTGTTCGCCTTTGAGGGACAGTCCAAATCATGCGCATAGCCCACGTCGCCCCCCTGCACGAATCCGTGCCGCCCAGGCTCTATGGCGGCACCGAGCGGATCGTTTCCTATCTCACCGAAGGGCTGGTCGAACTCGGCCATGAGGTGACCTTGTTCGCCAGCGGCGACAGCCACACATCCGCCAGGCTGGTCCCGGGCCGCGAACGCGCGCTGCGCCTCGATCCGCGCCCGCTCAAGTCGGACACCGCGGCGCATCTCGCGATGCTGGCAGATGTGAGGAACCGAGCTCAGGACTTTGATATCATTCATTTTCACCTTAGCCACTTCCTGCATTTTTCGTTCTTCGAGCATATGCCGGACAAAACGGTGACGACGCCACATGGCCGGCTCGACTATGTCGATCTGGCGCCGGCCTATGAGCGCTTTCCACGCTTTCCCCTGATTTCGATCTCGCGCAGCCAGAGAAGCGGGCTTGCCAACGCCAATTGGCTGGCGACCATCCATCACGGGCTGCCGATCGGCCTCTACCAGCCGACCTTCGAGCCGGCGGCCGACGAACCATATCTTGCCTTTCTCGGCCGGCTGTCACGCGACAAGCGGCCGGACCGTGCCGTCGAAATCGCCTTGCGCTCGGGCATGAAGCTCAAGCTGGCGGCCAAGATCGGCGATGACGACCGCGCCTATTTCCACGAGACGATCGAACCGCTGATCGACGGCGACCGCATCGATTATGTCGGTGAGATCGCCGAGGACGAAAAGGCTGAATTCCTCGGCAATGCCGCCGGGCTCCTGTTTCCGATCGACTGGCCCGAGCCGTTCGGCCTTGCCGCGATCGAGGCGATGGCCTGCGGTACGCCAACCATCGGTTGGAACTGCGGTGCATTGCCGGAAGTCATCGACCATGGCGTTACCGGCTTTATCGTTGATTCACTCGACGGCGCGGTCGCCGCGGTGCCGGCCTTGCTGCAGCTCGATCGGCGAAAGGTGCGCGCCGTTTTCGAAAAGCGGTTCTCCGCCAACAGGATGGCCCGTGACTATCTCTCTGCCTATGCGCGCCTGATCGGCAATTCAGCGGAAAAGAAAGCGTCTTGAACGACGGCGGACGCTCCGAGCCCGAAAACAGAGATCTGTGACTGATGACTGAACTTGACGAGCGCAAGCTCGACCCTGCCGTGGCCCTCGCCTCCCTCGACGAAACCGCGCCGCGCGAGCCGCACCGGCTGTTCGCCCTCAAACAAGGCGACTGTTTTGTGGTGGCCGATGCCTATGGCGACATCCGGGGCGCCGGCGACGGCTTCTTTCGCGACGACACGCGTGTGCTGTCGGAGTTTCGGCTGACCGTCGGCGGCCGGCAGACATCGCTCCTCGGCGCCTCGCTCAGTCAGGACAATGTGCTGTTCTCCAGCAATTTGACCAACCTGCCGATGCAAAGCGTCGGCGGCCGCGACATCCCGCAAGGCGCGATCCACATCGAACGCGTCAGATTGCTTTGGCAGGACCGGCTGTTCGAACGCATCACCCTGTCCAACTACAGCCAGGAGCATTCGGCAATCCGCATCTCGCTGCACTTTGCTGCCGATTTCCGCGACATGTTCGAGGTGCGCGGGTCGACCAGGCCAAAGCGCGGCACGGCGCATGCGGCCGAAATCGACGCGACGTCCGTGCTCTTGCGTTACGACGGACTGGACGGTCTGGCGCGGCAGTCAGCGATCTCGTTTTCGCAGGCGCCGGACCATCTCAGCGCCGAGCGTGCGGATTTCCTGATCGCGGTGACCAAGCGCAGCAGCAAGGTGTTCTATGTCGAGGTCGGTCCGGAACTGGCCGAGCCACCCGACCGCGACCGGTTTCGCGCCGCGGCCGCTCGTGCCCGCTTCGGCATGCGGGCCAAGCGCCGCCATGGCGCGACGGTGCACAGTTCAGGCCGCGTCTTCAACGACTGGGTCGAACGCGCCCGCGCCGATGTGGCCTTGCTGACCACCGAGCTTTCGACCGGCCCCTACCCTTATGCAGGCATTCCCTGGTTCTCGACTGCATTCGGCCGCGACGGGGTGATCTCTGCGCTGCAGATGCTGTGGCTCAACCCCGGCCTAGCGCGCGGCGTGCTTTCCTTCCTCGCTCAGCATCAGGCGACCGAGACCTCGCCGTTCAGCGACTCGCAGCCCGGCAAGATCATGCACGAGACCCGCAAGGGCGAGATGGTGGCGTTGCAGGAGCTTCCCTTCGGCCGCTACTATGGCGGCGTCGACACGACGCCGCTCTACATCCACCTCGCCTGCGCTTATGCCGAGCGCACCGGCGACATGGACTTCATCGCCAGCCTGTGGCCGTCGCTTACCGCTGCCGCCGAATGGGTTGAGGAAGCGAGCCGTGCGACAGGCTTCGTCACCTATCAGCGCGCCGCCGAATCCGGCCTGGCCAACCAGGGCTGGAAGGACAGTTTCGACTCTGTGTTCCACGCCGACGGGCGCATCCCCAAGGGACCGATCGCGCTGGTCGAGGTGCAGGGCTATGTTTTTGCCGCCTTCAGGGGGCTGGCGGCCCTCGCACGTCGACGCGGCGAGTTCGCGCAAGCCGAGCACTGGGAAAACCGCGCCGAAGAGATGCGGATCGCCGTCGAGCGCGATTTCTGGCTCGACGATCTGGGTTTCTATGCGCTCGCCATCGACGGCGCCGGCGAACCCTGCAAGGTGCGCACGTCGAATGCCGGTCACCTGCTGTATGTCGGGCTGCCCGAGCCGGCGCGGGCGCAGATGGTCGCCGACCAGCTGCTATCGGCGTCCTTCCAGTCGGGTTGGGGGGTGAGGACGCTTGCCGACGATGCGGTGTTGTTCAATCCGATGTCATACCACAACGGTTCGATCTGGCCACACGACACGGCGATTTGCGGCGCCGGCCTGGCGCGGTTTGGCGAGCGCGACAATGTGGTGCGGCTGATGAGCGGCACGTTCGAATCCGCCGTGCATTTCAACATGCGGCTGCCGGAATTGTTCTGCGGTTTTACTCGCTCGGTCGGCGAAGCGCCGATCGCCTATCCCGTCGCCTGCCTGCCGCAGGCATGGTCGGCGGGTTCGGCCTTCATGCTGATGCAGGCTTGCCTCGGCCTGGAAATCGATGGCTGGAATGGCGAAATCCACGTCACACGGCCGAGGTTGCCGATCGGCATCGACACGCTGACGCTCAGGCATCTCGGCGTCGGCGAAAAGAAAGTCGATCTCACCTTCCAGCGCGTCGGCGACCGTGTCGTCGCCTTTCTTGCCGACCGCCATGAAGGATTGGTTCCGCTGATCGTGCGAAGTTGATCTGGGTCATTTTTGCGGGAACCGATCGCAGTTTTGTGCGTTGCAAAATGACAGCTGCCGGCGACCAGGCTGCCAGCGATGGGTTCAAATTCGAAACAAGAAGAATGACCGCCGAAGGCGGAGATTGGCACTTCAATGACAAATTATGGCGTCGAGATGCTCTGGATCGTGATCCTGGCAAGCCTCGGCCTATCCGCCCTCGCCGTCCTGTTTTCGATATCCCGGCGCCGCGACAGCCACGCACCGGCCGTTGCCCGCGTGGCTGGCGAGGATGTGGCGGCGGAAGCGGCGCGCAAGGTCATGCGGGAGTTTGAAAAGAACGGCCAGTCCGCCGATGCCGCACTGGTGACATGGTCACCAGAAACCTTGCGCAAGATCCTCGCCGACGACCTCCCGGACGCCCAGGTCATCGTCGTCTCCAACCGCGAACCTTACATCCACAACGTCAAGGACAATGGCGTCGAGCTTGTCGTGCCTGCCAGCGGGCTGGTGTCGGCGCTGGAGCCGATCACGCGCGCCTGCGGCGGCACCTGGATCGCCTATGGCGGCGGTAGCGCGGACCGCCTCACTGTGGACAACAACGATCGGGTGCCGGTGCCGCCGGACAAGCCGTCCTACACGCTGCGCCGCGTATGGCTGAGCGAGGAGGAATATCAAGGTTATTATCTCGGCTTTGCGAATGAAGGCCTGTGGCCGCTCTGCCATATCGCCTTTACCCGGCCGATCTTCCGCGCCTCGGACTGGGAAGCCTACGAAGCCGTCAACCGCAAATTCGCGGATACGGTTGTGGCAGAGGCGCGCAACGAGCGGCCGATCGTGCTGGTCCAGGACTACCATTTCGCGCTGCTGCCACGCATGATCCGCGAACGCCTGCCGGAGGCGATCGTCATCGCCTTCTGGCATATCCCCTGGCCGAATTCGGAAGTCTTCAGCATCTGCCCGTGGCGGGAGCGCATCCTGGAGGGACTGCTCGGCAGCTCGATCATCGGCTTCCACACCCAGTTCCATGCCAACAATTTTACCGAAAGCGTCGACCGCTTCCTGGAAAGTCGTATCGAGCGCGCCGATGCGGCTATCTCCTATGGTGGCCAGACGACGCTGGTGCACGCCTATCCCATCTCCATCGAATGGCCGGCCGAGTTGCTGGAAAAGCTGCCCACTGTCGAGGAATGCCGGACCCGCCTGCGCGACAGGTTCGGCCTCAAGGCCGACGTCAAGCTCTGCATCGGCGTCGAGCGACTGGACTACACCAAGGGCATTCTCGACCGCTTTCAGGCTTTGGACGAGCTGTTCACGCGCCACCCCGAATGGATCGGCAGACTGGTCTTCCTGCAGATCGCGGCGCCCAGCCGCGGCACGCTGCCGGCATATCAGCAACTGCATGACGAATGCATGCGCTATGCTGACGAGCTCAATCAGCGCTATGGCAGCAGCGACGGCTACAAGCCGGTCGTCATGGTGGCCGAACATCACTCGCAGGAACAGGTCTACGAGATCTATCGCGCTGCCGATATCTGCATGGTCACCAGCCTGCATGACGGCATGAACCTCGTCGCCAAGGAATTCGTCGCCGCGCGCGACGACGAACAGGGCGTGCTGTTGCTCAGCACATTTGCCGGTGCGTCGCGCGAACTGCTCGAGGCGCTGATAGTCAATCCCTACGATGCTGCGATGATGAGCGATGCGCTGCTGCAGGCGCTGACCATGTCGCCGGACGAACAGCGCGAGCGCATGCGTCCGATGCGCGAAATGGTGCGAGACAACAATGTCTATCGCTGGGCCGGCAGCATGCTGCTGGACGCGGCGCGGCTGCGCAAACGCAGCGACCTCGACCGGGCGACGGGTGTCACCGAGCGGCCTGCAAACACCGACAGCAACATCGTCTCGCTTTTCGATCGCATGCGGAGGGTGGCGTCATGAATAGTCTGCCGAAGGGATTGGGCCTGCCAGCCGCACCCGACCTGCCGGAAGGGCAATGGGCGCTCTTTCTCGACATTGACGGCACCTTGCTCGAACACGCCGCACACCCTGACGCGGTGTCCGTCAGTGACGAGTTGCGCAGTCTGCTCGGCGCCATCGAACAACGGCTGGGCGGCGCAGTCGCCTTCATCACCGGCCGCTCGGTGGAGGTCGCCGACCGCCTGTTTCATCCGCTGAAGCTGCGCGTTGCTGGTCTCTATGGGCTTGAACACCGGCTGACGCCGGACGGCCCGGTCGTTGCCGCGGACGCTCCCGCCGATATGGCTGCCCTCGCCGACGCCATCGAAGCCGAACTGGATGACGGTAATGTTCATATCGAGCGCAAGGGTCCGATCCTCGCCATCCATACGCGTGCGGCGCCGCATCTGCTGGCCAGAGCAACGCAGCTTGTCGAGCAGGCATTGGCCCAGCTCCCCAAGGGCTACCGCGTCATTCCGGGAAATGCCGGCGTTGAACTCATGCCGCTCGAGGCGGCCAAGGGCGCTGCCGTGCGGCGCTTCATGGCGATCTCGCCCTTTGCCGGAAGGCGGCCGGTTTTCCTCGGCGACGACACCGCTGATGAAAACGGTTTCGAGGCGATCAACGAAGCCGGCGGCATCTCGATCCGGGTCAGGCCGCGCGGGCCTACCGTGGCTCAATACGGGCTTGATGACGTCACCCGTGCGATAGCCTGGCTTGCCGCCAATTTCGAAGCGTCGGCGGCCCTCGCCCGCAAAGCATCCTGATCGCTGGCGCCAGCGGATCGAATCAAGACCGCCGGAATTGCGGCCCGTCTCCGACAAACGCCGATCGATAAGCGCGATTCTCGTTGAATATCTTTAAGGCCAAAGCCGGCAAATGGATTGCTTGCCGGTTCCCCTGCGTCAGGCCTAACCTGCGCAGCCAACGCATGGAGGTGCGTTCGGTAAAAGGGGAGGATTACACCGTGACAATACAAGGCGCATCGCCTGGCCTTTACAATGAGGACCTCGCTCCTGCAACGGTGCGGAACTGGGGGCCATTCTCGATCTTCAACGTCTGGACGTCGGACGTTCACAGCCTTTGGGGCTACTATCTCGCTGCCAGCCTGTTCCTGTTTTGCGGCGGCTTCGTCAATTTCATCATCGCCATCGGCATCGGTTCGCTGATCATCTACGCACTGATGAACATGGTCGGCTATGCCGGCGTGAAGACCGGCGTGCCCTACCCCGTGCTGGCGCGCGCCTCCTTCGGCATCTGGGGCGCCAACATCCCGGCGCTGGTGCGCGCCATCGTCGCCTGCTTCTGGTACGGCGCGCAGACGGCCGCCGCTTCCGGCGCCATCGTGGCGCTTCTGATCCGCTCGCAATGGTTCGCCGATTTCAACGCCAACACGCATTTCCTCGGTCATAGCGGCCTGGAGGTGATCTGCTTCGTCGTCATCTGGGCGCTGCAGCTCTTGATCATCCAGCGCGGCATGGACACGGTGCGCCGCTTCCAGGATTGGGCTGGCCCGGCCGTGTGGGTGATGATGTTGATCCTGGCGATCTATCTCTGCGTCAAAGCCGGGACCTTCGCCTTCACCAGCGACATCCCGATGGACGTGCTGCTCGAAAAGACCAAGGACGCCGGCGTGCCGGGCACGCCCGGCTCGTGGACGGCGCTGTTTGCTGTGGCGGCGATCTGGGTCACCTACTTCTCGGCGCTCTATCTCAACTTCTGCGATTTCGCCCGTTACGCGCCGGACCAGGCGTCGCTGCGCAAGGGCAACATCTGGGGCCTGCCGGTCAATTTGATCCTGTTCTCTCTGGTTGCCGGCGTCACCACCATTGCCGCCTATGACGTCTATCACGAAGTCCTGCTGCACCCCGACCAGATCTCGGCCAAGTTCGACAGCTGGTTCCTGGCCGCACTTGCCGCACTGACCTTCGCGGTGGCGACGCTCGGCATCAATGTGGTGGCGAACTTCGTCTCTCCAGCCTTCGACTTCTCCAACGTCTTTCCGCGGCACATCGACTTCAAGAAGGGCGGCTACATCGCAGCCTTGATCGCGCTGGTGCTCTACCCCTTCGCGCCGTGGGAAGGCAGTGCCGCCTCCTTCGTCAACATCATCGGCGCGACGATGGGACCGATCTTCGGGGTGATGATGGTCGACTATTACCTGATCCGCAAAGGCGAGGTCGACGTCGAAGCGCTCTACCGCGAGGACGGCGAGTTCCGCTTCCAGGGCGGCTGGCATGTCAATGCCTTCATCGCTGCCGGCATCGGCGCCATCTTCTCGTCGATCCTGCCCAATTTCACCAACTGGCTACCGGCCTGGTGGGGCGTCTATGGCTGGTTCTTCGGCGTGGCGATTGCCGGCGCCATCTACTACGTGCTGCGCTCAGCGGCACTGGGTGCTGGAGCGAAGACGGCAAAGGCATGAAATGGAGGGAATAAGGCAGTAGGGCAGCAAGGGAGCAGGGAAATAGGAGCCTACTGCCCTACTGCCCTACTGCCCTACTGCCCTACTGCCCTACTGCCCTACTGCCCTACTGCCCTAACATTTCTGCGAGCCGACGCACCGTGTTCCAGTTGCGCGACGTGCCGATGCCCATGCGCTTGTGGTTCATCGCCGCAAGCAGGCGCGAGCTTGGCCGCTCGCGCGAAAAGACGACCCAGATGTCGCCGTCGACCGAAGCCACCTTCTCATCCTCGGCGGCATAGGCCTGGAGCGCTGCGACGCCATCGGCGGGCGCAGGCTTGCGCATCACCCGCACCGCTACCTGATCGCCAGTTTCGGCCGACTCGGCCGGAAACGGATTGCCGGCGGCGAGCTTCAGCCAGTTCTCGGCAGTGCGCACGATGATGACGACATGACGGCCGAAGGTTTTTTCAAAGGCCGTTTCCAGCCGCTTTTCCAGCCTGGCGATATCCGCCGCCCGCGCCTCGAAGACCAGGTTGCCGGTAGCGACCAGCGTGCGGGGATTCTTCAGCCCGAGGCCTTCGGCCATTGCCTTGAGGTCGGACATGACGACCCGGCGACCTTCGCCGAGGATGATGCTGTAGAGCAGCGCGACATAGGTTTGCATCAGCCGCCAAATCCGCAGGCAACTAGACCAGCCGCGACTGGTCCACCGCGGCCGAGATGAAGCTGGCGAACAGCGGATGCGGCTCGAGCGGCCGGCTCTTCAGTTCCGGGTGATATTGCACGCCGATGAACCAGGGATGGTCGGGGTATTCGACCGTTTCCGGCAGCACGCCGTCGGGCGACATGCCGGCAAACACCAGGCCGCAATCTTCCAGCCGCTCCTTGTAGTCGACATTGACCTCGTAGCGGTGGCGGTGGCGCTCGGAAATCTGGGTATCACCGTAGATCTCGGCGATCTTCGAACCCTTGGTGAGCTCGGCCTGATAGGCGCCGAGCCGCATGGTGCCGCCGAGATCGCCGGTCTCCCGGCGCTTCTCCAACATGTTGCCTTTCAGCCATTCGGTCATCAGGCCGACCACCGGTTCGTCGGTCGGGCCGAATTCGGTCGACGAGGCATGTTCGACGCCGGCCAGCGACCGCGCCGCCTCGATGCAGGCCATCTGCATGCCAAAGCAGATGCCGAAATACGGCACCTTGCGCTCGCGGGCGAATTTCGCCGCCAGGATCTTGCCTTCGGAACCGCGCTCGCCGAAGCCGCCGGGGACCAGGATGCCATGCACCTTTTCCAGCCACGGCGTCGGGTCTTCCTTCTCGAAGATCTCGCTTTCGATCCAGTCGAGCTTGACCTTGACGCGGTTGGCCATGCCGCCATGCGACAGCGCCTCGATCAGCGATTTGTAGGCGTCCTTGAGGCCGGTATATTTGCCGACGACGGCAATGGTGACCTCGCCTTCCGGATTGTGGATGCGGTTGGAC
This sequence comes from Mesorhizobium sp. CNPSo 4688, assembly GCF_057784295.1. Classification (NCBI taxonomy): domain Bacteria; kingdom Pseudomonadati; phylum Pseudomonadota; class Alphaproteobacteria; order Hyphomicrobiales; family Phyllobacteriaceae; genus Mesorhizobium; species Mesorhizobium sp. CNPSo 4688. The sequence goes on from NZ_JBWLUY010000001.1 coordinate 186,825, forward strand.
ACCGCCTGCCAGGGCTCCATGCGCGGCTTGGGCGCCGGGTCGATGCCGAAGGCGGCCAGCACTTCCGAATCGAGCCCTTCCTTGTGATAGGCCATCGGCACGTCGTAAATGTGCGGCACGTCGAGCGCCTGGATGACGGCGCTTTCCCTGACGTTGCAGAACAGCGACAGCTTTCTGCGCTCTTCCTTGGGGATGGCGCGGTCGGCTCGGACCAGCAGGATGTCGGGCGCAATGCCGATGCCGCGCAGTTCCTTGACCGAATGCTGGGTCGGCTTGGTTTTCAGTTCGCCGGCCGTCGGGATGTAGGGCATCAAGGTCAGATGGACATAGACGGCGTTGTTGCGCGGCAGGTCGTTGCCGAGCTGGCGGATCGCCTCCAGGAAAGGCATTGCCTCGATATCGCCGACCGTGCCGCCGATCTCGCACAGCACGAAATCATAGTCGTCATTGCCGTCGAGGACGAAATGCTTGATCTCGTCGGTGACGTGCGGAATGACCTGCACAGTCGCGCCGAGATAGTCGCCGCGCCGCTCGCGCTCGATGATGTTCTTGTAGATGCGGCCGGTGGTGATGTTGTCCTGCTGGTTGGCCGAGCGGCCGGTGAAGCGCTCGTAATGGCCAAGATCGAGGTCGGTCTCGGCGCCGTCATCGGTGACGAAGACCTCGCCATGCTGGTAAGGCGACATCGTGCCGGGATCGACATTGAGATAGGGATCGAGCTTTTTGATGCGTGCGCGATAGCCTCGCGCCTGCAAGAGAGCCCCAAGGGCCGCTGCGGCAATGCCTTTTCCAAGTGAGGAAACCACGCCGCCTGTGATGAATACATATCGCGCCATGGGAGTCATCGCTTAACGCGGCCGAATTGATTCCGCCAGAGAAAAAACCGCCGCTGAGGCTTTTTCCAGAGAAGGCGCGATAGTCCCGAGGTTCGAGACTGTAGTTCTTGGTCAAAACAAAAGGGCCGGCAGAAGCCGGCCCTTTCGGCAGAACTGGAAGAACGTTAGATGATGACGACCTTGGTGCCGACCCGGACGCGGCTGTAGAGGTCCATGACGTGCTCGTTGATCATGCGGAAGCAGCCATTGGAGGCGCTGGTTCCGATCGACTGCGGCGCGATGGTGCCGTGGATGCGCAGATGCGTGTCCTTCTTGCCGTCATAGAGATAGATGGCGCGGGCGCCGAGCGGGTTCTGACCGCCGCCGGGCATGCCGTCCTTGTACTGGCCATAGTGCTTGGGCTCGCGCTTCTGCATGTCCAGTGTCGGGATCCAGCGCGGCCATTCCTGCTTGTCGCCAACCGCAACCGTACCCTTGAACTGCAGGCCCTCGCGGCCGACCGCAATGGCATAGCGGCGGGCGGTGAAAGCCGATTCGACGAGGTAGAGGCGGCGGGCGCTGGTATCGATGACGATGGTGCCCGGCTCATAACCGGCGAATTCGACGTCCTGCGGCACGAATTCCGGCTTCACCTTGAACTGCTTCTTGGCCTCGCGCTTGGCGAGAGCCTGGTCGAGAGCGCGCGTCTCGGGAAGATAGGCAATCGAGGAGGCAGACGATGTGCCGCCGAACAGGCCGGCGAAGAGCCCACCGCTCCTCGGCTTCTGGCCCGGGGCCTCGCTACGCAATTCGCCATTGTTGCCGGTCAGCGCGACGTTCATCGCCTCGGCCGGAAGCGGCTCGGCCGACTGGATTGGCTCGATCGGCGCAATCGGGTCAACTGGCGTAATGATCTTGGTGATCTTCTTGCCCGGCTTGGCGTCGGCGACCACGACCGGCTTGCCCTTGCTGGCCAGGAAGGCCTGGCGCTGGGCGTCGGCCTTGGCTTTCGCCGCCTCGCGCATGGCCAGCTTGCGGGCCTCGAGCGCCTTGGCTCCGGCTGCCGCCTTGTCGGCCGCGATCTTGTCTTCGAGCTTGCTGATCTGAGCCAGATCATCCGAGCTCGGGTTTTTCTTCTTCTTGAGAAGCTTCAGCTGCGCCGCATCGCTTTTGGCGGCGACGTTGATGACAGCGGTGTTGCCAACCGCCTGCGGTGAGGTCATTGCCGGAGTGCCGGCGAAGGCCGCGGAGCTCATGCCGAATACGGCACAAAACCCCATGAAAATGAAGCTGCGAAGCTGCATAGCGAAGATCCGATCGTTCAGTGCTTGTTGCCCACGGCGTCGCCCGGCGCCCCCCAAGGGCGCAGAAAGTGCCGCGCGCAATCTATAATCGAAGTGCCGGAGCGGCCTCAAGCGGAACGCATGGTCGAATCTTCGTGATCAAGTGCATTTGCCGCGACTGTGTTGAAACAACAACAGATCGCGGCACTTGACCCCATCCAACTACTGGTTTGGAACCTGCGGCGTGACCGGCAAGGTGACGCCGTTGGCAGCCGGCGGCGTGGCCGAATCGGTCACAGGCGATGTCGCCGGAGCTGGGGCCGGAGCCGTCGCCGGGGCTGTGCCAGGAGCCGTCGCCGGAGGCGTCGTGGCGGCGCCATTGCCCGAAGGCGCAGCCGGTGCGGTGGTCCCGGCAGGTGGCGTCGGCGCCGTCGTGCCGGGCAACTGGTTGAGCACGCCGTTGCCGCTGTCGGCCGGCACGCGGTCGAGAATGTCGATCGGCTTTTCGCCGTAGCGGGCAACGATCGAGAGTGTCAGCGACGTCACGAAGAAAGCCGCGGCCAGGATCGCCGTCGCCCGCGTCAGTGCATTGGCCGCACCGCGCGCGGTCATGAAACCGGAACCGCCGCCAATGCCGAGACCACCGCCTTCGGAGCGCTGCAGCAGCACCACGCCGACAAGGGCGAGCACGACCATGAGGTGGATGACGATCAGTACGGTTTCCATATTTTATCCTGGCAAGCCCTGCCGCTCCCTGGCGATCAGGGCCGGTGATTTGGAGGCGGCTCCATACAATGCTTTAACGGCATTTCCAAGCCCGTGGCCGGAATATGGGAAGCAATGCGCCCTTTGCAACGATTTCGGCCGCGGCGCGGCGTTTCATAAGTCGGCGACGGAACTGGTCTGCAACGAAATTTCGGGGCCTACGCGATATTCTGGTAGGCTTCGGCGATGGCGAGAAAATCCGCCGCCTTCAGGCTTGCGCCGCCGACGAGCGCGCCGTCGACGTTTTTGACGCCGAGCAGCTCGACCGCATTGGACGGCTTGACCGAGCCGCCATAGAGGATGCGGATCTTGCCGGCCGCTGAGGCGCCGAGTCCCTCCGACAGTTTTTCGCGGATATGCGCATGCGCCTCGGCCACGTCGTCGGCGGTCGGCGTCAGGCCGGTGCCGATCGCCCATACCGGTTCGTAGGCGATGACGGTGTTGGCCGGCGTTGCGCTAGGCGGCACCGAGCCGGCGACCTGGCGCGACAAGACGTCGAGCGCGGCCCCCGCTTCGCGCTCGGCCTTGGTCTCGCCGATGCAGATGATGGCCACAAGCCCGGCGCGCCATGCGGCAGACGCCTTCGCCTGCACAGTCGCATCGTCCTCGCCGCGCTGTTGGCGGCATTCGGAATGGCCGACAATGACGTGGCTGGCGCCGGCATCCTTCAGCATCTCGGCCGAGACACAGCCGGTGAAAGCGCCGCTCTCCTTGATGTGGCAATCCTCGCCTCCGGCCCGCATCGGCGTGCGCGACAGGATTTCGGCCGCGCGCGACAGCAAGGTCGCCGGCACGCAGACCAATGCTTCGGTCTCGGCATCGAGCCCGCTCATGAAGCCGTTGCCGATCATCCTGAGCTCGTTCAGCGAGGCGCTGGTGCCGTTCATTTTCCAGTTGCCGGCAACAAGCGGTCGAATTCCTGGCGTCATGGGATCTGGTTCTCCGGGCGACATTGGGGTCTCGCCCTCCCTACCAAAATCAGGCCACAAAGCAATCGACAGTGAGCCGGAAGGGCGCTATTGCGCTTGTTTCAGACTCGGGCGCACGCAAAACTGCGCAAAAATCGGAAGTAACAATGCTTGGTATATTGAGAAGCGCGGCAGGGACCTGGGTCGCGAAAGCGCTGCTGTCACTGCTGGTGCTGAGTTTCCTTGCCTGGGGTGTCACCACCCGCATGGCGGGCGGCTTCCTGGCCGGACATCACGCTGTCATTACCGCCGGCAGCACCACCGTGTCGATCACCGAATACCGCCTCGCCTACGATCGCCAGATCAACATGCTGCAACAGCAGATCGGCCAGCGCATCAGCCGCGAGCAGGCCAGGGCCTATGGCATCGACAACCAGGTGCTGGCGCAGCTGGTGTCGGGCGCCGTCCTCGACGAACAGGCGCGCAAGCTCGGACTTGGCTTCTCCAAGGACAGGCTGGCCGAACTGACGCGCCAGGAACCTGCCTTCCAGGGCCCGAATGGCCAGTTCGACCGCCGGCTGTTCGAATCCCGGCTGCGCGAACTCGGCATGCGGCCGGAGGACTATCTGAAGAACCGGGCTCAGGTGGCGGTGCGCCAGCAGATCGTCGAGGCGGTTTCGGACGGCCTCAAGGCGCCGGACACCTTCTTCAAGGCGGTCGCGCTCTATCGCGGCGAAGACCGCACCATCGACTATTTGACCTTGCCGAAGGCGCTGGTCGAGCCGATCCAGGCTCCATCCGACAGCGTGCTTCAGGCCTATTTCGAGACCAACAAGAAAACCTACGCGGCGCCGGAATACCGCAAATTCTCCTACGTCCGGCTCGAGCCTGAAGACATCATGGATATCAGCGCCGTGACCGACCAGCAGGTCAGCGACGACTACAACAAGAACAAGGGGCGCTACACCACGCCGGAAATGCGCACCATCGAACAGCTGGTGTTTCCGACGCTGGACGCCGCCAAGGCCGCGTCCGATTCGCTGAAGACGGGCGCCACCTTCGACAAGATCGTCACCGCGCAAGGAAAGACCCAGGCCGATACGCTGCTTGGCACGCTCTCCAAGGACAAGATCAGCGACAAGGCGGTCGCCGATGCCGCATTCGCGCTTGCCGTCAACGAAGTCAGCCCGGTCGTCCAGGGCACGTTCGGTCCGGTGCTTTTGCGCGTCACCGAGATCAAGCCGGAAGTGGTGAAGCCGCTGGCCGAAGTGTCTGACCAGATCCGCAAGGATCTGGCGCTGGGCGAAGCAAGCCGCATCCTGCTCGACGTGCACGACAATTACGAAGACACCCGCGCCGCCGGCAGCACGCTCGCCGAAGCCGCCGCCAAACTGAAGCTCAAGGACGTCACCGTCGAGGCCATCGACCGCACCGGCCTCAAGCCGGACGGGACCATCATCAAGGACCTGCCGGCATCGCCTGACCTGATCAAGGCGGTGTTCGAGGCTGAGCCCAACACCGAGAATGAAGCCCTGACCACGACCAACAATGGCTTCGTGTTCTACGAGCTGACATCGATTACGCCGGCTCGCGACCGCACGCTCGACGAGGTTCGCCAGAGGGTGGTGGCCGACTGGACGACCGAGGAAACGACCAAGCGGCTGACCGCGAAGGCAGACGAACTCGACAAACGCCTCAAGGCCGGCACCACGCTCGACGTCATCGCCGGCGAACTGAAGCTCGAAAAGCAGACCAAGCGCGGCGTGAAGCGCGAGGCCGACGACGTCGATTTCGGCAAGGACGGCGCTGCAGCGATGTTCGGCGTCGGCGAAGGCGGCACCGGGCTGATCCCCTCGCCCACCGGCGAAGGCCAGATTCTGTTCAAGGTGGCCGAAGTGTTCGAGCCGGCCGGAGCCGACGCCAGTTCGGTGCCCGACGACGCCCAGAAATCCTTCACGCAAGGCATGTCCGACGATCTGCTCGACCAGTTGGTGGCGCAATTGCAGACGCAATACGCCGTCAGCATCGACCAGGCCGCCGTTGCCCAAGCCGTAGCCCAATGAACGTTTTGGCCCGATGAGCGCCCTCAAGATCCATATCGCCAAGGTCGCTAGCGGGACCGCGCTTACCTTCGACGAAGCGCGCGAAGCCTTCGACATCATCATGTCGGGCGACGCGACGCCGGGCCAGATCGGCGGCTTCCTGATGGCGCTGCGCGTGCGTGGCGAGACGGTGAGCGAGATCTCCGGCGCCGTTGCCACCATGCGCGCCAAGATGCTGCGCGTCGAAGCGCCTGAAGGCGCCATCGACATCGTCGGTACCGGCGGCGACAACTCCCATTCGGTCAACATCTCGACGGCTTCGGCCTTCGTCGTCGCCGGTTGCGGCGTGCCGGTGGCCAAGCATGGCAATCGCGGCCTGTCGTCGCTGACGGGCGCCGCCGACGTGCTGGTCGCCCTCGGCGTCAAGATCGATATCCCGCCGGAGACGATCGGCCGCTGCATCCATGAGGCGGGCGTCGGCTTCATGTTCGCGCCAGCGCATCATCCGGCAATGAAGCATGTCGGCCCGACGCGCGTCGAGCTCGGCACCCGCACAATCTTCAACCTGCTCGGACCGCTGTCCAATCCGGCCGGCGTAAGCCGCCAGATGGTCGGCGTGTTCCTGCCGGAATGGATCGTGCCGGTGGCCGAGACATTGAAGGCGCTGGGTACAGAGCATGCCTGGGTCGTCCACGGCGACGGCTATGACGAGATCACCACCACCGGCGAAACGCAGGTTGCCGAACTGGCCGGCGGCGAGATCCGCCACTTTACGCTCACCCCGGAAGCAGTCGGCTTGCAGCGCCACACCAAGGACGAGTTGCGCGGCGGAGACGCCGCCTACAACGCCCAGGCATTGCGCGACATGCTGGGCGGCGCTGCCGGCGCCTATCGCGACACGGTGCTGATGAATGCCGGCGCCGGCATGGTGGTGGCGGGCAAGGCAACAACGCTTGCCGACGGCATGGCGGCGGCGGCACAAGCCATCGACAGCGGCCGGGCGCTAGGCGTGCTCGACAGGCTGGTCGAGATTTCGAACGGATAGGCCCGTGGCTGACATTCTGCGCAAGATCGAGGCCTACAAGCGCGACGAGATCGCGGCGGCAAAGGCGCTGATACCGCTGGCCGAGATCAAGGCACGGGCCAAGGACGCCGACGCGCCGCGCGGCTTTCTCGCGGCGCTCGAGGCGAAGCGCCGATCCGGCAACTTTGCCCTGATCGCCGAAATCAAGAAGGCGAGCCCTTCCAAAGGGTTGATCCGTGCCGATTTCGACCCGCCAGCGCTGGCGCAGGCCTATGAGAAAGGCGGCGCTGCCTGTCTTTCGGTGCTGACCGATGCGCCGTCTTTCCAGGGCGCGCCGGAATTTCTAACCAACGCCCGCAAGGCGGTGTCGCTGCCCGCGCTGCGCAAGGATTTCCTGTTTGACCCCTACCAGGTCTACGAGGCCCGCGCCTGGGGCGCCGACGCCATCCTGATCATCATAGCCAGCGTCGACGATGCCTTGGCGAGCGAATTGGAAGCGACCGCATTCGAACTCGGCATGGATGCGCTGATCGAGGTGCATGACGAAGCCGAGACCGAGCGCGCGGTAAAACTCTCGTCGCGGCTGATCGGCATCAATAACCGCAATCTTAGAACGTTCGAAACCAGCCTGGAAACCTCCGAGCGGCTGGCGTCGATGGTGCCGGGCGACCGCTTGCTGGTCAGCGAGAGCGGTATTTTCACCCATGACGACTGCCTCAGGATGCAAAAGGCCGGCATCGAAACCTTCCTTGTCGGCGAAAGCCTGATGCGGCAAGAGGATGTGGCGGCGGCAACGCGCCTGCTTCTGACGGGCAAGACGCCGGCAGAGGCCGTCTGAGGATGCCAGCCGCCCTCACCCATCTCGGCGCCAAGGGCGAGGCCAACATGGTCGATGTCGGCGACAAGGCGGAGACGACGCGCACGGCGATTGCCGAGGGTTTTGTCTCGATGCAGCCGGAAACCCTGAAAATGATCCTCGACGGCGACGCCAAGAAGGGCGATGTGCTGGGCACAGCGCGCATCGCCGGCATCATGGCAGCCAAGAAGACGCATGAGCTGATCCCGCTCTGCCATCCGCTGCTGTTGACCAAGGTGTCGGTCGACATCGAGCCGGACGCGGCGCTGCCCGGCCTCAGGGTCACCGCGCTCGCCCGCGTCACCGGCAAGACCGGGGTCGAAATGGAAGCGCTGACCGCAGCCTCGGTGGCATGCCTGACTATTTACGACATGGCTAAGGCGGCCGATCGCGCCATGGTGATTTCCGGCATAAGGCTTGTGGAAAAGACCGGCGGTAAGTCCGGCGACTACAAGGCGGGCGCCTGATGGCGCTTGTCCCGGTCGCCGAGGCGCTGGAGCGCCTGCTGGACGGCGCTGCGGCGCTGCCGGCCGAGAGCGTCGCGCTGGCGGATGCGGCCGACCGGGTGCTGGCGGAGCCTGTCGTGGCGCTACGCACCCAGCCGCCTTTCAACGCGTCCGCCATGGACGGCTATGCCGCGCGGGCGCAGGATGTGGCATCCGCCCCGGCGCGGCTTTCGGTGATCGGCATGGCCCCGGCCGGACGCGGCTTTGACGGCTCTGTCGGCAGGGCGGAGGCTGTCCGCATTTTCACCGGCGCGCCGGTGCCCGAAGGTGCCGACACGATCGTCATCCAGGAGAATGTCCGCGACCTTGGCAATGGCCATATCGAGGTCACCGAGCCGACCGCGAAAGACCGTAACATCCGCCGCCGTGGACTGGATTTCTCGCAAGGCGACCTGCTCCTGCAAAAAGGTCGCGTGCTCGATCCGGCCGCATTGTCGCTTGCGGCGTCGGCCAATCATCCGAGGCTCAACGTCGTGCGCCGGCCTCTGGTCGCGATCATCGCCACCGGCGACGAATTGCTGCCGCCGGGGCGTGACCCCGGTCCGGATCAGATTATCTCCTCCAACGCTTACGGTGTTGTGGCCGCCGCGCAGTCTGTCGGCGCCAAAGCGCTTGATCTCGGCATCGCGGCAGATCGCAAGGCCGACATAGCGGCGCTGGTGCGCAAGGCTGTCGCGGCAAAGGCCGACGTTATCGTGACGCTCGGCGGCGCCTCGGTCGGCGACCACGACCTCGTGCACGACGTGTTGACCGGCGAAGGCATGAAGCTCGATTTCTGGAAGCTCGCCATGCGCCCGGGCAAGCCGCTGATGTTCGGGCGTCTCGGCGATATCAGGTGCATCGGCCTGCCCGGCAATCCGGTGGCGAGCCTGGTCTGTTCGCAGCTGTTCCTGAAGCCGCTGTTGGCGCAGCTCGGCGGCCGCGTCCATCGGCAGGACATTCGCCCGGCGCAACTTGGCGCCGCGATGCCGGCCAACGATCTCAGGCAAGACTATGTGCGCGCCGTGGTCCGGGATGAAGCCGGCGCACTGGTGGCAACGCCATTCGGCATCCAGGATTCCTCGATGCTGAGAATGCTGGCCGACGCCAACGGCTTGATCGTGCGCGAGCCCTTCGCTCCGGCCTCAGCCGCGGGTGCGGCCTGCAGCGTGCTGATGTTACGCTGAACAAAACGTCAACACATTCATTAAACTTTAAAAGGTTGCGGAACACAACTGGAACAGATAGTGTTTGTTCTGGGTTTGTTTTTTCCGATTCTGGTTTCAGAACCCGTGGGGGCCGCGATGCTGACGCGCAAACAACATGAACTCCTGATGTTCATCCATGAACGCCTGAAGGAGAGCGGAATCCCGCCGTCTTTCGACGAGATGAAGGAGGCGCTCGACCTTGCCTCGAAGTCCGGTATCCATCGCCTGATCACGGCGCTGGAGGAGCGCGGCTTCATTCGCCGGCTGCCGAACCGGGCTCGAGCACTGGAAGTGCTGCGGCTGCCCGACTCGATCGCGCCCGGCCTCAACGCGGCGAAGAAGTTTTCGCCGAGCGTCATCCAGGGCAGTCTCGGTCAAGGCGGTCAGGGGCAAGGCGGTCTCGGCCGCCAGATCAAGCCGGCCTCCTCTTCTCGTTCGATGTCGGCCGGCAATGACGACGCGGTTTCCGCGGTGTCGATCCCGGTGATGGGCCGCATCGCCGCCGGTGTGCCGATCGACGCCATCCAGCACCAGACCCATTCGATCTCGGTGCCGCCGGACATGATTATGGGCGGCGAACACTACGCGCTCGAGGTCAAGGGTGACTCGATGATCGAGGCCGGCATTTTCGACGGCGACACGGTGATCATCCGCAATGCCGATACGGCGAGCCCCGGCGAGATCGTGGTGGCGCTGGTCGATGAAGAGGAAGCGACGCTGAAGCGCTTCCGCCGCAAGGGCGCCTCGATCGCGCTGGAAGCCGCCAACCCGGCCTACGAAACCCGCATCTTCGGGCCGGACAGGGTCAAGGTGCAGGGCAAGCTGGTTGGGCTGATCAGGCGCTACTGAGCCGGTTTAGGTTTGTACTTCTCGGGCTGCTTATAAGGCGGCATTCCACGCGCTTCGCGTGAGAAGCGGCGTTGCTCGTGCCAGGGACGATAGGGCTTGTCGACGGCGAAGCGGATGGTTGGCGCTGTCGCGGCCGATTGTGGGTCGAAGAAGACGGCGGCACTACCATCGCGGGCAAGTTGCTTCTTGGTCACGACCAGCACCAGCGGGTCGCGGCACGGATTGTAGGCGGTGGCGTCGTCGATGACGATCAGGCTCGCGAAAGCGCAGGCTGGCCGCGCTGTGTTGCGGTCTTTTGCCAGCGCGATGATGGCTCCGGCGGGGTGCCGGGCAATGCAGAGATTGCCTGTGCAATAGAAGGGCGAGCCTGGCGGCAAGTCGAGTGGCTCTAGATCGAACCGCGTGTCCGTTGCCTCGAAAATCTCAGGCGGGATAATGGTTTCGGCTCTCAATGCCCGTTTCCAATTATCGGTGGTGAATTCGTTCGAGCGTTCCCGGTTGAGCGCGAGTTCGCCGCCGCCGATTGGCAATGCCACCAGATGCGCATCCTCCGAGATAAGCACATCGGGCGTGCGCACCTGCGGCACAGTCAACAGGCCGGCCAGCGCGAAAGGCACGGCCGCCAGCCTCAGCCAGGTGGTGGCCATGGTGGCGATGACGAGGGCGACCGCTACCAGCAGCACCGAGCGGATTGAGATCAGCCCGACGGCATCGACCGGCGAACGCTGAGAAATCCAGGCGGAGATGGCGATCATCGCCGTCAGCCCCTTGCCCATGACATAGAGGAACGGCCCATCGGCGCCGAACGGCATGGCCAGCGCGCTGAGCACCGCAAACGGCATGACGACCAGCGAGACGATCGGCATCACCGCCAGATTGGCGAGCAGGCTGAGTGGCGACACGCGCTGAAAATGCCAGATGGCAAACAGCAAAGTGGCGCTGCCTGCGATGATCGATGTCATGGCGAGACCGCCCATGGCCAGCACGAATTTTCGCGACAGGAAGCCGACGAACGAGCGCCTTGCGGGCGGCGTTCTCACCTTGTCGGCGCGGTAGTCAGCCCAGCCGGCATAGGCGCCGACAAGGGCGGCAGTAGCCGCAAACGACATCTGGAAGCTCGGGCCGACGACCTCGTGCGGCGACATCAGGATGACGGCGATGGCCGAGATCGCCAGATTGCGCATGGTCAGCGCTGCGCGATCAAACAGCACCGCGACAAGCATGACCGCCAGCATGATGAAGCTGCGCTCGGCGGCAACCACGATGCCTGAAATGACGAGATAGGCGGCGATGGAAACAAGCGCCGCGGCGGCGGCATATTTCTTGACCGGCTGGCGCGAGGAGAAATCCGGAAATAGCGCAAAGGCGCCACGCAGCAATGCCATGATGGTGCCGGCGACCAGCGCCATGTGCAGGCCGGAAATGGAGATGATGTGGTAGATGCCGGTGCGCCGCATCGCCTCGTTGACCTCGTCCGGAATGCCGGCGCGCACACCGACAATGAGCGCCGCGGCAATCTCGCCTTCGGCGCCGCCGATCTTGCCCCTGATATGGTCGGCAATGTTTTCGCGCGCATTCTCGATTGCCGAAGAGAGCCGTGCGGTCAGCGGCGGCGGGCCCTGCGAAGCAATGGTTTTCGGATTACCGAGAAAGAAGCCGCTGCCGCCGATGCCGGTGAAATAGCTGTCGAAGGAGAAATCGTAGCTCTCCGGCCGCACCGGACCGGTCGGCGGCAACAGCCTGGCATAGCCGGTGATCAGGGAGCCGGCGGTCATATCGGCGGGAACGGCGCGCGCCGAGAGCCTGACCCGCTCCGGCGCGTAGCGCAGCCTGGGGCGAGCGGTCGAAATCACGTCGAGCGTCAGCCTTACGCGGCCGTTCTCCATCTGCTCGAGACTGACGACGCGTCCGGTCAGTCGTGTCTGGATCTCGGAGCCAAGCATTTGCGTTCCGGCGTGCCAGGTCTCGACCTTGGCGGCGACGACGCCAAGCGCGCACAGCATGGCAGCCATGCAGAGCAGATGCGTCTTCGGCCAGGACCGCGCGACGGCTGCGCAACAGGCCGTGAGCAGCACAATCGCGATTGGCTGGGCAAAGCCTGGCTCGCTGGCCAGCGAGAAATAAATGATGACGCCGGCCGCCAGGAAAACCGGCACCAGCAGAAAGGCAACGCCACGGTCGAGTTCGGTGACGGCGGCCATGGCAACGCTGCGGCGGATTGCTGGCCATGTCGATCGGCGCAGCAGCCTGCGCAGACGAATGGCGGATCCGGGCACGGCGTCGACCGACGCCGACGCAGTGTCATCCGGAGACAAAGGCCGGAGACCAGGTCGCGTCTCGGGCAGCGCGACGGGCATCGGCTCGGCATAGGGACTGTCGGCAAACAGGGAGCGTTCGTTGACGCTTGTCGCAGCGCCCTCGCCTTGATCCTCGCCCCGGCCACGTCCAGCCATCGGGTCTGCCCCTTGCGCCCCAGACCCCCTATGCTACATGAACGCGCAAAGTGCGAAAGTCCGCGCGATCACGCACCCCGTTTTCTAGCCTTGCCCCGAGAATTGCCATGTCCAACAAAATTGCCATGTCCAACAGGGTGGTCACCCGTTTTGCCCCCTCGCCCACCGGCTACCTGCATATCGGTGGCGCGCGCACCGCGCTGTTCAACTGGCTCTACGCCAAGCACACTGACGGCACGATGCTGCTGCGCATCGAGGACACCGACCGCGAACGCTCCACCGCTGCGGCAACCCAGGCCATTCTCGATGGGCTGACCTGGCTCGGCCTGTCCTGGGACGGTGAGGCCGTCTCGCAGTTCGAGCGTGCGCCGCGCCACCGCGAGGTGGCCGAGGAGCTGGTGCGCCTGGGCAAGGCCTACTACGCCTACGAGACTCCCGCCGAGCTCGAGGCGATGCGCGAGGCGGCACGCGCCAAGAGCCTGCCGCCGCGCTACAATGGTGCTTGGCGCGACCGCGACCCCTCCGAGGCGCCAGCCGGCGTCAAGGGCGCCATTCGCATCAAAGCACCGACCGAGGGCGAGACCGTGGTGCATGACCGCGTGCAGGGCGAGGTGCGCTTCCCCAACAAGGATCTCGACGATTTCATCATCCTGCGTTCGGATGGTGTCCCGACCTACATGCATGCCGTCGTCGTCGACGACCACGACATGGGCGTCACCCACATCATTCGTGGCGACGACCATCTGACCAATGCCGCGCGCCAGACAGTGATTTACAACGCCATGGGCTGGGAGGTGCCGTCCATGTCGCACATCCCGCTGATCCACGGCGCCGACGGCGCCAAGCTGTCAAAGCGGCATGGCGCGCTCGGCGTCGAGGCCTACCGCGCCATGGGTTATCTGCCCGAGGCGCTGCTCAATTATCTCGCCCGCCTCGGCTGGAGCCATGGCGACGACGAGGTGATGTCGATCAAGGACATGATCTCATGGTTCGACATCGGCGACGTCAACAAGGGTGCGGCGCGCTTCGACTTCGCCAAGCTCGACGCGCTGAACGGCGTGCATATGCGCAAGATGGATGATCAGGCACTTATCGACATCTTCGTCGCCACTCTTCCCTATCTCGAAGGCGGCCCGGCGCTGGCCGCCCGCCTCGATGACACCAGGAAGGCGCAACTGCTGGCCGCCCTGCCCGGCCTGAAGGAGCGCGCCAAGACACTGGTCGAGCTGGCCGATGGCGCCGGCTTCCTGTTCGTCGAGCGGCCGCTGCCGATCGACGAGAAGGCGGCCGCACTGCTCAATGCCGACGCGCGGGCGATCCTGCGTGGCGCACACGCGGCTTTGCAGACGGTTTCGGGCGAATGGACGGCCGCTGCTGCGGAATCCGCGGTGCGCGAGTTCGCGACGGCTGGCGGCCACAAGCTTGGCGCCGTGGCCCAGCCACTGAGAGCAGCCCTTACCGGCCGCAGCACCTCGCCCGGCGTTTTCGACGTGCTTGCCGTGCTCGGCCGCGGGGAAAGCCTGGCGCGGATTGGCGATCAAATCGATTAGGAGCGAACTGGCCCAAGAAGATTGGCATTGAAAGGCGCGTTTCGCAGTGCAACATTAGGCCCTGGCCCAATCTGGCACGCACCTCCCAAAATGCGGTGGCGAGTTCGCGCATTCCGGTGATTTCGACGTGTCGTTAGCAGGAATTGCCTTGCCGGCATGAGGAACATGAAGGAGTTTGAGAATGAGCGAAGCTGCGACAAAACTGGAAACCGGCAGCAAGACGACGCACCCGTCGACTGCCACGCTCGAACTGGCCGGCAAGACGTACGAACTCAAGGTGCGAAGCGGCTCGGTCGGGCCTGACGTCATCGACATCGGTGCGCTCTACAACACCACCGGCGCCTTTACCTACGACCCCGGCTTCACCTCGACGGCGAGCTGCGAGTCGGCGATAACCTTCATCGACGGCGATGCCGGCATCCTGCTGCACCGCGGCTATCCGATCGACCAGCTGGCCGAGCATGGCGACTTCCTCGAAGTCTGCTACCTGCTGCTCTACGGTGAACTGCCGACCAAGGCGCAGAAGGACGACTTCGACTACCGGGTGACGCGCCACACCATGGTGCATGAGCAGATGTCGCGCTTCTTCACCGGCTTCCGCCGCGACGCGCACCCAATGGCTGTGATGTGCGGCGTGGTCGGCGCGCTGTCGGCCTTCTATCACGACTCCACCGACATTTCGGACCCGTATCAGCGCATGGTCGCCTCGATGCGGCTGATCGCCAAGATGCCGACGATCGCGGCCATGGCCTACAAATACCATATCGGCCAGCCCTTCATTTACCCGAAGAACGAGCTGAACTTCGCCGCCAACTTCCTGCACATGTGCTTTGCCGTGCCGTGCGAGGAATACAAGATCAACCCGGTGCTGGCGCGCGCCATGGAGCGTATCTTCATCCTGCATGCCGACCACGAGCAGAACGCCTCGACCTCGACGGTGCGTCTTGCCGGCTCGTCGGGCGCCAACCCGTTCGCCTGCATCGCCGCCGGCATCGCCTGCCTGTGGGGCCCTGCGCATGGCGGCGCCAACGAGGCCGCGCTCAACATGCTGGGCGAGATCGGCCATGTCGACCACATCCCGGAATTCATCGCCCGCGCCAAGGACAAGAACGATCCGTTCCGGCTGATGGGCTTTGGCCACCGCGTCTACAAGAACTACGATCCTCGCGCGAAAATCATGCAGAAGACCGCGCATGAGGTGCTGGGCGAACTTGGCATCAAGGACGATCCGCTGCTCGACATCGCCATGGAGCTGGAAAAGATCGCGCTGACCGATTCCTACTTCATCGAGAAGAAGCTCTATCCGAACGTCGACTTCTATTCCGGCATCACGCTGAAGGCGCTGGGCTTCCCCACCACCATGTTCACCGTGCTGTTCGCGGTCGCCCGCACCGTCGGCTGGATCGCGCAGTGGAAGGAAATGATCGAGGATCCGCACCAGAAGATCGGCCGCCCGCGCCAGCTCTATACCGGCGCGCCGGAACGCGACTACGTGCCGATCGCAAAGCGGTAATCGAAGCCGCATGCGGCTTCGCCGTGACACTGCAAAAAGCGCCCGCAAGGGCGCTTTTTAGTTGGAGTGACGAAGCTTGACGTGGCGAAGAACGACTTCCGCCGCGATATCGCCGGAGGGCTTGTCAGTGGCCATGCGCCTGGCAACCTCGGCAAAACCGTCCTTTTGCCAAGTGCGATAGGCTGTGTCTGAAAACAGAGCCTCGAGCTGCCGCGCCAGATAGCGCGGTCGCACATATTGGTTGTAGTGCTCCGGCACGATCGCCTGGTCGGCGATCAGATTGGGCAAGGTGGCGCTCCACACCGTGACCAGCCCCTGGACCATGCGCATCACCGGATCGAGCCGGTAGCATGAGATCATCGGCACACCAGACAGCGCCAGTTCGAGCGATACCGTTCCCGAAGCAATCAGCGCCGCATCGGCCTTGCCGAAGGCCTGCCATTTGCGCTCGGCATCGAGGATGATCTCAGGCTTTTCATCCCAGCGCGCGACCGATGTTTTGACCAGGTCGGCGACATGCGGCACCGTGGGCAACAGCAGGCGCAGGCGGTGTCCACGCGCGCGCAGCGCCGAGATCGTCTGGCCGAAGGGATCGATAAGCCGGCTTACCTCGCCGCGCCGCGAGCCGGGCAGCACAAGCAATGTCTTGACGCGGTCCGCTGAGAGATCGCGCGGCTGGCCTTGCGCCCTTGCCGCGCTGAGCACACCCGGATCATGCGTGAGGCGGTGTCCGACATAGGTTCCGGGCGGGCCGCCGAGCCGGCTGAGCTCCTTCACCTCGAAAGGCAGGATGCACAGTATGTGGTCGACATAGGGCTTCATCGCTACCGCCCTGCCCGGCCGCCATGCCCAGACACTCGGGCAGACATAATGGACGATCGGGATGGAAGGATCGGCAGCGCGGACCTTTTTGGCCACGCGCAAAGAAAAGTCAGGGCTGTCGATGGTGATCAGACAGTCGGGTTTCTCAGCAGCGACCGCACCAGCCGTCTGGCCGATGCGCCGCATCAGGCGCGGCAGATCGCGTAGAATGGCGCTGAGCCCCATCAGCGCGATCTCGGCCCCGTCGAACAGCGGCATCAGCCCGAGCGCCTGCAGATGCCGCCCGCCAATGCCGACCAGCCTGACATCGCGCCCGGTCATGCGTTTCAGTGACTGGACGATGTCGGCGCCCAACAAGTCACCGGACTCTTCGCCGGCAAC
The DNA here is from genome assembly GCF_057784295.1 of Mesorhizobium sp. CNPSo 4688. Taxonomy (NCBI): domain Bacteria; kingdom Pseudomonadati; phylum Pseudomonadota; class Alphaproteobacteria; order Hyphomicrobiales; family Phyllobacteriaceae; genus Mesorhizobium; species Mesorhizobium sp. CNPSo 4688. Next base: position 203,779 of record NZ_JBWLUY010000001.1, read on the forward strand.
GATGGCGATTTTCAGCGGCTTCTCACCTGCCATGGCCAGGCTCCACGGCCGGCAGGCCATACACAAACAGCCCAAGCGCATTGGCGCGCGCGAGAGCGACGGGACCTTCGAGGATCAGCGAACGGCCGGCCTCGACGGCAATGCCGGCAAGCCCAGCGGCGTGTGCTGCCTCGACCGTCTGCGGGCCAATGGACGGGAGATCGGCGCGCAGTTCCTGGCCGGGCTTTGCACATTTGACCAGGACACCGCGCGTCTTGCCGGCGAGCCTGCCATGGCCTCGCAGCTGCTGCGTCCGCTCGAGCAGTCCGTGAGTGCCTTCGACGCCTTCCAGGGCAATAGTGCGGCCACCGATGGCGATGGCCGCCTGACCAATGTCGAGCGCACCGATAGCCTTTGCCGCCGCATGTGCCGCCTCGATATCTCGCCAGTCAGATTTTCGCGGCACGGCCTTGGTCAGCGGCCCTTCGGTCGCGACAAGCCGGGGCACGACCTCATGCGCGCCGACAACTTTGATGCCGCGCGCCTCCAGGCCGCGGGTCAATATCTTCAACAGGCCGTCATCGCCACGCGCAAGCGCCATGGCGACGGAGGGTATGAGCGCCAGCAGCCCAAGGCTCGGCCACATGTCGACCAGCCGCGGCCTGCGCCTGATCTCGCCGGCAAGCACAAGATGGGTGATCCGTCGCCGCCTCAGCAACGTAACCAGCGAGCCGATATCTTCCAGGGCGAGGCTTTCATGCTCATAGACGGTGAGCTCGGACTGACGGTCGGCCTGACCCTCGACCAGGATGATGACGGGCGGATGTCCGGCCTCTGCCAGGCCGGCGGCAACTTCGACCGGCAGGCTGCCGCCGCCGGCAATGATGCCGACCCTGGCGTCCGGCGCGAGATCGAGGCCCGTTGAGCTGGCCTCAGTCTTCGTCATCGGCATCGTCGCCGGCGCCACCTTTAAGCGACGGGACGGCATAGTGCCGCTTGCCGCGACTGGTGATGAAATCGATGATTTTCATGGCGGTCGGCGACGAGGCGAACTCGGCCTTGGCGAATTCGATGTTTTCACCGACGGTGCGGGAGCGGTCGAAGATCGTCTTGTAAGTCTTGCGCAGCACCTGGATTTCGGTGCGCGACAGGCCTGAGCGCTTCAGGCCGATGATGTTGAGGCCGCGCAGGCTGGCGCGGTTGCCGACGGCAATGGCGTAGGGGATGACATCGCCGACGATTGCCGAGCAGCCGCCGAGAAAGGCGTTGTCGCCGATACGGACAAACTGGTGAACGGCCGTCAGGCCGCCGATATAGACATTGTTGCCGACCTCGCAATGGCCGCCCAGCGTAGCGCCATTGGCGAAGGTAGCGTTGTTGCCGACGACGCAGTCATGAGCGATGTGGGCATAGGCAAGGAAATTGCCGTTGTCCCCCACGGTCGTCTCGCCGCGGCTGGAATCGGTGCCGAGATGCATGGTCGCGCCTTCGCGGATCGTGCAGTTCTGGCCGATAACCAATGTGGTGCGGCCGCCCTTGTGCTTGGTGTTTTGTGGCGGCCCGCCCAGTGTCGCCATCGGATAAACCTTGGTCCCGGCGCCGATGGTGGTCGCACCCAGCACCGAGACATGGCTGACCAGTTCGACGCGGTCACCGATCACGGCGTCGGTGCCGACATAGCAGAAAGGCCCGATGGAGGCGCCTTCGCCGATTTGGGCACCGGCCTCGATAACGGCCGAGGGATGGATTGAAGTCTGTATTTTCATAAGCATGTCGAACCGTCAGCCGGTAACCATCATTGCCGAGATCTCGGCTTCGGCGGCCTTTGCGCCTTCCACCATGGCCTCGCAGGCGAATTTGAGCAGGTTGCCGCGCATTTTGATTTTCTTGACGTGGATCTTCAGCTGGTCGCCCGGAACGACCGGTTTGCGGAATTTCGCGTTGTCGATGGTCAGGAAATAGACCAGTGACGGCTTTTCCGTGTTGAGGCTGCGAATGCAGATCGCGCCGGCCGTCTGTGCCATGGCCTCGATGATCAGCACGCCTGGCATCACCGGCTGGTCCGGGAAATGGCCCTGGAAATGCGGCTCATTGATGGTCACGTTTTTGATGCCGATAGCCGAATCATTGCCATCGATCTCGACGATTCGATCGATCATCAGGAAGGGATAGCGATGCGGCAAAAGCTTCATCAACCCCAATATATCGACCGCTTCGAGCATCGCCGGCACCATCTCAGCTACTTCCCCCCTCGCCCTGCTTGCGCGTCCTGGCGAGCTTGCGCAGCATGGCGATCTCGCGCATGGCTTCCGCCATCGGCTGCGCCGGATAGCCTCCCCAGATCTCGCCCGCCGGCACGTTGCTCATGAACCCGCTTCTCGCCGCAAGCTTGGCCCCCGATCCTATGGTCAAATGGTCGGCAAGGCCAACGCCGCCGCCCATGGTGACACCATCGCCGACGACGACGGAGCCGGAGATACCCGAAAGCCCGGCTATAATGCAATTGCGACCGATGCGAACGTTATGGGCGATCTGCACCAGATTGTCGATCTTGGTGCCCTGGCCGATGATTGTATCCGACATGGCGCCGCGATCGACTGTCGTGTTCGAGCCGATCTCGACATCGTCCTGGATGATGACGCGGCCGATCTGCGGCACACGCTCGGGCCCTTTGGCACCGCCGACGAAGCCAAACCCGTCCTGGCCAATGCGGGCGCCACCGTGGATGATGACGCGGTTGCCGATCAGGGCATACTGGACGCTCACGCCTGGACCAATATAGCCATCGCGGCCGATCTGGCAGGAGGGGCCGATAACGGCGTGGGGCGCAACGACCGTTCCGCTGCCGATGGAAGCGCGCGGGCCGATGACCGCTCCGGCTTCGATGATCGCGCCGGCCTCGATATGCGCCGAGGCATCGACATGAGCCTGCGGCGAAACCCCGGTTTCGCTGGTCATCGGTCCCGGAGTGGCCGCCGTCGGGAACAGCAGCCGGCCGATCATGGCGAAAGCCTGTTGCGGTCGAGGATGGACCAGAACCGCAATGCCGGCCGGCGCCTTGGCGGCGAATTCGGTGGGACAAAGCACCGCCGCCGCCTTCAGCGACTGCATCAGCGCGAAATTTCGCTTGCCGTCGACGAAGACGAGCGCACCCTCGCCGCCTTCACTGGCTGGCGCCAAGGCGTCGATCGATATGTGGGCAAGGTCGGAATCGACTAGCGCCGCGCCGGTCAGATTCGCGACTTCGCCGGCCGTATACCGGCGTGATGGCGCGAAGAACACCGGATCGGTCATTCCAGAAGCAATATCCAGCTAGGTCGGATCAGTTTCTTCCGGACCCCAACGGCCCGGAAGCATCGTTACCCGAACGTCAGAAGCGGCTCGACATGCCGAAGTTGAATTCCTGCACGTCGTCGGTCGACTCTTTCTTGACCGGGATCGCATAGTCGATGCGGATCGGGCCGAAAGGCGACGACCACAACAAGCCGACACCAACCGAGGCACGCAGCTTCATGTCAGTTGAGACTTGGGTGACACCAGCGGTTTCAATGCTGCTGCCATATAGCGTTGCGGCATCAGCAAACACAGCGCCGCGCAAGCCGAAGCTTTCCGGAATGACCGGCACTGGGAATTGGGCTTCCGCCGACGCATTGAAATAGGTGGTGCCGCCCAGGTGGTCATGCGTAACGGCGTCGGCAGGGCCAATACCGCCGTACTGGAAGCCGCGGATCATGCGGTCGTTGCTCTGGAATTGATCGAAGATACGCAGGCCGTTGTCGCCATAGCCCGCGATATGGCCGGCGCCGCCTGAGATCAGGGCGACCAGATCCAGCTGTTCGGACAGGGTCTGGTAGACAGTGCCACGACCGGTAACCTTGACGAACTTGGCATCACCACCAAGGCCCGCCACTTCCACCGCGCTGGTGGCGTAGATGCCTTCATGCGGGCTCTTCATGTCGTCGATGGTGTTGTAGACCAAGCCGAGGCTGACAGACGATTTGATCCACGGGCTTTCTGCGATCCCTTCCTGAATAGCAGCAGAAACGTCGCATTTCGTGTCGTCATAGACGCCGTTGGTCAAGCAGCCATCATCGTATTTATACTTTTCCTGCGCGATGTTGTACGCCAGCTGCGTCGAGATATTGTCGGTGATCGGCAGACCGAACCGAACAGTCGCGCCGAGCGTCTCGCTGTCGTAGTGCGAGTAGTTGCGGGTCTGCTGGTAGATATCGAAGCCCGCTGCGATGCGTCGTCCGAGGAAATAGGGCTCGGTGAAGGAGAGCGCATAGTCGCGCGAATTCTTGCCGCCGCCGGCCGAGACCTTGATGTACTGGCCGCGACCGAGGAAGTTGCGCTCAGCGATCGATGCTTCGACGGACGGACCTGCGGTCTCGCCACCGGTCGAGTAGCCGGCGCCGATCGAGAACTCGCCGGTCGACTTCTCAACCACGTCAACCACCAGCACGACCTGATCAGGCTCGGAGCCCGGAACAGTCGAAATATCGACTTTATCAAAGTAATCCAATGCTTCCAGGCGCTTCTTCGCGCGCTGGATCAAAACCTGATTGAAGGCGTCGCCTTCGCTGACGTCGAATTCGCGGCGAATGACATAGTCGCGCGTGCGATCATTGCCGCGGATTTCGATGCGCTCGATATAGGCCTTGGTGCCCTGGTCGATCGTATAGACGACCGAAATGGTGTGGTTCTCGAAGTTGCGATCGCCGCGCGGCGTGACCTGGGCGAAGGCATAACCCGAACCCGCGACCTTCTCGGTCAGCGCGATGATCGTGTCCTCGACATCCTTGGCGTTGTAGACGTCGCCCTTGTGGGTCTGAACCACCGATTCCAGCGACTTCGAATCGACTTCCGGAATGGTGCTCTCGACGCTGACATCGCCGAATGTGTAGCGATCGCCTTCCTGCACGGTGATGGTAACAGTGTACTGGTTGGTGGTGTCGTCGAGCTCACCGACAGCGGAAACCACCTGGAAGTCAGCGTAGCCGTGATTGTAGTAGAAGCGACGCAGCGTCTCCTGGTCGGCGCGCAGCTTATCCTCGTCATAGACATCGTCGCGTAGGACAAAAGACAGGAAGCTTGAGCGCTTGGTGGCAATGACGTCGGACAGACGACGGCTCGAATAGGCGCTGTTGCCGACGAAATTGACTGCGGCGATCTTAGTGCGGCCGCCTTCGTTGATGTTGAAGACCACATTCACGCGGTTGTCGCCGAGATCCATGATCTGCGTCGTCACGGCGGCATCGTCACGACCGATGCGCCTGTAGGCGGCCTTCACCGCCTCGACGTCGGAATCCAACGTTGCCTGCGAGAACGTGCCGCGCGGCTTCAACTGCACCGCAATTGCCAGCGCATTGTCCTTGAGCTTCTTGTTGCCCTGAAACAGGACCTGGTTGACCACCTGATATTCAGAAACCTTGACCACCAAGGTCGAGCCGACCTGGTTGATCTGGACGTCCGAGAACAAACCGGTGCCGAACAGCGCCTTGACCGCATCGTCGATATCGGCGCTGGAAAACGCCTTGCCCGGCTTGATGGCGATGTAATTGCGGATGGTGTCGGCCTCGACACGCTGGTTGCCGCTGACCTCGACTCTCGAGACAACGGCCGCCTGCGCAGCAGATGTGGCAACGAACTGCACGGCGAGAGCGCCTGGCACAACCAGAGCGGCGGACATAGCCACCGCGGACGCGGCGCTCAAAAACTTGGATGCTGCCTTCATCGGGCTTTTGTACCTTTTCTCGAAGTCCCCACGGCGAGAAAACCGGACGTGCGGTAATTTCCCCTACCGTATTAACCGGATTTTCCCTACACGCAAGGCTTCTGGTTAATTTGTAATTACTTAACCCTGATGCGTGGCTTTCGCGTCACGCATACCCCCGTGCATGGTAAACGGCGTCTCAACATTGCCGGTGCCGAAGCCGAATTTCTTCATGATTTCAGCACCCAAACAGATCGTTCCAGAAAACGAAGCCCATAAATCCCAGCACCAGAAAGAGGCCGGCCCGGTACCCCATTTCCATCATCCGCTCCGATACCGGACGTCGGAAAACGGCTTCGATGGCGTAGAACAGGAGATGGCCGCCGTCGAGGGGGGGAATCGGCAAAAGGTTCAGAATTCCGATCCCGACTGACAGCAATGCAACAAGTTGCACCAGCCATTCGAAGCCGAGTTTGGCCGCCTGGCCCGACATCTTGGCGATCTTGATCGGACCGCCCAGCTGGCATTTGTCCTCGCGGCCGACAACGAAACGTTGCAGGAAGTGGCCAGTGCCCTGAATGGCCTGCCCCGTCTGCTCAACCGCCGCTCCGAGCGCGCCAATCGGACTGTAGGTGATCACTCTCGGCTGGCCGAGCTCCTTGTTGTTGACGACTCCGATGACGGCCACCTTGGTTTTGTTGCCCAGCGCGTCCTGCTGTTCCATCAACTCCGGCGTCGCGGTGACGGTGATCTCCTTGCCATCGCGCAGCATGGTGAAGGTAAGCGAGTCGCCGGCGCGGCCCTGCACAAGGCGCTGGACGTCGGCGAAGGTCTCAACCTTGCTGCCGTTGACGGCGACGAACCGATCGCCGGGCAAAATGCCGGCCCTTTCCGCCGGGCTACCGGCGGTGACTTGAGCCACCATCGGCTCCAGCACCGGGCGGCCATAGAGAGAAAACATCACGGTGAAGACGGCAATGGTCAAAAGGAAGTTGAACAGCGGCCCGGCAACCACCGTGGCCGCGCGCTTCCAGATCGGCCGTGTGTGGAAGGCAACTTCGCGTTCGGCATCGGTCAGCTTCTCCAGCTCTTCCGTGCCGGGCTGGCTCGACGTGGCGCTCATGTCACCGACGAATTTGACATAGCCGCCAAGCGGTATGGCGCAAAGCTTCCAGCGCGTGCCGTGGCTGTCGTTGAAGCCGAAAAGCTCGGGGCCGAAGCCGATCGAGAAGGCTTTTACGCCGATGCCGCACCAGCGGCCGACGAGGTAGTGGCCCATTTCGTGAACGAAGACGACGACGGTCAGCACGAACAGAAACGGCACCAGCGTGCCGAGGACAAAGCCTTGCGTGCTGAAAAACGCGTGAAGTATCTCGTTCAAGTCGTGCCCTCAAATTCACCCACGGCGAAAAGGTGACGCCGCGACTGTGACATCAATCCAGGCGAATCCGTGGCACGCGCCATTTCTTCGCCGTCAAATGCCGCTCAAGCCGGAAAAAGCCCCTGCGCCGGATGATCGGCGCCCGCCGAAATCCAACCGATGACGTATAGGGCAAAAGCCGCCGCGACAAGCCCATCCACCCTGTCCATGACGCCGCCGTGCCCTGGTATCAACGCGCTGGAATCCTTGCGGCCGTGCCGGCGCTTGACCCAGGATTCGAAGAGGTCGCCAGCCTGGGCGACAATAGACAACACCAACGCGACCAAAGCGAGGACGCCAAGATTGCCGGCCCCGGCGGCGGCAGCCAGAAGCACGCCGGCGACCACGCCGCCGACAGCACCGCCAAGCGCACCGCTCTGCGTCTTGCCGGGTGAAATCGATGGCGCAAGCTTAGGCCCGCCGACGGCGCGGCCAACGAAATACGCAAAGATGTCGGTCGCCCAGACCACGGCGAACAAAAACAGGATCGCGACCAGGCCGGAACGGTCGCCGTCGCGCAATAGCGCCAGCGACAGGCCGGACAGCGCTGCGTAGGCAAGGCCGGCGGCATCCCATTGCGCGGTTCCGCGCATGCGTGCGCCGACCGCCGCAACGACAACCATGGCCAGGACAAGAGACAGCAGCCACGACGCCGGCACGCCGGCGATCAGGGCGCCGACGAAAACCAGAAGCAACGCCTCTGGAACGAATCCGAGGGCCGCACCGGCCGCAGGGCGCGACATGCGCGCCCATTCATAGAAGATGACCGCCGCCATGCCGGCGCAAAGCAAGCGGAACCACAGCCCGCCCAACCAGGTCAGGCCAAGTGCTATTGCAGCCAGCACCAGCGCCGAGACGATGCGAAGCTGAAGATTGTTCATCCCGCCGCCGGTCACGAGGCGGCGACATCTTGGGCGGCGAGCCCGCCGAAGCGGCGCTCGCGACCGGCGAAGTCGCGCAGTGCGTCGGCCAGGTGTTCGCGGCTGAAATCGGGCCAGTAGCAAGGCAGGAAGACCAGTTCGCTGTAGGCTGCCTGCCACAAAAGGAAGTTCGACAGCCGAAGCTCGCCGCTGGTGCGGATGACCAGCTCTGGGTCGGGAATGCCCGCGGTATCGAGGGCGCCGGCAAAAGATTCCGCCGTGATCGCCTCTGCGTCGATCTCGCCGCGCGCTACAGCGGCTGCGAGCTTGCGCGCCGTGCGCACGATCTCGTCGCGCCCGCCATAGTTGAAGGCGATGATAAGCGTCAGCGCTTCATTGCGGGCGGTCAGCGATTCGGCCTCTTCGAGCAGGCCTCTGATGTCCGGCTGCAGCCCTGCCCTGTCGCCGATGATTCTGACGCGCACGCCGCTCTGGTGCAGTTCGGCCAGATCGCGGCGGATGAACAGCTTCAACAGCCCCATCAGGTCGCTGACTTCGGATTTGGGCCGCGACCAGTTTTCCGACGAAAAGGCATAGACGGTCAGGAAGGAAATGCCGAGACCGGGCGCAGCGCGCACTGTCTTGCGCAGCGCCTCGACGCCGGCGCGATGGCCAGCAAGCCGCGGCAAGCCGCGCGCCTTGGCCCAGCGTCCGTTTCCATCCATGATGATCGCGACATGCGCGGGCGTTGCCATGGTCTCGCTTTCGGGCCGGTGTGGGCCGACCCTAAACCTGCATAATTTCAGCTTCCTTATCGGAAAGCAGGTGATCGATCGTGCTGATCGTTTCGTCGGTCAGCTTCTGGACCTGATCGGAGCGCTTGCGCTGATCGTCCTCGCTGATGTCGCCGTCCTTTTCCGCCTTCTTCAAGAAGTCCATGCCGTCGCGGCGGACATGGCGCGCCGCAACGCGGGCGTTCTCGGCGTAGCCGTGCGAAATCTTGACCAGTTCCTTGCGGCGCTGCTCGTTGAGCTCGGGCAGCGGAATCCTGAGATTGGTGCCATCGACGATCGGATTGAAGCCGAGATTGGATTCTCTGATAGCGCGGTCGACGGCGCCGACCATCGACTTATCCCAGACTGAGACCGAAATCATGCGCGGCTCCGGCACCGACACGTTCGCCACCTGGTTGATCGGCATGGTGGTGCCATAGGCCTGGACCTGGATGGCGTCGAGCAGATTGCTGGAGGCGCGGCCGGTGCGCAGCGAAGCCAGGTCGTGCTTGAAGGCTGCGATCGCGCCATCCATGCGCCGCTTGAGGTCGTCGAACTCACCACTCATCTTAGTCTCCTCGACCCGTTTGACCCGGGTTCACTGCTTAGGGCCCGAACAGCCCGCTTTCGAAAAACTGATCCCTTTTCCGGAGAGTATACTCCGGATCACTCGTCGGCGACGATCGTGCAACGGCCGCCGCCCCTCAGAATATCGCCGAAACCACCTTTTTCGTGGATCGAATAGACGATTATCGGGATGTTGTTTTCGCGCGCAAGTGCAATTGCGGCGGTATCCATGATCGAAAGGCCCTTGTTGATGACTTCGGCGTGGCTGATGCGCTCGAAGCGGGTCGCATTAGGATCCTTCTTGGGATCGGCGGAATAAACACCGTCGACCTGGGTGCCCTTGAACAGAGCGTCGGCGCCGATCTCGGCGGCGCGCAAGGCTGCGGCCGAATCGGTGGTGAAAAACGGATTGCCGGTACCGCCGGCGAAAATAACGACCTTGCCCTGGTTCATATAGGCGGTGGCCTGGCGCTGGGAAAAACTCTCGCACAGTTCGGGCATGGCGATCGCCGACAGCACGACGGCATCGACGCCGATCTTGTTCAGCGAGGTGCGCAGCGCCAGCGAGTTGATGACCGTGGCAAGCATGCCCATATGGTCGCCGGTAACGCGGTCGCCACCCTTGGACGCCACCGCCACGCCGCGAAAGATGTTGCCGCCGCCGATGACGACACCAACCTCGATGCCGAGCGCGCGGGCTTCGGCGATATCGGCGGCGATGCGGTCGACGACCGAGACGTCGATGCCGAAATGCTGCTCGCCCATCAACGCTTCGCCCGACGCTTTCAGCAAGACACGTCGATAGAGGGGCTTTGCCGTCATCTGGACCTCGTCATTATTGCGTGTGGCGCGCCTGGACAGGCCACCCTCGCGCGGGCGCCGCCGCTGGCGCGATGCCGAGTTCCGATACACGAAGGGCGCCGCGATGTCACGCGGTGCCCCTCGCCCAATTCGCGTCCTCCGTCGCAGCCTGTCAGTTGCTGGTGATGCTGACGGCGTCGCCTTCGACCAGCAACGGCGGCGCATAGGAAGGCGGCTTGTCGCCGGTCACGGCGCCGCCGGTAACCCGGGCCTGTATTTCGGAGCCGAAATAGGAATACGGGAACGGTGGCGGCGTCTTGCTGACCGTGTCCAGCCGGACGCGAAACTCGGCGGGGATCGTGAAATCCAGCGCCGCCAGATTGTCCTGCAGCTGCGCCAGTTTGGTGGCGCCAAGGATCACCGTAGCGATGCCCGGCTGCGTTGCCACCCAGTTGAGCGCGACCTGGGGCATGCTGCGCCCGAGCTCGGCGGCGACCTTTTCGAGTTCCGCCACGATCGCCCAGTTGCGGTCGGTGAATTTCTGGAACCCCGGATGGGTGGTGTTGCGAAAGCCGTCGAGCCGGCCGGCATTGCCATCGTGCGTCGGTCGATATTTGCCGCTGAGCAGGCCGCTGGCCAGCGGGCTCCACACCATGATGCCGGCGCCATGGCGAGTGCCGAAGGGCACAAACTCATGCTCGATCGAACGCTCGGCCAGCGAATATTCGAGCTGCAGGGCCGACACCTGCTCGTAGCCGCGCCATTCGGCGATCGTTTGCGCGCGGGCAGCATACCAGGCAGGCACGTCGGACAGGCCGACATGGCGAATTTTGCCGGCGCGCACGAGATCATCCATCGTGCGCATGACCTCTTCGGCTGGCGTCAGGCCGTCCCAAACGTGCATGAGATAAAGGTCGATATAGTCGGTGCCTAACCGCTTCAGCGAAGCATCGACGGCGCGCAAGATGTTCTTGCGCCCATTGCCGCCGGCGTTGGGATTGCCAGGGTCCGCGTTGAAGGTGAATTTGGTGGCGATCACCGCCTTGTCGCGCAAGCCGCGCTCGGCGATGAATTCGCCGAGCCAGGTCTCGCTCGTGCCGCCGGTGTAGAGATCGGCAGTGTCGAAGAAATTGCCGCCAGCCTCGACATAGGCGTCGACCATTGTGCGCGCCGTTTCCCTGTCCGCCCCCCAGCCCCATTCGGTGCCGAAGGTCATGGTGCCCAGCGCCAGCCGGCTGACGCGGAGGCCGCTGTTGCCGAGCGTGTAATAGGTCATGGTCATGATGTTTCTTCCGATGCTGATCTGAATGACACCGACTTACTGGCCGGGGGTCGCCTTGACCCAGGGATTGCCGCGCTCATGCGTGGCGCGGAAAATGAAGCCGTCGACTTTCCAGCCGGCGCCGGAGCGGACCAGATGATGCTCATAGGTGCCCCAGACTTCCCACAGCGGTTCGCCATTGCCTTCCATCCGGTTCCAGGCATAGCCGTTGGAAGAGACAGTGGCCGCATCCGCCTCGAGAACCACCTGGTGGTTGGTGCGCAGATGCAGGCTGGTCTTGCTGCCGCGGAGGTTGCCGGCCCAGGTACCGATCAGATCGTCGGAGGGGATGTTGGCCGCGGGCTGTCCCGACAGGCTGCTGAAGTCGACAGTGACACGGTCGGCGAAATAGGAACGGGCAAGCTTCCAGTCCTGCGCATCGACGGCACGGTCAATGGCGTCGGCAATGCGGATGACGGCACGTTCGTCGGCGAGCGCGCGCCAGCCGGACGGCTCGGCGCCGCCCGCATCAGCCGGCGCTAGGGCAAGGCCTGCTGCGAAGGTAACGTGTTTCAAGGCGTTCATGTTTCTTCTCCTCGGTGCATCCGCCCGCCGCCGATGTGTTGGCGACAATATGGCCCACCACGCTGGCCCCGATAAGGTTGCATGATCTGCATGTACTATGCGATATCGTGCATGAATGGATCGGGATCTGCTCAGCCATCTGCCTGTGATCATTGCCGTTGCCCGGCGAGGCGGCTTCGCGCTTGCCGCGGCTGAACTCGGCATGAGTCCATCCGCGGTCAGCCATGCCGTGCGCCTCGTGGAGGAGCGCATCGGTCAGCCGTTGTTTGCACGCACGACGCGCAGCGTTTCATTGACGGAGGCCGGCAAGGCGCTGGTGGAGACGGCGGCCCCTGCCCTTCAGGACATTGCCGAACGGATGGACCGCATCCGCGCCATCAAGGGCCGACCCTCGGGTCTGCTCAGGCTCAACGTCCCCAACATCGCTATTCCGCTTGCCGTCACGCCTGTGGTCGCTGCGATGGCGGAGCGCTATCCGGATGTGACTGTTGAATTGCTCACCGACCAGGGACTCATCGACATTGTCGGCGAAGGTTTCGATGCCGGCATCCGGCTGGGCGAGATGATCGCGCAGGACATGGTCACGGTCCGGCTGACACCACCGTTCAAGGTCGTCATCGTCGCCTCTCCCGCCTATGTCGGCCGGCATGGCCGCCCGCGCAGCGTGGCCGATCTCGCCAATCACAACTGCATCGGCTACCGGCTCGTCCGCTCCGGCGCGCTCTACCGCTGGGACCTGATTGAAGACGGCAAGGATGTCGTGGTTGAGACGAAGGGCAATGTCATCGTTACGGATTCGCTCGCCGCGATCGACCTTGCGCTTGCCGGCGTCGGGCTGACCTATGTGTTCGAGCCGCTGGTGCGCGCGGATCTTGCCGCCGGCCGCCTGGTGCAGATTCTGCCACAGACGGCAATCGAAGAGCCAGGCCTCTTCCTTTACTTCCCGCGCCGGGCGTCGATGGCGCCGAAGCTCAGGGCCTTCATCGATACCGCACAAGAAATCGGCCGGGCATCCTTGCGGACACCCGACCGAGTTGCCTGAGCTGAGAAGCCCCTTTGCAGGGGCTATTTCCAAGGATTATTTCTTCACCGCAGCCGCGACTTCCGCCGCGAAATCGGTCTCTTCCTTTTCGATGCCTTCGCCCAGCGCAAAGCGCAGATAGGCGGAGATCTTGGCCGGAGCGCCGATTTCCTTCTCGGCCTCCTTCAGCGCCTTCTCGACAGTGATGTCGGGATTGAGCACAAAGGCCTGCTTCAGCAGCACGACTTCCTCGTAGAACTTGCGCAGGCGGCCCTCGACCATCTTTTCGATGATCGCTTCCGGCTTGCCGGACTGGCGTGCCTGGTCCGAGAAGATCGCCTTTTCGCGTTCCACCGCAGCCGGATCGATCTGCTCGGCCGTCAGCGCCATTGGGTTGGTGGCGGCGACATGCATGGCGACCTGGCGGCCAAAGGCGTTGGCGGCATGCTCATTGCCCGTGGTTTCGATCGCAACCAGCACGCCGAGCTTGCCAAGGCCGTCGGCGACCGCGTTGTGGACATAGGTCGCGACAGCGCCGTGCGGAACGGTCAGCTTGGCCGAGCGGCGGAAGCCCATGTTCTCGCCGATCGTGCCGACAGCGTCCTTAATGGTGTCAGCAACGGACTTGTCCGAACCCGGGTACTTTGCGGCAGCCACGGCTTCGGTCGTGCCATAGGCGAGTGCAACCTTGGCAACGTTGGCGACGATTTCCTGGAAAGCAGCGTTGCGGGCGACGAAGTCGGTTTCGGAATTGACTTCGACGACAGCAGCCTCGCGCACGCCATTGTCGACACCGATCAGGCCCTCTGCCGCAGTGCGGCCGGCCTTCTTGTCGGCCTTGGAGATGCCCTTCTTGCGCAGCCAGTCGACGGCCTCTTCCATGTTGCCGTTGGTCTCGGTCAACGCCGCCTTGCAGTCCATCATGCCCGCGCCCGTCAAGTCGCGGAGTTCTTTGACCTGTGCAGCCGAAATGCTCATTGTCGCCTCTTTGTTTTAAATGCACCGACGCACCACCGGTACTCGGTGATGCGTCCGTTTAGCGTGCCAAAATATTAGAAAGATGAAGGCCGGACCGGCCTCCGCTATCAGGCTTCCGGGGTCTCGGCCGCCGGGGTCGGATCCAGCGCCGGTTCGACCGGAGCTTCGACCGAGGCACCGATGTCGACGCCGAGCGCGCCCTGCTGGCGAGCGATCCCGTCGATGGCAGCCTTGGCGATCAGGTCGCAATAGAGCTGGATGGCGCGCGCCGCGTCGTCATTGCCGGGGATCGGGAAGTCGATCTTGTCCGGATCGCAGTTCGAATCGATGATGGCGACGACCGGGATGCCTAGGCGCTTGGCCTCGAGGATGGCAATCGCTTCCTTGTTGGTGTCAATGACGAACATCAGGTCGGGCGTCGAGCCCATGTCCTTGATGCCGCCGAGCGCCTTGTCGAGCTTCTCGCGCTCGCGGTCGAGGTTCAGGCGTTCCTTCTTGGTCAGGCCCTGGGCCTCACCAGCCAGCATCTCGTCGAGCTTGCGCAGGCGCTGGATCGAATTCGAGATCGTCTTCCAGTTGGTCAGCATGCCGCCGAGCCAACGCGAGTTGACGTAGTACTGAGCCGAACGCTGCGCCGCGTCAGCGACGATGTCCGACGCCTGGCGCTTGGTGCCGACGAACAGCACGCGGCCGCCCTTGGCGACGGTGTCCGAAACCTGCTTCAGCGCCTGGTGCAGCAAAGGCACCGTCTGCGAGAGGTCGATGATGTGGATGTTGTTGCGGGCGCCGTAGATGTAGGGCGCCATCTTCGGGTTCCAGCGGTGGGTCTGGTGGCCGAAGTGAATGCCAGCTTCCAAAAGCTGGCGCATGCTGAAATCAGGCAGTGCCATTCTTAGTTCCTTTCCGGTTAGCCTCCACGGACACAGGCATTTTTGGACTTTGTCCTCGAACGCCACCGGAGGTTTCAGCCGGATTTCTCCCGGGCAGACACCAAAGTCCGTGTGTGGAATGAGCGCGCATATAGAGGGGAAGTGCTACAAACGCAAGCGGTGAGGCGCTTTACCGCTCAGCGTGCGGCAATCAGTGCTCCGGTGCCGATCATGGCGCTACCGGCGAACCGGTTCATCAGCCGCATGCGTTTGGGCGTCCTGAACCAGCCGGATGCCCTGCCCGCCAGCGCGGCGTAGGTGCCCATGGTGAGGATGTTGACGCTGACGACGACGGCCACCACCAGCAGGCCATCGGCAAATGTCATGGTGTCGAGGTTGAGGATCAGCGGCATGATCGAAGCATGGAACAAAATCGCCTTCGGGTTGCCGAGCGCAACGGAGGCGCCAAGCAGGAACGACCGCGACAATCTGGTTTGAGGCAGGCCCTGCGCGGTCGATTGCGCGGCCGCGGCCCGCCACATCTTGAGGCCGAGAAAGATCAGGTAGGCCGCACCGGCATATTTCAAGGCTAGAAACACCCATTCGAAAGTCTGGGCCAGCGCCATCAGTCCGAGCAGGGCCAGGGTGACCAACACCGCGTCCCCGGCAGCGATGCCAACGCCGGCGACGACGGCTCGCAGGAAGCCACGCGACACGCCATTGGTGATAACCGTGAACATCGCCGGACCCGGCGTCGCAGCGGCAAGCGTGATGGCAAGGCAGTAGGCCAGGAATGCCGTTAAAGTCACGATCGGCCCTTTCCGTTGGGTACCCGCACGCGCCGGAAGATCGCGACGATCTCCTCGCGGCTGCATTCGATGGCGCCGAGCCGCACCGCGCGGTCGCGCTCGAAGCCGGTTATGTCATAGTGCGGCGCCGATGTCTTGGGCGGACCCTGGTAGGACGAACGCTTGACGCCAAGCACGGCGGCGAAACGATGCAGCTCGTCGGTATCGTCGGCCATCAGGTGGCACCAGCGATGACCGGCCCACTTCCAGATCGCCGCATCGACATAGACTGCCATTGGCACCGCCATCAAGCCTGCCGTTGCCAACTCCGCATTGTTGTTATTTCGAGACCGGGCAAGGCTTTGTCTGGGAGAACAGCGACAGGTTGACCAGCTTGCCGGTCATCGAGAACTCGCCATAGTCCATGGTGAGGTCGCGGGTGATGCCGTTCTCATGCAGCTTGAAGCTGATGCGGTATTCCGGCACCTCTTCGCCGGATTTGTCGGTCTCGTCGAAATAGGCGATGTCGACCGGCCAGTATTTGTCGCCGGCAAGCTTGGCCAGCGCCGGCGCTTCGGGATCGGCCTTGTCGCCCTCGGTCTTCTTGCCGACGATGACGGTGGTGGTCATCACCTTGTTGGCGTCCTCCGAACCGTCGAACAGGCTGGTTTCGTAGAAATTCTCGCCCTTCTCGGCCTTGCCGATCAGTTCGACAAGATGCTGGGTCGGGAACTGGGTGGCGGCGAGTTCGAGGCTGTCCTTCTCGGGCTTGTCGATGTCAACCTTGAGGCCCTTGGTCTCTTTCGTGGCGGTGCCCTTGACCTCCTTGTCGAGATTCTGGTCGACGAAGGATTTGGTCACGAACGAGAAGGTCTTGCCTTCCGCATCCTCGAACGTGGTCGTCTGCTGGTCGGTCAGCCTGGTGTTATCGCCGGTGACGATCTGGGTGACGAAACGGAATTTTACCGTATAGCCCTCGCAGGGCGAGCCATTGAACTCATAGACCATGCGGCCGGAGATGCCGGTGATCCCCGAACGGTCCGACGCCTTGCTGAGCGTAAGATCGTAGACGGCGCGATGCGCCTGCAATGCCGGCACGGCAAAGGCGGGAGCCATCGAGAACAGCGCCGGGACAAGAACGGCGTGGAAGGCAAGGCGCGTTGCGCGCATAGGGGGCTCCGATCGTCGCGGCTGGTGGCAGGCCGCAGGGAAAGATGGTCCAGCTTAAAAAAAGTCGTGGCGGAAGCGAGGCAAAAATAGCAATTTCGGCCCGGCCAACGCGGCGTCTCCAAGCAATAGGGAAATACGATGAGTGAAACAATCGAAAAGCGGCTAAGTGATCTCGGCGTGACGTTACCGGCCGCCGCAGCACCCGCCGCGAACTATGTGCCCTATTGCAGGTCTGGCAATCTCTTGTTCACCGCCGGGCAGTTGCCACTCAAGGACGGCAAGCTGCAGGCAAGCGGCCTGCTCGGCCGCGACGTCGACACGGCAGCCGGCAAGGAAGGCGCAAAGTACTGCGCAATCAATATTTTGGCGCAGGCCAAAGCGGCGCTTGGCGATCTCGAAAAGATCCAGCGTCTGGTCAAGATCACCGTCTTCGTCGCATCAATGCCGGATTTCGTCGAGCAGCATCTGGTCGCCAACGGCGCGTCCGATTTCCTGGTCGCCGTCCTTGGCGAACGCGGCAAGCATGCCCGCTCTGCCGTCGGCACCGCCTCGCTGCCGCTTAATGCCGCAGTGGAAATCGAAGCCGTCTTCGAAGTCGCATGAGCAGAGCCACGACCATGACCGACCTTTCCTGGCTGACCGCCCGCCCCGTGGCGCATCGCGGCTTTCACGACATGAACAAGACGCGCTGGGAGAACACGCTGTCGGCCTTCGCTGCGGCCGCCGAGCGCGGTTATGCGATCGAATGCGACGTGCATTTGTCGTCCGACCGTGTTCCGGTCATCATGCATGACGGCGACCTCAAGCGGCTGACCGGCCAGGACGGCTTCGTCTGGCAACGCTCGGCGGCGGAACTGGCGGCGCTCAGGATCGGCGGCACCAAGGACCATGTGCCGACGTTGCAGGAAGTGCTCGACCTTATCGACGGCCGCGTGCCGCTGGTCGTCGAACTGAAGGGCGTTCCCGGCTATGACGAGGGGCTGGTGGCCAGCGTCGGCAAGATGCTCAAACGCTACAAGGGCAAGGCGGCAATCATGTCGTTCGATCATTGGCTGGTCCGCGACTTCCCCAAAGATGCGCCTGGCATTCCGGGTGGGCTTACGGCCTATGGAAGGGACAACCAGCTGATCGAGGCGCATTTCGCCATGCTAGCGCACGACCTCGCCTTCACCTCCTATGCCGCGGGCGATTTGCCGAACCCGTTCGTCAGCTTCGTGCGTGAAAAGCTGAAAATGCCTGTCATCACCTGGACGGTGCATGACCAGCCGGCAGTCGATCTCACCTTCAAATACGCCGACCAGATGACGTTCGAAGGGTTCGAACCCGATCTGGTCAAAGTCGCTTGAGCCAAGTGCCTCAAACGTGACTTGTAGCGGCCCGCACAGAGCTTAAATAAGTCTCATGGATCAGGGTGACGAAGGCGATGGACAAACGGCGAATGCGGAGTTTTCCATCCGCATCGCCGCCGGAATTAATGCCTTCACCTGCGATGAGTGGAACGGATTTGCCGGCACCACGCGCGGTTGCACAGAAAACGGCTATAACCCTCTGATTTCATACGCTTTTCTGAGCGCGCTTGAGGATTCCGGCTGCGCCGTGCGGCGCACCGGCTGGCAGGGCCATCACCTCAGGCTGGAAAATGCGCAAGGCAGATTGTTGGGCGCGATGCCCTGCTATCTCAAATCGCACAGCCAGGGCGAATATGTCTTCGACCATGGCTGGTCGGATGCATTCGAGCGCGCCGGCGGCCGCTACTATCCAAAATTGCAGTGCGCCGTGCCGTTCTCCCCTGTCACCGGCCCTCGCCTGCTGGTCAGCAGGGGCGAGGATAGCGCGACTGTGAAGGCCGGTCTCGCGGCGGGCCTGAAGGCGGTGACGGAAAAGCTAGGTGTGTCCTCAGCGCACGTCACCTTCGCGCAGGAAAGCGACGTTGCAACGCTCGAAGCAGCCGGCTTCCTGCACCGCACCGACCAGCAGTTCCATTTCTTCAACGAAGGCTTTTCGACCTATGACGATTTCCTCGCCACGCTGGCATCACGCAAGCGCAAAGCGATGAAGAAGGAACGCCGCGAGGCGCTCGCCAACGACATCTCGATCGACCGGCTGACTGGCAAGGACCTGACCGAAAAGGCCTGGGACGATTTCTTTGCCTTCTACATGGACACCGGCAGCCGCAAATGGGGCCGGCCCTATCTCAACCGCAAGTTCTTCTCGCTGATCGGCGAGCGGATAGCCGACGACATCGTGCTGGTGATGGCCAAACGCAATGGCCGCTATATCGCCGGCGCCATCAACTTCATCGGCTCCGATGCGCTCTACGGGCGCAATTGGGGCTGCATCGAGGACCACCCCTTCCTGCATTTCGAGGTCTGCTACCATCAGGCCATCGACTTCGCCATTGAGCGCAAGCTGAAGGTGGTTGAGGCGGGTGCACAGGGTGAGCACAAGCTGGCCCGCGGCTACCGTCCCGTGACCATGCATTCGGCGCATTACATTGCGCATCCCGGCCTGCGCAACGCGGTGGCAGATTATCTCCGGCGTGAGCGGCGCGAGGTCGAGCGAATGGGCGAAATTCTGGAAGAGCACACGCCTTTCCGCAAGGATCTGGAAGAGTAGCGGTCTGTCGTCCCGGGTGCCATTCGATCCGGTCTCGCCGATCTCACCTGACTGACTTGCCGGTTTGGGGAGGCTTCGCTACACCGGGAGGCACAATTCCGGAGCACCGCCATGGCTGAAGCCAGCTACGACCCCAGCAATATCTTCGCAAAGATCCTGCGCGGCGAAATCCCCTCGCACCGCGTCTACGAGGATGACGCGGTGGTTGCCTTCATGGATGTGATGCCGCAGGGGCTCGGGCACACGCTGGTTGTGCCGAAGGCGCCGTCGCGCAATCTGCTCGATGCCGATCCGTCCACGCTCGGCCCACTGTTCACGGTCGTTAAGCAGGTGGCGCTGGCGGTCAAAAAAGCATTCGGCGCCGACGGCGTCACCGTCCTGCAGTTCAACGAACCGGCCTCTGGCCAGTCCGTCTATCACCTGCATGTCCATGTCATCCCGCGGTTCGAAGGCATCGCGCTCAAGCCGCACACGGGACAGATGGAGAAGCCCGAAGTGCTGGCTGAGAACGCGGCCAAGATCCGGGCAGTGCTGAACGGTTGAAGCCGGGGTCCTCAAGACGATGCGCTTAGGCAAATTCCACCGCGTCGGTTAGGAAAGTATCAAACCACGCCATGGTAACTTGTCGTACCGTGGTGCGTTTGGGTTTTCAAAAATCGTGGGAAATTCGGTTGCGACATCAGAACCGTTGGCAAAAGCAGTTGCCGGGCGGGTCTTTCTGAGCATTTTGGCGGACGCATACCGGCGACACCGGCTGCTGCATGTGATGGCCATCGCTTCCTTGCTCTTGGCAGCCGCGGTCGGCCTGCGTACCGGAAACATGCCGGATTTCAGCGTGCTGGAAGACTACGCCCTATACCTTCTCTTCGCTTTCTGGATAGGCGGCTGTGCCTTCGCGCTCGGCAGTTTTTTTCACCTTGCGCTCATCAAGCGGGATACTGAACCGCTCGGCACTTTTCTGAGTTCGATGAGTGGCTTCTTCGGCAACGCCGAGCGCAACGCCAACAGCCTCAACGGTCTGGCTGCGAGCATTGCGCTCATATCCGCTTTCGGTGTGTTGAAAGGCGCGGTCGCGATCCTTTCGCCATTCGCATGGGACCACGCATTGGCCCAGGCCGACCGGGCGCTGCATTTGGGGCGAGCTCCCCATGAATGGCTATGGTTTATCGTCCAGTCGCCGCTCGCCGTAAGACTGTTCAACCTGGCTTACAATTCCTGGTTCGTCGTCCTTATCGCCTCGGTCTTCATCGCTTGCATCACGCGCAAGGACACGAAGCTGCGCCACCAGTTCCTGATGAGCTTCATGCTCGTATGGATACTAGGGGGGTTCTTCCTGGCAATGGGCCTGTCTTCGGCAGGGCCGTGCTTTTACGAGCGACTGGGGCTGGGCAGCGACTACCATCCCCTGGTGCAAGCGCTCGCTGCTGCCGATCGCATCTATCCGATCTGGGCGCTGAGCACGCAGGACATGTTGTGGAGCGGCTACATCGGGGCGACCCCAGGCAGTCTTGGCATATCCGCCTTCCCGTCCATGCATGTGGCGATGGCGGTGCTTTTCGCTCTTTACGCAGCACGCCGCTCACCGTTGGTTGGCCTGTTGATGTGGGCATTCGCCGCAATCATCATGGTCGGCTCGGTTGTCCTTGGCTGGCACTATGCTGTCGACGGCTATGCGAGCGTGCTGATCTCGATTGCCATCTGGAAGGCGTGCGGTCATTTCCTGGCCCGCTTCGCAGCCGACGGCGTCGCCGCCTGACCTCACAGCATCTGACCTGAACGCAGGGGCGCTGTTTCGGCAAACGGCCAGCCATGAAAAAAGGCCCCGTCACCGGGGCCTTTTCATCGGCGAACTTTTTAGCCCTTGCGTGGCAGTTGCGGCACCAGACTGCGCTTGCCGCCGTCCTTGCCCTTAGGCTCAGGCTCGTCCTTGCCCTTGGGCTTTTGCGCCACCGCCTTCTTGGCGACGGGCTTCTTGGCCACCGCCTTGCGGGCTTTCGGCGCCTCTTCCGGCTCCTGCTTCGGTTTCACCGGGGCTTCGTCGGCCAGCGATTCGAGCTTCAGGCCGGTTTCGCCGGTTTCCTTCTTCTCGACGGTGACGCGCACCGTGCCGCCCTTCTTGAGCTTGCCGAACAGCACCTCGTCGGCCAACGGCTTCTTGATGTGCTCCTGGATGACCCGGCCGAGCGGCCGCGCACCCATGCGCTCGTCGTAACCCTTGTCGGCGAGCCAGGCGATCGCGTCCGGCGACAGGTCGAAGGTGACACCACGCTCGGAGAGCTGGGCCTCGAGCTGCATGACGAACTTCTGCACCACCTGATGGATGACCGGCACCGGCAGCGAGCCGAACGGGATGATCGCATCGAGACGGTTGCGGAATTCCGGCGTGAACAGCCGGTTGATCGCCTCGACATCGTCGCCTTCGCGCTTGGTCGACCCGAAACCGATCGCCGCGCGCTGCGCATCGGATGCGCCCGCATTGGTGGTCATGATCAGAATGACATTGCGGAAGTCGATCTGCTTGCCGTTGTGGTCGGTCAGCTTGCCGTGATCCATGACCTGCAACAGGATGTTGAACAGGTCGGGATGCGCCTTCTCCACCTCGTCGAGCAGCAGCACGCAGTGCGGATGCTGGTCGACGCCGTCGGTCAACAGGCCGCCCTGGTCGAAGCCGACATAGCCGGGAGGAGCGCCGATCAGCCGCGAAACGGTGTGGCGCTCCATATATTCCGACATGTCGAAGCGGATCAGCTCGACGCCGAGCGAGGCGGCGAGTTGCTTGGCCACTTCGGTCTTGCCGACGCCGGTCGGGCCTGAGAACAGGTAAGAGCCGATCGGCTTTTCCGGTTCGCGCAGGCCGGCACGCGCCAACTTGATCGCCGAGGTCAGCGCGGTGATCGCGGTATCCTGACCGTAGACGACGCGCTTCAGCTCGATATCGAGACCCTGCAGCACCTTCTCGTCGTCGGCCGAAACCGTCTTCGGCGGGATGCGCGCCATGGTGGCGATCGTGGCTTCGATCTCCTTGATGCCGATCGTCTTCTTGCGCTTGGCCTCCGGCACCAGCATCTGCGAGGCGCCTGTCTCGTCGATCACGTCGATCGCCTTGTCCGGCAGCTTGCGGTCATTGATGTAGCGCGCCGACAGTTCCACCGAAGCCTTGATCGCCTCGTTGGTGAACTTCACCTTGTGGAACTCCTCATAATAGGGCTTGAGGCCCTTCATGATCTCGATGGCGTCCTCGATGGTCGGCTCGTTGACGTCGATCTTCTGGAAGCGCCGCACCAGAGCGCGGTCCTTCTCGAAGAACTGGCGGAACTCCTTGTAGGTGGTCGAGCCGATGCAACGGATCGCACCAGAAGACAGCGCCGGCTTCAACAGGTTCGACGCATCCATGGCGCCGCCCGAGGTGGCGCCGGCACCGATCACGGTGTGGATTTCGTCGATGAACAGCACGGCGCCCGGATAATCCTCGAGCTCCTTGACGACCTGCTTCAGCCGCTCTTCGAAATCGCCGCGATAGCGGGTGCCGGCCAAAAGCGTGCCCATGTCGAGCGCGAAGATGGTGGCGTCCTGCAGCACTTCCGGCACATCGCCTTCGACGATGCGCTTGGCCAGACCTTCGGCGATTGCCGTCTTGCCGACGCCGGGGTCGCCGACATAGAGCGGGTTGTTCTTGGAGCGGCGGCACAGCACCTGGATGGTGCGGTTGATCTCGGTCTCGCGGCCGATCAGCGGATCGATCTTGCCGGCCTTGGCCTTGTTGTTGAGGTTGACGCAATAAGCGGTCAGCGCATCCTGCTGCTGCTTCTTCTTGCCGCCTTCCTCTTGCGGCTCGGCGCCGTTCTGGCCGCCCTGCTCGTCATCGGCG
Source organism: Mesorhizobium sp. CNPSo 4688 (assembly GCF_057784295.1). Lineage (NCBI taxonomy): Bacteria > Pseudomonadati > Pseudomonadota > Alphaproteobacteria > Hyphomicrobiales > Phyllobacteriaceae > Mesorhizobium > Mesorhizobium sp. CNPSo 4688. Next base: position 227,051 of record NZ_JBWLUY010000001.1, read on the forward strand.
CCGCGCGGCGAGCGCGTTTCCGATGCGCCCGGGCGCTTGGCGATGCCGTGCGAGATGTAGTTGACCGCGTCGTAGCGGGTCATCTGTTGTTCCTGCAGGAAATAGGCGGCATGGCTCTCGCGCTCGGCAAAGATGGCGACGAGCACGTTTGCGCCGGACACTTCCTCGCGGCCGGATGACTGCACGTGGATCACGGCGCGCTGGATGACGCGCTGGAAGCCGGCGGTCGGCTTGGAATCCTCATCGTAACCGGTGACGAGATTGTCGAGCTCGGTGTCGATATAGGTGAGGACAGTGTGCTTCAGCTCGTCGAGATCGACGTTGCAGGCGCGCATGACGGCGGCCGCCTCGGTGTCGTCGATGAGTGCGAGCAGCAGATGTTCAAGGGTTGCATATTCATGGTGCCGCTCATTGGCGAGCGTCAGCGCCTGGTGAAGCGCCTTTTCCAGGCCTTGGGAGAAAGCCGGCATGTTACCTCACTTCTTCTCCATCACGCATTGCAGCGGATGCTGATTCTGTCGGGCGAAATCCATGACCTGGGACACTTTGGTCTCGGCCACCTCGAATGTATAGACCCCGCACTCGCCCACTCCATGATTGTGAACATGAAGCATGATGCGTGTGGCGGCTTCGCGGTCCTTTTGAAAAAAACGCTCCAGGACGTGAACCACGAACTCCATGGGCGTGTAGTCGTCGTTGAGGATAAGGACCCGATAAAGGCTGGGCTTCTTGGTCTTGGTTTTCGTGCGCGTAATGACGGCCGTGCCGCGACCGGCCTCATTGCCGTCGCCGTCACTTTGCATCCGCACCACGCTTGCCGTAGCAGTCAAACCGATCGTCACGTAATCCTGCCTCTTTCGAATCCCCATGCGAGTTCGACATGTAGGTGTTCGATGGACGATTTTAAGCCCTTCTTGTTAGCTGACAATATGGCTAGGTGGGCAAACCGAGGCGATTTTCAAAATCGTGAACCGCCAAAGCCCCGGAATTGAAACCGGCATGAAAAAACCCGGCCGCGCATCCGCGACCGGGTCTGTTTTGCAAGCCCGAAAGGCCGTGCCTGGTATTTTGGAGCGAATTACTTCGCTTTGGCGACAATCGATTCGAAGGGCTTGTAGGCCTCCTTGGCGAGCTCGGCATAGAGATCGCCGAACTTGGTCGCCTCGGCAATGAAGCTCTCATAGCTCTGCTTGGCGAAGTCGGACTGGATCTCGATCGCCTTTTCCAGCGACTTGGCGGAGATCAGCTTTTCGACAGCGGCGCTGCCGGCTTCGAAGCTCTTCTTGGTGTACTCGCCAGCTTCGGTGGCGATCGCCTGAGCGCCCTTGGAGAGCGAAGCGAAGCTCTTCAATCCGGTGTCGGCAAACTCTTTGCCGTATTTCGAGAAGTCCTCATAGGTCTGGGTCATTTCACGTTTCCCTTGGCGTTTTTAAAGCGCCCCTGCCTGAGCGCGGTTGTGCAATGCAGGAGAGTATATTGTGCGCTGCACAAAAGTCAAGATTTCCGCGGCGTCGGGGCCGCGCTGCGTCGGCAACGACTAAAATTCGAATAAAGAAAGCCTCAAGCCCGAGGAAAATGGTGAACGCGCCGGTTACCATAAACGGATTGGTAACGCAGGCCGCGATAGTTTGACGGCAAGTGAGGTCGGATCCCTTTGCCGCCTCCAGGGCAACGAGTTTCAAAGGAACTATCAGTGCGTCAGGCGTTGTCGGTCTTCGGTTCAAAATCCGCATCTTCCCTCAAAACGATCATGATCCTCGCCTTGGCGATGTCATTTGTCGTTGCGGATGCCGCATCGTCGATGGCCGCCAGGTCGTCGGCGATCGTCGTCGACGCCAAGACCGGCAAGGTGCTCTATTCGTCCGATGCCAATGGCCGGCGCTACCCGGCGTCGCTAACCAAGATGATGACGCTCTATCTGACCTTCGAAGCCATGGCGAAGGGTCGAATCAGCAAGAACACGCCGGTGCCGTTTTCGGCAAAAGCGGCGGCCGAGCCCCCGACCAAGCTCGGCGTCAAGGCCGGCGGAGCGGTTTCTGTCGAGACCGCCATCCTGTCGATGGTGACCAAGTCGGCCAATGATTCGGCGACCGCGCTCGGCGAACTGCTCGGCGGCAGCGAGAGCAATTTCGCCCGCATGATGACGGCCAAGGCGCGGCAGCTCGGCATGGACGGCACCGTGTTTCGCAATGCCAACGGCCTGCCCGACCCCGGTCAGTTCACCACCGCCCACGACATGGCGATGCTCGGCATCGCGCTCCGGGAACATTACCCGCAGTATTACGGCTATTTCTCGCAGCGCTCTTTTCTGTACGGGCGGCAGCGCATCAACGGCCACAACCGCCTGCTCGGCCGCATCAAGGGCGTCGACGGCATCAAGACCGGCTATACCCGCGCCTCCGGCTTCAACCTCGTCTCGTCGGTTTCGGACGGCAACCGCCGCCTCGTTGCCGTCGTCATGGGCGGGACCTCGGGCCGCAGCCGCGACAACCAGATGGCCGGGCTGATCAACGCCTACATGCCGCGCGCATCGACCCGCGGCGGCGGCGCCCTGATCGCCAAAGCCGGCGGCGACAATCCGATCAAGGCGCTGGCCAAGGCTTTCTTGCCCAAGCATGACGCGCCGACGCCCGACGACAAGCCGATGGTGGAAGACGATGCCGTGGCGTCCAATGACGATCCGACAACTGCTGACGAGCAGTCTGCCGACGAACAGACGGTGGCCGCGGTCGAAGAACCCGCTCCCGTCGTCAAGACCAGGAAGGTCAAGACCGTCATCGTGACGGCGCCCAAGGTCGAAACGGCACAAATGGTCGCGGCCTACGCCGAGCCCACGCCAGCATCGCCTCCGGCGGTCGATCCGGTCAACACCGCCTCGGTGCCGTCCGGTTGGGCGGTCCAGGTGGCGTCTTCGCCCAAACAGTCCGAAGCCCAGGCTTTCCTCGACAAGACCGCCAAGCAGGCGCCGAAGATCCTTGCATCTGCCTCCGGTTTTACGGTCGCTTTCGACAAGGATGGCGAGACCTATTACCGCGCCCGCTTCGGCGGTTTCGGTTCGAAGGATGCGGCCTGGAATGCCTGCAACGCTTTGAAGAAGAAGAAAATTACCTGCTACGCCGTCCAACAGTAGGGCGGCGTCGAGGACCATCTCCCGGAAATTTACTGCGTCGAAGGAGACTAATTGTGATTGGAGAGCAAGACGTCCTTGGCTTCATTGATCCGCGCCGCCAGGAAAGACGTGCCGCCGATGTCGGGGTGCAGGCGCTGCATCAGGCGGCGGTGCGCCTTGCGGACATCCGCCGCGGCGGCCCCCGCTTCAAGACCAAGGACCTTGTAGGCCTCCTCCTTAGTCATGGCGCCCGCACCTGGCGCAACACCCAGCCCTTCGCCACCGTTCGTCTCAGCGTCTTTGCGCCAGACGGGAAAACGGCCGTCAAGATACGTCTCTAGCAACTGACGGCTCTCCGGGTCACCGGGGAGCTCGCGATAAAGCTGCTGCAGTTCGGGCAGGCCCATCGCGCCCAACATCTTGCCTTCATGGCGACCCGCCAGAACCAAGCCTTCAAGCCCGCCCGTATCGTGATCAAGTTCCATCTCCAGCGCTGCTGTGCGCACCGTCGAGCGCTTGCCGGGCGCCGGCCTGATCGTGGGCCGCTTCATCCGCACCGAACCATACCAGGCAAGGGCCACGGCCAGGATGAGGCCGGCAATGCCTTCGCGGCCGACCACCAGCACGGCGAGGCCAAACAGCGCCAGAAGGACCGGTCCGAGCGTGCGCATGCCGCTAGCCAGTTTTTGCGCATCGGCGCGGACGAAGATCGTCGCCGCGCCAAGCAGCACCAGAAACAGTGCAACAAGTGCAATGATTGCGCCCATCAATTCCCGCCGCCCCGCAGATGCTCGATTAGCAGCCGGTCTCCCGGCCGGTCCCTTGCCTCGAGCGCCTTCAATCCGCCGGTCGCATAGACGGCGACGGCTGAAAGCAGTCCGGCCAGGGTCGCGGCAGCCCGCCGGTCGAACCGGAACCAGGCCCCTTTGGACAGCCGCGCGATCTCCTTGAACGCCTTTTCTGCGCCGGAATCATGACCTTCCTGGAAGACGAAGACGGGAACGCCGTGCAGGCCCAGGCTGCCGGCCTTCTGCGCCAGGTCGTCGATATTCTCTTCCATGGCGTCGCCGATATAGACCAGCGCATTGACCTTCGCCTTCGCCGTCTCCTTCAGCGCATGGGTGAGGACCTTGCCGATTTGGGTGGTGCCGCTACGGCACACGATGCGCGTCATCAACGTCTTCAGTGCATCGGTGTCGGCAACGAAGGCCGATGACCGGCATTCGCCCAGCCCGCGAAAATAGGCAAGTTGGACGCTGAGGGTTCCGGCCTTGCCGGCGGCATCGAACATTTCGCCTTGCAGCTTGGTGGCGAGATCCCAGGTCGGCTGGCGGCTCATCGTCGCGTCGAGCGCCAGGATCAGCCGCCCGGAGCCGGTCGCGGACGCGACAAGCGACCGCGCCTGACGGATAAAGGCGTCGATCTCGCCGGCATTGGATTGAGGCTTGACCGGCGCCGAACTGGCCTTTGCGGGCACTGGCTGCTTCTTGTCGCTCATAAGAAGCAAGATGTGGCGCGTTGCCGGGCCGCTTGCAAGTCCAGTCTCGGACAGGATAAAGGGCCAGCGATCGCACAGTGGGCAGGACGCCCGGCCCAGGCGCTAGAGCAGACCGAGATCGGCGAGCTCGCGCTTCAATTTCGGCGGCATCTCGACCATTCCGGCCTTGCCCTTGCCGATGTCGGCCGGCGCATCCGACGGTTTCAGGTAGCGCCAGCCCTGGAAGGCGCGGCGCGGCTGCCAGTCGGTGCGCACGACCTCCGGGTCGAGCATCAAACGGCAACGGCCGATGCCTTCATCGTCGGTGAAGGGCCTGATATCAGTGATCAGCTGGCGGCACTGAACGCTGCCCTTGATCACCCAATAGAGCGAGCCGCCATCGGTGACCTCGGCGCCACGTGTCGGCACCATGCGGGTCGTGTGCCAGTGTTCGGCCTGTTCGCCGGCGCGGCGCCGCTCATCGAGACGGAAGGCGATCCACTCTTCGAGATCCTCGACGCTGTCGCAACCGACGCACAGTTTTAGGAGATTGAGTGCCATCGCTTAAGGTTTAGTCCGGCGTGCGGTTGCGTCAACGGCTCTGCCCGACTTCTCCACAGTGCCAGCGGCGTTGAGTGTTCAACATTCCACGACGTTGACAGCCAGCCCACCCAGGCTGGTTTCCTTGTACTTCTCGTTCATGTCGAGGCCGGTCTGGCGCATGGTTTCGATCGCCGCGTCAAGCGGCACGAAATGGACACCGTCGCCCTTGATGGCCAGCGAGGCGGCGGTCACCGCCTTGACGGCGCCAAGCGCATTGCGCTCGATGCAGGGCACCTGAACCAGGCCGCCGACCGGATCGCAAGTCATACCGAGATGGTGTTCGAGCGCGATCTCGGCAGCGTTTTCGACCTGCTCGGGCGTGCCGCCCATGACGGCGCAGAGGCCTGCAGCGGCCATCGCAGAGGCTGAACCGACCTCGCCCTGACAGCCGACCTCGGCGCCGGAGATCGAGGCGTTGGTCTTGATAATGCCGCCGACAGCGGCGGCCGTCAGCAGGAAGTCGCGGATGCTCGGCTGGTCAGCCTCGGGGTGAAAATGCAGCCAATAGCGCAGCACGGCCGGCAGCGTGCCAGCAGCGCCATTGGTCGGTGCAGTGACGACGCGGCCACCGGCGGCATTTTCCTCGTTCACCGCCATGGCGTAGATCGACAGCCAGTCATTGGCGAGCAAGGGGTTGGGCTTGTTCTGCTGCCATTGCTCCTGCAACTTGTCGTGCAACATGCGGGCGCGGCGGCGCACTTTCAGGCCGCCCGGCATGATGCCGTCCTGCGACAGGCCGCGGTCGATACAGCCCTTCATGGCGCCCCAGATCGCATCCAGGCCGCTGTCGAGCTCCTCGCGCGACATATGCGTCTCTTCGTTGACGCGCTTCATATCGGCAATCGACAGGCCGCTTTTGCCGGCCATCTTCAGCATCTCGACGGCGTTCTTGAAGGGATAAGGCACCTTTTTGCCTTCGGTCGTCACCGAGCCCTTCACCTTCATCCGCTGCAGCTCTTCTTCCGAGACCACGAAGCCGCCGCCGATGGAATAATAGATGCGCTTGAGCAGCAGCCGGTCGTCGGAATCGTAGGCGTAGAACGCCATGCCGTTGGCGTGGCCAGTGAGGGGCGTTTTCCTGTCCAGCACCAGATCCGTCGCCGGATCGAAGCGATAGGAGGGATGGCCGGGCGGCGAAATCCGCTTCTCGGCGGCGATGCGCGTGGCGATGGTATCGGCCTGATCGGGATCGACCGTCTGCGGCGTCAGGCCGGCAAGGCCGAGGACAACGGCGCGGTCCGAGCCATGGCCGATGCCGGTATAGGCGAGCGAGCCATGCAGGCTGGCGCCAATCCGATCGACCTTGACGCCGGCCGGGCGTGGCCAGTCATCGCCGGCGATCTCGTCGAGAAACCGCCGCGCCGCCGTCATCGGTCCCATCGTATGCGAACTCGACGGTCCGATGCCGATCTTGAACAGGTCGAAAACCGAAAGGAACACGCTGCGCCGTCTCCAGGAATGAGATCAAGACCTACATATAGGACTTTCCATGATGTTTGTGCTGTTTTGACAAACGCAGCGCTGCACCCGCCGACCTTGTTTGCTCCGGCAGCGACATTGATTGCTCGACCATGACGGCGCGGCTATTCTGAACATCGCGCCCCGGGGTGCGCCCGCAGCGTTTGTTTCTCGTCTGCCGAGGGAGAGAACCGTGCTTACGCTGAATGCCAGGCCCCAGCCGGTGCGCATCGCGCCTGCCGAGACCGCCGTCGTCGTGGTGGACATGCAGAACGCCTTTGCGTCGAAAGGCGGCATGTTCGACCTCGCTGGCTTCGACATATCCGGCGCCGCGCCCGCCATCGACACCAACAGGCGCCTGCTCAAGGCGGCACGCGAGGCCGGCGTCAGCGTTATTTACCTCCAGATGTCGTACAAGCCCGATCTCAGCGATGCGGGAGACGCCTCCTCCCCGAACCATCACAAGGAACTGGGGATGGTGATGATGCGCGAGCGTCCCGAGCTTGCCGGCAGACTGTTGATCGACAACAGTTGGGACTGGCAAATCGTCGACGCGCTGAAGCCCGAGCCGGGCGACCAAATCATTCGCAAATCGCGCTACAGCGGCTTTTGCAACACCGGCCTGGAAGCGCATCTGCGCGCCCGCAAGATCCGAAATCTGCTGTTCACCGGCGTCGCCACCAACATCTGCGTCGATGCCACCGCGCGTGACGCCTACATGCTGGAATTCTGGCCGATCCTGGTCGAGGACGCGATGAACCATTCCGGCCCCGATTTCAATCGCCAGTCGACGCTGTGGAATTTCGAGCATGCCTTCGGATGGATCACCCGGACTGACAGCGTCGTCGAGGCGTTGCACATGGAAGCCGCCGCGCCTTTGCCGGCCTGAGCCAACCGTCGAAAGGCGCGCCTTGCCTGTGGTAAAAGGTCTGCATGGGCGATTCCTTTCATCTGTCGACGGCTGATCTCGCGGCGCTGGCCTTCTTCCTCCTTGCATGGGTGCTGCATACGCTGGCGTCCGACGGCAAGCTGGTCAGCCGGGTGTCGCTGACGATGGCCATGAATGTGCAGCGCGAAGCCTGGATGCGCACCATGGCCGAGCGCGAGATCCGGATTGTCGACACCGCCATCATGAGCGGCCTGCAGCAAGGCACCGCCTTTTTCGCCTCGAGTTCGCTGATTGCGCTGGGCGGCTGCTTTGCGCTGCTCGGCGCGTCCGACAGGGTGCTTGACGTGCTGAACGACCTGCCATTGAACGCGACCTCGTCGCGCTCGGCCTTCCAGATCAAGGTCTTTGGCCTGGTGCTGATCCTGGCCTTCGCGTTCTTCAAGTTCGGCTGGGCCTACCGCCTCTTCAACTACTGCACGATCCTGATCGGCGCGGTGCCGATCCCGCATGGCGAGGCCTCACACAATCCGGTCAGCGAAACGGCGGTGTGGCGCGCGGCGCGCATGAACATGCTGGCCGGCAAGCACTTCAATTCAGGCCTGCGCGCTGTGTTCTTCTCGATCGGCTATCTCGGCTGGTTCGTCGACCCGGTCGTGTTCGTGCTGTCGACGCTGCTGCTTCTGGCGGTGCTGGTGCGCCGCCAGTTCTTTTCCGCCGCCAGGCAAGCAGTGATCGGTCAGCCGCCCGGGCCCGGGAAAAGCTGGTCGATCCGCCCCGACAGCCAATAGGCGGCTAGACCGATCCATTCGCGGATCGCCATGGTCGTGGTCTGCAGCGAATCCGGCGCGTTATCGCGGAACAGGCCAAAGCCTTCCTTTCCCGAGGTGCGATAGTCGACAGGCCACGGGGTCGTCGGAAAGCCGGCCTTGTCGAACAGCGCCTTGGCGCGCGGCATGTGGAAGGCGGAAGTCACCAGCAGCCAGGTCTCGCCCGGCTTCGGCGTCACCAATTCTTTGGCGAAGACGGCATTCTCATAGGTGTTGCGGGATTTATTTTCGAGCATCAGACGATCGGCGCTGACGCCAAGCGCCCCGAGCAGGCGCGGCGCGGTCGCCGCATCGCCCTCGCCTTCCAGCAACAATTCGCCGGTGCCGCCGGAGACAACCACCTTTGCCTCGGGAAAGCGCCGGGCGAGGATCGCGGTCTCGACCATGCGGTCGCCGCCGGAATTCAGCTCATAACCACCGCGCACCAGATTGATGGCACCCTCGAAACCGCCACCGAGCACGACGACACCATCGACCTTCTGCGGCAGTGGTGGCTTGGGAAAGCGCTCTTCGAGCGGATTGAGCATCATGGCGCCGAGCGACGACCAGGCCGACAGCGCGAGAATCAGGAAGCCGAGCACACTGCCTGTCGCCGCCAGCCGCCGCCGGCCGATCAGCGCCGCAAGCAAACCAGCCAGCAGCAGGAAGATCGCCAGGTTGAGCGGCTGGACGAAGAACCAGAAGATCTTGGAAAGATAGAAGAACATTACCTGCCTATCGCCAGCATGAATTTTTGACGGCCGGTGAAATCCTGGATCGCATTCGCCACAACCTCCGCCTCCTCACGGCTCAACTCCCGGCCGAAAACAATGGTGCCGTTCGCGTTGGTCAAACGGATGACTTCCAACAGCCCGACTTCGTCCGTCGGATAGGTATGATCGAGGATTTCGACGTTAAGGTGCCCTTTCAAAGGCAATGAAGAACGATTTCCTAGAGACCCCCTGATGTCGCGTACAGCGGCGGCGGCGGTCAGCCGCAGGGTTTCCTTGCCGAACACCAGCCAGATGAAATCCTTGCCGAGGAAATAGGTGAACAGGGCGATGATCGCCACAAACGACAGCAGGCCGAAAGTTCCGCTGGTGACCGCCGCGGGCGAAATGTCTGTCAATCCCATGTAGCCGGTGTAGGCAACAATCGCGGCCCCGATCAGGACAAAGCCTGTCCTGAAATCCGAGGTGCGTGGTGGGTTTGTGATCAGCAGTTCGTCTCCCGTCTCGACGATGGAAATGCGAGACGGGGGCGGCATGCTACCACCACTTCTCCGGCTGGAAGGTTCCCGCCGCCTGTTCGATGACGGCAGCGGTCTGGAACAGGGTTTCCTCGTCGAAGGGCCGGCCGATCAGCTGCAGGCCGAGCGGCAGGCCCTTGGCGTCGAGGCCGGCGGGCACGCTGATGCCCGGCAGGCCGGCCATGTTTACGGTGACCGTGAAAATGTCGTTGAGGTACATCTTCACAGGGTCGGCGGCCATGTCCTCGTCGGCGATGCCGAAGGCGGCGGACGGCGTCGCCGGCGTCAGGATGACGTCGACGCCGGCGGCAAAGACGGTCTCGAAGTCGCGCTTGATCAGATTGCGCACCTTCTGCGCCTGCAGATAATAGGCGTCGTAATAGCCGGCCGACAGCACATAGGTGCCGATCATGATGCGGCGCTTGACCTCGCGGCCGAAACCGGCGGCGCGGGTCTTTTCATACATGTCGACAATGTCCTTGCCCGGCACGCGCAGGCCGTAGCGGACGCCGTCATAGCGCGCGAGGTTGGACGACGCCTCGGCGGGTGCGACGATATAATAAGCCGGCAAAGCATATTTGGTGTGCGGCAGTGAAATGTCGACGATCTCGGCGCCGGCATCCTTCAGCCAGGCAATGCCCTTCTGCCACAGCGCCTCGATCTCTTCCGGCATGCCGTCGACGCGGTATTCCCTGGGAATGCCGACCTTCATGCCCTTGATCGGCTTGCCGATCGCCGCCTCGTAGTCCGGCACCGGACGGTCGACCGAGGTGGTGTCCTTGGCATCGACCGAAGCCATGGATTTCAGCAGGATCGCGGCGTCGCGCACGTCGCGGGCGATCGGGCCGGCCTGGTCGAGCGACGAGGCGAAAGCGACGATGCCCCAGCGCGAGCAGCGGCCATAGGTCGGCTTGATGCCGACGGTGCCGGTGAAAGCGGCGGGCTGGCGGATCGAGCCGCCGGTGTCGGTGGCCGTGGCGCCGGCGCACAGGAAGGCCGAGACGGCGGAAGCCGAGCCGCCCGACGAACCGCCCGGCACCAGCTGCGCGTTGTCCAAAGTGCGTGCGGTCTTGGTGCCGCCGGCCGAAACGAAACCGCCATCGCCCTGATGCGTGGTCGGCATCACCACCGTGTCGAGGCGCGAGCGCCGCCATGGATTGACGACCGGGCCGTAGTAGGAGGTCTCGTTGGACGAGCCCATGGCGAACTCGTCCATGTTGAGCTTGCCCAGCATGACGGCGCCGTCGGCCCACAGATTGGCGGTAACGGTCGATTCATAGCGCGGCTTGAATCCGTCGAGCACATGGCTGCAAGCCTGGGTGTGGACACCTTCGGTGCCGAACAAATCCTTGATGCCGAGCGGGATGCCTTCCAGCGCACCGCCCTCGCCCTTGGCGAGCTTCGCGTCGGAGGCCTTGGCCATATCGCGCGCCTTGTCGCCGGTGACGACGATGTAGGCGTTGAGCACCGGATTGGCGCGCTCGATGGCCGAGAGATAGGCCTCGGTGATCTCGGCGGCGGTGATCTCCTTGCCGCGCAGCTTGGCGCGGGCCTGCGAAATCGTCAGATGGGTCAGTTCGCTCATCAAAGGCTCTTTTCGTAAAACACCGACCACTCGGAATCGGGATAATCCAGCACCGGCCCACAGCGCGAGAAGCCGGCGCGTTCATAGACGGTCCATGCCGCGGGATGGCGGTCGCCGGTTTCCAGCACCAGGCGCTTCAATCCTTCTTGACGCGCCAGCATCTCGACCCGCTCGACGATTTTTGCGCCGATCTTCCTGCCGCGATGCGAAGGCCGCGTGTACATGCGCTTGACCTCGCCGACGGTATCGTCATGGCGCTTCAGCGCGCCGCAGCCGATGGCCTGCCCGTCGTCGCGGGCGATGAAGACAGTGGTGTCTTCGCCGGCCATCTGCTCGACCGTCAAATGATAGCAATGTTCCGGCGGCGTCAGTTCGAGCAGCGTCGCGTTGAGCTCCTCGACCAAAGCGCGGACATCGTCCTGCAGCGGTGTCTCGATGGCGATCTCGATTGCCATCGGCCGCCTACTCCACGACCTTCGGCACGAGGAAGAAATCCTCTTCGGTGGCCGGCGCGTTGGCGACGATGTCGGCGGCCTTGCTGCCGTCAGTGACGACGTCCTGGCGCTTCTTCATCTCCATCGGCGTCACCGAGGTCATTGGCTCGACGCCGGAGACATCGACCTCGTTCAACTGCTCGACAAAGCCCAGAATGGCGTTCAACTCGCCGGTCATGCGCTCGGCATCCTCCTCGCTCACCGCAATGCGGGCGAGACGCGCAACGCGCTTCACTGTCTGCAGATCAACGGACATTTTGAAACCTTCGAAAAACCAGCCCGCGCTATAGCCGCGCAGAGCGGCGGGCGCAACATATCGGGCAACATTTGACGCCTCAGCCAGGCTAGACCTTACTGGAAGACGTAACCCATGTGCTTGCGCCTTTGCGCCGAGACAGCGTCGGTGACCGCTTTCCGGTTGTCGGGGGTATCTTCAAGGATCATTGCCGGCGCGCAAGGTTGCTGGACAAGCTGAACAAATGGCGTCCCGTGACGGTCGATGGCAGCGCGTAGACCAACGATCACATTTTCCGGCCCTTCCCAGTGCTCCGGCATGGCATATGTTGAGTGGACCCAGTTGCCCTCCAAGTTGTCCAATGGTGGAGAGCCGGAAAGCATTTCTACAACCTCGAACTTGATCCGAATGCTATTGGCGGAACGATCCGATAGCTTGGCTGCCAGTTGCTCACCGCCATTGTTGCTCAGAGCCTCACGAAACTTGCGCCGCCGTTCCTGGAGTTCCGGGTCGAATACCGGTTGATAAGATATCATTCTGGCGCGGACGACGATTTGCGCATTGCTGAAGTAGTTCAGATCTTGCTCGTGAAGAATTGCACATGCCGTTGCTGTTCCGGATAGCGAAAAAAGGCTCAAAACCGCGCATGCCAGCACAGCGTTCAGCTTCAAGGTCCTGTTCACATCGCTCTCCATACCGCCTCAGCATTAGAGACGATCGTCAACAATCAAGGCAAATTGACGCCGTCTCACAGGTAATAGCTGCTGCCGTTGCCGACCGGCCCGCGTGCTGCAGGCCTAAATCGCGGTGCTGGCCCGGGCCTTCGGCAGGCGCAGCGGAAGCGGCAATTCGAACAGGCGCTCCTTGGCCGGGCACATGCCGCAGGCGGCTTCGTCCTCGAGGGCGGCGAAAGCGTCAAGTTCGGCGCGCGAGCAATCCGGGTCGAGTGGCTGATAGGCGAGATAGCGATCCCATTTGTCGACTAGGCGGTATTTTGCTTTCTGCATCGGCAGATAGGCCAAGGGTGCGCATTTCCAGATGCGCCCATCGAGAAGCTGCTTGCAGTGACGGGCTGGACAGGCCTCCCAGCTAGCGCGCGGGTCGCCGTCCTCGAATGGCAGCATGGTGTCGCCAAAACCTTCGTAGCGCCGGGTCCAGTTCTTGTGCGCCGGACGCACCCTGGCGACGAAACCGTGCTCCTGCCGCCATTGTTCCAGCAAGGCGAAGACCGGTTTCAGCCGGTCGCGGTATTCTTCCGAATCATGATGAACCGAGATGACAAGGCGGGCGTCCGGGTCCGCTGCAAGGACGGTGGGCAAGGACGGGTGACGATGCAGGAAGAAGCCGTTCGAGACGATCTCGATCTGGGTATGCGGCCAATGCCGCCGCACCAGGCCGACAAATTGCGGCAAATGCGGATGGACGGTGGGTTCGCCGCCAAGCAACGAGAACCGGGTGACCGATACACGGCGGCTCCAAAGGCCCATCCAGCGGTCGGCATCCTCAAGCGACACCGTGCCGGAATGGGCATGGTTGGAATAGTGCGAACAGCTTTCGCAGGCCAGGTTGCAGCCATGCGCGACATGCAGTTCGAGCTTCCGGAACACCGGCTGCTCTCCCCGCAGAAGCGATCCTACCCGTTTCAGCATCCCCATGGGGTCACGCTAGCATGTGGATGTGTGCCGTGCATCATCTCGCCGGCGGCAAATTTCAGCTCTTTGTTTTACGCAATTCCCGAGGGAAAACCGCTCTACACTTTTCCTGGAATTGCTCTATGGCAAGGACACGCCGTCGCAAAGGTAGTAGCTGCCGCCATTGCCGGCCTGCTCGCCTTCGTCGGCGGTCGGGCGCACTGAGACGATGTCGATTTGCGTCGCGTTCATCTGCGTGATCGAAAGCACGTCGGGAAACAAAAAGCCCGGTTCCTGGCAGATGGCGGTGACCGCCCAGCTCGGCGAGCGCGTCGCCTTGGTGACCTGAACGAACTCGCAATTATACTCGACGCTTTGCAGGCCGTCCGCCGACAAGATGACATTGCCGGCGTCGATCAGCGTCTGCAGCGTGTCCTTTTTGGCTTGCGCACAAAGCTCCTGGGTTTGGAGATAGACGCCCTTGATGAAGTCCTCCGCGGCCGATGCGGGTGACGCCGCAACCAGCATCGAAACGCAAAGAGACCTTCTCAAACCCATGTTTTCATTCTCTTTTACGACAAGGGATCGTCCAAGCGATCGCTCTATAGTGTGATCGTTTGGCCGATTGCTGGCAAGGCCACGTCAACATCCGATCCTTCGAGACCCGCAACGAACTTTTCCGCTGTCGGGTCGATGATCGGGAAGGTGCCGAAGTGACAGGGCACGACCGTGTCGAAGTGGAAGAAGCGCCGGCAGGCAAGGGCCGCCACCGCACCGCCCATGGTGAAACGGTCGCCGACCGGCACGATGCCGATCTTCGGCTCATGCAATTCGTTGATCAGCGCCATGTCGGAAAAGATGTCGGTGTCGCCCATGTGGTAGAGCGTCTTGTCCTCCGCGAAATGCAGGACCAGACCGCCGGGATTGCCGAGATAGACGTTCTGGCCGCCATCGAGGCCAAACGACGAGGAATGCAGCGCCTGCACAAAAGTGGTGGTGAACGCGCCGCAATCGACGGTGCCGCCGAGATTGCCGGGGTTGATCTTGTTGCCGTCGACGCCCTGGCCGACCAGGTACATGCAGATCTCGAAATTGGCGACCAGCTGGGCACCGCTCTTCTTCAGCACTTCGACGGCGCCGCTGACGTGATCATTGTGGCCGTGGGTCAAAAGCACATGGGTGACGCCTTCCGCCGGTCCCTCCCAGCCGCCCGTCCATGACGGATTGCCGACGAGATAGGGGTCGATGAGGATGGTCGCGCCTGATGTCTCGATGCGAAAGGCCGAATGTCCGTACCAGGTCAATTTCATCAATCGTGTTCCTCGATTTTGGTTGCGCCGGAAAATAGAACGCCGGCTGCGAAATTAAAGTGACATAGTATGCTCTCGGTTCAAAAGAACGTGTCACGCTTTTTGTCGAAGGTAGGCCGTTGGGCATCATAGCAATCGAGGATCTGCCGGCACGCCTGGAAGGCGGCAGGACGCTCGCCGGGCTCGACCTCGGCGACAAGACGATCGGCGTCGCCGTTTCCGACCGTGGCCTGTCCTTTGCCCATCCGCGCCCGGTGATCCTGCGCAAGAAGTTTTCGCAGGATGCGGCAGCGCTGCTGGCCCAGTTGCAAAAGGACAATGTCGGCGCGTTCGTGCTCGGCCTTCCCATCAACATGGACGGATCGGAAGGTCCGCGGGCGCAAAAATCGCGTGCCTTCGTGCGCAACATGGCCGGGATGACCGACCTGCCCTTCGTGCTGTGGGACGAGCGGCTGTCGACGGTCGCCGCCGAGCGGACGTTGATCGAAATGGATTTCTCGCGCGCCAAACGCGCCGGCAAGATCGATTCGGCGGCGGCGGCCTTTATTCTGCAGGGAGCTTTAGATCGACTCCAGTCGCTTGGCTCATCCGATCGCCCGGAACCGGATTCCCCACCTTCCGCCTGATCCAGGCTGCGATGTTGCGGCGGCGACGGAACGCCCACAGCGCCATCAGCAGGAAGCCGTCAAAGACGCAGGCCCTTGCTACCATGCCCGGAATGATTGCCGGATCGATGCCCAGCATCTGGCCGTAGAGCTGGAACACGACATCGTGCAGCTGCCGGCTGAGCATGACGTAGCCGAAATTGATGTCGTTGAGCGACAGGTAGAACCAGCCCCAGAACAGAGCGAGCGGAGCGGCCCACAATGCGAACAGCGTACGCATCAGAGACCGTCCCTGCGGCTGGAGCCGCCTCTATGGCCACCATCCCTGGGACCGCCATCTCTGGGACCGCCATCTCTGGGACCAATGTCGGGCCGGCCGGAAATGCGCGACAGCAAGGACCCGTGCGCGGCGCCTTGTGCCATGGCATGCGCGGTTACCCGACTCTCGGCTTCCCGCGAAACCGCGCCGGCGAAAACCGACCTCCGCTCGGCAAGCATGGCGACATAGGAGGCCAGAAGTGCCGCCAGTTGCACGGCCACAACCATGAACAGGCCGTTGATGCCTTGCGCGGCGCCGCCGATCAGGATCAGCGACAAGACGGCGGATGCGGAAATAAAGGCGGTCCGCGCCACGCTGTCGGCTCCGTCGGGGCTCGCTGCGGCGTTAACCAAACTCTCGACGAAGACCCAGCAAAACAGCACCGCGACGACCAGCAGCGCAATGGCCAGCGGCGCCACGACGGCAGCGTTGTCGAGATCGACCAGACGGGAGTTTTCCACGACGACGCCGAGCACCCCCAGGGCGCCCGCAACGCCGCGGTTTCCATCCATACAGATGAACGCCAGCAGGGCGAAAACCACTGCCCAGTGCAAGGCCAGAAAAGAGGTCAAAATGGCACGCATGGCATTCCTGCTTTGGTGACAAAGACAGTGGGCTTTGCGGCCCGCCGCTGCAATGGAAACCATTTGTTAAGGTTAACGTCCATCCACAGGCGGCAGTAAATTCGCGGTGAAAAGCTGTGCAGGCGGCGTCAGTTGACCGGCGGATAGAGCGTGTCGATGATCATGCGCGCGTCATGGCGTGAATCGAGCATGCCATAGGTGTTGCGCCACTGGCCGGCGAGCCGCGTCTCGACAAAAGCGTCGGCGATCCGCCCCGCCCCCAGCCGGCGCAATTCCGCCGCTGCCGCCGACAGCGCCAGTTGCTCGGTGAGCAGCCGGGCTGATCCCTCATCGGTGCCTGCGACCTGCATGGCAGCCTTCAACACGCCGATGGTGCCGCGTCCGCCCGCCCCGAGATCGCGGTCGATGCCGGCCAGCACCTCCTCGAACAGGCCGGGCGCGCGGCCAAGCACGCGCAGCACGTCGAGAGCCATGACATTGCCCGAGCCTTCCCAGATCGCATTGACCGGGGCTTCGCGATAGTAGCGGGCGAGCGGTGCTTCCTCGACATAGCCATTGCCGCCGAGGCACTCCATCGCCTCATAGAGCAGTGCCGGCGCGATCTTGCAGACCCAGTATTTGACCACCGGCGTCATGGCGCGGGCAAAGGCCGCCTCGCCGCGGTCGCTGGCCGCCTCGTCGAAAGAACGCGCCAGCCGGAACGAGAGTGCTGTAGCGGCGGCGACGTCGAGCGCCATGTCGGCCAGCACACGCTGCATCAGCGGCTGTTCCATCAACGTCGAACCGAACACCTGGCGGTGGCGGGTGTGATGGACGGCTTCGGCCAGGCCGGCGCGCATGATCGCCGACGACGCGACGGCGCAGTCGAGTCGCGTCAAGGTGACCATGTCCATGATCGTCTTCACGCCTGCGCCGGGCTCGCCGACCATCTCGCCGATGGCATTGACGAACTCCACTTCCGAGGAGGCGTTGGAGCGGTTGCCGAGCTTGTCTTTCAGGCGCTGGAAACGGAAGCCGTTGCCGGAGCCGTCGCCGAGGATGCGCGGGACGAGAAAGCAGGAAAGCCCTTCCGGCGCCTGTCCGAGCACGAGGAAAGCATCCGACATCGGCGCCGACATGAACCATTTGTGGCCGGTCAGGCGGTAAAAGCCACTGCCGGCGCGCTCGGCCCGTGTGGCGTTGGCACGCACGTCGGTGCCGCCCTGCTTTTCGGTCATGCCCATGCCAAGTGTCAGGCCGGTCTTTTCGACCGGCGGTTTCTGGCTCTGGTCGTATTTGCGCGTCGTCACCCGCGGCGCCCATTCGCGAAACAGCTTTGGGCTGGCCATCAACGCCGCCAGCGACGCGCTGGTCATCGTGATGGGGCACAGATGCCCGGTCTCGAGCTCGGCGGTCAGATAGAAACGCGCGGCGCGCACCTGATGGCGGCGGCCGATCTCGCTGTCGCCGTTTTCCCAGATCGAGGAATGCAGGCCGCCGGCGACCGAGCGGCGCATCAGCGCATGATAGGCCGGGTGGAATTCGACCTGGTCGATGCGCCGGCCCTGGCGGTCATGCGTCCTGAGCTTGGGCGTCTCGACATTGGCAAGACGCGCCAGTTCCTGCGCTTCCTGCGTCAGGACGAAGCGGCCAAGCCCGTCGAGATCCTTGCGCACCGGATCGGAAAAGCGTTCGGCGAGCTGGATCAGCAACGGATCGCCCCGCCAGGCGTTGCCGCCCGTCAGCGGCGGCGGCTGGTTGGTCACGTCGTCGGTCACGCACTGTCCTTATGATCGCAAGGCCTCGAATCCGAAGCCATCGGCTAGATATAGCCCAAGCCGGCCCGCGCGCGCGACGAAAATACCGGGGAGAAAGGCCGCAATCCCAAGCTGGCGCTTGCGGCAAGGAATTCTCCCCCCTATAGCAGCGCCTTGAGATGACCGACGCTTCGTCCCTGCCGCTCTACCCCCACCGCCATCTTCTGGGCATCCGCGATCTTTCCCCCGGGGATATCGAGCTTTTGCTCGACCGGGCTGATCGCGCCGTCGCCATCTCGCGGCAGTCCGAGAAGAAAACCTCGACGCTGCGTGGCCGCACCCAGATCAACCTCTTCTACGAAGCATCGACCCGTACGCAATCGTCGTTCGAACTCGCCGGTAAACGGCTTGGCGCCGACGTCATGAACATGTCGGTGGCGAGTTCTTCGGTGAAGAAGGGCGAAACGCTGATCGACACGGCGATGACGCTTAATGCCATGCGCCCTGACATCCTCATCATCCGCCACCAGTCGGCGGGCGCCGCCGCGCTTCTGGCACAGAAAGTCGGCTGCTCGGTGGTCAATGCGGGCGACGGCGCGCATGAGCACCCGACGCAGGCGCTGCTCGATGCGCTGACCATCCGCCGCGCCAAGGGACCGCTGTCGAAGCTGATCGTGGCGATCTGCGGCGACATCCTGCATTCGCGCGTGGCGCGCTCCAACATCATGCTCTTGAACGCGCTCGGCGCGCAGGTGCGGGTGGTAGCGCCGTCGACGCTGTTGCCGTCCGGCATCGAGAAAATGGGTGTCATCGTCTCGCGCTCGATGGCCGAAGGGCTGAAAGGCGCCGACGTGGTGATGATGCTGCGCCTGCAGCGCGAGCGCATGGAAGGCGCCTTCGTGCCTTCGGTGCGTGAATATTTCCGCTATTTCGGCCTCGACGCGGAAAAGCTGAAGGCGGCCAAGGATGGCGCGCTGGTCATGCATCCCGGACCGATGAACCGCGGCGTCGAGATCGCGTCCGAAATCGCCGACGGCCCGCAAAGCGTCATCCAGGAACAGGTCGAAATGGGCGTCGCCGTGCGTATGGCGGTGATGGAAGCGCTGCTCGATCCCCGTCGCAACGCAGAGGGCCGTGGCGCATGAGCACGACGGTCTTTGAGCGCGCCCGCATCGTCGACCCGTCACGCAGCATCGACGAAGTCGGCACGGTTATTGTCGAAGGCAAAAAGATCGTTGCGGCTGGCAAGGCGGCCCTGAACCAGGGCGCACCAGCGGGAGCCACCGTTGTTGACTGCGCCGGCAAGACGATCATCCCCGGTCTGATCGATTCGCGCGTCTTCATCGGTGAGCCCGGCGGCGAACACCGCGAGACCATTGCTTCGGCAAGCGCGGCGGCGGCGGCCGGCGGCGTCACCTCCGTTGTCATGATGCCCGACACCGATCCGGTGATCGACAATGTCGCGCTGGTCGAATTCGTGCTGCGCACCGCCAAGGACACCGCAATCGTCAATATCTTCCCGGCTGCGGCGATCACCAAGGGCCTTGCCGGCCGCGAGATGACCGAGTTCGGCTTGCTGCGAGAGGCCGGCGCGGTGGCCTTCACCGATGGCCGGCACACGATAGCCAGCGCGCTGGTGATGCGCCGGGCACTGACCTATGCCCGCGACTTCGGCGGTGTCATCGCGCATGAGACACAGGATGGCGACCTCGCCTCGGCAGGCGTCATGAATGAAGGCCTCTATGCCAGCTGGCTCGGCCTTGCCGGCATTCCGCGCGAGGCCGAGTCCATCCCGCTGGAGCGCGACCTGGCGCTGGCGCGGCTGACGCGCGGCGCCTATCACGCCGCCAAGATTTCGACGGCTATGGCAGCACAAGCGGTGACGCGGGCGAAGGCCGACCAGGCCAATGTCACGGCCGGTGTGGCGATCCACAACCTGTCGCTCAACGAGAACGATGTCGGGGAATACCGTACCTTCTTCCGCCTGACGCCGCCTTTGCGCGCCGAGGAAGACCGGCTGGCGATGATCGAGGCCGTCAAGGACGGAACGATCGACGTCATCGTCTCCTCGCACGACCCACAGGATGTCGACACCAAGCGCCTGCCCTTCGCCGATGCCGCTGCCGGCGCCATCGGGCTGGAGACGCTGCTGGGCGCGGCACTGCGGCTCTACCACATTGGCGATGTGCCGCTGCTCAGGCTGATCGAGACGCTGTCCACGGCACCGGCCAAACTGTTTGGCCTGCCGGGCGGCACGCTGAAGCCGGGCGCTCCGGCTGATCTTGCGGTCGTCGATCTGGAAGAACCCTGGATCGTCAGCGAAAGCGGTATCCGTTCGCGCTCGAAAAACACCTGTTTCGAAGGTGCGCGGCTGCAAGGCATGGTCTTGCAAACACTGGTGGCGGGCCGCACAGTGTTTTCGGCATAGGCTGATCGCGGCACTTCGCACGTCGATTTGCTGCCAGGGAAATGCGGGGGGAAACAATGAGTTACAACGTCATCCTGGCATTGCTGTTCGGCTATCTCCTCGGCTCGATTCCCTTTGGCCTGCTGATTACCCGCGCCGCCGGCCTCGGCGATGTCCGCAAGATCGGTTCCGGCAACATCGGCGCCACCAATGTGCTGCGCACCGGCAACAAGGGCCTGGCCGCCGCGACGCTGGTGCTCGACGCGCTGAAGGGCACGGCGGCGGTGATGATCGCGCGCCATTATGGGCACGACTTCGGACCGTGGGCCGGCCTTGGACTCTGGGCAGGCCTTGGTGCCTTCCTTGGCCATCTGTTTCCCGTCTGGCTTGGTTTCAAGGGCGGCAAGGGCGTTGCGACCTATCTCGGCGTGCTGATCGCGCTCGGCTGGCATGTGGCACTGATCTTCATCGTCGTCTGGCTAGTGATGGCTTTCGTCTTCCGCTACTCGTCGCTGGCGGCGCTGACGGCAGCGGTCATCGTGCCGATTGCGCTGTATTTCCTGAGCACGCCTGAGGTCGCCGGGCTGTTCGTGGTGATGAGCCTGATCGTCATTGTAAAACACCGCGCCAACATTTCGCGCCTGCTTGCCGGCACTGAAGGCAAGATCGGAGCCAAGGGGTGAGCAAGCCTGCCGCCGGGCCGCGCCTCAGCGACCGGCAGCGGCTGAGCTGGCTGCGCCTGATCCGCACCCAAAATGTCGGCCCGGCCTCGTTTCGCGAATTGATCAACCGCTTCGGCTCGGCCGAGGCTGCATTGGAGATGCTGCCCGAACTGATGATTTCGGGCGGCGCCAGAAAAATCGTCCGCATTCCCTCCGTCGAAGAGGCGGAAGCAGAACTGGAAGCAGCCAGAGGGAACGGCGCCCGCTTCGTCGGCATCGGCGAGGCCGACTACCCGCCGATGCTGAAAAACATGGACAACCCGCCGCCTCTGATCGCCATGAAGGGCGAGGCCGCCGTGTTCCGGCTGCCTGCGGTCGCCATTGTCGGCGCCCGTAACGCGTCGCTCGCCGGCATCAAGATGGCGCGCATGCTGGCGGCGGATCTGGGCCGCGACGGCTACGCCATCGTCTCCGGCCTGGCGCGCGGCATCGACACGGCGGCCCACCAAGGCAGTCTCTCGACAGGCACGATTGGGGTGCTGGCCGGCGGGCTCGATGTCCCCTACCCGCCCGAAAATATCGGCTTGTGCGATGATATCGCCGAACGTGGCGGCGCCGTCATTTCGGAGATGCCGTTCGGCTGGCAGCCGCGGGCGCAGGATTTTCCACGCCGCAACCGGCTCGTCGCGGGTGCCGCCCTCGGACTTGTGGTAATCGAAGCGGCGCAACGCTCCGGCTCGCTGATCAGCGCGCGCCTGGCCGGCGAAATGGGCCGGCTGGTCTTTGCCGTGCCGGGTTCGCCGCTCGATCCACGATGCGCCGGCTCGAACGGCCTGCTCAAGGACGGCGCCACGCTGGTGACCGAGGCATCCGATGTTTCCGGCGCGATCGCGCCCTTGGCCGGCACGCGGCCGCCCAGGGCGGCGTCCTCGGAAAAGGCGCCCGACTTTTCCGCAACGCCGCCACCCGGCGAAGACGAACGCAGCGGCGTGCTCGAAGTGCTCGGACCAACGCCGGTGGCGGTGGACGAGATCATCCGCCACACCGGTCTCAATGCCGCGCAGGTGTCGATGGTGCTTTTGGAACTCGACCTCGCCGGCCGCATCGAGCGCCACGCCGGCGGCGATGTCTCGCTGGTGTTCGGCGGCTCCTGACGGCTAGCGGAACAGATACCGCGACACCTCCGGATTGCCACGGCGCCACATCACATTGTCCAGAAAATAATGATGCACGTTGATGAAGATCAGCACGATGAAGAAGAACAGCGATGATCCCAGGACTTGCCTGTCATAGGGAATCAAAGCCGTCAGCGCAGACGGGATCAGCCAGAAACCGAGATAGCCAAGGGCGGTGCCGCCGACGATAAAGCCGAGAAGCCGAAACCTGTAGAGGGGGCCGAGAAAGGACAGGACCTTCGGCTGCGGATTACTTTCGGCATCGGAGCTGTCACGCTCGACATTGGTCTGGTAGCGCCAAACCACGGCGAGATACTGCAGCGAGTGGAGCGCAGGCACGATCAGCAGCCAGAGCGGGTTTATTCTGGCAATCAGGATCCACAGATAGAGCGACGCGACATAAGCCACCAGGCCGTTATAGGGCAGACCGCCGCCGTTCTTCCGCCAGCGATTGACCAACATCAAAAGCGTGGCCGCCGTCGACGCAACGGCCGCCAGCAGGGCAATGTCGGCAATCCAGGAAGGGGCGGCGAATGTGTAATAGTCCAGCCCGTAATATTTGCCCTGGGTGACCGCGGTGTTGGTCTGCAGCCACGCCAGGATCCACACGGCGTAGGAGTTGACCAGCAGCACCTTCTTGTCGCGGTCGTCGAAGAATTTGCGCTTGAGCACCGCATCCACCATCAGCATGCCGTAGCCCTGCTTGACGTAGTGCCAGCCGACGAAAAAGAACATGGCGTTGGTTGCGTAGCCGAGCAGCCGCGTGTTCGCCGCCGCCGCGCCATAGGCAAAGAACCCGGTCATGACCAGAGGCACGACAATGCCCGCAAAGATGTAGCGGAGTTGCAGGCTCCGGTCGTAGCCGTTGCCGGATACCTTGCGCCCGAAATTGCGATAGAAAAGCTGGTAGGAGTGGGCGAAGTGGGGATAGTTCACGAGATAGGCCACGAAGACCATCGTTGCGGCTACCGGACCCTCATACTCGAGCGGAACGAGAAACAGCACCGGCAGGATGAGAAAAGCGCTGCCGCCCAGCATGAGGAAATCGGCGACCGGGCCGAAGAGATGCTTCTGAGGTGTCGCCGCCTTAGGAGTTACGGCATCCGCCGAAAGCTGAAGTGCCATGTTCGAACCCTCCCCTGGGAAGATCGAGTTTAGCCAGCGGCGCGTGTGGCGACAAGGTTGGAAGCTGCGCTCTGGGCCGATGCAGGCACCAAGTTCGTCTTGTCATTTTGCGAGTAGAAATGGCGAGCGTGATGGGGTTCGAGCCCATCACCTGCTGATTAAAAGTCAGGGCCTCAACACCAAAACGAATGCAAGCACTACGACTTCGACGCCGCGAGCGGCAAGGCGATCACTCGCCTGCCATGGGCCAATGCCGACGACGAGATCCGGGAGCCAAAGGCAGAGCTCAGGCGGCTCGCAGCAGACGGGAAGGACGCTGCGACACATTCAGGCGGGTTGAAGGTATCCGACCGAATGCTCGCGCATCCTCAACACCAGCAGGCGCGTGGCTGCGAATGGCGCCATAGCGATAAACGCCATCGTGACACTGACGAAAACCGACAGAAGACAGATCCCGTCGGGGACGGAGCAAACTGTTTCCATGAACTACCCCTTTCCACCGTTATCCTGCGGCCTCCTCCGCGCGTCTGCAAGCATGCTCCCGCTTCAAGAGAAATACAAGCATGCGCTAATGGATGCAGACTGGAGGGGCGTAATTGCCCGAGGTCTGCCGCTGGCCGTGAGGCGCAGCAGCAGGCTGAGATGCAAAAGCGCTGTCTGCAGGCCACAGCAAGTTGCAAGGAGTCGCACAGGCCTCATGGGGTGCGAACTGCGGCCAACGGCAGCGCGCTCTGGCGGTCCACAGGAAACCAAATCAAAACTCAATCGTTGAACTGGGGTATGGCGCCAATCGGGAGTGCGCATGAACCCTCGTGAGAACTCTGTTTCTCCGTTTGAGGAGGAACAAGACCAGGCCCGACTCGCGAAGAACGCACGCCTGCGAGAGCTTCGATCTCATGCGTCTTGGTTGGCTTTCGACCCTCATGCCCAGTTTCATGATGAGATAGATCTCTCAGTCATTTTCGAGGAGAGGCCGTTGCACAACCGCTTTTAGAGCGGGCCAAGTCCCACGGACTTCAGTCGTAATTGAGTAAATTCTAATCTGCCTATAACTTAGGCAGTGCGGGGGACCCCGAAATCCAAGCCCGCAATGGCCGGTGCGCCTCGCTTGCCCAAGCAACCCCCCGCACCGGCCATTTCTACTTTCTGGGACCCTATGGCCACCTCAACGGCCACGATTTGCCGGACATGCCGCTGGAGGACCGGCGCGAGATACTGGCAGCGATGATCCCAGAAGGGCGCCGCATCCAATTCAGCCAATCCCTACCAGGCGATGCCGCGGCAATCTTCCATCTTGTTGACCAGGCCGGGCTTAAAGGAATGGTATCGAAGCTCAGGGACAGCGTTTACCGGAGCGGGCAATCGAGCAATTGGTTGAAAGCGAAGTGTTACACCATCGGCGAATACGACCTGCTCGGCGTCGAGCGCGAGCCCGGCCAACCGGCCTTTGCCCTCATGGTCGAGCGCGGCACCGGGCGCTATATCGGTTCTGCCTTCATCAACTCGAGCCGGGAGATCCGCGATCGACGCTGGAAGCGCGTTCAGGAGCACGCTGGCCCGGCGCCCAAGGGCATGAAGCGACCGGCGACGCAATGGGTGAAGCCGGGGCTGATCGGCCGCGTGAAGCATCTGCGCGGCGAGGCAGACTTGCGGCACGCCTCGCCCCAGGTACGAACGCCGTTCTTACGCAGGGACCGTCCTCATCTGTTCGGCCGATGTGCCGGGCAAAGGAAGGCGCCAAATTGCACATGTGATCTTCCCTGGTCACACCGCCGAACAGCCCTTTCAGCTAGTCCCTAAATGGGCTGTTCTAAGAGCCCCACCGGCTGATTCCGGTGGGGCATCTTGCTATCCAGGCCTCAGCCAGGCGGCTTCTCCCGCGGTTGCTGATGGATCGAGAGCCGTTATAAGTGGCGGCTTGTACGCTTCCTGCCTCTCGGAATGGAGCCGTCGGACACTCTAACGCGAAGGCTGTTCGACGGCAAGCGAACACTCAGGGTCCTGCTATGGCTTCTGCCAGATAATGCTCGAGCTACGGGCATCGCCCGCAAGAAATCCCACCCCGGTATCCAGATCGAGGGTGTGCACGTCGCGGCTCTCAAACACAAACTGCCGTTCAGAGACAAAAGAGCTGACATCGTTAATCTGGAGAAGTTTGGCATTCGAGCTAAGGTCTATTGCGCGAACGGGACCGGCAATCGTCAAAAGAGGTTGCGTTGTTGAGCAAAGCAAGCGCTGCCCTCCTGATGTTGTCAGGCTGAGGACAAACGGCACGCACTTTGATCGCCTGCCGCGTACGCGGGCAGGACGAATGCCTCTCGACCTGATTCCATCGACCCCAGACACCGAATCTCCAATTTGAATATCTTCGATGCCTTTGGATGTGCCGTCTGCCATCACAATCGGGGTCCCGGAGGCTAGGCAATCTGGCTCACCTGGCCCCGGCTTGCAGTTTCCTAAGAGCGGCTTGAGGCCACCTACGAAGAAGCTGGCGCCATTCTCAAGAAACAGGCTGTAAACCTCGTCAGAGCGATCGGTCTGCCGGACATCGAGCGCTGTCAGTTGCTCCTCTATGTTGGACGTGCGCAGCACGGTGGGGGTCAGTAGGTACAACGCTTGCACTGGTCCTGCTGATGTTCCAATTGGCTGCGAGGCGGAGCAGCAGATGGTCTCGCCGGACGAAGTTGTTAGCTCAACCGTGCTCTCTATGCCAACCGAGACTCCGACGACACGAACTGGCGACGGATTTGCGTCGTCAATCGAATGGACGCCAAGAACGCGATCATTGACGTTTATTTTTTCGATCGGCTTTCGGGAGCCGTCGCTCATCGCGATCATTGTTCCCGCGGCGAAACAATGACCGCCGCCGGGAACCTGAGGTACTGGAACATCATCTTTGGAAAAGATCAGCACCTGGTCTTGGTCGTCATCGCCGAATCCAAACACCTTTCCATGGTCAAATACTTCTCTGTCGCCGAATGTTCTATTAAAACCCGGTTTCCAGGCAATATAGAACAGATCGCCAACATTTCCTGACAGTGTTAGAGGCGAGTCAACCGTAACTTTTCGTGTGAACTTATTGCCACTTTGATAAATCTGTACTGTAATAACCGGTGTCGGGAAATCAGGCGAGATCAGAATCGTCCTTTGGGCCATAACCCACCTCTCCGAAACAGACTTCCATTAACTTCAATGCTATCATGTAAGATCGACACCGAGAAGACATTGATGCCTCCGAGCCAACAGGCGGTCGAGGCGCGCGATTGCAATTGGCCCAGCAGCGGATGAGCAGGCCGTCAGAAAGTTCGAACACGAACATGTCGGTGGACGATGAGACATAGGGGGGGCATTTGGTTCCTCTCCCCACTACGGCCCCCTGCTTGCAGCCCTTGTTGGACGCCTTCCTCGGCGAAGCGACGAAACGGCTCGCGGTGGACATCGCCACGTTTGGGTGGGTTATGATGAAGCGAGCGGATCACTTTACGAGTGAACGGGGAGCCGAAGTAGTGTGTATGACATCAGTCATCATGTCGGCACGGGAACGCGCAATCGCGAGTGATAGCTCAAGCGCACGCCAAGAGAAACGCAGACCGCTCCCGTTATCGGAGCTGGCTCTATGCGTTTTAAGCTGTAGCACAGAGTTTGGAACTCGCACGGATTTGGCGCACAGGCGACCTAGTCCAATACTCGCCTCGATCGCATTTTAGCAGATCCTGAAAACGGGGCGGCTCTTGATCCGGGAAGCTTAAGCATGATCGGAGAAAGATACTGATGCATTTATGCCACGGGTTGAAGCCATGAGGAACCGCGCATTAGTTCTCATCTTCTGTTTCTTAAGTTTATGATATAATAACGATGAGTGATTGCCTGTTTTCGATACGTCAGATGGGAGATGGCTTTGACAACGTCAAATGTAAAGATTGCTCGTGGAATTGTTCTTGACGCTGCGGTTGCACTAACGTCAATTTCGATTACAGACTCTGATGATGACGACAGTCTAGTGGCGCTGGGCATCAAAGGCGCTTTGAGAAAAGTAGTCCCCGCACGCCTTGTAGTCTCAGCAACGGAATCGGGGCGCAGCCTGGATCTCAAGGTTCTGAGCGAGCAATGTCGCCGTGCTAAGACCTTGGCAGACCTCAATAAAGCCGTTGCATCTTCACTACAGCCACAGAAATCTATCGCAACGTCGTCACGGCAGCGGCTTAAAATAGATTCTGCTCGCTTTAGTTCGTCAGCCGTCATGGCGCACGTTTGTATCGTCATTGCTAAGTTTAAGAGTATCGACCCCTCGCTGATAAAGCCGACGGACGACCTGAAAGCCAAATGGTTCTTTGATAGATTTGAAAAGCGCGCAATCAGCAATTCGATTAATTCGTACTTCGAATATCAACTTAATCATCGTTTATCTCCTCAGATACATCCCTCGGAGACAGAGGCCGCTGTCACCGTCCGTGATCTTGGCCAGATCACGTTCAATCATCTGTAAGTCCGGTGCAGCCATGACACGAACAATCACTATGGTCGCCGTTTTGTTGGTGACGATGTCGTCCCCAGTTCTGGCGGACAAGCGTCTCGAGGACGCTCTTGAGCCGTATTATGATGTCGACAAGAACGGCCTTGATGCCAAAGAGCGGCAGGCGATGATGCAGCAGATTCAGGCCATCCAAGATCGCGCTGTTGAAACGGTTCAATTCAAGAAGCAGGACCTTCCAGACGAGAACAACCAATGGCGCTCAGGCATCCTGTTGCGGGACGCATATGCCACTGGAGCCTTCCTAGACAGCAACGAAGAGATCTCGGACGCTGGGGCCGCCTTTTCATATACGAACAATTTTAAGACCAACACCGACACGTTTTCAGCAACGGGGGCTCTTATGTTTGGAGCCGTTGGTGAACTCAATCGGAGATATGACGGTCCCTCAGACGTCTGGCGTCCAACGAGACTTGGGTTTTTGGGTGGCGTAGAGTTCGACACCGCCTGGGTCGATGGCGAAAAGTCTGGCTCACTAGCTGCGCGTTTCGGCACGGAGTTGGAGACCCAGCAAGGCGGCCCGTTGGATTATCAGTATTGGAAAATGGATGGGGTCTACACGACAGACTTCGACGGATCAGCGAGCGTGTTAGGTCTTGAAGCGAAGTGGATGCCCCTTTCAACGACGTTGCCGATCGGCAAGACAGTTTCTCTCGATAACGGCCGGAGTACATGGTTGTATTTCCGACCCACACTCAACCTCGACTATGCACATGTCGAGGACAATGGCGAGTTCACTAATCTCGAGCCGGGCGCCGACTATCTCTGGGGAGGAATAAAAGCTGACATCTCTCTATTCTTCAGCGAAGACACTCCGCTAGAGCGCTTAAGCATGAACGCAAAGTACATTTTAATGTACAACCTCCTCGACACTGGTCATAATTCCGTGGATTTCGCGCAGGTTGCCATTAAATATGCACTAAATGATAGCAAATCATCGTTCCTGCAGTTACGGTACACCTACGGAAACACACCCAGAACCCTCACCGAGAAAAACGAAATATTCTTTGGGTTGACGGCTCTGATCGGAGACTTGGTGGAGGCGAAGCCTTCGCCTGATGCCCTGTAGTAATTGATATACGATGTCTGCCGATCCGGCGCCTATCTAGGCACACGCCAAATCAAAACGTGTCAGCCAGATGAAGTGTCAGTGATTGGATGAAAGTAACGAGCGCCGCTGAGCAGAAGCCGATTCTGCTCACGAAGGTGATGAAGCGCTCGTAGCCGATCCGCGCAATAGTCTACCTGTCTAGACCGGGCGTGGCTAATTCCGCGCGATAAACCGGGCTGAATAGCGTTCCGAGTTCCGGGTCAAATCCGCGGTGGCTTGTCCATCTCCCCGACAGCAGACAATTGAATCTTGTAGACAGAACAGCATCTCCTCAAGCGGCAGGTTTTGGGCCGTAAGCGGTCGGTCGGCTTCGGAGGCTCGAACTTTTGAGAAGCAGACCTTGAGCCTCCTGGGGCCGTCGAGATGTGACCCTTACCGGACAGCGGAAATCCTTCCTGCTTTGCAACATCATCTAGTATCTGCGCGACGTCTCGCGAGCGTCGCTGAGGGTGTTTCGGCGAAATGCTGACGGTAGCGCTCAGCAAAGCGCCCCAGTTCGAAGAAGCCGAGATCTGTTGCTATCGCGGTGACAGTCGCCTCCGGTGTCGCGGCTAAGAGCTTCTGCCGCGCCGCCTCAAGTCGCCGTTCGATGACAAACTCGTGTGGCGAGCAACCATGGACGCGCTTGAAGCTTAGTTGCAGCGAACGGATGCCAACGCCGATGGCGGTTGCGACCTCGTCAATCCCAATTACGTCCGCCAAATGGGCATCGATCCATTCCTCGGCAAGATGGACTTGCGCGTGACTGATGTCTTGTACTGGCTCGGAGTCTGTCGGCGAAGCCTCGGAAAGACATTCAACTATGAGACTAACGAGCAGACGTTGAGCATGTAACCGCGGCTTGCGGGCCTCTCCGAGAGGCGAACCGGTCCGTTCGACTTCGCAGGCCATCCATTTTGCCGTGGAACGCAGGGTGTCGAGTCGGGCGCCCTCTGGTAAGGAGCCAACCCATTCTGAAAATGGCTGCAGCTTGCGAAATCGCTGACGCATAGCCGTCCTGATGATACTGGCGTCGACGGTCAAGAGAAGAAGTTTGAACGGGTTGATGTCGAGATGCAGATCGGTGCCAGGCGCGTGCATGACGGCGTTTCCGCCATGGGAGTCAAATTTCTTACCGTTCACCGAATGTCCGATTGACCCGTCCTCGTGAAAGAAAACTCGGAAGTGATCGGAGAGCGGACCTTGCGCGGTGAGATCTACTGCACAGTCATGCTCGATATAGGAGAAACCAATGTTCTCCATGTCGAGCTGGTTCCATCGAATGGCATATTGGAGGTCGTCGGTCTTGATGCTCCGATTTCGCTCCCAAACCTGGCCGGCAAATTGAGCGCCCTCGTCGAGGTCACCGCTCGCAAAGATGCGATGCTTTGATAGGAATTCCATGGCCACGCTCCACCGTGAAAAGCATGAACTCCCCAAAGTTGGCTGCGGTCAGGCAGAGACGTCTCCGTCAGCGCAATTCACCGCTTGCGAACATCGAGACCAGAGCGAGTGTCGCCCTAAAGCGAAAGGACTGCTCGGGGCATTTCCGATCCACGATCTCCGCCGCCTCCTCCGTCTTCCTGCGTAACTTGCTCTCCGGCAACTGGGCGACCATCTTCCTCGCTCGAGCAACGGTGAGCTTGCGAGTCGCGTCGTCTGCCAGATCCGCCAAGAGGGAGAGAGCGAGGTCGTCGCCTTTCCCAGTGCTCTGTGCACGCCTACCGAGGAGCAGCAGCGC
This sequence comes from Mesorhizobium sp. CNPSo 4688, assembly GCF_057784295.1. Taxonomy (NCBI): domain Bacteria; kingdom Pseudomonadati; phylum Pseudomonadota; class Alphaproteobacteria; order Hyphomicrobiales; family Phyllobacteriaceae; genus Mesorhizobium; species Mesorhizobium sp. CNPSo 4688. Next base: position 257,872 of record NZ_JBWLUY010000001.1, read on the forward strand.
TTGCGCAATTTTACCCCAGTTTGCGTCTGCCTCAAATAGTGCGCGAAGTCCTTCCCGACAGACTAGGACCACGCTGGTTCGGAGTGTTTCCCATTCGGCGTCGCTTAGACTTGACTCGAATTCCCGATGGGCCATCGCAAACCTCGCAAGTAAAGTTAGCGAAACGCAGCAGCTAGACTATGCAGAAAGCGAATGCGGTGATCATTCGCATCCTGCATAGCGGAGGAGAGTGATTTTGAATCCTCCTATCCGGGTTAATCGGACACCAGGAGGATATCATGTCCACGAAACCCTCATCGCCAACAAGGCGTGACATACTTGCAGCCACCGCTGCTGCTGGGGCCATCAGCATGCTTCCCGGAACAGTGAGCGCCGCATCGAGCGGCGACGCCATCCGCCCCTTCACCATCAGCATCCCGCGGGAGGAACTCGACGATCTTCGCCGGCGCGTCAAGGCCACTCGCTTCCCCGACCGTGAATCCGTGACCGACTTTTCGCAGGGCGTGCCGCTCGCGACGATCAAGAAGCTCGCGGATTACTGGGCGACGGACTACGACTGGCGCAAGGTCGAAGCACGGCTCAACAGTTATCCGAACTTCATCACCAAGGTAGACGGCCTAGACATTCACTTCATCCACGTCCGCTCGAAACACGAAAACGCCTTGCCGGTGATCGTCACGCACGGATGGCCCGGTTCGGTCATCGAGCAGCTGAAGATCATTGATCCACTGGTCGATCCCACCGCGCATGGCGGTACTGCATCGGACGCATTCGATGTAGTGATCCCTTCAATTCCCGGCTACGGATTCTCGGGCAGGCCCGCCACAACGGGGTGGGGACCGCAGCGCATCGCACGCGCCTGGAATGTCCTGATGAAGCGCCTCGGCTATAACAGATATGCCGCCCAGGGCGGCGACTGGGGTGCGATCATCACCGACACGATGGGGGTACAGGCGCCTCCGGAACTCCTCGGCATCCACACCAATATGGCCGGCGTGATCACACCCGACATCGACAAGGCCGCCGGGGCCGGCGCGCCGGCGCCGGCCGGTCTCTCTGCAGAAGAGCAGCAGGCCTACGAGCACCTGAAGTTCGTGTATACGAAGGGCGTCGGCTACGCCTACCAAATGGGCCTGCGCCCGCAGACGCTTTACGGGCTCGCCGACTCTCCCGTCGGTCTGGCCGCCTATCTGCTCGACCACGACGCGCGCAGCCTGCAGCTCATCGCACGCTCATTTGACGGGCAGGTTGAAGGTCTGACGAGGGATGATGTCCTCGACAACATCACGCTTACCTGGCTGACGAACACCGGGGTTTCCTCCGGTCGTCTCTATTGGGAGCGGCTCGCGGAGGGCGCAGGGTTCGGCTTTTTCAATGTCAAAGGCGTAACTATTCCGGTTGCTGTGAGCGCCTTCCCGGACGACCTATTTCAGACTCCGCGCAGTTGGGCTGAGCGGGCTTACCCCAAACTCATTTACTACAACAAGCTCCCCAAAGGGGGGCATTTCGCGGCTTGGGAACAGCCGGCGCTTTTCGTCCCCGAAGTGCGTGCCGCGTTTCGTCCGCTGCGCCAGGAGATCTGAAGCGGGCGGGGTGGATCGCCGCCCCGCTCACCTCCCAGCGGACCGGGCAAATGAGGACCCGGTCCGCCTCGCATGAACTCACAAGGCACCTGAATCGGAGAAAATCGACATGACCGGCAATGAGACGTGCGGCGAAACTGCGATATGGCCCAAGGCAGCGCGAGCGGTCGACTTGAAGCTCGAGGTTGCGGTCATCCCTGTTTCGGATGTTGATCGCGCCAAGCACTTCTATGGCAGTCTGGGATGGAGGCTCGACGCCGACACCGTAGGCGACGACTTTCGGGTCATCCAGTTTACACCCCCAGGCTCTCCGTGCTCGATCATCTTCGGCAAAGGGGTCACTCCCGGTCTCTATCTCGTTGTATCCGATATCGAGGCAGCGAGCGCCGAGCTTGCGGGTCGCGGGGTCGATGTGAGCGAGGTGTACCACTACGCCTCGGAAGGCCGTGTCAGCGGTCCGGACCCGGAGCGGCGCAGTTACACTTCATGGGCATCGTTCAGCGATCCAGACGGCAATGGATGGCTGTTCCAGGAGGTCACTACGCGATTGCCCGGACGGGTTGAGGGCGACACCAGCTTCGCTTCATCGAATGACCTCGCGGCCGCGCTCCGGCGTGCCGAGGCCGCACACGGCGAACATGAGAAGCGGGCGGGTGGACAGCGGGATCAGAATTGGCCGGCCTGGTACGCGGAATACATGGTGGCCGAGCAGGCCGGCAAACCGCTGCCGCTGTGAAGGGCATGCTTAGGAGGCTTTGAAACTGGCACGGTTCACCTCGCGGCTCGATCTCTTTGGAACATGGCCAACCGGTAGTGCCACACGATAAGGCGATAGCAATGCGCGACGGTTCGTGTCCTGCCCGTGCGCGCCGCAGGCCGTGTGCGATCCCGCCAAAGCTCACGTAGGCGCGAAACCAGCCCCGCTCGATTGAAACACCGGTGGGTTTCGGTTGCCCGAGCGTCGACCTAAAGCTGGTCGGGCGGAATTGTGATGCTGGGCGCCGGCGAAACTTTGATACTATAGTATTCAGATACCTAAGGATAATAAACAACCATAAAAATTTGTCGACAAATCCTCCTTGCGAACATCATTTAAAACAGGAGGTTGTTATGCTTCTCTTCCGTCCAGGTTCTTTAAGGGCAGCGGCGAGGACCGGTTCCATGTTGGTCACTGTTGGACTCGGTTTAGCGCCAATCCCAGGCGCCTGCGCCGACACCCTGCCGGGACAGCCTGGCGCCCCCTACCGGAGTATGCCGTCGCTGGCGCCGATAGGCACGCGTGTCGACCATTACCTTCCAATTCCCCAGGAAGACCTAGCTGCGGCCATCGACCCAAAGAAGGGATACCGAACCCAACAGCTGGGCCGTGGCCTCTATATGATCACCGACAACGGGTACCAGTCCATGTTCCTGGTCTACGAAACAGGCGTTGTTGTGATCGACGCCCCTCCGGCATACTCGGGCCACATCCACCAGGCTATCTCCGAGGTGACGGGTCAGCCGGTCACACACGTCGTCTACAGTCATGCGCATGTAGATCATATCGGCGGCGTAAACGACTTTGGCGGTCATCCAATTATCATCGCCCAAGAAGAGACCCTGCGACTCCTGGAACGGGCGAAGGATCCTAGGCGCCCTCTACCTACGGTCACGTTCAAAGATCACTACACACTGAAGGTCGGTAGCCAGGTTCTTGAGCTGAGCTATCCCGGCAGCAGCCCCCACGAGCCAGGGAACATCTTCATCTATGCCCCCGAACAGAAGGTCCTGATGGTGGTCGATGTGATCTTCCCTGGTTGGATGCCATGGCGTCGCTTCGCGCTTGCCAAGGACATCCCGGGTTACTTTGACCAGGTGGCGTACATCGACACATTGCCCTTCGAAACGCTCGTTGGAGGCCATGTCAATCGCGTGGGCACTCATTCCGATGTACGGACGCAGCTCGAATTTATGAATGACCTGAAGGCGGCTGCCACTGCTGCCCTAAAATCAACGAAACCGGGAGAAGAAATGGAAGCCGAGGACAAGCCCAACCCGTGGGCAATTTACGACAACTACATCGACCGCGTCGTTGTGAAATGCGTGAATGCCGTCACGCCCAAGTGGCAGTCTCGGCTCGCCGGCTATGACGTCTTCATCTGGGACCAGTGTTACGCGATGGAGCAGAGCCTTCGCATCGACTGAAATCTTGCGACCTGAATGCTCGGAGGGGTCGTCCTATAAGACGAGCCCTCTCAGGCAAATCTAATGGTTGGCGCCTCGGCGAAGGCAGTTGCAGCCGGGAAATTCCCGGTAAATTCGCGAGGAGAGGTTATCAACAAAAAGAATACGTCGCTGCCGCGCGATGTCGCGAATGACGTGGTTCGGTTCGGGTCGCGGAGTCTCGCTCACCAGGAACCGCGCCCAGATCGATCGTGCAACCTCGCGGCAACTCAAGCCGCGGTTTCACTCCGCGTGAATTCGTCAGCGTGCAATTTCACGAAGTCGTACATGCTTGTCGGCGTTCTGCCGGTGAGTTCGACGAGATCATCCGTCTGGCGATCATAGCGCCCCTGCACGTGAAGCTCGGCCATTGCTCCAAGGTGGCCCAGGAGGTGCGTCGGCACTCCAGATGCCCGTAGCGCATCCGTCCAGACCGAGAGCGGGATGTCGCGATAACGTATCGTCCGGCCGAGGACTTCCGAGAAGATCCGCGCATAGTGATGCAAATCCGCCGACTCGAATCCGGTCAAATTGTAAATTTGACCGATGTGAGGGATAGGGTCATCGAGGATCACGGAGACGGCCCGCGCCACATCAACAGACGATACGGGCGAGGTCTTGCTGTCGCCCAGCGGCAGCGCCAGCTCGTCATTGTCCCGGACGCTTGCTTTGGCAAGGCGCAAGAAGAAGCTTTCGAGAAAAACTGTCGGCCGCACAGTGACAACTGATAGCTCCGACCAGGCCAATACCTGTTCTGCGAGCCAGTGCAGCTTGTGCTGCGGGCTGTCAGTGGTTTCGGTGATGCTCATCTGTGTCACAGTCATCTGCGACATGTTCACGAACGCCTCGGCGCCGTGGTGGCGCGTCACCGCTGCGAGGTTCACAGTGGCTTCGAGATAAGCCGCCGAGATCGACATTCCGAAATAGATGCGCGAGCACCCTTCGACCGCACGGTGCACCGAGGCCAGATCGGTCAGATCGCCCAGAACAACCTCGGCCCCGAGCTGGCGCAAACCCTCGGCTCGTTCATCCTCCCGCCGTACCAAGGCTCGCACCTTATGCCCCTTGGCGAGGAGCATTCCTGTGACGTGGCGGCCGATAGCACCGATGTCCCCGGCCGCTCCGGTCACCAGGATCGAGCCCCCATGTACCGATTTCATCGTCATATCGTTTACCGTTGTTCCGCCGCCGGGAACCACAAACGCTTGAGTCCCGGCGGAGATGAGGGGGGCCGGCCATCCGTATTCCGATTGCCACACGCGCCGACGGTTTTCAGAGGGATCGGAGGGTTCTGAACGCTGCCCGAAGCTCATTGCAGAAGACCTCTGGCTGTTCCCAGGAGGCGAAATGCCCGCCTTTGTCGACCTTGTTGTAGTAGATAAGCTTGGGATACGCCTGCGCCGCCCAATTCCGTGGGATTGTACAGACCTCGTCAGGAAAGGCGCTCACGGCGACGGGTATATCGACCCCTTTCGGCGCGAAAAAGGCGAACTTGTTCTCCCAATAAATACGCGCCGAGGACGTCGCTGTATTTGTCAACCAGTAGAGAGTTATGTTGTCGAGAATATCGTCTCGCGTAAGACCACTGGGTTGTCCGTCAAAGGTGCGTGCGATGAGCTCATAACTGCGCGCGTCGTGGTCGACCAGGAACGCTGCAAGGCCGATCGGTGAATCACCGAGTCCGTACAGTGTCTGTGGGCGGTTCGCCATCTCGAGGGCGTAGCCCACACCTGTCTTGTAAAAAAAAGCCAGCTGCTCGCATGCCCGTCGTTCGTCGGCTGAGAGATCGGAGGGAAGCGGGCTGCCGGTCTGGATCGCCTTATCGATGTCTGGTGGAACCGCGAAAACCCAATTGAGGTGAATTCCGAGCAATTCCGGAGGCGCTTGCGTACCCATCACATCCGAGATCATCGCACCCCAATCGCCGCCTTGCGCCACAAACCGCGTATATCCGAGGCGCTTCATCAGCACGCCCCAGGCACGTGCCATGCGGGCGGGGTCCCAGCCGGTCGTGGTTGGCTTGCCTGAAAACCCGAAACCGGGCAGCGACGGCACCACCAGATGGAAAGCGTCCGATGCGCTCGCTCCATGCGCTGTGGGATTGGTCAGTGGATCAACAATCTTCAGTTGCTCGATGATCGAGCCGGGCCACCCGTGCGTGACGATCAGCGGCAGAGCATTCTCGTGTTTTGAACGAACGTGGATGAAATGAATGTCGAGCCCGTCGATTTCGGTAATGAATTGCGGCAACGCATTGAGCCGCGTCTCGACCTTGCGCCAGTCGTAGTCAGTTTCCCAGTAGCGCGCGAGTTTCTGGATGGTCCCGAGTTGCACGCCCTGCGAATCGTCCGCGACTGTTTCCCGGTCGGGCCAGCGGGTCGCCGCGATGCGGCGGCGAAGCTCGACGAGCTCTTCATCCGAAGCATTGAACGTGAAGGGCCGGACCGAGTCGCCGCCCGCTGCCGCGTTCAGCGGGTCAGGAAGAAGGCTAACGGCCCCGACCGCGGCTGCGGTGGCAAGAAGTTCACGTCGGGTGGACGAGAGCGGTAATGTTGACATGAAATCCTCCTCTGTCTGCTCGATCAGTTCGAGTGCGACACAGATCGACTATCGAGGGGACGCAAGTCTATCCCACTATGGTATCGGCAATACTTTCGGATAGGCCAGGCAGTGAGCAGTCAGACCGGCCCGCCGCGCGAGTCTATGCACACCTACCCGCGCGCGAGAAGGTCTGGGCTCCATCGTCTCGCGGCTTGTCCGAGAATATCTATGACGCCACCCGCCCGCCCGTCTCGCTATGATCCTGTACCCGGTGAGACGCCGACGGGCAACGAGACGCGCTGCCTTTGGCACCTCCTCGCGCGCCGTGTCCGCCCTGCTGGCCTCCACCCGTATTAGATCCGCGGCGATCGCCAACATGGCTGGGGCCGGTGCGAGGACAATGCGACCGACTACCTCGTCGGGCTGCCCAGCAACAAGGTACCCCAGCATCTCGTCGCAAAGTGGCCAACGATATCCGCACCCGCGCGCCTGTATTAGCGGCGAGCCAGACAACGGTCGATCGCATTGCGGTATCGCAAAAATTGCCCAACGCCGGCACATGCGAACGGAGGGCAATGGAGATTGACCTCTCCCGTTTTGATGCGTCGCCGGCTGACATAAGGGCTGCGATCCTGGCCGGCAGATCGACCTTGTGAATCAGCCCGCTCCATTTCTATTCACTTCAATCCGCTAAGATCCCAACTGATCATCAAATGACGCGTACCCTCGACACGTAAAGTCTCACTCGGTGCCGACGGATGATGCTAGAACGAACTGAAATATTGAGCCCCGTGGTGCGTTAGGCAATACCCATAGCAATCCGTCATGCGCTTCGATGATTGAACGGCAGATCGATAGGCCCATTCCCATCCCTCGAGATTTGGTGGTGAAAAGGGGATCGAACACCCTCTGTAAGTCCTGCGAGTCGATACCCATGCCTGTGTCAGCTACCGAAATCATGACGCCACCATCGTCGCGAAGAGTGGAACTGACGGCGAGATCCCGTGGACCCTCCACGGTATTCATGGCCTCAATCGCATTCGTGACCAGATTGAGAAGCACCTGCTGCACCTGAATTCGATCTCCCGTCACCCGCAGCGGCCGATCGATCCGTTTAACTTTGACCAATATCCGGTGGCTTTTCAGATCGTCGTTAAGCAATGCGATCACTTCTTCAATGAGGTTGTCGACGTCGAACGAAGTTCTGACGCGTTCATCCTTCCGGAAATTCGCGCGAATGCTCTCGATAACCGCAGCAGCGCGATGCCCGGCAGCGGCGATCTTCATGAACTCCGTTCTCGCCTTGTCTAGTTCGGGAACCGCGCGATCGAGCCAGCGTAAGCCAGTTTCGGACCTCGTTATCATAGCAGCAAGGGGCTGATTGACCTCGTGTGCAATCGTGGCGGCAACAGCATCGCCCGTTATCAGTCGAGCGTCGCGCTCGCGACGCTGCGCATCAATCGCGCGCTGTAGACTCTTACGCTCTTGTTGTAGCATCGCGTTCGAACGAGCGAGGCCCGCATACAGCCGTGTCATCTCTGCAAGCAATACCACCATCACAACGGTGGCAGTCACGAGCTGATAAAAACGGCCGGCATACCACGCAAGATTGAAGCGGCCGGCACTCAACACGGACGCCAGAGCCACCTCGAGCAGGAGCGCGCACAAGGCGACAACAAGCCACTGATCGAGCAGGGAATGCTGGCGGTGCCACAGCAACCAAAGAGCAATGCCGCCTAGCGACAAGACCACCACGCCACCGATCACGCGACGGAATAGACTGAGAGGATGCACGTCTACAAAGGTTATAGGCAGCAGATCTTCATGCTGCGTAACAAACCAGAACAGTCCAAGGACGAGGGCAAGAACGCCCGCGATGCTGAGGCTGATGGCATATCCGGTGAAGCGGACATCTGCCGTGCGATTGGTGTCTTTAAGCAAGGCATAGGCGATGATGGCGAGGGGCAGCCCTGAATGCCAAGACCAGTAGAGCCAGACGGCCGATTGCAATCCCGAGCCCAGGATGCCGGTCGGCGTGAACGCTCCCGGAAACGTCAGTGCATGTGCAACCACGATCAGGGCGTTGAACAGGTAGCCGCTCGCAATCGCCAAGAGTGCCCATTGCCGTAAAATGGAGAACTGGGCAAACAGAAGAGCTGCAGTGACGCAGTCGCTGACAAAAAGCGCGGCAGCGAGAGTCGGCACAAACGAGTTGATTTCCGGCAGCTTGGTGGCCGCAAACGGCCAAGTTACGAGGAGGAATAAGAGCAGGGCCAGCAGAAAAGCGCGCGCCGTGCGGCGCTGAACTTGCGTCGGCGGAATATTTGCCAGGACCTCGGGCTCGGCGCGCGAGGCCAGTGCAAACACCGGTTCCCCGCTTTCTGCCATTGGAGTCAGGGTCCGTACCAATGCAAAAGGTCGACTTCATCGAGAATGCGCGAGGGATCGATGGTTGACAAGGGAATCTGTATGCGATCAGGCCATTCTTTTTGCGAGCTTCCTGCCCCTCAGACTCCTCAGATTTTGAGAGCTTTTTCGACACAGTCGATCAACTCTTCTGTTCTAAAAGGCTTTCGAAGCAGACAGATTACGCCGAGTTCTGCCGCCTGATCATCAATGCCCGGGTTTGCACGTGCGGTGACCATAACGACAGGCACGCCGCGCGGGCGCCCCTTAAGCAGCCGGGCAAGATCAAGTCCGCTCATCCCAGGCATGTGAATGTCAGTTACGACGCATCTCCAAGACTCGCCAGCTTCCCAGGCTATGAAGTCCTCCGCAGATGCAAATCCTCGTGCACCATATCCGAGCGCACCAAGGCTATCGACGAGAGCCATACGGAATGAATCATCATCATCGACTACCGCGATTAGCAACTCTCTCGACACATCGTCCTTTCCTCGGATTTGACCAAGGCAAATAGTTGGACCTCTATTCTGGCACGCGACGTCCCCTAATAGGAACCTATACGGGAGTGTTAGCCGGCACTTGCGGCCGCGGCGTGGGGCTGATCATGTCCGCCATGCGGACCAGGTCCGCCAAGGTCCTTGCTCCCATCTTGCGCATGGCTGCGCCGCGATGAATTTTCGCTGTGATCTCGCTGATACCGAGCTCGCCAGCCACCTGCTTGTTCATCTTTCCCTCGGTCACCAGCAGCATTACCTGCTGCTCCCGTGCCGTCAGTGTTTCAAACCGCTCCCGCATTTTCGAAACTTGGCCATCGATCGCGCGGCGCTGCCGGTCGCGTTCAATGGCTGCCAACACGGCATCGAGCATGTCCTGATCTTTGAAGGGCTTTGGGAGAAAGTCCACTGCCCCGTGCTTCATCGCGCGAACTGACATGGGAATGTCACCAAATCCGGTCATCATCACGACCGGCAACCGAACACCCTGCTTTGACAGTTGAGCCTGAAAATCCAGCCCGTTCATGTCAGGCAAGCGAATATCGACGATAAGGCAGCCCGGACAATCCGGAATGGCAGCGGCGAGGAAATCCTGTGCGGCTGAATATGTCCGCGTTTCGAGCCCTATCGAAAGGAACAAGTCTGGCAACACTTCTCGCATCGACGGGTCATCGTCGACCACGTGAACGATCGAACCTGGTTCCGAGGACAGCGGCATTTCTATGGACAGTATGCCAGAAACTTCTGGGCGTGCATCATACGAAAGTGTGATGGAGCGTTCATCTTCGACCAAGCTGCGCACCCGCTCGCATCCTAAAGTCACCTCAAGCAGGTTGACCTGAATAGTGAGCCCGGTCCGTCATGCAAATCGGAGCGGGAAATCGCGTGCGTGGGGGAAACGGCAATCGCGTTATCCAGCTCATCCTTTCATATGAGCAAGCCTTCCGATCGTTGGATAGCGAATCCAGCGCAGAATCTTAGGATACCAGAAAACTACTTGAAGATGTCTTCACTAGGTGAATGCAACCGACTATTGCTCGCACCGGCGCGCTTGCATCACTGCACTGACCGTACCCCTCTGCTCCCTCACCAGGTAGCCGTTCGCCGAATTCAGGAGCTCGCCATGGATAACGAACCCAAGTGGCGCAACGCCCGTGCGATTAGGGTAGCCGCCAGTGCTATTGGCCTCTTTGCGAAGGCAGTCAAATGCCCCGTGGCAAAAGACCGATCGGGCGAGACTCAGGGCGATACCCCGGTCCCCGCCTCACGCAGCGTCCCCGAAGAGGCGATTGTCCATTTACGGCGGTGCGCTGCTTCGACACGCCGGGCCATGCGGGAGGTTGTCGGCGACTTCTCGCAAGGCGTGCAGTTGGCGAAAACTGCTGACGCCAAGTCATCTATGCCACAAGATAAGCCTGTCGTATTCGTAGTCGACGACGACGCATCCGTCCGCGAATCGCTTAGTTCGCTCATCAGCTCTGCGGGCTGGTACACGGAAATTTTCGAGTCCGCCCAGGCTTTCTTCTCTCATCCGCGACCAAATGTTCCGAACTGCTTGATCCTAGACGTCAATCTCCCGGATATCAGCGGGCTTGATCTGCAAAAACTCGTCACTGTCGAGCGGACCGACACGCCGATCATCTTCGTCACGGGATTCGGCGATGTGGCTATGGCTGTTAGCGCGATGAAAGCGGGCGCATTTGAGTTCCTGATGAAACCCGTCCACTCCAACGCGTTGCTGACTTCCATCGACGAGGCGCTGGAGCGCAGCAGAACCGCACTCGAGTTTGAATTGGAGTTGAGTCGGCTCCAAGATCGCTACGCATCGCTCAGCTGCCGCGAGCAGGAGGTCATGGCGCTGGTCGTCACCGGCCTCCTGAACAAGCAAGTGGGTTTTGAGCTCGGCATCAGCGAACCCACAGTGAAGGCTCACCGGAGCCAAGTCATGCGAAAGATGAAGGCCCGCTCACTTCCACATCTAGTGAATATGGCGCAATGCTTGGCCTTGTATGAGAGAGCTACACTCGCTGAGACGTTTGGGTCATTCTGAGGGAGTAACCACCTTTGGAAGGCCCAACTGCTAACCCTGGTTTGTAGCGTGGGCCAAGTCAAAGGTATCGGCGATACTATCGTACAGTCGATTTCGCGCCGCCCTTTCTGCAGCTTGGATTTCACCCCCAAGCATTCATCGCACCGATTTAACAAAGCGATCGGAAGGAGAATCAATTGAAAAGCGATCAAAAGGTAGCCGTCATCACCGGAGCGTCGCGCGGCATCGGCGCGGCACTCGTCAACGCATATCGCAGTCGGAAGTACCGCGTGGTCGCAACAGCGCGGTCGATCGAGCGGTCGGACGACCACGACATCCTGATCGTGCCCGGCGACATCGCCGATCCCAAGACGGCCGAGCTCGTCATCGCCGCAGGAGTGGATCGGTTCGGACGGATCGACACGCTCATCAATAACGCCGGTATCTTTATCTCTAAGCCGTTCACCCGCTACACCGAGGAGGACTTCGTGGCGACCCTGGGTGTCAACATGGCTGGGTTCTTTCACATCACTCAGCGAACGGTCGCCGAAATGGAGAAGAAAGGCAGCGGCCATATCGTGCAGGTTACGACGAGCTTGGTCGCTCATCCAAATACGGCCGTCCCAGCGGCGCTCGCCGTGCTGACAAAGGGTGGATTGAACGCCGCGACCAGATCGCTTGCCATCGAGTATGCTAGCCGCGGCATTCGGGTGAACGCGGTCTCGCCCGGCGTCATCAAAACGCCGATGCATCCTGTCGAGACGCACGAAGGGCTGGGAGGCCTTCACCCCGTCGGGCGGATGGGCGAAATCGCCGACGTCGTCGAAGCAATTCTCTACCTGGAATCGGCGGCCTTTGTGACAGGAGTCATCCTCCACGTAGATGGCGGGCAAAGTGCCGGCCACTAAGAAATGACTTTTGCGCATCCACCTTCATCAAGAGACAAGAACATGCCTATTGTTACCATTCAAGTAACCCGAGAAGGGACCAAGTCAGGAACAACATCCGTCACGAGGGAGGAGAAGGCGGCGCTGATCAAGGGCGCGAGCGAACTCCTGCGCGATGTCCTGAACAAGCCCTTCGACTCGACTTTCGTCATCATCGAGGAGATCGAGACAGACAACTGGGGCTGGGGTGGCTTGCCGACGCTCGACTACCGGCTCGTGCGCGCGGCGACCCGAAGCTGATCCCGCTGATCGAGGCCGGGACTGGACTGTCGAGGAACGGAGAGGCGCGGTGGGGGTTGGCGCTCCGTCTAATCCGCGGAATCTACGCACCGGCTCACCGTATGGATGCTCGGCATTACGGAAGGCATTGACCCGCGCCTAGTAATCCAAAGGTATCGCCAAGACCTTCGTGTAATTGCTTTCGGCCCGGCGCCGGACAAATCTGGCCGAGCATCTGAACACGCAACCAAAGGAGGCAAAGATGAGCGCCATTCTGGCGAGCAGTGAAGCCGCGACCAAAATCCCGAAGGCGCGCGCAATCGACATGAAGCTTGAGGTCGCTGTGATCCCCGTTGCCGATATCGATCGCGCCAAGAACTTCTATTGCAATTTGGGCTGGCGGATCGATGCGGACTTTGTCCGGAGTGACGGCTCTCGAGCCGTCCAACTCACACCCCCAGGCTCGCCATCATCGATACATCTCGGCGAAGAGGCTGTCCTTTTTCTCGTCGTCTCCGACATCGAGGCAGCGCGCGCCGAACTCGCGGAGCATGGTGTCAAGGTCACTGAGGTATTCCATCGAGGCAACGCAGGTCCGGTCGGCGGCCTAGCTCCCGACCGGGCAAGCTATGGCTCGCTGGCCTCCTTCAGCGATCCGGATGGCAACCGGTGGCTGCTCCAAGAGGTCACCGCTCGATTGCCAGGGCGCGTCGACTCGAATGTTACGATGTTCACGTCGCCAGCTGAGCTTGCGGCTGCAATGCAGCGTGCGGCGGTTGCGCATGGCGAGCATGAGGCGCGAAATGGCGGCCAGCGCGATGAGAACTGGCCCGCATGGTATAGCGAATATATGGTCGCCGAGCAGGCAGGCAAGCCGCTTCCCTTATGAGAGCGGCGATGCCTTGCTGGTCGCAGCCTTTGCCACCGACGGGCTGCTTGGGTCACGTTTCAGTATCTCGCCTTGCTGGAAATGATGAAGAACGAGTGCAACGACGCGGCAAGCCCTACGCCGAATTCTGGTGGCCGGTTAATAATCTCCGGTCATTGCCGGAATGGCCATCGTAGAAATGGTGGCCGGCACGCCTGGCCATCGTCTCCAAGATTCGCTGGCCACATTACAAGGCCAGCTTCGCCGATGCCGGCCGGCGGCCTTGCCGGTCCCCTCCCCGCTGCGCGCGATGGCGTCGACCGGCATCGGTCCTCTTTCACTTACACTACTCTCTCGACAGCTTGCCGGGAAATAAACCGACACCAGAGGATCGGAAAATGGATAAGATGGCGGAAGATATCAATCAGGATCGACGCCGACTTCTGGCGGCAGTCACGACCGGCATGGTGGTTGCGGGTATGGCAATGCTGCTCCCGTCATTGCCGAGCGCAGCAGCCCCCAGCGACGCCATCCGTCCCTTCCACATTCACGTTCCGAAAAAAGAACTCGTCGATCTTCGCAAGCGACTCGCCGCCACGCGGTGGCCAGACAAAGAGACAGTCGCCGATCAGTCGCAGGGTGCTCAGTTGGCCAACCTGCGGGGCCTGGCTCAGTACTGGGGCAGCGATTACGACTGGCGAAAAATCGAAGCCAAGCTGAATGCACTGCCGCAGTTCATCACCAATATCGATGGGATCGACATCCACTTCATTCACGTTCGTTCCCGTGGAAAGCGTGCGCTTCCCTTGATCGTCTCGCACGGTTGGCCCGGATCCGTTATCGAGCAACTCAAGATCATCGGCCCCCTCACCGATCCGACAGAGCACGGAGCCAGCGCCGAGGATGCATTCGACGTCGTTATTCCCTCATTACCCGGCTTCGGCTTCTCGGGCAAACCGACCGGCACCGGGTGGGACCCCGACCATATCGCGCGAGCATGGGCCGAGCTGATGAAACGCCTTGGCTACACGCACTACGTCGCCCAAGGCGGCGATTGGGGTAGTGCGATCTGCAACTCCATGGCGCGTCAGTCTCCCCCCGGGTTGCGCGGCATTCATGTCAATTTGCCGGCAACGGTGCCGCCGGAAGCGGCCGCGGCACTGGGCGGCGGGCCTTTGCCGGCAGGCATCTCCAATCAGGAGCGCGCAGTCATAGAAGCGCTTATGATGTCCGGGAAGAATGGGAACTTGGCCTATTTCACGATGATGTCGGCGCGGCCCCAGACAGTCGGCTATGGCACGACGGATTCTCCGGCCGGCCTTGCGGCGTGGGTTCTCGTGCACCCCGGGTTCTCACACTGGTCGTACGGTGCCGATCCGAAAAACTCGCCAACGAAAGAAGACTTGCTGGACAACATCACCCTGTACTGGCTCACCAACAGCGCTGCATCGTCGGCGCGACTCTACTGGGAGAATGGCCCCCACGGCAGCATCATCTTCGCGGCCGCGCAAAGGACCTCCGAGATATCGCTCCCGGTCGCCATCACAGTGTTCCCCGAGGACGTTTACAAGCCGCCAGAGACATGGGCACGCCGTGCTTACCCCAACCTGACCTACTTCCACGAAGTCGACAGGGGCGGACACTTCGCTGCATGGGAGCAGCCCGAATTGTTCAGCGCGGAACTTCGCGCGGCGTTCCGGGCACTTCGGCAGGCCTGACTGTCTTCCACCACATCTCACACGACCGAACATGGCCGGGGAAGAACGGCGTCACGAGTTGTAAGAGGCTGACATGAGGTACGGCAAGGTTGGTGCGTTCTTGTTGATCTCTGGAAGCGGTATCGAGATCAACACAAGCCGGGCGTAGCAGATGGATCAAATGCCCGGGACAACACGGACGGACCTGCAGCGTCCGGAGAGGAAGCCGTTCAGACGCGGCTAGACTTCGCGCCCCGAGCGGCGTTTCCCATGCACCCGCATCCCGGCGATGAGATTGTCTACGTCCAGGGAAGCTCATTAGAATACGAGGTCGAGGGCCACCCGTCACAGATCATTCATGCAGGCAGGCGTGCTGTTTATTTATGCCCCGCGAAAAAGTCGGCAGTGTCACTGCGGCCGATGTTGCCACGTATGTGATCGAGAAAGACAACCGCTCGCCGAACCGGTGAAGCGAGATTCGGAGACCGCAGTCTGACCACGAGAAGGATTTCCGCATGATGGCGCACAGCTTATTGGCCTCATTCTTGTTTGTGAACGCAATTGGGCTGCCAGCCGGCAGTTTCGAAGCGAAGGAGCAACCGATGGTCGACAAGGCACCGCAAAGTTCATCCGTCCACGGATCCATTTTCGGCTGGATAGCCGGCCGATCGGAGCTGGCGTCTATCGAGCGAGCCAACGAGTGGCTCAATTCCCCGCCACTGACGCCGGCTGCCCTCCGCGGAAAAGTCGTCCTTGTCAGTTTCTGGACCTACACCTGCGTCAATTGGATGCGCGTACAGCCCTACCTCCGCGCCTGGGCGGAAAAGTACAAGGACCAGGGGCTCGTCGTGATAGGCGTCCACACGCCGGAGTTCCGATTTGAGAAGGACCTCGAAAACGTGCGCCGCCAGGTGAAAGCGCTGGGCGTCGACTATCCTGTCGCGGTCGACAGCGAGGGAGCGATCTGGAGCGAGTTCAACAACAATTATTGGCCGGCGCTCTATTTTGTCGATGCGCAAGGAACCGTTCGGGATCACCATTTCGGCGAGGGCTCGTACGAACAATCCGAAAGGATTATTAAGCGATTGCTCGCGGAGGCTGGCACCCAAGGCATAGGCGCCGATCTGGTGTCGGTCGACGCCGTTGGTCTTGGGGCCGCCGCGGACCAGGCCAATCTCAGGTCTTCAGAAAACTATGTCGGTTACAAACGCACCCAAGGCTTCACGTCCCTGGGCGGTGCCGTGCGCAACAAGCTTCACCTCTATGAACCGCCGGCCCAGTTGCACCTGAATGAATGGGCGCTCGCTGGTGGCTGGACGATGGGCAGCGACGGCGCCTCATTAAAAGAACCGAATGGCAACATCACGTACCGATTTCACGCCCGCGATCTTAATCTTGTCATGGGACCGGCATCGCCCGGAGCCTCCGTGAAATTCCGCGTCCTGATCGATGGTCAGCCACCAGGCAGATCTCACGGGCTTGACGTTGACGCAAAGGGCAACGGCATAGTCAGCGAGCAGCGTCTGTACCAACTGATCAGGCAACGGGGGCCGATCGAAGATCGCGAATTTGAAATCATCTTCCCCACCCCAGGCGCCGAGGTTTTCTGCTTCACATTCGGCTGATCCGCCCCCCGGCTCGGCCTCGATCGCGATATCGAGTAAGCCGAGCGGACCAACACGCCCGAAGTTGTCGCTGGCAATGTCGACGTTTCCCGCGAGGGTTCCTGCTTTATGTCGCCGAAACCATCACCCTCCCGCCATTTCTTAAGGCCAGAGCGCGGACAGCGCGCCCGACAGTCGGCCGCTTGGATAGGGCAGCGTTGATTTTGAAGCATTGCGGCCATCCACGCGCGCTGAGTCCGTCCGCTTTGAAGCGAAGGCGAGTCTTGCGTAAACGTCCGGCTTGAGGCGCATTGCAGACTGGCTACATCGGGGCCGAGAGTTGATTGGCCGCTTGCATCAACCGCGCCTGTGAAGCGGACAGCTCGGATGACCTGACGCGTAGTGACCGACCATACGTCGTCCAACGTCTCTCAAGATTGACGTGTACCAGAAGGTTAGCCAAGCAGAGCGTCGTCGCGGGGCGGCGATACCGCTGCGCCAGCGAGTTCAGCGGACTAGGTGCGATGGGGGCCATAGTATGTGGATCAGATCGCAGTCTCTGACAGTCGGAATGACGCGGAGCGCGCCGGGTCGCGTTTCTCCGTTAGTGATGCTGCACCCCGGACGACGGGGATGATCGCCGGCTCGGCGATAAGAGTTTCTTGTCGCGTGAAGAAACCCCACGAACTGATGCGAGTTGCATTATCGGACTTCATCCGCTACATATAGCCTGCTTTCGTGTATAGCACTAACAACTTGTTGTTTGAGCGAGACTTCACAATAATATTGGACGCTCCGGCATAGCGCGACTATTAGAGCGGAAGGTTTCATTTTCTGCGGGGGATGTGATGCCAGTATGCTTCATCCACGGCGTCAGTGTTCGGAAAGATGACCCAAGCTACGACTGCGACGTGGCCGTACGCGACGAGCTGATCCGGAGCCTTCTCCTAAAACCCTTGGCACAGCGAAATCCGCGTTATGGCGGGCTGAAAATCATCAACCCGTATTGGGGAGAACTGGGTGTTGCCCATGCCTGGGCGCAGGCTACGGTGCCGAACGTCAGCCTCTTGGAGGACCTCGGGGCGGCGCAAAGCTATTTCCAATCCGACCTGGAAATGACCATGCTGCTGAAGGAGCAATGTGGGACGGCTAGCGAACTTGAGGCTCTCGGTGCGGCCGATCCGATCGCAGCGGCCGCGCAACGCGATGTGCAGGCGCTTCTCGAGGCGGTGTTGGCGCCGCTTATCTATTCGGAGGAACCTCTGATCGATCGCGGGCCCACGCCGGACGCCGACGCGCACGGTGCGCTTGAAGGGATGCTGCTCGCCGCAGCGCAGGAGATTGCAGCGGACTCCGCCATTGTGGCTGAAGTGCAAGCGGCGCCTTCCGGCGACGCCGCGCTTGATCTTCGCGACAGCCTCGATCAACGCTTCACCAAGCGTGCCAGCCTTGCCGCCAAGCCCGCCGACGCCGGGGAGAGCATCAACCTTGAGGAACTTGGCCCGTCCTGGCTTACCGGCGCGAAAGACCGGATCCAGCAATTGTTCGATCGTGCAAAATCAAAAGCGGGAAGAGCACTTTCGGCTGGCACGCTTGATGCTTATCGGGCGCGGCTCCACGCCCAGATAGGGCGGTTCCTCGGCGACGTTTTCGTCTATCTCCAGCGTCGCGGAGATCGGGCATCTCCGGGTCCTATCCCGAAGCTCGTTCTTAATGAAATCCACAAGGCACGTAAGAGCGGCGAGCCGCTGGTTCTGATCACCCATTCGATGGGCGGCAATATCCTGTTCGATCTGCTGACGACGTTCGATCCTGCATTGGAAGTCGATGCCTGGATCTCGGTCGGCGGTCAGGTCGGCCAGTTCGAGGAGATGAAGCTGTTCCTGGCGAGCGACCCGGCACTCGGCCCCCCGGCGAAGGTCAAGCCGTTCGGCGGGCGAGTGAAGACATGGCTCAACGTCTACGACCCCGTTGACGTCCTGAGCTTCCTCGTTGCGCCCGTATTCGAGAGTGCGGATCCTCGCTTCGTGATCAAAGACCTGAAGTTCAAGTCGGGAGCTAGCACACTGGAAGCACATGGCGCCTACTTCAAGCGGCCAAGCTTCTACAAGCTTATCGCCAAAGAGCTGGAGCAAAGGGTATGAGCATCGTTCTCCCGCATGAGCGAAAACCTGAGGACCCATGCCTGGTCTATGACGCCCGGGATGAGCATGGGGCCAAGCCGGGCCTGCATGTACTGATCGCGGGCGTCAGCGCCTATCCGAAACTGCCGAGCGCGAACGGGCTTGGCATGGTGCCGTTGTCGTCGACCTCTCTGACTGCCTACCTCATGTTCTACTGGTTGCTTAGCGCTAGTCAGGCAGACCTGCTCGAACAGCCGCTAGCGACCTGTCGGCTGTTGCTGACGCCCTCGGCTGAAGAGCGATCGGACAGCGCCGGACGTGCGCCTGGGATTGCCGCGTTGGCCCCGCCAAATTGCTCTATGCCTATGTTCCGGCTTGCGGTTGAAGCTTGGCGGAAGGATGCCGCGACCAACAGAAACCATAGCACGCTATTCTACTTCGCCGGCCATGGCATACAGATCACACGCAATAACCAGGCTTTGCTGCTCGACAGCTTCGGCGACACCGGCCCGGTGTCGATGCATTCCGTGGACTGCAGCGTGTTGCGCAACGGAATGGCGCCCTCGTTAGCGCACCCGGACATCGCGCGGACGCAATTCTACTTCGTCGACGCTTGCCGGAACCTGCCACCGGCTAACCTCTCGCTCGAGAATGTGCGTGCTGGAGACGTCTTCCAGGTTCATGCAAGCGGCCTCGACGATCGGAGGGCGCCGATCTTCTTCGCCTCGCCACCTGACGGCAAGGCGCAGGCGGTTCCCCGAGTCCAGACCCTGTTCAGCATAGCGCTGCTCCGTTGTCTCGCTGGTCGGGCCGCTTTCCCGCCCGACCGAATGGCTAGTGGAAAGGCGGCAAACCACTGGTATGTCTCCACGCAGTCGATTGCCCAAGGCCTGCCGATCGTGCTCGATGAGGTCAACCGGGAATATGGCGGCCAGCAGAGCTGGACCATGGATGGTGGCGGCAACGATGCGGTGCTTACTCACATCGGCGGTACGCCGATCGTTCCACTGCAGATCGAAGTAGATCCAGCGCGTGCGCTCGGCAGCACCACAGTGGAACTGAAGATGGGCGGCTCGCCAGCCGCACTCGCGCAGTTCAGGTCGAACCGCGATTCTCACCCCTTCCGAAGGGACGTCCCCGCCGGAATTTACGAGATCGGTGCCATAGTAAATCCGAAGATTGCCGGGCTGCGTGAAGCTGACAAATTCACTCACACCGTCGAGCCTCTGCGTTGCCGGACGAAGGTGAGGCTGTCATGAGCGCCACGCGACTGACACCACCCACCCCTCGCCGAGGCCGGCCGAGTCGAAAGACCGGCTCGCTCAAATTCACCACGGATTTTCACTCGAACGAGTTGAGGGACCTAGAAATCCCGCTTGAGGTCAGAGCCCTCGACTCCACGGTCATGGCTAGGACCACGAGCTCGCAGACCGTTCGTGAGCTGCCGCCCGGTCAATACTATGTTGTGGCCTCCCTGCCAGGCGGCCAGGATCTGTCGCGAGCGGTGAAAATCCCGAAGAATCCCTCGCCTGAACCTGTCGAGGTGCAGCTTTCTGTCCGCGAGTCGCAGCGGTCCGCAAGAGAAACGGACGAGAGATCTGAGTATATGGGCCTACCGGTCAAGACTGCGCTCAGCTCAGCGCCGCCGGTCGACCAAGCGGCCTGGAGGTCGCCCGTGCCTCTGGCGCAGGATCCGGCCAGCGCGTTCGCGGCAGCGACCGTCACTGGCGCAAGTACGTTCCAATCCGCACCCCGCGACGCTCGCTCCGGCTTCCGGCAGGACGGCCTCGAAACACTGGGTGCGGCTCCTAGCGACTTCACTATGGCCGCACTGCGAGAGTCGGAGAGCGTCTTGCTACTTGCCGAATTCGCCGCATTGCAGTCAGGTACGCCGCCACCAACACGCGCCGCGAGCGGCGGCCTTGCCGCCCTCGAAGTCATGGGGCCGGCGGGACCGGTCACAGCGCCGGCCATCGCTTCGCAAGCGGAAGTGCAGGCCGCTTCCGGGCCGCTTGACGTTCAGCTCGCTTTCTTCCGCGGCAACCCACTCTCTTTCAAATCGAACCTGGTGGTCGACAACACGCCATGGATAGCGAGCGTCGCAGACCGGAGCATCCGGATCGCGGTCAATGGCAACGACTGCCCATGCACGCTGCAGGTCATCGAGGCAGGCCGGCCGCCACTGAATATCGCCCTTCCGGTTTCTACCGAACATGGCTGCCTGGTCGAGATTTCGAGACTTGCGGCACCGCGGAATCCGACGTCGGATGTGGACGTGATCTCGATCGATGTTCACCTCGACAGTGCTGCCGCCAACTCGCTGCTTCGTTATCGCGCGATGGGAGAGCTCAAGCAGGTTGAGACCAGCCTCGGCGATGGTCAGACATCAACCGCCCACCACTTGCTTTCGGAGAAATTCGAAGATCCGGTCGCTGCGGTCGTCGGCGGCTATACTCTGCTCCGATTCAATAAGTTGGACCGGCTGCCGGACAGCTGGACCAAGAATCTTTCAAACCGATTCGAATGGCTGCCGGATGGGGCGGTGGTCCGCGGAGAGCATCTCGCACGGCTGGGAAGGCACGACGAGGCGCTCGACGCTTTCTTGCTTCTTTCCGGGCGTGGGCTGCCAATGTTCACCGAGGGCCTCGGCTACGCGATGGATCGGCTGGATCTCTATCTGCGAACGCTCGAAAGCTCGCTCAGTCGGGACGCCCTGCAGCGAGCTCGCGGCCTGACCGCATTGCTGCGCAAGTTCTGCGAATATTCGAGCAATAACCGGCAGCTGCTCAGCTACACCGGCCTTTCTCCAAACAGGCCGGGCAGCGAGCTGGTTCGTGACCTTCGCGGCGGTGAAGCCAGCTTGGGCCTGCTTACCCTGCGCCTCGACCCGCACGGCGCTGCGATTGTGCCGACCCTACACCAGCCAAGAGGAACTACGCCAACAATGCCCCTCGAGACACAGGGTGTCGCGGAGCCCTCGCTCCCTCCGGCCGCAGCGAGCTTGGCGTTGCCGGAAACGGTTCTCGCTGCCACCGAACAGCGCTTTGCTGAGCGCACGGCGGAACGAACCGCTCACATCGAAAAGATAGATAAGGCCAAGGAGCGGAAGGGAAGCCTGCTAGAGGTCGATGACCAAGACAGGATCGCGTTGCGGAGCCAACGCGTGCTATCGCAGCCCGGCGTCCGCGATATCCTGGCCGGTGGGCCTGGCGGAAATCAGCTCGAAATGCTAGGCACAGTCGATCCTATCGTTCTCGAGCGGATCATCGGCGGCGACAACCTGCTAGGTACCGCCTTCCTGAAAATCGGCACCAAGGTCTCTCGCACAGTCGCGCGCGTCGTCGTCCGCGGTCCGTCGGGCGCGACGCTGGGGTTCGGCACGGCTTCGCTGGTATCGCCGCGGCTGGTCATGACCAACAATCACGTGTTTCCGGACGCTCTCGCGGCGCAGTTCTCCGAGGTGGAGTTTGACTATGAGACCGGGGAGGACGGGCGGCCGCTCCCCCTCAGCGTCTTCAGGCTCGAGCCTAGCATCTTCTTCTACACAGATGCCGATCTCGACTTCACCATCGTCGCCGTTACCGAGCGATCGCACGATGGCCGGTCCTCGATCGGTGATTTCGGCTTCAATCGCCTCACTGAAGAGCTCGGCAAGGTGGTGCTCGGCGAATCCGTTAACATCGTCCAGCATCCTGACGGGCGTCCAAAACAGATCGCGCTTCAGCAAAACGAACTGATCGATCGGCTCGAGAATTTCCTACATTACCGGACGGACACCCTGCCTGGCTCATCGGGGTCGCCAGTGTTCAACAATCAGTGGGAAATGATCGCACTTCATCATTCCGGCGTGGCCGCCCGGGATGCCAATGGCCGAATTCTAAGCCGCGATGATCGGATATGGACGCCGGACATGGGCGAAGCCGCGGTAAAATGGATCGCCAACGAAGGTGCCAGAATCAGCAGTATCATCGCCCGGCTCCGCAGTCTCACCAGCCTGTCGTCGCAACAACAGACTCTGCTCGACCAACTGCTGACGCCTCCGATTTTGGCGCCGGAGACCCAGCTGAGCCCGGTCGCGATCGTGAATTCGCCGGGAGACACCCAACCAATGACATCAGGCACGTCCAGCGCACTCGACGAACCGAATGCTTCGCGAACCGCTTCGCCGGCTCAGAGCACGATAGCCGGCGAAATCGTCTTCAACGTGCCTCTCACTATTTCCGTCAGGCTGGGAACTCCCGACGCGGTGCAGGCGCGGCCGGTTGCTCCAACGACAAGCGCCCGGACAGACCTCCTCGAGCGGCTCACGCCCAAGCAGCCAATCGTCGACCGCAACTACGCATCCCGAGCCGGCTATGATCCGGCGTTTCTCGGACCTAATTTTTTGGTCCCACTTCCCACAGTAACGGATCCCACTACCGTTTCGACTATG
The DNA here is from genome assembly GCF_057784295.1 of Mesorhizobium sp. CNPSo 4688. Taxonomy (NCBI): domain Bacteria; kingdom Pseudomonadati; phylum Pseudomonadota; class Alphaproteobacteria; order Hyphomicrobiales; family Phyllobacteriaceae; genus Mesorhizobium; species Mesorhizobium sp. CNPSo 4688. Next base: position 281,017 of record NZ_JBWLUY010000001.1, read on the forward strand.
GCCGATGGTCGCCAGGCAATCCCATACGAGCATTTCTCCATCGTCATGCACAAGTCGCGCCGCCTCGCGCTGTTCACCGCCTCAAACGTAGATGGTCGTCAGGCAAGCCGCCGTCCCGAACCGGGCCGTGACTATTCGCGCAAGGGACTGACCGGACTTGGTCCGAACAATATAGAGGAGTGGGTCACGGAAACCCGAATTTCAAGCTCGCATCAACTGCCCGACAAATTCTACAGCAACGATCGGGGCGCGTTCGATAAAGGCCACGTCGTGCGGCGCGACGATGTTTGCTTCGGTAATTCCTTCGCTCAGATTCAGCGGGCCAACGGCGATACCTACCACACCACCAACTGCTCGCCTCAGGTGTCAGGTTACAATCAATCGGCACGAGGGGTCGACAATTGGGGAGATCTCGAAAACTTCGTGCTGATGCAGGCCAAGGTGGAAACCTATTGCGTCTTCGCCGGCCCGATCTTTCAGCAGACGGACCGCGAGTTCCGCGGCGTGGGTGAGGACGGTCCGCTTCGGGTCAAGATCCCCAGAAGCTACTGGAAGGTTGTTGTCGCCGCCAAGGCGGGGTCGTTGCAGGCCTTCGCCTTTGTCCTAGATCAGGATCTGAGCGATCTCCGCCCAGAAACCCCGGCTGTTGACGAAGCGATGGAACCGTCTGCCTTCGAGTTCGAGCCGACCCGCGAGTGGCGGCGGAGGATGGTCGCAATCTCCACGCTCGAAGAGCGCCTCGGCAACACGATCCGATTTCCCGAGGGGCTGCGCCAGGCAGATCAGTTCAGCAAGCCGAATGGCGAGGAAATCGTCCGAATCGCTCGCATGCAATCGTGACGCTGGCTCGCTGCTGTTGGCGTGGAGCGGATAGCCGCCCCTCGGCTTCTGACCCCAAATTGGTCGTTTGGACTACGATGTTCAAGTGCGGTCGGCCGCTTGCACCTGCCACGGTCCTCGCCAGTAATGATGCCGCAACTTGACGCTGCGTTTGCTCTGGGCGCACCGTCAAGCTCCAGCGCCGGGGGATGGGACATTACGACGATGCTTGAGAAGTTGCGATCAAGGCTTAGCCAGATTCCCTACACCGCTGTCACCGCGACGATCGCGATTGTCGTGGCGTCCGTAACCCCGTTCTTTAATTACTTCCATGTCGTGCGATCGGTGAAGTTGACCGTCGCTGACGTGTCCCTGGATGACGAAGGCAATTTTCACATTCCAGTCGTTCTCGCCAATGTCGGCAACAGGATCCGGAACTGTCCACTTTGAACGGTCCAACGCATTTGTCCTGGATCCCGGCAAAGCCGCGACGGCGACACTCTCTGGCAAATTTGACATGACCGAAGCGTTCCATAAAGGTGACGAGGCGGAAACGCCCGCGTTCATCGACGTTAGCGCCATTCAGCCGGACGGCGCTTTGGTCGATCAGCGTGTGCCGCTCGGCACGATTCTGACCGACATAAACGACCAGTTTACCCTGAACGCCCTGGCGTTGCCGGGCCGCATCGAAGTGTTGTTTCCGTCGGAAAACCACTTTCCTGCCGTGATTTGGAAGCTCGGCCCGCCGCCGCCATCTGCACCTGCTTTTAACAGCTGAACGTCAATTCAACATCCAGTCTGCTTGATTGCTGCCTCTGTGGCCGTATTCTCGGCTCGCGTGTTGCCCGCGCCCCGGAACCGGCAAGTCGCATCTCGCCTTCGGCGTCGCCCGTGCCCTTATCCGCAACGGTTCTCGGGGCCGCTACTTGAACGTCGTTGATCTGGAATGAGGCGCAAAGCTGTCGTTGCTTCGATGAAAGTCTTCAGTGTCACCAAACGCTCAAAATGCCATTCAAGCGGCCGACCGCCATCATATGAAACGCGCTGTCTTCACAAGAACATCAATGCGTTATGTAGCGGTGCGTATTCGTGGCGCGTAGTGACGGTATGCTTTTCCGACTTTCTGACGCTAGCGGGAACGTGAGATGCAGTGGACCGCGCACAACCCACCCTCCCCGAAGGACCCGTGAATATTAGTAGGGCCGCCCTCGAAGCCATTGCGAAGGGCAGCAGGCGGCCTAGCCAAACCTAAACAACTGAGTTTATTGCGTTTCGAAGGCACGAAGGCAGATTTGAGTCATACTTATCGAGTATGTTTCCTGATGGCTCTAGTGATCCAGTTTGGACGCAAGCTATGCATGACACCTTTATCCCTTCGAAGCATTGGGAATTCAACCACTTAATCCCGAAGGGTTAGGCTTCTACCCTTCGCGTTCCTTCGCTACATTTGGATTCATAAACAATCGTCGACGTGTTTTCGTATCTTTCGAACCCAACACCCAGGCGTAGTTGGTGAGGATTTTGACGATTCGGTTTTGTTCGATCCGGCCAATCTTAGAGACATCCATATCTAGGACATCGCGAGCAAAATCCATGATCGTAGTTGACGACCTGGTATCCAGAAAACCAACGGCTTTGTCCTCCCATGCGTCAAAGGCGTATCGTTCGGACTGGACGGGAAGAATGTATCTGCGCTCAAATTCGTCGTCCGGCCACCATTTTGCGTTGCCGCTGCGATAAAGGTGTACAACTTCCGCCCAAATCTGATCGCGGTCGCGCCGGAGATCATCGATGCGAATATTGTTTACGGTCACGGGCCAGAACCGCCTGGCACCGGTCGCATCGCGAAGATAGCCGCCGGAAGTTGGATTGATCGTACCGATCATGATCGACTGGCGCAGCTCTTCCACTACGAAACGGCCGTACGGCGGTCTGTAGCGTTCTGTCGTGCGCGTGATAAATGCCTTCAGAGCCCCGCGTCGGCTTTGTTCATCGAATGCATCTCCGCGATCTCAATAATCCAACTTCCTTTCATCGCAATTGAAGAGTCTTTCCCACGCAAGTCTTCCGGAAGGTGATCCGTGAACCACTCTCCTCCCAAGATTTTACAGGCGGTAGACTTTCTGGCGCCTTGAGGACCTTCCAAAACAAGCATGTGGTCTGCTTGACAACCCGGTTCCGCTATTCGGGCTACGCCAGAGACGAGCCATAGCCGCCCGACACACCTCGCATATTCAGTATTCGCGGTACCTAGATAGGTGCTGAGCCATCCATCAACGCGCGGGGTACCATCCCATGTCAGGCTGTCAAAATAATTGAGCACCGGATGAAAACCGTTCTCGCGCGAGATCAAGGTTATCGCTTCTTGAACAGTCTTTATCTGCACCCCGGGGAGCTCCATTCCCTGCAGCCATTCGGTCAAGCTGATAACGTCGGAATCATCTATGGCCCTGTCGGAAGCTCTAGGTGGGCCTACGGCCGGCAACGGCTTTCGCACCACGATGTTGCCGCTCATTTGGTCGAGGGCGACTGCTCCCTGCAGTTCAGGCGCGTTGCGAAATGCGAAGGCCACATTGATAAGCCCGGGTAGAACCTTGCCTTTGTCATTGACGACAAGGTGTGACTTCCAATTTTGGTCTGGGCCGTCTGGCGGAAGGCCTTTGCCTTTGACAGGCGACCGCGTGACTTGGTGGCTGGGTTCGCGTTCGGACGCAATGCCGTTGACACGATTCATAAATGCCGACTGTCTGGGCTGATTTGGCTTCGGAAACGAAGCGTCGCCTTTTGAGGGCCTCATCATCAAAGCTCACCCCGTCCTGCCGCCTTAAGGGTGGCATACAGCGCACGACCGAAGCGCAGGCGGATCTTTCCCGGCCCGTAGCCGTGAACGAACTGTGCGAGCGCCTGTCGCCGCGCACTGTACGTCCGTTGCGGCTCCGGAAGGTCCGAGCTTTCCGCGATGATGCAAATCCGCTCTTCCAGTACCCTTGACCGTATGATCGCTTCAAAAGCCAGTTTGCTGTGATGACGCTGCCACCGCGTAGTTCGTTGATAGGTCGCCAAGCTGCGTAGATCAGAAACGTCGCTCGCCAAGGCGGCGTATCTGGCCGGGGCAGGCTCCCGTGTTTCGAGCGCAAGTTTGCAGTAAGTCGCTAAATCAGCCGTTGGCGCTTTCATCTCAAAAATTATCTCGTCCGGCAGAACATCGAGGATGGGCACAACTCGGACCAGGTGTGGTTTCTCGCGACCGCCATGAAAGGGCGGGAAACCGTAACTGCATTCCGGTACTCGCAAAGGATCAGCATTGAGCCCCGTAAAATGCAGTCGCGTGCAGAGGCTGCATTTCGTGATCCCGGTGATATGCAGGGCGCCCCCACGGAGCTTCTCGACTGCCGTGGGCCAGGCATAGGTAATCGGTATCTTCGGATCGATGCCGGCGGCTTGGGAGCACTGGATTTGTTGAACTTGCTCTACCGATAGATCCACGCCGGAAGCGGCGAGACGTTCCAATCCTCCCGGCGGCCTGATGTCGGGTGTTTGCGGTGTGCAAACGGTCTGGGCGTCGCCAGCGACTTGCACGCTGGACGCAGTTTGGGTACGAATTGCCATCGGTTTTCTTCTGAATGTGCGGTGAATGCTGCCCGCTGGTTGCAGCCACGCGGGCCTTCATGTTGCGTTAGGTGCGAACCCGGCGGCGATCGATGAACGCAGCGAGCTCAGCTTCGGGCCAGTAGTTGCGCCCGTTAATGTTGACAGGTCGAGGAAAGTCCAGACCGGGCTTTCGTAACCATCGCCAAATGGTCATGTCACTAACGCCCCCTACTCGGATCTTCATCTCATGGGCGGGTAGCAAACGATGGGATAGTGGGGTGGTCACGGCGGGATCTCCTTGTTCAACCTTGATGAACACAGGGTATCAAAATCGCTGTGACACCTCCTACCCACAATGCGAGAGTCGTTTTTGCCCACTCGATGGCCAAGAGATTTAAGTCCAAACACTTTTTGCAAAGTGAAATCCGTTACCCACGGCGTTACCCGTGCAGAAGCGAAAGCCCTTCCACTTTAAGCGCAGAAGACATGTAAATATCTGATTTTATTATATAGTTTTTGGTGAGCGCGATGGGATTCGAACCCATGACCTACTGATTAAAAGTCAGTTGCTCTACCGGCTGAGCTACGCGCTCCCGCGGGCTCTAAAGGCCGCCCTCGAAATTGCGCGGAACATAGGGAGAGTGCCGCGACCGGTCAACCGGAAAAAGAAGGCCCTTTCACCGAGGTTTCTGCCATCGGCTTGGGCCCCGCAAATTGCCTTGGCAGGACGCCCGGTGAGCCGCTCCCGCAATGAGGTCGCCGCTTCAAAATCTGCGGGCGCGCGAGATGGGTCCTTTCTTCTCCGGTTGACTGGAGAAACATTGCAAATCAGCAACTTAATGTTCTGGCGGGGAACCTTCGCACCGCCGGGCCGTTCTCCCCGCACAAGGGACGTCAACCACCCCCTTTAAAGGAGAAGATCGTGAACAAGATCGTATCGGGTATGCTGGCGGCCACATTGTCAGCCTCTTTCGCAGTATCCGCGGCCATGCCGGCCGGCGCCACGCAAATGATTGCGCCGCAGGCCCCGTCGGCTTCGTCCGATGTGCAGGCGGTCGACTACAGGCCGTGGATGAGAAACCGCAACTTCAACGGCGACCGCAATTTCTCGCGCAGCAACAATGACGGCGCCTACTGGAACGGCCATCGCGGCTCGCGCCATTACCGCCACGGCTATCGCCGTCACGGCGATTTCTGGTTCCCAGCTGGTGCATTCATTGCCGGCGCGCTGATTACCGGTGCGATCGTCAACAACAACCAGAACCGCGTCTACCGGGGCGGCGATTCGCATGTGCAGTGGTGCTATGACCGCTACCGGTCGTATCGCGCGTCGGACAACACCTACCAGCCGAATTACGGTCCGCGGCGGCAGTGCAATTCGCCCTATTGATCCAAGGGTAAGTACCAGTAGCTGACGAGTATGAGTAAAACCCGCGCCGAGATGGCGCGGGCTTTCTGTATGGCTTGTCACAGGGGACGGCGATTCAGTTCAACTCGCCCAACCAATGGTCTTCAAGACCAGATAGAGACCACCGCCTTCTCCGCGTGGAGACCGGTAAGCTCCAAGGGCGTCGCAAATTCGAACCATGGTCGCGGACAATTCCCAACCGAGCACTTCCAGATCGTCTTGGGCATCCGTCACATAGGCCTGCGCCAGCTCGTCAATGCCGTTCTTCTCTCCGAACGATCTAACCAGCTTTGCATCGACAAGCAGTTTGCTAGGCAGGTTTGAGTTCGACCAGGCCCAAAGCCAGTTGCTGGCCTTCGCGCTGGTGCTACCTGCAATCTGGATTTCGGCGACAACTCTGACGATGTTCTGGTCTGAAAAGAGAAGCTTTCCGGTTGTCAGATCGTAGTCGTAGCGGGACCAGCTACCCAGGCGGAAGTCGCCCTCGAGCCGCTTGTTCTTCGCGTTCAACTGGTCGATAGCCTCGTCGCGCCAAGCAGGATACCAATCTGGACTTCTCATGCTCCCTCGCTCAGCAAAGCCCAATCATTTCGCGGTCCGTCGATCTATTGCGCGCTTAGCGTCCTGCGCACCGCATCGCGCCAGCCCGCCAGTTTTGCCGAGCGCAGCGTCGCATCCATGTCCGGCTTGAAGCGGCGCTCGAGCGCCCAGCTCCTGGCAAAGTCCCTCGCCTTCGGCCACACACCCGCCTTCGAGCCGGCGAGCCATGCGGCGCCCAGCGCCGTCGTCTCCAGAATGGTCGGACGGTCGACCGGCGCGTCGAGGATGTCGGCCAGCCTCTGCATGGTCCAGTCGGAGGCCACCATGCCGCCATCGACGCGGAGCACGGTTTTCGCCGAAGCCCCTTTCCAGTCCTTACGCATGGCGTCGAGCAGGTCGCGCGTCTGGTAGGCGACGGATTCGAGTGCGGCGCGGGCGAACTCCGCCGGGCCTGAATTACGGGTCAGACCGAAGATGGCGCCACGCGCCTTGGCGTCCCAATGCGGCGCGCCCAGGCCGACGAAAGCCGGCACCAGATAGACATTCTGGGTAGGATCTGCCTCGGCAGCCAGCACGCCGCTGTGCTCGGCCTTGCCGATCACCTTGATGCCGTCGCGCAGCCATTGCACGGCCGCACCGGCGATGAAGATCGAGCCTTCCAGCGCATAGGTGGTCTTGCCGTTCAGCCGGTAGGCGATGGTGGTCAAAAGCCGGTTCTTGGAACGCACCAGATCGGCCCCGGTGTTGAGCAGCGCGAAGCAGCCGGTGCCGTAAGTCGATTTCATCATGCCCGGCTCGAAACAGGCCTGGCCGATGGTTGCGGCGTGCTGATCGCCAGCGACGCCCAAGATTTTTATCTCGGCGCCGAACAGGCTTTTTTCAGTCACGCCGTAGTCGTCGGCGCAGTCCTTGACCTGCGGCAGCATCGCGACCGGGATGCGCAGGATGGAGAGCAGCTCGTCGTCCCAGACATTTTTCTCGATGTTGTAGACCAGCGTGCGCGAGGCGTTGGTGGCGTCGGTGGCGTGAACCTTGCCGCCAGTCAGCCGCCAGATCAAAAAACTGTCGATGGTGCCGGCGAGCAATTCGCCCTTTTCGGCGCGTTTTCTCGCGCCCTTCACCTTCTCCAGCATCCAGGCGATCTTGGTGCCGGAGAAATAGGGATCGAGCAGCAGGCCGGTTTTTTTGGTGAACTTTTTCTCCAGCCCCTGCTTCTTCAGCTTCTGGCAGAGCGGCGCGGTGCGCCTGTCCTGCCAGACGATGGCATTGTGGATCGGCTTGCCCGTCGCCTTGTCCCAGATGACGACGGTCTCGCGCTGGTTGGTGATGCCGACGGCCGCGACATCCGAGGCCTCGTGGCCGGCGGCCTTCAGCGCGCCTTTGACCGTGGCGACGACGGTTCCCCAGATGTCCTCCGGGTCGTGCTCGACCCAGCCGGAGGCCGGGTAATGCTGGGTGAATTCCTGCTGCTTGCTGCCGGCAACCTTCATCTCGCCGTCGAACAGGATCGCCCTGGTCGATGTCGTGCCCTGGTCGATCGCAAGGATGTGTTTGGTCAAGTTCGGCAACCCTATCTAACTTCTAGTCTGCCTCGATGAAGGCCAAGCCCGATCGGTGCAGTGCAAACGGTCAAATCTGCCAGCGCCTCACCCGCATTCAACGCATTGGAAACCGCGTCTGCATAGCTGGAGGCTTTTGCAATCGTTTCCACAGCGGACGCAGGCAGAAGCTCGCGTGCGATGCTGTCGTGAACCGATCGAACAATTGGATGGCTGGCGACCTTGAAGGTATAGGCCTGCCCATTTCGACCGCTCAACATGTACTCAAAGGCCTTGGGAGCGGATAGCTTTCGCAACGCGTATTCCGCAATGATCTCAGGAACGAGTTCATAAGCCAGCCGCAACTCCGGATTCTCCAGAATTTGCTTCAATCGATCCGAGGCAGGTTCTGCCGTGGCTTCCCTTTCATCCCCAAGGTTTGAAAGGTGAAACCTGGCCAATTCGAGCGCGAAATTCGCCGTGAAAAGCGGCTCGCCGTTTTCACTCGTCGTGGCTGGAGTCCAACGTTCAGCACGCCGAAAAAGCGAGGAAATCACCGGCCGCTCCGAAACGTTTGCCGGGGCACCATGCCCCGGCAAACTGTAGTTGCAGAATTTTACTTCTGCCAGCTCTTCACCAGTTCGTCGTAGTTGATGGTGACCGGCTTTTCCTTCTCGTTCTCGATTTTCAGCTGAGGCGCGAGATTGCCCTTCTTGACCGCGTCGGCGTTCCAGTAGGCGAGGTCATGCTCTTCGGCCATCTTCGGGCCGATATCGCCCTGGACGCCCGACTTCTCGATGCGGGTCATGACCTTTTCCTGCTCGGCGCAGAGCGAGTCCATGGCTTCCTGCGCCGTCTTGGCGCCGGACGAGGCATCGCCGATCGCCTGCCACCAGAGCTGTGCCAGCTTCGGATAGTCAGGCACGTTGGTGCCGGTCGGCGACCACTGGACGCGGGCCGGCGAGCGGTAGAACTCGATCAGGCCGCCGAGCTTCGGCGCACGTTCGGTGAAGCTCTTGTCGTGGATCGTGCTCTCGCGGATGAAGGTCAGGCCGACATGGCTCTTCTTCACGTCGACGGTCTTCGAGGTCACGAACTGCGCGTAGAGCCAGGCGGCCTTGGCGCGGTCGGTCGGCGTCGACTTCATCAGCGTCCAGGAGCCCACGTCCTGATAGCCGAGCTTCATGCCGTCCTTCCAGTAGACGCCGTGCGGCGACGGGGCCATGCGCCACTTCGGCGTGCCGTCGTCGTTCATCACCGCCTTGGCGCCGGCGTCGACCATCGACGCGGTGAAGGCGGTGTACCAGAAGATCTGCTGCGCAACCGCGCCCTGCGCCGGAACCGGTCCGGATTCGGAGAAGGTCATGCCCTGTGCCTCAGCCGGAGCGTAGGCCTTCAGCCAGTCAAGGTACTTCTGGATCGAGTAGACGGCAGCCGGGCCATTGGTGTCGCCGCCGCGCGCGGTGCAGGAGCCGACAGGACGCGAATTCTCGTCGACCTTGATGCCCCATTCGTCGACCGGCAGGCCGTTCGGAATGCCCTTGTCACCGTTGCCGGCCATGGACAGCCAGGCGTCGGTGAACCGCCAGCCGAGTGACGGATCCTTCTTGCCGTAGTCCATGTGGCCATAGACCTTTTTACCGTCGATCTCGCGGCCGGTGAAGAACTCGGCGATGTCTTCATAGGCCGACCAGTTGACGGGAACGCCAAGGTCGTAGCCGTACTTGGCCTTGAAGTCGGCCTTGTTTTTCTCGTCGTTAAACCAGTCGTAGCGGAACCAGTAGAGGTTGGCGAACTGCTGGTCGGGCAGTTGATAGAGCTTCTTGTCCGGCGCCGTGGTGAAGGAGGTGCCGATAAAATCCTTCAGGTCGAGGTTCGGGTTGGTGACGTCCTTGCCGTCGCCCGCCATCCAGTCGGTCAGGTTGCGGACCTGCTGGTAGCGCCAGTGCGTGCCGATCAGGTCGGAATCGTTGACCCAGGCGTCATAAAGGTTCTGACCTGTCTGCATCTGGGTCTGGATCTTCTCGACGACGTCGCCTTCCTGGATGGTGTCGTGCGTCACCTTGATGCCGGTGATCGCCGAAAAGGCCGGCGCCAGCACCTGCGATTCATAGGAATGGGTGGCGATGGTTTCGGAGACGACCTTGATGTCCATGCCGGCGAAAGGCTTCGCGGCATCGATGAACCACTGCATTTCGGCTTCCTGTCCGGCGCGATCAAGCGTCGACAGCGGGCCGATTTCCTTGTCCAGGAACGCCTTGGCCTCGTCCATTCCGGCATAGGCGTTGCCTGCCCCGAGCAACAGGACAAGCGCGGTCGTAGATGTTAAAAATTGCCGTCGCATAGGTTTCCTCCACATTTAGGTTTCAAGTGCGATCTGGAGCGGCCGCCGGCACGCGGTCGCTCCAACAGTTTCCCCCTCTATACGTAGCGGAACACGCCGACGGCGTAGACCACGGAGAGAGCGAGAGCCCACCACAGGTTGGATCCGACAAGACCCAGCCAAGCGAGATGGATGAAGGCGCTGCCAAGCAGCGAAAGAAAAAGGCGATCGCCGCGCGTCGTCTCGAAGCGCAGCACGCCGACACGGGGATTGCCGCCCGGCGAGACGAATTCCCAGGCCGCCATGCCGCACAGCAGGAAAAGAATGGTGCCGAAGAACGCCGCCGTTGGCCACGTCCACGCCATCCAGGTGAGGTCGAGATTCATGGTCACACCCTCCCCAGGGCGAAGCCCTTGGCGATGTAGTTGCGGACGAACCAGATGACCAGCGCGCCTGGGATCAGCGTCAGCACGCCGGCAGCGGCGAGCAGGCCCCAGTCCATGCCCGCGGCAGAGACCGTGCGGGTCATCGTAGCGGCGATCGGCTTTGCATCAGTGGTGGTCAGCGTGCGCGCGATCAACAGTTCCACCCATGAGAACATGAAGCAGAAGAAGCAGGCGACGCCGATGCCGCTGGCGATCAGCGGCATGAATATCTTCACGAAGAAACGCGGGAAGGAATAGCCGTCAATATAGGCGGTCTCGTCGATTTCCTTCGGCACGCCCGACATGAAGCCTTCGAGGATCCACACCGCCAGCGGCACGTTGAACAGGCAGTGCGCCAACGCCACCGCAATATGGGTGTCGATCAGGCCGAAGGCGGAATAGAGCTGGAAGAAGGGCAGCGCGAACACCGCCGGCGGCGCCATGCGGTTGGTCAGCAGCCAGAAGAACAGATGCTTGTCGCCGAGGAAACGGTAGCGCGAAAAGGCGTAGGCCGCCGGCAGCGCGGCCGCCACCGAAATCACCATGTTCATCACCACATAGGTGATCGAGTTGATGTAGCCCGAATACCAGGAGGCGTCGGTGAAGATGGTGACGTAGTTGGCGATCGTTGGCGCATGCGGATAGAGCGTCAGCGACGAGACGATCTCGGCATTGGTCTTGAAGCTCATGTTGATGAGCCAGTAGATCGGCAGCAAAAGCACGATGATGTAGACCGTCGGCACGATCCACCACCAGCGCGATTCCTCGCCGCGCTTGCGCATCAGCCGGGCGACCTGCTCCTGCGAGAGCGTGCTCGCCAGTTTGCCCTCGGCTGTCGTCTCGCTCACTCGGTCAGCTCTCTCGTTGGCGCCGCTCATCTCAGCGCTCCGCGTCGTAGTTGGTCATCACGGTGTAGAACACCCACGACAACAACAGGATGATCAGGAAGTAGACCAGCGACATCGCCGCCGCCGGACCCAGGTCGAACTGGCCGAGCGCGGTCTTGACGAGGTCGATCGACAGGAAGGTCGTCGAATTGCCGGGGCCGCCGCCGGTGACGACGAAGGGCTCGGTGTAGATCATGAATGAGTCCATGAAGCGCAACAGCACGGCGATGAGCAGCACGCGCTGCATCTTCGGCAGCTGGATGTAGCGGAACACCGCCCAGCGCGAAGCGCCGTCGATCTTGGCCGCCTGGTAGAAGGCGTCCGGAATCGAGACCAGGCCGGCATAGCAAAGCAGCACGACAAGGCTGGTCCAGTGCCAGACATCCATGATGATGATGGTGACCCAGGCGTCGTACGGGTCCTGGACGTAGTTGTAGTCGATGCCGAGCGCATTGACGTAATAGCCGAGCAAACCGATGTCGTTGCGGCCGAACACCTGCCAGATGGTGCCGACCACGTTCCACGGGATCAAGAGCGGCAGCGCCATCAGCACCAGACAGACCGGAACGCCCCAGCCTTTCTTCGGCATGTTGAGCGCGATGAAGATGCCGAGCGGCACTTCGATGGCGAGGATGATGAAGGAGAAGATCAGGTTGCGCACCATCGCTTCCCAGAAGCGGTCGGATGACAGCAGCTCCTCGAACCATTCGGTGCCGGCCCAGAAGAACTGATTGTTGCCGAACGTGTCCTGCACCGAATAGTTGACGACGGTCATCAACGGGATGACGGCCGAGAACGCCACCAGCACCAGCACCGGCAGGACAAGGAACCAGGCCTTGTTGTTCCAGGTCTTTTCCATCTATGCCCCCATCTCGACGCGCCAGGAATCGGCATAGATGTTGATGCCGGCCGGATCGAAGCGCACCTTCGGTTCGGCCGGAACGCTCTCATCCTCGCCGATGACGGCCGCGATCTCGCGGCCTTCGAAGCTGGCGCGCACCACCTTGTGGCGGCCGAGATCCTCGACCTTGCTGATCTTCACCGCCATGCCGTCGCGGCCGAGCCTGACATATTCGGGGCGGATGCCGAGTTCGATGGCGCCATTGCCGGTGTTTGGGCCGGTTTTTGGCGCGCCGGGCAGCTCGATGCGCTGGCTGCCGATGGTCGCGGTCTTGCCCTCGATCGCCACCGGCATGACGTTCATGCCGGGCGAGCCGATGAAATAGCCGACAAAAGTGTGGCGCGGGCGCTCGAACAATTCGGCCGGCGTGCCAATCTGGACGATGCCGCCATCATACATGACGACCACCTGGTCGGCGAAGGTCAGCGCCTCGGTCTGGTCATGGGTGACATAGACCATGGTATAGCCGAAGCGGCGGTGCAGCTGCTTCAACTGCGAGCGCAGCACCCACTTCATATGCGGGTCGATGACGGTCAGCGGCTCGTCGAACAGGATGGCGTTGACATCGGAGCGCACCAGGCCGCGGCCGAGCGAAATCTTCTGCTTCTGGTCGGCGGTCAGGCCCCTCGCCTTCTTCTTCGCCCATGACGCCAGATCGATCATCTCCAGCGTCTCGCGCACCTTGCGGTCGACGTCGGCTTCCGGCACGCCGCGGTTGCGCAGCGGGAACGCTAGATTGTCGTAGACGGTCATGGTGTCGTAGATGACCGGGAACTGGAACACCTGCGCGATGTTGCGCTCCTGCGTCGACAGATTGGTGACGTCCTTGCCGTTGAACAGCAGCTTTCCGTGCGAAGGATGCAGCAGCCCCGAAATGATGTTGAGCAGCGTGGTCTTGCCGCAGCCGGACGGCCCGAGCAGCGCATAGGCGCCGCCATCCTCGAAAGTGTGGTGCACTTCCCTGAGAGCGAAATCGGCGTCCTTCTGCGGGTTGGGCAGGTAGGAGTGCCGGACATGGTTGACGTCGATGCGCGCCATCGCTTCCCCCTCAAGCCGCCAGCTTCGATGCGGCGACGGCGCTGCCGTTGCTGTCGAAGACCATGATGTGGCGCGGATCGATGAACACCTCGATCTCTGCGTCGGGCTCGAAATCCCTGATACCATGGGTCAGCATGACCCAGCGCGCGTCGGCGAAATCGAGATGGATGAAGCTTTCCGAACCGGTGATCTCGGTGATCGTCACCTTGGCACGCACCGGCACGGCGGCGGCGTTGGGCCGCTCGAGCGAGAGATGATGCGGCTGGAAACCGATCGTATAGTTGGCGTCGGCAATGCCGGAAAGCTCGGCCGGCACCGGCAGCTTGACGCCGCCTTCGAGCAGGAAATCCGGGCCTTTCTTGGCCAGCACGATGGTGTTGAGCGGCGGATCGGCAAAGGTCCTTGCCGTCACCAGGTCGATCGGCTTGCGGAAGACGTCGATGGTCGGGCCGAACTGGGTGATGCGTCCCTCGGACAGCGTCGCCGTGTTGCCGCCGAGCAGCAACGCTTCGTGCGGCTCAGTCGTGGCATAGACGAAAATGGTGCCGGCGGCGGCGAAGATCTTCGGCAGCTCGGCGCGCAACTCCTCGCGCAATTTGTAATCGAGATTGGCGAGCGGCTCGTCGAGCAGGACCAGGCTGGCATTCTTGACGATGGCGCGGGCAAGTGCGGTGCGCTGCTGCTGGCCGCCGGACAGGCTGAGCGGCGTGCGGTCGAGATAGGGCGTCAGCTTCAGGAGCGCTGCCGCGTTGCGGACTTCCTTGTCGATCTTGGCCTGATCGGTGCCGGCGACGCGCAACGGCGAAGCGATGTTCTCATAGACCGTCATCGCGGGGTAATTGATGAACTGCTGGTAGACCATGGCGATCTTGCGCTGCTGCACCGGCATGCCGGTGACATTCTGGCCGTCGAACCAGACCGAACCGGAGGTCGGCACATCGAGCCCGGCCATCAGCCGCATCAGGCTGGTCTTGCCCGACAGCGTCGGCCCGAGCAGGACATTGAGCGAGCCGTGCTGAAGCGTCAGCGAGACGTCGCGGATATGCTCCGCCGCACCGACCGTCTTCGTCACGTTTCTCAGTTCCAGCATGATGCCTCCTCCCAGGCTTTGTGCATCACTCGCCTTCCCTATTCCGCTGCCACGACATGGCGCTGGCTGATGCCGCGCATGAATTCGTCAAGGGCCGAGACCTGCTCGCGGCTGAAATGCAGGCCGCGCTTGGTGCGACGCCACAATACATCTTCGGCGGTCAGCGCCCATTCGTTTTCGCAGAGGTAGCGCACCTCGGCCTCATAGAGATCGGCGCCGAAATTGCGGCCGAGATCGGCATTCGACTTGGCGAGGCCGAGCAGCACTTGCGCGCGCGTGCCGTAAAGCCTGGTCAGTCGGCGCGCCAGGCGCTGGTCGAGGAAAGGATAGGCGCTCTTCAGCTTCGCCACCTGCGCGTCGAACCCGGTAGCCGGGAAATCGCCGCCCGGCAAGGACGCATTCGCTGTCCATGGCTTGCCGCGTTTGCCGAGAAATCCCTCTATCCTTTCCAGCATCGATTCCGACAGCCGACGATAGGTGGTGATCTTGCCGCCGAAAGCATTGACGATCGGCGCCTTGCCCTCGCCGCCATCGGCCTTCAGCACATAGTCGCGGGTCGCTTCCTGCGCCTTCGAGGCGCCGTCATCATAGAGCGGGCGCACCGCCGAATAGGTCCAGACGATGTCCGGGCGCGTCACGGGCTTGGCAAAATATTCGCTCGCCGCCGCGCAGAGATAGTCGATCTCGGTGTCGCTGATCTTCACGTCATGCGGATCGCCGGGATAATCGCGATCGGTGGTGCCGATCAGCGTGAACTCTTCTTCATAGGGAATGGCGAAGATGATGCGCCCATCCTTGTTCTGGAAGAAGTACGCGCGCGGATCGTCAAACTTCTTCTTGATGACGATGTGGCTGCCCTGCACCAGGCGGACATTGTGCACGTCGTTCTGGCCGACAGTGGTCGACAGCACGTGGTCGACCCACGGGCCGGCGGCATTGACCAGCAGCCGGGCCTTGACCTCCTCGGTCGTTCCGGTCGCCAGATCCTCCAGGCGGATTGCCCAGATATCGCCTTCGCGCCTTGCTGCGACGACTTTCGTGCGGGTGCGGATGGTGGCGCCGCGGTCGGCGGCGTCACGCGCGTTCAACGCCACCAGACGGGCATCGTTGACCCAGCCATCCGAATATTCGAACGCCTTGTGAAACAACGGCTTCAGCGGCTTGCCGGCAGGGTCCTTGGCCATGTCGAGCGTGCGGGTCGCCGGCAGCAATTTGCGGCCGCCAATATGGTCGTAGAGAAAGAGGCCGAGCCGGATCAGCCAGGCCGGGCGCAGGCCCTTGGCATAGGGCAGCACGAAGCGCATCGGCCAGATGATGTGCGGCGCGTTCTTCCACAGAACCTCGCGCTCCATCAGCGCCTCGCGCACCAGCCGGAATTCGTAGAATTCGAGGTAGCGCAGGCCGCCATGGATCAGCTTGGTCGAACCGGAGGAGGTCCCGCTGGCCAGGTCGTTCATCTCGGCGAGAAACACCGAGAAGCCGCGGCCAACCGCATCGCGGGCAATGCCGCAGCCGTTGATACCGCCGCCAATGACAAAGATGTCATGGATCGGAGATGCGTCCAAGAATTCCTCCAGCGATTTCGCATTGCAGCATTTTTGGTGTTTTGCGAAACCGTGGCGGAATTATTTCGAAATGATAACGAATGTCAAACGAAATATCACGGCCACGTAATAGGGGCCCCGAAAGCCGCTAGCCGAGCGACGTTTCGATCAATTGAACCTCCGCTTCCTCGCAGATCTTGCGCACCGACGGGATGTCGCAACGGTCGGTGATGAAGGTGTTGACCTGGGACAGATGGCCGATGCGCACCGGCGCGGTGCGCTCGAACTTGGTCTGGTCGGAAACCAGGATGACATGCCTGGCATTGGCGATGATGGCTTGCGCCACTTTCACTTCGCGAAAGTCGAAATCGAGCAACGCGCCGTCGTGGTCGATGGCCGAGGCGCCGATGACGGCATAGTCGACCTTGAACTGCCTGATGAAATCGACCGCCGCCTCGCCGACCACACCGCCGTCGGAGCCGCGCACGACGCCGCCGGCGATCACCACCTCGATCGAAGGATAAATGCGCATCCTGTTGGCAACATTGATATTATTGGTGATGACCATGAGCCCGGTATGGTCGAGCAGCGCCTTGCTGACCGACTCGGTCGTGGTGCCGATATTGATGAACAACGAGGCGTGGTCGGGAATCAGCCTGGCCGCCGCGCGGCCGATCGCCTCCTTCTCGTCGGCCGCGATCTTGCGGCGCGCCTCATACTCCATGTTCTCGATGCCGGACGGGAACAACGCCCCGCCATGGATGCGCGACAGCAGCCGCTGGTCGCAGAGATCGTTGAGGTCCTTGCGGATGGTCTGCGGCGTCACGTTGAAATGCGTGGCCAGATCGTCGACCAGCACGCGGCCATGGTCTTTGGCCATCTGGATGATTTCGGCATGGCGCGGCGACAGATACACTGAGAAAACCTCCCGTTTTCGTTTTTCTTGTTTGTAGCTCAAAACGAAAGCAATGAAAAGGGATAAGCCGGCTAATGAAATATCGGTGATTGCAAAGGCGAACCAGGCAGATACAGCTCAGACCCGCTCCGCCACCTTGCGGGCGACGCCAGCGACTTTGCCCGCCGAGCGGATCATCAGGAATTTGCCGGACCAGTTTCCCAGGATGCGCCAGGTGCCCGCGATCTCCGTGGCATCGCCGTTCAGAATGCCGCTGTAGTGGATCGGATCCACGTTCGGTCCGGCATTGTCGTATGTTTTGACGAAGGAGACGGCGTTGCCGTTGCGCTGCCCCTGCAGGGTTGCGTATCTCACTGTGCCGGTCGCCGGGCCGGCCGGTTCGTGGGTCGCCCCCGTCAATCGGGTTGCCGTCTCGATCAGCGTCGCGACAAACGAGACCGGCGCCAGCTCGCGCGGATAGAAATAGCGCCCGTTCCAGACGCCCGTCAGATTCCGGCTCGCCTCTTCGCCCTGTCCGGCCATATGCTTGCTCGCAATTCGTTGCTGGCTACTCGGTGGCGGGAAACCGCCCGGACAATCCTGTCAATCACTCAGGGATCTTGCACAGTCGCAAATGACGGTGAAGGCGGTATCGACGTCTTCTGCAGTCGTCTCGAACTGTCCGACCTGGAAACGAATGGCGACGCGTCCATCGACCCGCGTCTGCGTCAGATAGAGGCGGCCATCGTCGTTGATGGCATTGACCAGGCGCAGATTGTGGTCGTCGGCATCGCCGGTGGCCTTATGGCGGAATGAAAACAGTGACAGCATTGGCTCGGTGACGATCTCGAAATCCGGCTCGTTCGCCAGCCGCGCCGCAAGGGCCTCGCTCCAGGCGACATTGTTGCGGATCTTGGTGCGCAGCGCTTCCAGTCCGTGCGCGCGCAGCAGGAACCACAGTTTCAAAGCGCGGAAGCGGCGGCCAAGCGGCACCGACCATTCGGAATAATTGATGATGCCGTCGCGGCCATGCGTCTTCAGGAATTCGGGCTTGATCGCCAAAGTGCGGACCAGATCCTCGGGCTGGCGGATGAACTGCATCGAGCAGTCAAATTGCGCGCCAAGCCACTTATGCGGGTTGAAGACGATGGAATCGGCGAGCTCTGCGCCGGCCCAGAAATGGCGGAATTCCGGGCAGATCATCGCCGATCCGGCCCAGGCGGCATCGACATGCAGATAGAGCCCGTGGCGCCTGGCCACGGCGGCGACGGCGGCGACATTGTCGGTGCCACCGGTGCTGGTACCGCCGACACTGGCGATGATGCCGGCGGGCAACATGCCGGCCTCACGGTCCGCGACGATTGCCGCCTCGAGCGCCCCCGTATCCATGGCGCGAAAGCGACCGGTGACCGGAATGCGGACCAGATTGTCCTCGCCGATGCCCGACACCCAGATCGCGCGGTCGATCGAGGTGTGGACCTGATCGGAAGAATAGATGCGCGGCTGCTTCTGCCCGGCAAGGCCCTGCTTGTTGCCCTGCCAGTCGAGCGCCCGCTCGCGCATCGTCAGCACGGCGGCCAGCGTCGCCGACGAGGCCGAATCCTGGATGACGCCGGAAAAGCCCTCAGGCAGGCCGAGCGCCTGGCGCATCCAATCGACAATACGCGTTTCGAGTTCGGTCGCGGCCGGCGAGGTCTGCCACAGCATGCATTGCGCGGCCATCGCCGAGACAAGATATTCGGCCACCACCGAGACAGGTGCGGCATTGGCCGGGAAATAGGCGAAGAAGCGCGGATGCTGCCAGTGCGTCATCCCCGGCACGATCTTGTCTTCGAAATCGGCGAAAATTCGCTCCATCGGCTCAGCCGCTTCCGGCGGCGACGCCTCTATGCTGCGAAAGATCTCACCCGGCTCGACCAGCGGCCGCACCGGTCTTTCCCGCAGCGATGAACGGTAATCGACTCCCCAATCGGCGGCGTGCCTCGACCATTGCCGGAAATCATCGTTGTTCATTCTGGTCTCCAGACTTGGGCCAAGCAGCGTCGATCGCCGCGGCAAGCGCCACGCAAGAGCGCCGGCAAGGCAATCTAACCCGGGAAATCAGGCAGGCTGGCAAAGGCCGCCTTCAGCGCGTTCGACCAGCCGTCCGAGATGGTGCGATAGTACTGGTCGTCCTGGCCTATCCGCTTCTTCAGCCCGACCTTGAAAGCATCCTTCTCCAGGAACAGCAGGTCGAGCGGCAGGCCGACGGACAGGTTCGACTTCAGCGTCGAATCGAAGGAGACCAGAAGCAGCTTCACCGTTTCGGCCAGGCTCATCGTCCTTTCATAGGCGCGGATGATGATCGGCTTGCCGTATTTGGTCTCGCCGATCTGGAAGAACGGCGTGTCGTCGGTCGATTCGATGAAATTGCCCTCGGGATAGATCATGAACAGGCGCGGCGCGCTGCCCTTGATCTGGCCGCCGAGGATGAAGGAGGCGTTGAAATAGGAATCCGCCTTTTCGCCGGCCGGTGACGACTGAGCGATGACTTCCTTGACGGTGTCGCCGACCAGCCGCACCGTCTGGTACATGGACGGGGTTTCGAGCAGCGTCGCATGGCGTTCGCCGATCGCCTTGTTGCGCTCGTCGAGCAGGCTGATGACAGCCTGCGTCGTCGCCAGATTGCCGGCCGACATCAGCACGATGACGCGCTCGCCCGGCTCTTCCCAGACATGCATCTTCTTGAAGGTCGAGATCGAATCCATGCCGGCATTGGTGCGCGTGTCCGACATGAACACGAGCCCACGATCGATCTTGAGGCCGACGCAATAAGTCATGGAATCTCTTCAGGCAGCAATCTTGCCGAGAACTACTGCTCTACCGTGACGGTGACCGCAAGCTGTTCCTCCGCCTGTCCCAGTCGAATTCCCGACACCGGCGAGGCATCGCGATAATCGCGGCCGGTGGCCACCCTGACATAGCGCTCGTCAGGGGAAATGCCATTGGCGGCGTCGAAGGCGACCCAGCCGAGACCCTGGACATGGACTTCGGCCCAGGCATGGCTTGCCGCCTGTTCGATGGCCGCACCCATCATCAGATAGCCGCTGACATAACGGGCCGGAAAGCCCATGGCGCGGGCCGCGGCGACAAAGATATGGCTGTGGTCCTGGCAGACGCCGGTCTTCAGCGCCAACGCTTCTTCGGCCGGCGTCGTCACGCTGGTGGTGCCCGGCGTGTAGGCGACGCGCTCGACGATCAGCGCCATCAAGCGATGCAGCCTCTCTATGTCGGTGCCTTTGCCGACCGCCGCGGCAAGCTCGCGGATGCCGTCGCCGGGGGTGGTCAAAGCGGTCTCCTGGCTGAACAGCCAGAGCGGCGCAAAGCCGTGATGCGGGCCGGAAACACCCGCTGTGTCACGCGTGACAACCTCGCCGGAGGCCTCGACGGTGATGAAGTCGCGCTCGCCATCGACGCTCAAGAGCCTGTTATCGTTGCCGAAATGGTCGCTGAAGCGCACTTCTTCGCGCGCACCTTCGATCTTCAGCGCCCAGGACAGCACGGTCTGCGTCGGGCCACTGACCGGCAACAGCCGCAGTCGCTGCAGCAGATAGTGTACCGGCGCGTCGTAGCGGTATTCCGTCCGGTGGGTGATTTTCAATCTCATAACTTGTCTTCCGTTTTGAGCATGACCTTATCCGAAAACCGGGTCCCACTTTTCGCTAACGCGGTCCTCCGGTTCGGGGTCATGCTCAATTGAACCGGTAATCCTGGGCGATCTCATCGCCGAGCTTGGTGTTGTCCTGGATGAACCTGGCCAGGAATTCGTGCAGGCCGGCGTCGAATATGTCCTTGATCGACCCTGCCCGCAGCATCGCCTGGGTCCTGTCGACCGTGGCGTGGCAGGCATGGCGTTCGCCATAATCGTCGCCGAGGAATTTCAGGTGCTCGGCGAGAAAACGATAGCAGAAGGTCAGCGAGCGCGGCATGCGCACGTTGAGGATCAGATAGTCGGCAATGTTGGTCGGCTTGTAGTCGGCCTCATAGACCCAGCGGTAGGAACGGTGCGCCGACACCGAGCGCAGGATCGACTCCCACTGGTAATTGTCCAGCGTCGAGCCAACCCAGGAGATCGACGGCAACAACACGTAGTATTTCACGTCGAGGATGCGCGCCGTGTTGTCGGCGCGTTCGACATAGGTGCCGAGCTGCGAGAAGTCGAAGATCTCGTTGCGCAGCATGGTGCCGTAAAAACAGCCGCGGATAAGCGCCGTCTCGCGCTTGATGGCGTCGAGCACGCTCGGCAGGTCGCGCTCGTCGATCGGCTTTGCCAGCATCCGCTTCAACGCCATCCAGGCCTCGTTGATGCTTTCCCAGGTTTCGCGTGTCAGCGCGGTGCGCACCATGCGGGCATTGTTGCGTGCGGTCTCGATCGCCGACATCGTGCTCGACGGGTTCGAGGTGTCGCGCAGCAGGAAGTCGGCGACATTGGCGGCGGTATAGTCTTGGTATTTCTGCGTGAAGGTGACGTCGGAGCCGGCGCTGAGCAGCACCGAATTCCACTCTTCCGAAGCGCTCTGGGTACGGGTCAGCGCCATGCGCAGGCCGGCATCGACCAGACGCGCCATGTTTTCCGCCCGCTCGATATAGCGGTTCATCCAGTAGAGCCCGTTGGCGGTGCGGCCCAAAAGCATATCAGCGTGCCCCGATGTCGAGCGAATAGCGAATAGCGAGTAGCGAATAGGGAAGAATGCTTTTCATGATTGCTGCGTCCCCCTGCCCAGCTCAGTCATCGAGTACCCACGTATCCTTGGTGCCGCCGCCCTGCGAGGAGTTGACCACCAGCGACCCTTCTTTGAGCGCCACCCGCGTCAAGCCGCCGGGCACGATCTGGATGCGGTCGGAGACCAGCACGTAGGGGCGCAAGTCGACATGGCGCGGCGACAAGCCTTTTTCTGTCAGGATCGGACAGGTCGACAGCGCCAGCGTCGGCTGGGCGATGTAGTTGGAAGGTTTGGCCTGCAGCTTCTTGGCGAAGTCCTGGCATTCCTTCTTGGTCGCCGCCGGGCCGACCAGCATGCCGTAGCCGCCGGAACCGTGCACTTCCTTGATGACCAGCTCATGGATGTGCTCGAGCACATATTTCAGGCTGTCGGGCTCCGAGCAGCGCCAGGTCGGGATGTTGCCGAGGATCGCCTTGCGGCCGGTGTAGAACTCGACGATCTCGGGCATGTAGGAATAGATCGCCTTGTCGTCGGCAATGCCGGTTCCCGGCGCATTGGCGATGGTGATGTTGCCGGCGCGGTAGACATCCATGATGCCGGGCACGCCAAGCGCCGAGTCCGGCCTAAAGGTCAGCGGGTCGAGGAACGAATCGTCGACACGCCGGTAGAGCACGTCGATCTGCTTGTAGCCCTCGGTGGTGCGCATGGCGACATGGCCGTCGACGACGCGCAGATCCTGGCCTTCGACCAGCTGCACGCCCATCTGGTCGGCAAGGAAGGCGTGCTCGAAATAGGCGGAGTTGAAGCTGCCCGGCGTCAGCACGGCGATGGTCGGCGCGCCCTTGGTGCTTTGCGGCCGGACCGCTGCCAGCGACTGGCGCAGCAGCTGCGGATAGTTCTCGACCGGCCGCACCTTGATCTGCTGGAACAGCTCGGGGAAGAGCTGCATCATCGTCTCGCGGTTCTCCAGCATGTAGGAGACGCCCGACGGCGTGCGCGCATTGTCCTCCAGCACGTAGAACTCGTTCTCAGAGATGCGGACGATATCGACGCCGATAATGTGGGTGTAGACGCCGGCCGGCGGCCGCACGCCAATCATTTCCGGCAGGAAGGCCTCGTTCCTGGCGATGAGCTCCCTGGGCACACGGCCGGCGCGCAGGATTTCCTGGCGATGGTAGATGTCGTCGAGGAAAGCATTCAGCGCCTGGACGCGCTGCTCGATGCCTTGCGTCAGCCTTCGCCATTCATTGCCGGAGATGATGCGCGGAACGATATCGAAGGGGATCAGCCGCTCGGAAGCTTCCTGCTCGCCATAGACGGCGAAGGTGATGCCGGTCTTGCGGAAGACGCGCTCGGCGTCCTGCATCTTTTCGGTAAGCCTGGCCGGGTCCTGCTCCTTCAGCCAGCGGTCGTAAGCCGTATACGGTTTTCTCAATCCGGAAACTTCCGGAAGCATTTCATCGAACGCTGCCAATCGCATACTCCCCTGTGACGCCATTTCACTGGCGTCGCGGGAGAAAATCAAGCGCAATCGATGATTTGGAGGATATCGGCGATCAGTATGTTACGACTGCCCAAAATTAGGGCAGTCAAAACAGGGGCGTAATCAGGCTTTGCCTCCTCGCCGGGCAAGTGCCTGATGCGGCTTTAGAAAGCGCGGAAAGTGACGACCGTGAAGGTGTCCTTGATTCCGGGAAGATGCTGCACCTTCTCGTTGACGAAGTGGCCAACATCTTCCTCGTCGTCGACATAGAATTTGGCGAGCAGGTCGTAATTGCCGGCGGTCGAGTAGATTTCCGAGGCGATCTCGGCGTCGGCGAGCGCGCTGGCGACCTCATAGGACTTGCCCAGGTCGCACTTTATCTGCACGAAAAACGTCTTCATTGCCGGTCCTGCCACGTTGAAACGCGCATCTTGCGCCCATGGCGGCCCTTCTCGCAGACTGCCGCCCGGCTTTCAAGCATTCAGGCCGAATGCGCCTTGGCAACGGCTTGTCTAAGTTCGGACACCGGCATGCCGCGCCGGTAGAGGCTGCCACCGATGACCAAAGCGGGAGTGCCACGCAGTTTAAACGCGGTTGCCTGTGTATCGGTGCGCAAAAGGGCAGCGTCAATGTCGGGTTCACGGATGGCGAGATCGGCACGCACCATCGCCACATCAAAGCTAGCCGCGCCCTTCAGCAAAAGGCGCCGGTCAATCGGCTGCTTAGACATGGTTCGTCCCTGGTTGCGCGAACGGGTCCCACCCGTCCCCTACGATGCGCGCCCCGCCTTAAAGGATGCTTAAGCATGATCTTGTGGCACTTGCGTGGCGAATTACTGCGGTTGCTGAAACCGTGAGGCAGCGCCAAGCGTATGGTATGATGTGTCTTCAGACAGCGATTTGTCGGGAGACAATGGAGGCAGGCCATGCGCCGTATCGCATTCGCAGTCGTTTCATTGCTGTTCGCGTCTTCCCTGTTCATCTCGGCAGCCCTTGCCGGCGATGCCGAAATCAAGGCCGGCCAGACCGTCATCGATGGTCAGCTGAAGGCGCTCATCGCAAACGATGGCGCGAAGGCCTACAGCTACGCTGCTCCAAACGTGAAGCAGATTTTCCCGACCGTCGACGCCTTCATGAACATGGTGACCAATGGCTACGCGCCGGTGCGCCAGCCACAAAGCTATTCCTTCGGCAAGGTCGAGCAGACCGGCCCAGGCTCGATCATCCAGCAGGTGCTCATCGTCGGTCCCGACGGCAAGGACTACGAGGCGGTCTATACGCTGCAGCAGCAGCCCGACGGCAGTTTCCAGATCACCGGCTGCAGCCTGCGGGCGTCGAATTCACTGAGCACCTGACGCACAAAGCCTCAGTAGCGTGCCCTGCCGCCCGACATGTCGAACACGGCTCCGGTGTTGAATGCGCTGGCGTCGGAACAAAGCCAAAGCACCAGTGCCGCCACTTCATCCACCGAGCCAAGGCGCTTGAGCGGGCTGGCATCTATCATGTCGTCTACGACATCGTTTCCAAGGCGCCTGATCAACTCGGTATCGATCGGCCCCGGTGCCACGCAATTCACCCGAATGTCGGTATCGCAGGTCTCCCGCGACAAGGCTTTCGTAAAGGCAATGACGCCTGCACTTGCCGCTGAATAGGCGGCCAGATTCGGCAGCCCCTCCTTGCCTGCCAGGGACCCCATATTGATGATCCGGCCCCTACCGGCCTTGCGCATGATCGGCAGAACCTGATGCGTAACCTCGAAAATGCCGATCAGGTTGACACCGATGATGCGTTGCCACTCGATCGGATCGAATGCCTCGAACCCACGATAGTCGCCTAAATAGCCTGCATTGTTGATAAGAATGTCGATCCGGCTGTTGTCTGCGACGACCTCGGCCAAGGCGTCTTTGATTTGGTGAGCCTTTGTCACATCGACCGTCTGGCAATGCGCGCCGTCGACAGGTGTCGGATCGGCATCCCATATCCAGACCTCGACACCGGAGTTCAACAACTGCGCCGCAATGGCCTTGCCGATGCCTCGTGCGCCGCCAGTCACGATCGCGGTCTTGCCGCCAAGTTCGTATGTGACAGTCATGGCCTGACCCCAACCGGAATCTGCGCCCGGACAATGGATCCGTCAATCATCGTCAGGTGGCGTTGATTTGTTCAAAGGGTAGAGATATCGCCCCTCGCCCAGCCCTCGGAAATCTCCGCCGCGCGCGCCTCGAAGGCGCCGGCCTCGATCGCGCCGCGAATGTCCTGCATCAGCTTCTGATAGTAGGACAGGTTGTTCCAGGTCAGCAGCATCGCCCCCAGCGCCTCCTGCGAGCGCACGAGATGATGCAGATAGGCGCGTGAATAATCGCGTGCGGCCGGGCAGTCGCTTTCCTCGTCCAGCGGGCGCGGATCGTCGGCATGGCGCGCATTTCTCAGATTGACCTTGCCGCGCCTGGTGTAGGCGAGACCGTGGCGACCGGCGCGGGTCGGCATCACGCAGTCGAACATGTCGATGCCGCGCGCCACCGATTTGACGATATCGTCCGGCGTGCCGACGCCCATGAGATATCTAGGCTTATTGTCAGGCAGTTCCGGACAGGTGATGTCGAGCATCTCCAGCATCACCGCCTGCGGCTCGCCGACGGCGAGGCCGCCGACAGCGTAACCCTTCAGCTCCATAGTGCTCAGCGTCTGCGCCGAGCGCACCCTGAGCGCTGCGTTGTCGCCGCCCTGCACGATGCCGAACATCGCCTTGCCCGGCTGGTCGCCGAACGCCATCTTGCAGCGCTCCGCCCAGCGCAGCGACAGTTCCATCGCGCGCTCGATCTCCTTCACATCGGCCGGTAGCGCGGTGCATTCGTCGAGCTGCATCTGGATGTCGGAATCGAGCAGCCCCTGGATCTCGATCGAGCGCTCCGGCGACATCTCGTAAGGCGCGCCGTCAATATGCGAGCGGAAGGTAACGCCCTTTTCGGTCAATTTTCGCAGCTTCGACAGAGACATCACCTGAAAACCGCCGCTGTCGGTCAGGATCGGATGCGGCCAGCGAGCGAACTCATGCAGGCCGCCGAGCCTTGCCACGCGCTCGGCGCCGGGCCGCAGCATCAGATGGTAGGTGTTGCCCAGGATGATGTCGGCGCCGACGCCGCGCACCTGGTCCATATACATGGTCTTGACGGTGCCGCCGGTGCCGACCGGCATGAAGGCAGGCGTGCGGATTTCGCCGCGCGGCATGTCGATGACACCGCGCCGCGCCTTGCCGTCGGTTGCGAGGACCTTGAAAGTAAACGGCTTAGCCATTGAATTCCTTGTCATGGACAGGTGCGTCTGGCGCCTGTCTGTCGAGCGACTGGCGGTACTGGATGCAGCCACGCATGAATTTGGGCCAGGGCGGCACCGCGATCGCCGGCTCGGTCTTTTCCGGCAACAGATCCCACAGATCGGGATGATGCCAGCACAGATCATGGCCCGTCGTGTCGCGGTGCGCGCGGATGCCGGCACGCAATTTTTTCACTTCGGCAATCAGGCTTTCTCGGTCAAGGGCTTGCAGGTCATCGTCCATCGCTCATCTCCGCTCGATAAAGCAGGCTTGCGTCTCCGTAGGAGTAGAATCTGTAGCTGGTGTCGATGGCATGCGCATAGGCGGTCCGCATCGTGTCGAGGCCACTGAAGGCCGAAACCAGCATGAACAGCGTCGAGCGCGGCAGATGGAAGTTCGTCATCAGCAGGTCGGCAGTCTTGAACCGATAGCCGGGTGTGATGAAAATATCGGTCGGGCCGGACCATGCGGCGAGCGTACCGTCGGGCTTTGCCGCGCTCTCCAGCAGGCGCAACGAGGTGGTGCCGACGGCGATGATGCGCCCGCCCCTCGCCTTCGCGGCATTGAGCGCCGCGGCGGTCGCCTCGCTGACTGAACCGGTCTCCGCATGCATCTTGTGATCGGCGGTATCGTCAGCCTTGACCGGCAGGAAGGTGCCGGCGCCGACATGCAGCGTGACGAAGCGGCGTTCGATGCCTTTGGCGTCTAGCGCGGCAAACAGCTCCGGCGTGAAATGCAGGCCGGCGGTTGGCGCGGCAACCGCGCCCTCCTCCCTGGCATAGATGGTCTGATAGTCGGTCAGGTCGCGCTCATCGTCGTCGCGCTTGGAAGCGATATAAGGCGGCAATGGAATATGGCCGACGGCGTGGAGGGCCTCGTCGAGGAACGGCCCGGACAGGTCGAAGCCGAGCAGCGCCTCGCCAGCCTCGCCCTTCTCGATCACCGTGGCGTCGAGCTGGCCAAGGAAGCAGGAATTGCCGTCATGGCCGAAATGAATGCGGTCGCCGGCAGCGATGCGCTTGCCCGGCCGCATGAAGGCCAGCCAGCGGTCCGGCGCCATGCGCATGTGCAGCGTCGCCTCGACCTGCGCCTGCGCTTCGCCGCGCCGCCTGATGCCTCTCAGCTGCGCCGGAATGACCTTGGTGTCGTTGAAGACCAACACGTCGCCGGCTTTGAGCAGGGACGGCAGGTCGCGCACGGAGCGGTCCGAAAGGTCTTCGCCCGGCCTGACCACCAGCATCTTGGCGCTGTCGCGCGGCTCGGCCGGGCGAAGCGCGATGCGCTCCTCCGGCAGGTCGAAGTCGAAGAGGTCGACGCGCATCAGTAAAGCCGGACGAGCAGCGCTCCGGCCAAGAGCAGCACCGCGCCGGCGACGCGGCCGAGTGAGATCTCGCGCACCGCCACGCCGAGGAAGCCGACGCGGTCGATCAGCATGCCGGCCAAGAGCTGGCCGGCAACCAGGAACGCCATCAGGGCGGCCGCACCGATGCGCGGCGTCAGAATGGTCGACAGCGTGACGTAGAAACCGCCGAGCATGCCGCCGGCGATGAACAGCCACGGTGCCGGCGCCTTCCAGTCGAGCGAGATGTCGTTCGACTTCACCACCACCACGGAGATGATGCCGAGCACGATCGCGCCGGACAGGAACGAAAACGCCGCGGCCGCGACCGGGAGCCCCAGGCCGCGCGCCAGCTGCGAATTGATCGGCGCCTGAATGGCGATGAAGGCGCCGGACAGGATGCCGAGCAGCGACCAGACGACGCCCATCATCGATATCAGTCCTTACTTGACGTCGGCCGCGACCTTCAGCGACACGATCTTGTCGGGATCGACCACCGGCTCGCCGCGCTTGATTTTGTCGACATTGTCCATGCCTTCGATGACCTGGCCCCAGACCGTGTACTGGCGGTTGAGGAAGGCGGCATCGTCGAAGCAGATGAAGAATTGCGAATTGGCCGAGTTCGGGTTCTGCGAACGAGCCATCGAGCAGGTGCCGCGGCCGTGGTTGGCGTTGGAAAACTCGGCCTTCAGGTCCGGCTTTTCCGAGCCGCCCATGCCCGCGCGCGATGGCGCAAACGAGGGCTTGCTCGAATTGCCGAACTTGACGTCGCCGGTCTGCGCCATGAAACCTTCGATGACGCGGTGGAAGACCACGCCGTCGTAGGCGCCTTCGCGCGCCAGCTCCTTGATGCGGGCGACGTGGCCAGGGGCCAGATCGGGAAACAGTTCGATGACGACGTTGCCCTTGGTCGTTTCCATGATGAGCGCGTTTTCGCGGTCCTTGATCTCAGCCATGTCGGATATCCTTTATCTCAGAAAAACAGATTGATTTGATAGACTACTTGTCTGCGGCGATGCGCACTTTGATCATGCGGTCTGGGTTGCTGACGGTGCCATTGTCGGCCTCGTCGCCCTTCTTGATGTGATCGACCAATTCCATGCCGCTGACGACATTGCCGACGATGGTGTACTGGCCGTCGAGGTTCGGCGCCGGCGCGAACATGATGAAGAACTGCGAATTGGCGGAGTTCGGATCCTGCGAGCGGGCCATGCCGAGCGTGCCGCGCTTGTAATGCTCGCTCTGCGAGAATTCGGCCGGCAGGTCGGGCAAATCTGAACCACCGGTGCCGACTGCTTCCGGGCTGAACCCCTTCTTCATATTGCCGAACTTGACGTCGCCGGTCTGCGCCATGAAGCCGTCGATGACGCGGTGGAAGGCGACATTGTCGTAAGCGCCTTCGCGCACCAGCTTCTTGATCTGCGCGACATGCTTGGGCGCCAGGTCGGGCCGCAGCGCGATGGTGACGTCACCGTCCTTGAGCGTGATGATCATGGTGTTTTCCGGATCGGCGGCATAGCCCGACACCGATGCGGTGACCAGACCGGCAAGCACGACGAGGAACGAGGCGAGCTTCTTCAGCTGCATAGGGATCTCCGAAGGATTATTTCTTGAACTTTGCGGTGAGGGCGCCGGCAACCGCGGCCGGCACGAAGGGTCGGATGTCGCCGCCCATCGAAGCTATCTGGCGCACAAGTGTGGCGGTAATGGTTCTGACTGACGGGCTGGCGGGCAGAAAAACCGTCTGAAGCTCCGGCGCCATGGTCTCGTTCATGCCGGCCATCTGCATCTCGTAGTCGAGATCGGTGCCGTCGCGCAGGCCGCGGATCATGATCGAGGCGCCGTGCTTGCGTGCAGCGTCGATGACCAGCCCGTCGAAGGCGACGACCTTGATGCGGCCGCCGTCACGGCCGAATTCGGCCTTGGTCGCGGCCTCGATCAGCTTCACCCGTTCCTCGAAGGAAAACAGCGGCGTCTTGCCGGGATGGGTGCCGATCGCCGCATAAACCGTGTCGGCGACAGCCAGCGATGCCTTCAGGACATCGAGATGTCCGTTGGTCAGCGGGTCGAAGGAGCCGGCATAAAGGGCGGTGCGTTCGGTCATGGCAGGCTTCTAGCGGGGCATTGAACGGAAGGCAAATGCGATTGGGAACATCTGCGTGAACCTTTTCGCAGACATGAACGACAGATGAATGCCTTGATCACGAAGACTTCACGCAGCGTTCACTAGTTTGCACTTCAGAAGATGAAACCAAAACCCCATCTAACCGTTGTTAGGCGCAGGAGAACACGCAAATGCTGATCTACATGCTCGCCACCGCAATGACCGTCGCCATGCTGATTGCTACCGCATTCGGGCTGCATCAGGAGGCAGAGCGTATCCGTGTCCGGACCAAGCGCTTCGAAGGCTTTGGCGCTCGCTGGCCACACCGTCACCACTAATCTTACCGGCTAAGTCTTGATCGCGCCGGCCCATCGGGTCGGCGTTGTTGTGTCTGAGCCTATTCGGCGCTGTCGGGTGCGGCATCCGCAGTATCCGGACCACCCTCGGCCGCACCCTCGCCGCTCTCTTCGACATCCTCGTCAGACTGCGGTTCCGATATCCGCTCGACCGAAACCACCTTCTCGCCTTCGGCGGTGTTGAAGATGGTCACGCCCTTGGTGGCGCGGCTGGCGAAGCGGATGCCGTTGACCGGCACCCGGATGACCGTGCCGCCGTCCGAAACCAGCATGATCTGGTCGTCATTGCCGACAGGGAAGGTCGCCACCAGCTGGCCGATCTCTGCCGTTTTCGACACGTCGGTGGCGCGGATGCCCTTGCCGCCGCGCCCTGTCAGGCGGAAATCATAGGACGACGAGCGCTTGCCGTAGCCATATTCGGTTACCGTCAGCACATACTGCTCATGCGCCTTGAGGAACTCGTAGCGGTCGTCGGAAAGCTCCGCCTCCTCGCCGATCTCCTCATTGGTCAGCGCGATCTCTTCTTCCTCGCCGGCCGTCTCGAGCCGCCGCTCCGCCGCCGCCCGCTTGAGGTAAGCGGCGCGCTCCGCCGGTGAAGCATCGACATGCTCGATCACCGACATGGAAATAATGCGGTCGGTCTCGGCCATGCTTATGCCGCGCACGCCGACCGAATTTCGGCTCTGGAAGACGCGCACGTCGCCGACGGAGAAACGGATGCACTGGCCCGAATTCGCCGTCAAAAGCACGTCGTCATTGTCGGTGCAGGTCTCGACGCCGAGGATCTCGTCGCCTTCCTCCTCCAGCTTCATGGCGATCTTGCCGTTGCGGTTGACCTGGACGAAGTCGGACAGCTTGTTGCGCCGCACGGTGCCGCGCGTGGTGGCGAACATCACATCGAGCTCGCCCCAACTGGTCTCGTCCTCGGGCAGCGGCATGATGGTGGTGATGCGCTCGCCCTGCTCCAGCGGCAGCATGTTGATCAGCGCCTTGCCGCGCGACTGCGGGTTGCCGATCGGCAGCCGCCAGACCTTTTCCTTGTAGACAATGCCACGCGAGGAGAAGAACAGCACCGGCGTGTGCGTGTTGGCGACGAACAGCCGGGTGACGAAATCCTCTTCCTTGGTCGACATGCCGGAGCGGCCCTTGCCGCCGCGGCGCTGTGCCCGGTAGAGCGACAGCGGCACGCGCTTGATGTAGCCAGAATGACTGACGGTGACGACCATGTCCTCGCGCTGGATCAGGTCCTCGTCTTCCATGTCGGCGCCGCCGTCGGTGAGCTCTGTGCGGCGTGGCGTGCCGAACTCGTCGCGCACGGCGGCGAGCTCGTCCTTGACGATCTGCTGGATGCGCGCGCGGGACGACAAAATATCAAGGTAATCAACGATTTCGGCGCCGATCGTGTTCAACTCGTCGGCGATCTCGTCGCGGCCGAGCGCGGTCAGGCGCTGCAGGCGCAGTTCGAGGATGGCGCGGGCTTGTTCCTCGGACAGATTGTAGGTGCCGTCCTCGTTGATGCGATGGCGCGGATCGTCGATCAAAAGGATCAGCGACTCGACATCGCCGGAGGGCCAGCGCCGCTCCATCAACTGCTCGCGCGCCGTCTGCGGATCGGGCGCGGTGCGGATCAGCTTGATCACTTCGTCGATGTTGGCGACGGCAATGGCGAGACCGACCAGGACGTGGGCGCGGTCGCGCGCCTTTCGCAGCAAGAATTTAGTTCGCCGGCTAATCACCTCTTCGCGGAAGCCGACAAATGCCTTCAGCATGTCGGTCAGCGTCATCACTTCCGGCTTGCCGCCGTTCAGCGCTACCATATTGGCGCCGAAGGACGTCTGCAGCGGTGTGAAGCGGTAAAGCTGGTTGAGGATGACGTCGGCGACAGCGTCGCGTTTCAGTTCGATGACGACGCGGTAGCCCTGGCGGTCGCTCTCGTCGCGGATGTCGGAAATGCCCTCGATGCGCTTGTCGCGCACCAGCTCGGCCATTTTCTCGATCATCGAGGCCTTGTTCACCTGGTACGGGACTTCGGTGATGATGATCGATTCACGGTCGTTGCCGCGCTGTTCGACATTGACCTTGCCGCGCATGACGATGGAGCCGCGACCGGTCGCGTAGGCGCTGTAGATGCCGGAACGGCCAAGCACGATGCCGCCGGTCGGGAAATCGGGCCCTGGAATGATCTCCATCAGTGCCGGCAGGTCGATCGCCGGATTGTCGATGATGGCGATGGCGCCGTTGCAGACTTCGGCCAGATTGTGCGGCGGAATGTTGGTGGCCATGCCGACGGCAATGCCGCCGGAACCGTTGACCAGAAGGTTGGGGAAGCGAGCCGGCAACACCTTCGGCTCGGTGTCGGAGGCATCATAGGTCTCCTGGAAATCGACGGTTTCCTTGTCGATGTCCTCAAGCAGTTCATGCGCGACCTTGGTCAGGCGCGATTCGGTGTAGCGCATCGCCGCCGGCGGATCGCCGTCGATGGAGCCGAAATTGCCTTGGCCGTCGATCAGCGGCACGCGCAGCGACCAGTCCTGCGCCATGCGCACCAAGGCGTCATAGATCGAGGCATCACCATGCGGATGGTATTTACCCATCACGTCGGCGACCGGGCGGGCCGACTTCACATATTTGCGGTTCCAGTGGTAGCCGCTCTCATGCGCGGCATAGAGAATGCGCCGATGCACCGGCTTCAGGCCGTCGCGAACGTCCGGCAGCGCACGGCTGACGATCACGCTCATGGCGTAGGAGAGGTAGGAGCTCTGCATCTCCTCGATGATGGAGATCGGCTCGATGCCGGTGGGGCCGCCGTCGGCGCCGCGCGGTGTCTTTTGGTCGGTCAAATTGGATCACAATCTAATCAGGAATCACTGACCGCTTATATAGGAAGCCCGCTCGAAACTCCAATGTTCCCAGCACTTTTCCAAAGACAATTTCGGTGGTAATTTCAAATGGATACCGCTGATTGCGACGATTTGGCAAAAGCGTATTTCGCCGCCGCCAGAGCAAAAGCCTGCGGTGGACCGTTTTCCCCGGCCGGGAGCCTCGATCACGATGAACTGGACCCGGTGGCTGCCTTTGCGAGCGCTGAGCGGTTGGCGGCCCGGGGATCTCAATGGCGATCTGGCCGCAGGGCTGACGCTGGCGGCAATCGCCATTCCCGAACAGATGGCGACGGCGCGGCTTGGCGGCTTTGCGCCCGAGATCGGCTTCTTCGCCTTTGTCGCGGGATCGCTGGGCTTTGCCCTGTTCGGCGCCAACCGCCATCTGTCGACCGGCGCGGATTCGACCATCACACCGCTTTTTGCCGGCGGCCTCGCACTCATCGCCGTTGCCGGCTCGGCGCATTATCTGGCGCTGGCGGCGATGCTGGCGCTGATGGTCGGTTTGCTGGTGGGTTTGAGCGGCATACTCCGGCTCGGCTGGATCGCCGACCTTCTGTCGGTGCCGGTCACCACCGGTTTTCTGGCCGGCATTTCGGTCCATATCATCGTTTCGCAACTGCCCGGACTGCTCGGCCTGCCGCCCGAAAGCGGTGAAACGCTGCGCCGCGTCGGTGAGATCGCCGCCAACCTGCATCTGACCAACCCGTGGAGCCTGACGCTCGGCCTTGGCGTCTTTGCCATTGTGTTCGCCGCCGAACGCATCAGCGCCCGCATCCCCGGCGCCTTGATCGGCATGGTGCTGGCGACGCTGGCGGTTGCTGTCTTCGATCTGAAGGCACGCGGCGTCGAGGTGCTTGGCGCCTTGCCCAACGGCCTGCCGCAGGCGGGCCTGCCGACGGTCAGCCTTAGCGATGCCCAGGCGCTGCTGCCGCTGGCGCTGCTGATCGCCATCGTCGTCATGGTGCAGACGGCGGCCACCAGCCGCTCCTTTGCCGGCGACGACGTCAACCGCGATTTTGTCGGCGTCGGTGCCGGCAGCATCCTGTCCGGCCTGTTCGGCGCCTTCGCGGTCAATGCCAGCCCGCCGCGCACCGCAATCGCCGCCCAGTCGGGCGGCCGTTCGCAGTTTTCAGGCCTGATTGCCGCGGCAATCGTGCTGGCGCTGGGCGCCTTTGGCGGCGGCCTGCTTGCCGATGTCCCGCAGGCCGCCCTTGCCGGCGTGCTGATGTTCGTTGCCCAGTACATTTTGCGCTGGAAGGTGTTTGCCAGTGTCTACCGGCAGGCGCCGGTCGAATTCCTGCTGATCCTGGTCACCATGACGGCGATCGTCGTGTTGCCGATCGAAACCGGCGTCGCGATCGGCATCGGCCTGTCGTTGCTGCATGGTCTCTGGAGCGCGACACGCACGCAGGCGATCGAGCTGGAACAGGTGCCCGGCACCTCGGTGTGGTGGCCGCCGAGCACGCCGTCGGCCGGCGAGCAGCTCCCCGGCGTGCTGGTCGCGGCTTTCCAGGCGCCGCTGTCCTTCGTCAATGCCGAAAGCTTCAAGCGCGGCGTCTGCAAACTGATCGACGCCCGGGGCGACAGTGTGAAACTGGTCGTGCTCGAAGCCAGCAACATCGCCGAGATCGACTATACCGCCGCACAGGCGCTGATCGAAACCGTCGACCACTGCCGCAAGGCCGGTGCTGTCTTTGCCATCGCACGGCTGGAATCACTGCGTGCCCAGGCGGCACTGGCGCGTTTCGGTATCGCCGACATGGTCGGCAAAGAGCGGATTTTTCACAGCGTCGACGCCGCCATCAAGGCCTTGGCGTCAGACAGGCAACTTGTCGGACAACAGGACGAGGCACCATGACGACCGAGCGCGAGCCTTTGCTGAAGCCTGTCGCCGTGGAGGAGCTGCGGCCCACGATGAAGCAACCGCTGGTCCTGGCCAAGGGCAAGGACGCGGACTATCTGCCGGGCTGGTGCGGGCCGACCTCGGACTGAGGTCAGAAGGCTGCAAACGCTGACCGTGACGGCGAGGCGCTGCCTGACCGGCGCGCGCGATAGTCTCCCGGCGTCTCGCCCATGACGCGCCGGAAACGGCGATTGAATGTGGACAGGTCGTTGAAGCCGGCCTCGAAAGCAATTGCCGAGATGGGCTCATCCGACATGCGCAGCCGCACCGCCGCGCGGTGCATCCGGGTTCTGAGCAGGAACTGGTAAGGCGTCATGCCGGCGACCTGCCGGAAGGTGCGCAGGAAGTGATAGGGGCTGGTCGCCGTCGAGCCGGCAAGCTCGGAAAGCGAGACCGGCCGGTTGGCATTGAGTTCGATCTGCCGGACCGCTTCGGCAACCCGTTTCTGGTCACGGCGGCTCGGTGGGCGAGCGGCAGGCGCGGCCTCGCTGGCGACAGTAAGGGCTGTGCCGGCTATGCGCAGGCCAAGCTCCTCGAAGGCGTCGGTATCGGCCGTCTCGCGCGCCGCTTCGGCCTCGGCCAGCAGCGACGCCAGCGCCGGCAAGGGCGGCAGATGCGACACCCCGAACGTCAGCTTCTTGGCGCCAGCCACGTCGTTGGCAATCCGGTCGAGATAGGCGGGAGCGAAGTGGAAGGACAGGCAGCGGTCGCCGGCGCCGTGCTCGTGCCCGCATTCATAGCAGGCGCCGACATTGCCGAGCAGGACGGCACCTGGCGCCAGCATGGCGGTGCCCTGGCTGGTGCGGTAGCGGAAGCTGCCGCTGGTGACTGCGGCAATGCAGACACCACGGTGCTCTTCCTCGAACGGGCGATCGCCGGCGCCTGCGGTGCACACCACGTCGGACACATACCAGTCCGGCCCCGACGCCAGTTTTTGTTCGCTCGTCGTCATGGCTTGAAAGATAGCAATTTTTCCCAAGCGCAACACCCTGCCCCGGCCTATCGCTTGCAGCCTCCTGACACCACGAAGGCAGCAACATGACCAATTCATATTCTTTCAGCCAAGCGCTGCACAGCGATGGCCCTAATCGCGATCTGGCTGAGAAGCTCGACCTCTACGGCCGTTTCGTCGGCGCCTGGACATTCGATGCCACGCGCCACCTCGAGGACGGCACGGTTTTGACCGGGCGCGGCGAGGTGCATTTCGGCTGGGTCCTGGAAGGCAAGGCGATCCAGGATGTGTGGATCCTGCCCGCGCGCGACGCTGGCCCTTCGCCCTCGCTCGGCAAATGGACTTTCTATGGCACAACGCTGCGGGCCTATGATCCCGGCGCGGACGCCTGGCACATCTTCTGGAGCGATCCGCGCAACCAGTATTGCAGCCGTCAGCTCGGTCGTGCCGAAGGCGACACGATCGTGCAGGTCGGTGCAGACGGCACCGGTTCCTCGGTCCGCTGGAGTTTTTCGCGGATCACCAAGGACAGTTTCCGCTGGCTGGGAGAGCGTTCGCATAACGATGGCAGGACGTGGCGGCTCGAAGTCGAGTTCCTGGCGCGCCGTGTCGTCCAAAGCTGACAGCGCAACATATTGTAAAAAAGGTGAAAAACATGCTTGACCATGTCTCGATCGGTGTCCGCGACACCAACGTTTCGAAGCTCTTCTACGATGCTGCGCTGAAGCCGCTCGGCTATTCCTGCCTCAGCCAGTCGCCAGGTTCGCTGGGCTATGGCGCGCAAGCCGCCTCGCTGTGGGTGAACCAGGCTGAGCGGCCGGTGCAACCCGACAAGAAATCCGGCCTGCATTTCAGCTTTGTCGCACCGACAAGGGCCAGCGTCGACGCCTTTCACGCCGGCGCCTTGCGCGGAGGCGGCAGCGACAATGGCGCGCCGGGCCTGCGCGCCGACTATGGCGAGAACTATTATGCCGCCTTCGTCATCGATCCCGACGGCTATCGTCTGGAGGCCTATTGCAGCGCCGCCGGCTAACACCGCCGGCGTCTCCGGTATCGCGATCTCAGACGGTTCCCACCGGCCGGGCTTTGCTCTACCAATAGGGTGGTGCGGGGCTCGGCCCGGCGGGAGGGGTCAGCGATGCCGAGTTTCGACAGCCTGTTCAACGCCTTCGTCACCATTCTAGTGACCATCGACCCGCCCGGTCTCGCGCCCCTCTTCCTGGCGGTGACACGCGGCATGAACCGCGAGGAGCGTCAGCAGGTTTCGGTGCGCGCCTCGATCATCGGCTTCCTGGTGATGGCGCTGTTTGCGGTTGCCGGCGCCTCGATCCTGTCGGTGTTCGGCATCACGCTGCCGGCCTTCCGGGTCGCCGGCGGGTTCCTGTTGTTCTTCATCGCCTTCGAAATGGTGTTCGAGCGCCGCCAGGACCGCAAGGAGAAGATCGGCGACGTCGCCATCACCAAGGACATGATCCACAACATCGCCGCCTTCCCGCTGGCGATCCCGCTGATTGCAGGCCCCGGCGCGATTTCGGCAACTGTGCTTCTGTCCGGCTCGTTTCAGGGTTTTACCGCACAGGCAGCACTCGTCGGCATCATCTTCGTCTGCCTGGCCATCACCTATCTGGTATTCGTGCTGTCGGAACGTATCGACCGCATCCTCGGCCAGACCGGCCGCTCGATCCTGACCCGCCTGCTCGGCGTCATCCTGGCCGCGCTGGCGGTGCAGTTCGTCGCCGACGGCATCAAGGCGCTGATGGCGGGGTGAACGCGCCGTCCCTACTGCCTACTTCACCGCCGTGTCGACGACTTCGAAATCATGGGTGATGACCGCAGTCTTGGCCATCATGGCGGACGCCGAGCAGTATTTTTCGATCGAAAGGTTGATGGCGCGCTGGACCTTGTCGTGCGAGAGCGCGCGGCCCGTGACGGTGAAATGCATGTGGATGCGGGTGAAAACTTTTGGATCGGTTTCGGCTCGGTCGGCATCGAGTTCGACGGCGCAATCCTCGATCGCCTCGCGGCCTTTTTCCAGAATGTGGACGACATCATAGGCCGAGCAGCCGCCGGTGCCGATCAGCACCAGCTCCATCGGGCTCGGGCCCGGCGTCTTGCCTTCAGGACCGGAGGCGGTTCCCAGCACCACCTTGTGGCCGCTGCCGGACTCGCCGACGAAAGTGCGCTCTTCAACCCATTTGATCCGTGCTTTCACGGCAATCATCCTCCTGGAAAGACATCCCTAGCCGAACACGACCGCATGCATGATGCGGCCGGGCAGCAGTGTGAACACGCCGGCGCCGATCAGCGCGAAAACATAGAGCGAAATCATGACCCTGCGATGTTTGGCTACGCGATGCCTATGCGCGTGCCAGATCGCCAGCGGCACGGTGATCAACACCAGGATCGACAAGATATGGATCAGGCTGAACGGGCCGATGAGGCGGATCTGCTGGATCCAGAAGCTGGAGGCGGCGATGGCCAGCATCAGCGCCGCCCAGGCATAGCCCATCACGCGGTGGCGCGTCGTGCCTTTCGGCAGCGCCAACTGGGCGCCGCCCAAGGCAAGCGCGGCTAGCGCCGCGAAGGCGTGCCATGGAATGGGAGGGGGCGCCGATAGAAGCGGTCCGAGCGACATCGCGCCCTCTCCTCAAATGCCCTTCACGTGGCCTTGATACTCAGAACGGGATTTCGTCGTCCAGTTCGCGCGACGAACCACCACCGCCGCCACCCTTGGAACCACCGCCACCGCCGCGGTTGAAGCTTTCATTGGGGCTCGACTGGCCGAAATCCGAGCCACGGCTCGCACCGCCGCCACCGGCATAATTGCCGACCTGGCCGCCACCCTCACCGCGTGAATCGAGCATCTGCAGCTCGCCGCGGAATTTCTGCAGCACGACTTCCGTCGTGTATTTGTCGGCGCCGGTCTGGTCCTGCCATTTGCGTGTCTGCAGCTGGCCTTCGACGTAAACCTTCATGCCCTTCTTAAGATATTGCTCGGCGACCTTGGCGATCTGGTCATTGAAAATGACGACGTTGTGCCACTCGGTCTTTTCCTTGCGCTCGCCGGAATTCTTGTCGCGCCAGCTTTCGGACGTCGCGATGCGGATGTTGACGACCGGATCACCCGAATTCAGGCGGCGGATTTCAGGGTCCGCGCCGAGGTTTCCGACCAGAATGACCTTGTTGACGCTACCCGCCATGACACTTCTCCGCGCTCATCCGAAACAAATTTTAAGTCGCTCACCTTACAGCCTGCATGCGATCCTCGCTTGCCGCGGCTGGCTTTTCCCACAAGGTTTTTGTTCTTTTTTTGTTCTATTCTTGTCTGCCCCGGCTGTCAAGAATGTCAGCAAGAGGTAGGGTATGCGTCTGAAATTGCGACTATGCCGGGATCGAAAGGCGGAGGCGAATGAAAGTCATTGCGCATCTGGACCAGCCGCGAGAGCAATGGCGAGCGGGCGTGGAAACCCGCATGCAAGTTTCCGCCGGCAACCGAGCGAGCCAGCTTTGCCTGTTCGAACAGTGGGTTCAGCCAGGCGTCGGGGCTCCGACACACCAACACCCAGTCGAGGAAGTGCTGACCGTCATCGCCGGGATCGCTGAAATGTGGATCGACGAAGGACGTCTGACACTGATTGCCGGACAATCGCTTCTCATTCCTGCCCAACGAAAACATGGGTTTAGAAACGTTGGCACCGAAACGCTTCACATCCAGGCCGTGCTGGCGTCGCCGATCTTCGAGGCGACTTTCGAAGGGGCCGCCGAGCCGGTGAGGCGCTGGCTTCCGGCGGCGCCATAAAAGACCGCTTGCCAAATCAATAAGTATCGACTTATGCTTTTGTCATGGTCGAAGCAGAGATTTTTCGCGCCCTGGCCGACCCGACGCGCCGCGCCGTCTACGAGCGGCTGGCCGGAGGCGAGATGAGCGTATCGGAACTGCGCACCGGCATGAGTGTGTCGCAGCCGGCGGTGTCGCAACACCTCGCCGTGCTGCGCGGCGCCGGTCTGGTCAGCGAAAGGCGGGCCGGCCGCAACGCCTATTATCGCGCCGAGCCGCAAGGGCTCGATCCGCTGCTCGGCTGGATCGAACGCTACCGCGCATTCTGGCCGGAACGCATCGAAAGGCTGAAGGCTGTTTTGAAGGACATGGACCAATGACCGATGAAAAGCAGGCTCCGGCCGCCAAAGATGCCCTCGCCTTCGAATGTGACCTCCCGGACGCACCGGAAAAGGTGTGGCGGGCGCTGACCGTGCCGGAGCTTTTGGCCGCCTGGATGATGCCGAATGACATCAAGCCGGAAACCGGCAACCGCTTTGCCTTTGCCGGGCCGGACGCGCCGATCGAGTGCGAAGTGCTTGATGCCGAACCGGGGCGACTGCTGCGCTATTCCTGGCGCGAGCGGTCCGACACCGGCGATGCCAATGGGTTGGACAGCATCGTCACCTTCACGCT
This sequence comes from Mesorhizobium sp. CNPSo 4688, assembly GCF_057784295.1. NCBI lineage: Bacteria > Pseudomonadati > Pseudomonadota > Alphaproteobacteria > Hyphomicrobiales > Phyllobacteriaceae > Mesorhizobium > Mesorhizobium sp. CNPSo 4688. The sequence continues at coordinate 321,503 of NZ_JBWLUY010000001.1, forward strand.
CGCCCGCACCGTCTCAGGCGGTACGCATTTGCGCATCGTCCATGATGGGTTTGTGCAGGCGGCCACGCCCGCGGTGGCGATGGCGAGCGCCGGTTGCCGGCTTTCGCTCGGTGCTTACAAGCTCAAACCGCCCATGGCCGCGAATACGCCACGCCTGTTGCTGCGCGCCGCCTGAGCCCAAGAAAACAAACGGAGACAATGAGATGAGCGGCTTTGCCAATCTGGTGCCGATGGTGATCGAGCAATCGAGCCGCGGCGAACGCGCCTTCGACATTTTCTCGCGGCTGCTGCGCGAGCGCATCATCTTCATCAATGGCGAGATCAATGACGGCATGTCGGCACTGGTCTGCGCCCAGCTTCTGTCGCTGGAATCGGACAATCCCGACAAGGAGATCTCGCTCTACATCAACTCGCCGGGCGGCGTGGTGACCAGCGGCTTCGCCATCTACGACACGATGCAATATGTCAGTTGCCCGGTGTCGACCGTGTGCATGGGCTTTGCCGCCTCGATGGCTTCATTCCTGCTGATGGCGGGAACGCCCGGCCGGCGCATCGCGCTGCCAAACGCCAGCATCGTGCTGCATCAGCCCCTGGGTGGCTTCCAGGGCCAGGCCTCCGACATCCAGCGCCACGCCGAAGGCATTTTGCGCACCAAGCGGCAGATGACCGAGCTCTACGCGCAGCATTGCGGCCGCACCTATGAAGATGTCGAACGCACGCTCGACCGCGATTTCTTCATGACCGCGCGCGAAGCCAAGGATTGGGGCCTCGTCGACCATGTCTTCGACACCCGCAAGCAGGCGGCGGCCTGATCGCCGGATTGAACGCGCGCCGGCGTCGCGTCAATTTCGACGCCGCCGGTCTGGTCTCGCATTGAGCGCGAAACTATAGTCCTGCAATGCGCCACTGCCTGAGCAGACTGATGACAGCCATTGCGATCACCGCCGTGACCGCGAGCGCGGCACTTGCCGGGGACAGCACGTCCCAGTCGCCGAAAGGCGCCTTGCCCGGCGTGACCAGCGACTATCGCATCGCCCAGCCGGCGCCGCAGCCCGAGCCGGACGACGCGCTGCCCGCCGGCGAGAACGGAACATTCAAGATCGGCAATACCGATGTCCGGATTTCCGGCAGCATCACCGTCGATATGGCTACAGGCGGGATCAAGCCGCCGCGCCGGTAGGATTAAGGCTCCATTTCATAACTGAGCGCCCCTCGCGGCCGGCCGAATAAAAGAGCAGCCCCGCCGTTGCTTCCGCAAACGGTCGGGGCTTTTTTTGGATTCCAGATCCAACTTGCCGGTAGTGTTATACCGACTTTTGTCTCGGATGCTTCGCGGCATTCAGCCGACGATCCGACTAGCAGTCTCTGATTTTCATGGGATATGGCAGGTCACGGTTTGTCGGGTGGCGAAAACGCTAAACCCTGGCACTTATGCCCGCCGCGGCTCCAACGAGATGTGGAGCCTCAAGGGACTATCCGGTGGCGTCATGCTCCGCTCCTATGTCCGTTGCTACTGTTGTCGTCCGAAGCGCAAATCGCAAAAGCCCGCGGCGTCTCGCAGGCCACCTGTTGGCGGCGAGGCCATCGAAAGACGGCCGGCTTCGTTGACCTCCCGAGACTGCGCCCCTGAGTCGGCGGCGTCAACCTTTGAATAGCCGGTTACCGAAAAATGTGATCGCTGGGAGCTTACGTCAGGGTCAGTTCTTGAAACACCGTTGTCAGGTTTCTGCACAGCTTTGTCAGGAGCGTGTTCGGCCTTTGTTCTTTCCGCTTGCCCCTTCGCGCGAAAGACGGTTAAACGGTTTTGGTCGAGAAGTGTGGCGTCTCTCGACGTGGCGGCAAAAATACCTACATAGGGGATGGCCGGGAAAACCCCGCCGATCCCACTGATACCAGATCTGAGGCGGCGACCGGCGATGGCCGACCATAAATATCTTTCCATTCGCGGTGCACGCGAACACAATCTGAAGAATGTCGATCTCGACCTGCCGCGTGACAGCCTGATCGTCATGACCGGCCTGTCGGGCTCCGGCAAATCGTCGCTCGCCTTCGACACCATCTATGCCGAGGGCCAGCGTCGCTATGTCGAGAGCCTGTCGGCCTACGCGCGCCAGTTCCTCGAAATGATGCAGAAGCCTGATGTCGACCAGATCGACGGCCTGTCACCTGCCATCTCCATCGAACAGAAGACCACGTCGAAGAACCCGCGCTCGACGGTCGGCACTGTTACCGAGATCTACGACTATATGCGCTTGCTGTTTGCGCGCGTCGGCATCCCCTATTCGCCGGCCACCGGCCTGCCGATCGAGAGCCAGACGGTCAGCCAGATGGTCGACCGGGTGCTGGCTGTCGAGGAAGGAACACGCCTGTTCCTGCTGGCGCCGATCGTGCGCGGCCGCAAGGGCGAGTACCGCAAGGAACTGCTGGAGCTGCAGAAAAAGGGCTTTCAACGCGTCAAGGTCGACGGCGTCTTCTACGAAATCGCCGATGTCCCGGCGCTGGACAAGAAGTACAAGCACGACATCGACGTCGTCGTAGACCGCATCGTCGTGCGCGGCGATCTGGCGACACGGCTTGCCGATTCCATCGAAACGGCGCTGAAGCTCGCCGAAGGGCTGGCGGTGGCCGAATTCGCCGACCGGCCGCTCGATGCCAGCCAGACCGGGGAGGACTCGGTCAACAAGTCGAAGAACGAGACGCATGAGCGCATCCTGTTCTCCGAAAAATTCGCCTGCCCGGTGTCCGGCTTCACCATTCCGGAGATCGAGCCGAGGCTGTTCTCGTTCAACAATCCGTTCGGCGCCTGCCCGACCTGCGACGGTCTCGGCAGCCAGCGCGCCATCGACGCCAGCCTGATCGTGCCGGACGAAAACGTCTCGCTGCGCGATGGCGCCGTCAGCCCGTGGGCGAAATCGACCTCGCCCTATTACGCCCAGACGCTGGAAGCGCTGGGCAAGGCCTACGGCTTCAAACTCGGCGACAAATTCAAGGACCTGACCGAAGAGGCCAAGGAAGCCGTCCTGCGCGGCACCGGCGAGCGCGAGGTCACCTTCCAGTATGATGACGGCCTGCGCTCCTACAAAACGACCAAGACGTTCGAAGGCGTCATTCCCAATCTGGAGCGGCGCTGGAAGGAAACCGAATCCGCCTGGATGCGCGAGGAGATCGAGCGCTTCATGTCGGCAACGCCCTGCCCGGTCTGCAAGGGTTACCGGCTGAAGCCGGAAGCGCTGGCGGTGAAGATCGCGGGAAAACACATTGGCGAGGTCACCGAGCAGTCGATCCGCAACGCCGACAAATGGTTCACCGACCTGCCGGCGCAGCTCAACGACAAGCAGAACGAGATCGCGGTCAGGGTGCTCAAGGAAATCCGCGACCGGTTGCGCTTCCTCAACGATGTCGGTCTCGATTATCTAACGCTGTCGCGCAATTCCGGCACGCTGTCGGGCGGCGAGAGCCAGCGCATTCGTCTGGCCTCGCAGATCGGCTCCGGCCTCACCGGCGTGCTCTATGTGCTGGACGAGCCGTCGATCGGCCTGCATCAGCGCGACAATGCCCGCCTGCTCGACACGCTGAAGCATCTGCGCGACATCGGCAACACGGTGATCGTGGTCGAGCATGACGAGGACGCCATCCTGCATGCCGACTATGTCGTCGACATGGGACCCGCCGCCGGCATTCATGGCGGCGAGATCATCGCCCAGGGCACGCCGCAGCAGGTGATGGCCAACCCCAACTCGATCACCGGCAAATATCTGTCGGGCGAATTGGAAGTGGCCACGCCAGGTGTCAGGCGCGAGCCCAAGAAGAACCGCCGGCTGAAGATCGTCGGCGCGCGCGGCAACAATCTGAAGAACGTCACCGCCGAAATCCCGCTCGGCACGTTCACCGCCGTCACCGGCGTGTCGGGCGGCGGCAAGTCGACCTTCCTGATCGAGACTTTGTTCAAGGTGGCGTCACGCCGCATCATGGGCTCGCGCGAGCATCCGGCCGACCATGACCGCATCGAGGGGCTGGAATTCCTCGACAAGGTCATCGACATCGACCAGTCGCCGATCGGACGCACACCACGCTCGAACCCGGCCACCTATACCGGCGCCTTCACGCCGATCCGTGACTGGTTCGCCGGCCTGCCGGAAGCCAAGGCGCGCGGCTATCAGCCGGGGCGCTTCTCGTTCAACGTCAAGGGCGGCCGCTGCGAGGCCTGCCAGGGCGACGGCGTCATCAAGATCGAGATGCACTTTTTGCCCGACGTCTACGTCACCTGCGATGTCTGCCATGGCAAACGCTACAACCGCGAGACGCTCGATGTCGTGTTCAAGGGCAAATCGATCGCCGACGTGCTCGACATGACCGTTGAGGAAGGCGTCGATTTCTTCGCCGCCGTGCCCGGCGTGCGCGACAAGCTCGACACGCTGAAGCAGGTCGGTCTCGGCTACATCCATATCGGCCAGCAGGCGACGACGCTCTCAGGCGGCGAGGCGCAGCGGATAAAACTCGCCAAGGAATTGTCGCGCAAGGCGACCGGCAAGACGCTCTACATCCTCGACGAGCCAACCACCGGCCTGCATTTCCACGACGTCGCCAAGCTTCTGGAAGTGCTGCACGAACTGGTCGACCAGGGCAACACGGTGGTGGTCATCGAGCACAATCTCGAGGTGATCAAGACCGCCGACTGGGTGCTCGACCTCGGCCCCGAAGGCGGTGACGGCGGCGGCGAACTGGTGGCACAGGGCACGCCGGAAGCCATCGTGCGCGAAAAGCGCAGCTATACCGGGCAGTTCCTCAAGGAGCTGCTGGAACGGCGCCCTGGGGGCAAGCGCGAAGCGGCGGAATAGCAGACAGACCGCTCGATCGCCTGGAGAGTTTTTAATGACATTCCGACAGGCGCTTGCCGGTGATCTCGACGCAGTCGTCTCGCTGACGCAGGCCGCCTATGAGCACTACACGCCACTGCTCGGCGGGCCGCCGATCCCGGTCACCGAGGATTACGCGCCCCGCATAGAACGCGGCGAAGTCTGGCTGCTGGAGAGCGGCGCGGAGATCGCCGGGCTGATCGTCATCGAGCGGCACCCCGATCATGCGATGATCTTCAGTGTCGCGGTGTCCCCCGCCTTTCAGGGCAAGAAACTCGGCACCGCGCTGCTCGACTTCGCCGAGGAACAGGCGCGGCTGTGGGGCGTTCCGGAGGTTCGGCTCTACACCAATTCGCGCATGGAACGGAACATCGCGATCTACACGGCCTATGGCTTCCAGGAAACAGGCCGCCGGGCCAATCCCCACCGGCCGGGATGGACGGTGGTCGACATGGCCAAGCCGGTCGGCGCGAGCACGACGGCCTGATCTTTCTGAAATTGGGAGGACGACATGAGCAAATCCGGGACAATCCGCTCAGGCATGGGCGGCTGGACTTTCGAACCCTGGGATACCTCCTTCTATCCGGACAAACTGTCGAAGGCCAAGCAGCTGCACTATGCCAGCCGGCAGGTGCCGAGCATCGAGGTCAACGGCACCTACTATTCCAGCTTCAAGGAGCCGACCTTCGTCAAATGGGCAAGCGAGGCGCCGGATGGTTTCGTCTATTCGCTGAAGGGCAACCGCTTCGTCACCAACCGGCGCGTGCTCGGCGAAGCCGGCGAGTCCATGACGCGCTTCCTCAGCTCCGGCGTTGCAGCACTTGGCGACAAGCTGGGCCCGATCCTGTGGCAGTTCGCGCCGACGAAAAAGTTCGATGCCGATGATTTCGAGGCCTTTCTGAAACTGCTGCCGGAAAAGCAGGACGGAGTGGCGCTACGCCATGCTCTGGAAGTACGCAACGACAGTTTCATCGTGCCGGAATTCGTCGCACTCGCTCGCAAATACAAGGCGGCTATCGTCTATGCTGACCATGCCAAATACCCTGACATTGCCGACATCACCGGCGATTTCATTTATGTGCGGCTGCAGACCGGCTCGGACGACAATCCGGACTGCTACACACCGAAGGGCCTGGACGAATGGGCGGCGCGGGTGAAAACCTGGGCGGAGGGCAAGCAGCCGGCCGATCTGCGGCGCGCCGACCCGGCTTTCGACGCGCCGGTGAAACCGCGCGACGTGTTTGCCTATTTCATCACCGAGGGCAAGGTGCGCGCGCCGTTCGGCGCCATGGCGCTGATGAAACGGGTGAGCTGAGCGGCTGCGGTTCGCCCGCATCGCGGAAAATGGCGAACCGCTCCAACTCTCCGTTTTGACGCATTCCGGACGAAGTGCGTTTCAACCCAGAATTGCTCTAAATCAAGCGAAACGTGGTATCTTCCCCGCCATCGTAACCTTATCGATACCTCCTTGCTGCATGAATCCGGTTCGGCCGGTTGCAAGAGCCAGGTCGCCGCGGGCAAGGACGAGGGCATGTCGCTCGACTACAATTCCCTTCTGCTGGCTGTCGGTTTTTCCGCCGCTTGCCTCTGCATGACATTGTTCGGCATCTGGCTGACCGCGCGCTCGGAAAAATTCCTGCTGACATGGGCGGTCAGCGTGCTTCTGATCGTCGCCGACGTCTTCGCCTACCAGGCCTATATCGACACGCCCGGACGCCTGCTCGGCCTCGCCGCCTTCACCTTCCTGCTGCTCGGCTTTTCAACCATGCTGGGCGCCGCCCACCAATTCACGACGGGCCACTCGCCGCTGCCGCGCATCGCCATCGGCGCCGGTGTCTCGCTGGCGATCGCCTTGCCGCCAATGGCGCTTGGCTATGACGGGCTGGGCTTCATGCTGGAAAATGCCTTCGCCGCGCTGCTCCTGTTTGCAACAGCCTATGAATACTGGAAGGGACGCACCGAATTCCCGGCTCCGATCATCGGCATTGCCGGGCTCTACACGGCCACCGCAATATCCTTCGTGCTGTGCTCCGGCGTGCTGGTCTGGGATGGCAGGCTGGTGCTTGGCCATGCGCCGAGCAACTGGGCCGAGGATCTCAGCCTCATCGTCGTCATCGCCTGCATGACCGGCATCGGCGCCTTGTCGCTGGCGCTCAACCAAGGGCGCCTGGCGCAGCATCACCGCCGCGAAGCGCTAACCGATCCGCTTACCGGCCTGCTCAACCGACGCGCTCTGTTCGACCTGCATGGCAAAACGCCGGTCGGCGTCTTCACCGCCGTGATCGTGTTCGATCTCGATGGCTTCAAGGCCATCAACGACGAGTTCGGCCATGCCACCGGCGACGAGGTGCTGAAACTGTTTGCCAAGGATTTGACCGCCAATCTCCAGCCGGGCGATGTCGCCGCGCGCATGGGCGGAGAGGAATTTGCGCTGGTCCTCGATCGCATCTTGCCTGAGAAGGTGGAATTCATAGCCGAGCGTATCCGGGCCAGTTTTGCCTCGCGCCGAATCGACACCGAGACCCGCCTGCTGGCCTGCACGGTGAGCGCCGGCTACGCCTTCGGGAGCGAGGGCGGCACCAAATTCGACAAGGTGCTCAGCGCCGCCGACAAGGCGCTCTACGGCGCCAAGCGCGGCGGCCGCAACCGGGTGCTCGCCTTCCGGCGCGCCGGGTAGGCTGTGCCGATATTCAGCCGGCCTGACCTGAATCTCAACACATTATCGGCCTGAGCGGTCAGGCTGCCAGGACGATCTCGTTGTAGGTATCGAGATCGACGTAGAAAACCTTGGTGATTTCGCCGATCAGCTCATCCTGCTGGTAGCCTTGCGAGCGCAGAATGTTGATGGCGGTGATGATGTCGACGCGCTCTGTCAGCCGTCGTTTCTGGTGGTCCTCGACGAACCGTTCCATAGCCTATTCTCCTGGCAAGATTATCTGGACGCATTGACCGACAATCAGAACTGCGAGGGAAAGCTAGGGTGGCTTGCTTGCGTGGAACTTGCAGGCTGAGCCAGCGCATTCCCTCCATCTTCTACAGACTGATACGGAAGCGGCCGACTCACCGAGGCCTGGCAAAGACTAGCATGCAGTATTGCGGGTGCCAGTGTTGAGGATGGCGCCGTTGACGAAAGTCAGGCGCAACGGTGCGGACCAACGCGACTTCGTCATCCTTGGGCGTAGCGAACGCGAAGCGGAGCGAAGACCCAAGGATCCATGCCGTGCCTAAGGCGCACTACTAACGGTCCAGAACGTGAAATGGGCAAATGGGCCGCAGAAGCGATTTATCCTCGACCGCGGCGCCTCTTCGGCGGATGTCACGGCATGGATTCTAGGGTCTGCGCGCGTCGCTTCGCTCCTTGCTCCGCCCTAGAATGACGAAGCGCTATGGGCGTTCAGCTAATCTTCAACGTCGCGATCCGTGCAGTCGTTCGACCTGCGCTACACCGTCAGAAACTTCCTGACGTCCGCCCGGTCCAGATCTTCGGCCGGGCCGGTGTGGACAATCTGCCCGCGGTCCATGATGTTGACCTCGTCGGCGAGCTCGCGGCAGAAATCGAGATATTGCTCGACCAGAAGCACGGCGATGCCGGCCTGGTCGCGCAAATAGCGGATGGCGCGGCCGATGTCCTTGATGATCGAGGGCTGGATGCCTTCGGTTGGCTCGTCCAGCACGAGCAGTTTCGGCCGCATCACCAGCGCCCGTCCGATGGCGAGCTGCTGCTGCTGGCCGCCGGAAAGATCGCCGCCACGGCGGCCCAGCATCTGCTTCAGCACCGGGAACAATTCGAAGACATGCGCAGGCACATTGCGGTCGGCGCGCTTCAAGGGCGCAAAGCCGGACTCCAGGTTCTCGCGCACCGTCAGCAGGGGAAAGATCTCCCTGCCCTGCGGCACGAATGCGATGCCCGACCGGGCGCGATCATACGCCGCGCTCCGGTCGAGCGCCTTCCCCTCGAAGGCAACGCTTCCGCTCGTCAGCCGGTGGTGGCCGACGATCGATCTCATCAAACTGGTCTTGCCGACGCCATTGCGGCCGAGCACGCAAGTGATCTTGCCGGCGCCCGCCTTCAGCGACACGCCGCGCAGCGCCTGGGCGGCGCCGTAATGGAGCGTGGCATTGGAAACTTCGAGCATGTCAGCGCCTTTTCCAGAAGCGGAGGAAAGACAGATCGAAGCGATGGAATTGCACCCGCCACACCATGCTCATCTCCCCAGATAAACTTCGACGACCCGCTCGTCGGCCGAGACGAAATCAAGCGTCCCTTCCGACAGCACCGAGCCCTCATGCAGGCAGGTGACCTTGACGCCGAGCTCGCGCACGAAATGCATGTCGTGCTCGACGACGATGACCGAATGGTCACGCGCTATGTCCTTGAGCAGACGCGCGGTTTCCTCGGTCTCGGCATCGGTCATGCCGGCGACCGGCTCGTCGACCAAGAGCAGCTTCGGATCCTGTGCGAGCAGCATGCCAATCTCCAGCCACTGTTTCTGGCCGTGGCTGAGATTGGCCGCCAGATCGTGACGCTTGTCGCCGAGCCGGATGACACCGAGAATGTCGTCGATCTGCCGCGCCTCGGCGGCCGAGCGGCGATGGAACAGCGCCGGGAAGATCGAGCGTGGCCCCTTCAGCGCCAGCATCAGATTGTCTTCGACGCTGTGGCTTTCGAAGACGGTCGGCTTCTGGAATTTGCGGCCAATGCCCATCATGGCGATCTCAGCCTCGTCGTGCCTTGTCAGATCGACCTGGCCGTCGAAGAACACCTCGCCCTCGTCGGGACGGGTCTTGCCGGTGACGATGTCCATCATCGTCGTTTTGCCGGCGCCGTTGGGGCCGATGATGGCGCGCATCTCGCCCTTGTCGAGCACAAGCGACAGATTGTTGATGGCGCGGAAACCGTCAAAGGAGACCGAGACGCCGTCGAGATAAAGGATGGTGTTGGACTTCGACATCGCTCTACTCCGCCGGCTGCGGTTCGGGGCCGGACGTAGACCAGTCGCCCGGCCTTGTCGCTGCGGCGCGGACGATCTTCGCAGGCGGCGGGGCCTCAGGATCGGTGCCAGCCTCCTCAGCGATCGCGGCTGCCCGCATCGCCTTGGCGTTGCCGCGCCAGCTATCCCACATGCCGATGATGCCCTTGGGCAGGAACAGGGTTACGGCGACGAACAGGCCGCCCAGAGCAAACAGCCAAAATTCTGGCAGCACACCGGTGAACCAGGATTTGCCGGCATTGACGAGCAGCGCGCCGACGATCGGGCCAACGATGGTGCCGCGCCCGCCGACGGCCGCCCAGATCACCACCTCGATCGAGTTGGACGGTTCGAATTCGCCGGGATTGATGATGCCGACCTGCGGCACGTAAAGCGCGCCGGCAATGCCCGCCATGACAGCCGAGACGGTGAAGGCGAACAGCTTGACGTTCTCCGCCCGCCAGCCAAGGAAGCGGGTGCGGCTTTCGGCATCGCGCACGGCCATCAAGAGCTTGCCGTATTTTGAACCGACGATTGCCCAGGTGATGAAGACGGCGAGCGCCAACATCACAGCGCTGGCGGCGAAGAGCGCCGAGCGCGTGGCGTCGGCCTGGACGTTGAAGCCCAGAATGTCCTTGAAATCGGTCAGGCCGTTGTTGCCGCCAAAACCCATATCGTTACGGAAGAAGGCGAGCAGCAGCGCATAGGTCATCGCCTGGGTGATGATCGAGAGATAGACGCCGGTGACGCGGCTGCGGAAGGCGAACCAGCCGAAGACGAAGGCGAGCAGGCCAGGTACGGCCAGAACCATGACGACGGCGAACCAGAAATGATCGAAGCCATACCAGAACCAGGGCAATTCCTTGTAGTTCAGGAACACCATGAAATCGGGCAGGATCGGGTTGCCGTAGACGCCGCGCGAGCCGATCTGGCGCATCAGATACATGCCCATCGCATAGCCGCCGAGCGCGAAGAAGGCGCCGTGGCCGAGCGAGAGGATGCCGCAATAGCCCCAGACGAGATCGAGCGCCAAGGCAAGCAGCGCGTAGCAGAGATACTTGCCGGTCAGCGCCACGATATAGGGCGGGATGTAGAAAGCGCTGGTCGGCGACACCGCGAGGTTGAGCAGCGGCACGATGATGGCGGCGGCCAGCAGGATGAGAATCGTGATGGCGATGCGGCGGTCGGCGCCGGCAGCGAAGAAGCGTCCAGTGATCATGCTTCCACCGCCCTGCCCTTGAGCGCGAACAGGCCGCGCGGGCGTTTTTGGATGAACAGGATGATCAGGACGAGGACGACGATCTTGCCGAGCACGGCGCCGGCATAGGGTTCCAAAACCTTGTTGACGATGCCGAGCGAGAAGGCGCCGACCAGCGTGCCCCACAGATTGCCGACGCCGCCAAAGACGACGACCATGAAACTGTCGATGATGTAGCCGCGGCCGAGATTGGGCGAGACATTGTCGATCTGGCTGAGCGCGACACCGGCGATGCCGGCAATGCCGGACCCCAGCGCAAAGGTCAGCGCGTCGACCCAGGGCGTCCTTATGCCCATGGAGGAGGCCATACGTCGGTTGGCGGTGACGGCGCGCATCTGCAGGCCCCAGGGCGTGCGCTTCATGACGTAGAGCAGCACACCGAAGACAGTCAGCGCGAAGACCAGGATCCACAACCGGTTCCAGGTGATGGCGAGTTGGCCGACATCGAAGGAGCCTGACATCCAAGAGGGGTTGCCGACCTCCTGGTTGGTCGGCCCGAAGATCGAACGCACCGCCTGCTGCAGGACCAGCGAGACGCCCCAGGTCGCCAGCAGCGTTTCCAGCGGCCGGCCGTAGAGAAAGCGGATGACGCCGCGCTCGATGATCAGGCCGACGGAAGCGGCGACCAGGAAGGCGAGCGGCAGCGCAATGACCAGCGACCAGTCGAACAGGCCGGGGAATGAAGTACGGATCACCTGCTGCACGACGAAGGTGGTGTAGGCGCCCAGCATGACCATCTCGCCATGCGCCATGTTGATAACGCCCATGACGCCGAAGGTGATGGCAAGGCCGATGGCGGCCAGCAGCAGCACCGAGCCGAGCGATATGCCGTACCAGATGTTCTGGCCGGCATCCCACAGCGCCAGGCTCGAATTGATGCTGGCGATTGCCGCCGTCGCCGCGTCCTTGACCGCGCCTTGCGCGTTGGCCTCGACCGACGTGAGCAGCGACAACGCATCGCGGTCGCCGCGCGCGCCGATGAGCGCAATGGCTGCAAGCTTGTCGGCCTCGGGCTTGTCGGAGACCAGAACCGACGCAGCGCGCGCCTGCTCGAACAGCGCCTTGACCTTGGCGTCGGTCTCGGCGGCGATGGCCGCGTCGAGCGGCTCGATGTTGGTGGCATCGGGCGTCTTGAACATTGTGTCGGCGGCGGCAATGCGGACAGCTGGATCTTTCGCACGCAACGTCAGCGTGCCCAGCGCATCGCGGATGACGCGGCGCAGCGTGTTGTTGACCTTGATCTTGGTGATGTCGGCCTTGGCGGCTTCGCCGGCGCTCTCGCCGCTCAGCGGGTCGAGCAGTGTGACGCTGTCGCCGGCCTCATTGCCGACGAAGACGGCTGAATCGGCTTTGCGGATGTAAAGATTGCCTTCGGCAAGGGCGGCAAGCGGCCGTTCGACTGCGGGATCGCCGGTCGCGGCAAGCTCGCGCACCACGGCTTCGGTCGCCGAAAACCCTGAGCCGGTGGCGAATTTGGCGATGACGGCGCGCAGATCAGCTTCGGCTGCGTTCGACGGCAACAGACTTGCCATCAGCAACACCAGCATGAGACCGAAAGCGCGTAACAGGATCATCCGTTCAGATACTTTTCCGGGAGGTGGAATTTGGCGTCCGGGCGGACTGAAGCGCCCGGACGCCTTGCGGTCTCTGGCCTTGGATCGGCCAGTCCCGGGAGGGATCAGTTCGTGCCCTTGCCGCCACACCTGCCGGTGGCAACGTTGAAGTTGCCGCAGGACAGAGGCGCACGCCAATCCGAGATCAGGTCCTTGGAGTCGGGCAGATAATCGGACCACTCGTCGCCCATCACGAGGCCGGGCGTCTGCGACACGGTCTCGAACTGGCCGTCGGCCTGGATCTCGCCGATCAGCACCGGCTTGGTGATGTGATGGTTCGGCATCATCGTCGAATAGCCGCCGGTCAGGTTCGGCACGGACACGCCGACCATGGCGTCGATGACCTTGTCCGGATCGGTGGTGCCGGCCTTCTCGACCGCCTTCACCCACATGTTGAAGCCGATATAGTGGGCTTCCATCGGGTCATTGGTGGTGCGCTTGTCGTTCTTGATGAACTTGTGCCAGTCAGCGATGAACTTCTTGTTTTCCGGCGTGTCGACGCTCTCGAAATAGTTCCAGGCGGCGAGATGGCCGACCAGCGGCGCGGTGTCGAGACCGGCCAGTTCTTCCTCGCCGACCGAGAAGGCCATGACCGGGATGTCCTCGGCCTTGATGCCCTGGTTGCCGAGCTCCTTGTAGAAGGGAACGTTGGCGTCGCCGTTGACGGTCGAGACGACGGCGGTCTTCTTGCCGGCCGAACCGAATTTCTTGATCGCCGAGACTTCGGTCTGCCAGTCGGAGAAGCCGAACGGCGTGTAGTTGACCATGATGTCTTCGGCGGCGACGCCCTTGGCCTTCAGATAGGCCTCGAGGATCTTGTTGGTGGTGCGAGGATAGACATAGTCGGTGCCTTCCAGCACCCAGCGCTTCACCGAGCCGCCATCCTCACTCATGAGGTAGTCGACGGCTGGGATCGCCTGCTGGTTTGGCGCGGCGCCGGTGTAGAACACGTTGCGCTCGCTTTCCTCGCCCTCATACTGGACGGGATAGAACAGGATGTTGTCGAGTTCGGAAAACACCGGCAGCACCGATTTGCGCGACACCGAGGTCCAGCAGCCGAACACGGCGGCGACCTTGTCCTTCGAAATCAGCTCGCGTGCCTTTTCGGCGAAGAGCGGCCAGTTGGACGCCGGATCGACAACGACGGCTTCCAGCTTCTTGCCCAGCAGGCCGCCCTTGGCGTTCTGCTCTTCGATGAGCATCAGCATGGCGTCTTTCAACGTCGTCTCCGAAATCGCCATGGTCCCCGACAGCGAATGCAGAATGCCGACCTTGATCGTGTCTTCGGCGGCCTTGGCCGGAGACGACATCGACAGGCCGGCAGCGACCACGCCGGCCGAAAACATTTTTGTTATTGTCGCGAAATTACCCCTCATACCGAACACTCCCAAGCTGGTTGATTGCAGCGCAACCATGCAATGCAACAGCCGTGCCAAACGCAAACGCGACTCTCGGAAATGGGGGATAATCTAACGTTATCAGCCGATTATTATATTAGCCTAAAGAAAACAAAGGCAGCCGGTTAAAAATTGATTGAGGGAAATTTGCGCAGCGCACAAGGGTTTTGCCTAATTTTCGCCCAATTATGACAAGTGCCTAGATTTTGAACTCAGCCGCGGCATGCGGACGAACAATATTGCGGCACGGCGCAAAAATGGGGCAAGCTCACTCCGCAAACGAGTGACCCGATGACATCCCGTATCTCATGCATTTCCGGCATCCTGCTGCTGATGGCAACGAGCGAAGCCGCGCGCGCCGACTTCAGCGATGGCAAGCTGCCAGACGGCACCTATCACTGCGAAGTCTATCTGCTCGGCGCCTTCCTCAACCTCGGTGACATCACCATCAAGGGCAATGTCTATAGCGGCCCGGTGACGTTCGGCACCGCGCCGCAAGGCTATAACTATCAGATGAACGCCAATGGCGAGATCACCTGGCTAGGCCCGCTGGGCGGCTACACCACTGGCGGCAACACCGTCTCCATGACGCAAGCAACGCTGGACGGCGAGACCACCCCGTCGTTCGACATCATCCTGAGGCAGCCCGACGGCGCCTTCACCGCCTCGACCTGCACCAAGGGCTGAGCCGGGCCAACCACTCTTGCAGTCGCCTGCGCCAAAACCTTCCCCTCATGTCATGCGGATGTTGCCGAAGCAGACTAGGGCAGCGGTGCGCCGTAACATCCACCCTGAGAGGCAGACACCATGGCCAACGCACCGTCTTCATCCTCCCCCGTCATCCGCGACGTCATTGCCGAGCGCGTCTCGCGCCGGTCTCTTTTGAAAGGCAGTCTTGCCTCCGGCGCGCTGCTTGCCGGCGGCAGCTTTGTCGGCTCCTTGTTTGCCGGCGAAACGCATGCCGCGGCAGCGCAATCGACGCTCGGTTTTCCCGAGTTGAAGCGCGTCTATGACAAGACCCATGCCGCCGCTGAAGGCTATGAGACAACCGTCGTCGCGCGCTGGGGCGATCCGCTCGCCGCCGGCCTCGCCGAATTCGACGGGAACAAAGTCGCCGCCGACGAGCAGGAGAAACGCTTCGGTTACAACTGCGACTACATCGCCTTCATGCCGCTGCCCAAGGGCACGGTGAATTCCGACCACGGCCTGCTCTGCGTCAACAATGAATACATCTCGCCCAATGTGATGTTTCCCGGGATGACCGAGGACGATGCCGGCAAGACGATGACCAAGGAACAGGTCGATCTCGGCATGGCCGCGATGGGCCATTCCATCGTCGAAGTGCAGTTGAAGGACGGCAAGTGGGAAACCGTGGCCGACAGCCCGCTCAACCGCCGCATCACCGCCAACACTGAAATGACGGTTTCCGGGCCGGTCGCCGGCCATGCCTTGATGAAGACCACGGCCGACGCCACCGGCACCAAAGTGCTCGGCACCAGCTACAATTGCAGCGGCGGTTTTACCCCGTGGGGCACGGTGCTGACCTGCGAGGAAGGCGTGTCCGATATTTTCGGCGGCGATCCGAAGAGGGCACCGACCGCCGACCTGCTCGACCGCTACGGTTTCGACGGCTCCGACATCTATGGCCGCGGCCGGTTCCACGACCGCTTTAACCTCGACAAGGAACCAAACGAAGCCAACCGCTTCGACTGGGTGGTCGAGATCGACCCTTACGATCCGCAGTCCAAGCCGGCAAAGCGCACTGCACTCGGACGGATGTCGCATGAAGCGTCGACCGTGGTCCTCAACAAGGACGGCCGCGTCGTCGTCTATATGGGTGACGACGACTATTTCGAATACATGTACCGCTTCGTCTCGGCCAAGGCCTATGACAAGGCCAACCCGGCCTCTGGCGCCGATCTGCTCGATGACGGCGTGCTGTCGGTCGCCCGCTTCGATGCCGACGGCTCGATGACATGGCTGCCGCTGGTGCATGGCCAGGGCAAGCTCACCGCCGAGAACGGTTTTGCCGACCAGGCCGAAGTGCTGCTGAAGACGCGGTTTGCCGCCGACGCGCTCGGCGCCACGCCGATGGACCGGCCTGAGGACATCGAGACCAATCCGGTGACCGGCCGCGTCTATGCAGTGATGACCAAGAACAAGAAGCGCGACCAGTCGAAGGTCAATCCGGCGAACACCCGGCCGGAGAACCTCTGGGGCCATATCGTCGAACTGATCCCGCCCGGCGGGCGCGGCGCGGACGCCGACCACACGGCGGAAAAGTATGCCTGGGACCTGTTCGTGCTCTGCGGCAATCCGAAGGATGCAAAAGTCGGCGCCACCTTCCATCCCGATACGTCCGACAATGGCTGGTTCGTCTGCCCCGACAACATCACCTTCGACCCGGCCGGTCGGCTGTGGGTGGCGACCGACGGCGCCAATGATTTCGACCTGCCCGACGGCGTCTACGGCGTCGACACCGAAGGTGCGGCGCGCGGCCTGCCGAAACTGCTGTTCACCTGCCCGCACGGTGCTGAGGCGACCGGCCCATGCTTCACGCCGGACGGCACCACGCTGTTCCTGTCGGTACAGCACCCTGCGGAAGACGCCGAGACACTCGACAAGGTGCAGACGCTGTGGCCCGATTTCAAAGACGGCCAGTTGCCGCGGCCGTCCGTCGTCGCCATCCGCCGCAAGGACGGGCAGCCCGTCGGCGCCTAGTCAATCTCGGGAGATAAAAGTGCGGAACGCGCCCATGCGCGTTCCGCGTAGCGGTCCGGGAGGACGGCTCAGATCGTCTTGGCCGACATTTGCGCGGCGATGTATTCGGCCTGGCGAATCGCCAGCGACACGATGGTCAGCGTCGGGTTTTCCGCCGCACCGGTGGTGAACTGGCTGCCGTCCGACACGAACAGGTTTTTGATGTCATGCGCCTGGCCGTGCTTGTTGACGACGCCGTCTTCCGCCTTCTCGCTCATCCGGTTGGTGCCGAGATTGTGGGTCGAGGGGTAGGGCGGCGTGGGGAATGAGCGCGTCGCGCCAACCGCATCGTAAAGCGCTGTGGCCTGCTTGTAGGCATGGTTGCGCATCGCCGTGTCGTTGGGATGGTCGTCGAAATGCACGTCGGCGATCGGCATGCCGTGCGCATCCTTCTCGTCCTTGTGCAGCGAGATGCGGTTTTCCTCGCGCGGCATGTCCTCGCCGACGATCCACAGGCCGGCCATGTGGTCATAGTGGTCGAGCGCGGTGGTGAAGGAACGACCCCAGCCGCCGGGATTGAGGAAGGCGGCCATGAAGGGCAGACCGAGCGATAGCGTCTCGAACTCGTAGCCGCCGACAAAGCCGCGCGACGGGTCATGGCGCGCCTCGTCGCGGATGATGCCGGCCATGGTGGTGCCGCGATACATGTGCACCGGTCTGTCGAAGATGGCGTAGACCGAGCCGGTGGTGTGGCGCATGTAGTTCTTGCCGACCTGCCCCGACGAATTGGCAAGCCCGTGCGGGAATTTCGCCGACTCGGAGTTCAGCAGCAGGCGCGGGCTTTCGATCGAATTGCCGGCGACGGCCACGATGCGGGCCTTCTGCTCCTGCAGCTTGCCATCCTTGTCGGCATAGACGACGCCGGTCACCTTGCCTGAAGCGTCGTGGTTGATCTTGATCGCCATGGCATTCGGCCTGACTTCGAGATGACCTGTCGCCTCGCCCTTGGGAATCTCGGTGTAGAGCGTCGACCATTTGGCGCCCCATTTGCAGCCCTGGAAGCAGAAACCGGTCTGCTGGCAGGAGTTGCGGTCGTCGCGCTCGACCGAGTTGATGGCCATGTTGCCGGTATGGCATTCCTTGTAGCCGAGCTTGTCGGCGCCGGCCTTCAGCACCTTGAAGTTGTTGTTGCCGGGCAGCCGCGGCCAGTTGTTGGTGCCGGTAACGCCCATCTTGGCTTCGGCCTTGGCATAGTAAGGCTCCAGCTCGGCCAGCGTGACCGGCCAATCCAGCAGGTTGGCGCCCTCAATCTTTCCGTAGGTCGAAAGCGTCTTGAACTCATGCTCCTGGAAGCGCAGCGAGGCGCCGGCCCAGTGCGTGGTCGAGCCGCCGACCGATTTGACGATCCAGGCCGGCAAATTGGGGAAATCCTTCGACACCCGCCAGTCGCCGGACGTCGTGCGCTTGTCCGTCCAGGCGAGCTGGCTGAAGGAGGCCCACTCGTCGTTGATAAAGTCCTCATACTCGTGGCGGGCGCCGGCCTCGAGGATGACGACATCGACGCCTTTCTGGGCGAGTTCGTTGCCGAGCGTGCCGCCGCCGGCGCCGGAGCCGATGATGACGACGACATTGTCGTTCTTGAGATCAAATGAAGCTGCCATGGTTTCCTCCCATGAATTCCTGTTTGCGGGGGGTTCAAAACGACAAGGGCTCTAGAGCCACTCGATGTCGTCGAAACCGCGCGCGATGTAGCCGCCCCTGGAGTAGGACTCGCCCTCGTAGCCGAAGATCGGCCACACCTCCGGCTGGTTGTAGAGGCTGACGACGAGGCCGCCGCGAATGGACTGGAAGAACGGCGTCGCCTCGATCTGCTGCAGCACGGCGACGCGCTGCTCTTCCCAACCAAGGCCGCGATAGCCGCCCTCGCCCGACTTCTTGTCGAGGTCGGCGATGCCGTCTTCGATCATCGTCTTGTAGGCGGCGTCCTTGCCGGCCTGCTCGTCATGACCCTTCACGGCAATGGCGTAGTATTTGTCGGGCACCTGATCGTGCGGATAGATGTCGCGCGCCATCTGGATCAGCGTCGCCATGGTTTCGGGCTTGAGTGCGGATGTCTCGAGCCCCCAGGCATTTTCGGGGCTGATGACGGCGCTGCCGGAGACGACGAGCAGCGCGCCGATGCCACCGCGTCTGAGAAGTTCACGACGTGAGAGCCCGGGCTTTCCGTCATAGATCGTGACCATTTGTTCCTCCCTGCTTGCTATTTGCGCCCCTGAAGAGCGCCGTTGCTGGCGTCCGCGCGGCTGAGCGCGGCCGAATAATCCCCTACTGGAAGCGCCCTCCACGCTGCAGAACCTCGATCTTGTAGCCGTCGGGATCCTCGATGAAGAAAAAGCGGGCGATCCGCGTCCCGTCGCGGTTGAACTCGACGATCTTCTTCGGATTGAAGCCGAGCGCGCCGATTCGGTCATGCTCGCTGTCGAGGTCGGCGACCGAGACCGCCAGATGGCCGTAACCATCGCCAAGCCCATAAGGTTCGGTGCGGCCCTTGTTCACAGTGAGTTCGAGTTCGAACCCGGTTTCGGGGTTGGCGAGGTAAATCAGCGTGAATGTCTCGAAATCCAGCCTGTCGGCGACGTCGAGCCCGAAAGCGTTTCTGTAGAAATCGACGGATCGGGCCTCATCGAGAACCCGGATCATGGAATGGATCGCCTTCGCCAAATCAGTCTCCGTCGCTGCATGCTGGAGGCGATTATGGGCGGCACTGATAAAAGGTGGTGGCAGCCGGTTACCACGGCTAAATTTGCAATCGGTGCTATGTCTGCGCCTAAAGACCAAAGTCCGATTGCCGTTTGCGGCTTTCGGGCTGAAAATGGCTGGACAAAAATAGGATTGAAGGCGCGACTCATTGCGCCCAAAACCAATAATATCGGGAGGTAGGGAATGTGCAGGGTTTTTGCCGGCCAGGATCCGGAGGGCTACCGACAGATCAACCGGTCGATCCGCATCGACGGACACTCGACCAGCATCCAGCTTGAGGCGACATTCTGGGCATTGCTGGACGAGATCGCCGACAGCCAGGGCCTGACGACGCCGAAGTTCATCTCGAAACTCTATGACGAGGCGATCGAGATCAACGGCGCCATTCCGAACTTCGCCTCGATGCTGCGCACCACCTGCGCGCTCTATCTGCGCGGTCACCGGCCTGACATGGATGAGCTGACGCCGAAGCGCCAAGCCGCCTGAAGCTGGAGCGGTTCATCGTTTCGCGGAAACGCCGAACCGCTCCAGGTTTTTGTTTGACGCAATTCCCTAGGGAAAGCACAACGCGCTTTTCCCAGGAAAACCGTTTCACACTTTTCCTGGAATTGCTTATCCCTCGGCCGCAACCTCGAGCCCGAGCCGCGCCATGTCGGTGAACAGCGCCTGACGTTCGGAATAGGCGGTTAGCTCCTCGGTCACGATATTGTCGACGACGGTCAGCAGCGACAGCGCGCGGGCGCCGAAATGCGCCGCGATGCGGTAGAGCGCGCTGGTTTCCATGTCGACGGCAAGCGCGTCAAGCGCCTGTGCCTCAGCGAATCGAGCGCGCCCTTCCGGGTGATAGAATACATCGCTGCAGATGGTCAGCCCTGCCTGATGGTCGATGCCGAGTTGAGCGGCGCAGGCCAAGGCGTGGGCGAACAGGCCCGGATCGGGCCCGGCAGCGGCATCGTAGAGGCCGAAGACCTGGCCGCTTCGCTCGCTTTCGGCGCGCACCGATTGTGAGATCACCACGGAACGCAGCGGCACATCGGCGGTCAGACCACCGCAGGTTCCGGTGCGGATCAGTGTCTTGACGCCGTGGAAGTCCAGCAGCTCATGCACATAGACCAGGAAGGACGGGACACCGATCCCGGTGGCCTGGATGCTGACGGGACGACCGCGATAGAGGCCGGTAAAGCCCAGCGCGCCCCGGCGACGGTTGACGCAGCGCGGCGCCTCCAGAAACGTCTTCGCCATCCACTCGGCGCGCTGCGGATCGCCCGGCAACAGCACCGTTGCGGCATAGTCACCCTTAGCTGCCTCGTTGTGCGGCGTCACGACATGCTCCCCAAAACCCGCGCCCCTTTCGCCTGCAATCATGGCAGCGTCACGTCATTGCGCAAGCGGTGAATTAGGGAGATCTAAAGCGCGTCGCTTGCGACGCACTTTAGGCTTTTGTTTTATGCATGTCGTTTTCTCAAAACCGGGGCCACTTTTGAGCGACATGCATCAGGATTCGAGCACGTCCTTGACGACGGTGGCCAGTTGTTTGAGCGAGAATGGCTTCGGCAGGAAGCCGAATTGCGCGTCGGGCGGCAGGTTCCGGGCGAAGGCATCTTCGGCATAGCCGGACACGAAGACAAACTTGATGTCGGGCTGGCGCTTGCGCAATTCGCCAAGCAGCGTCGGTCCGTCCATCTCCGGCATCACCACGTCGGACACAACGATATCGACCTTGCCGCCGAGCGCTTCGAAGACTTCCAGCGCCTCGACGCCCGAGGACGCCTCGTGCACGGTGTAGCCGCGCGAGGTCAGCGCCCGCGAGCCGCCCATGCGCACGGCGTCCTCATCCTCGACCAGCAACACGGTGGCCGAGCCCGACAGGTCCTTGCCGGGATCGGCGGCTTTCACCGGGGCTGCCGGCGCTTCGCCGACTTCACCCGGCTTCTTCGCCTCGGCTATATGGCGCGGCAGGAAGATACGGAAGGTCGAGCCCTTGCCGACTTCGGAATCGCAGAAGATGAAGCCGCCGGTCTGCTTGATGATGCCGTAGACCATCGACAGGCCGAGTCCCGTGCCCTTGCCGACTTCCTTGGTGGTGAAGAAGGGCTCGAAGATCTTCTTCAGCACGTCCGGCGCAATGCCTGAACCGGTATCCTCGACCTCGACCACGACATAGTCGGCCGGGGTGAGTTCGCGGTAGGCAAAGCTCTTGCACTCTTCGGCCGTGACATTTCGGGTGCGCACGGTGAGATCGCCGCCGGCCGGCATGGCGTCGCGCGCATTGACCGCGAGATTGACCACCACCTGCTCGAACTGGCCGATGTCGACCTTGACCGGCCACAGGTCGCGGCCATGGTCGACCTTCAGCTTGATGTCGTTACCGACCAGGCGGGCAAGCAGCATCCTGAGGTCGGCAAGCACGTCGGTCAGGTTCAGCACTTCCGGCCGCAGCGTCTGCTTGCGAGAGAAGGCGAGCAGCTGCCGCACCAGCGAGGCCGCCCGGTTGGCGTTCTGCTTGATGTTCATGATGTCGGGAAAGGACGGGTCCGACGGGCGATGATTGGTCAACAAAAGGTCCGACGCCATGATGATGGCGGTCAGCACATTGTTGAAGTCGTGGGCAATGCCGCCGGCGAGCTGGCCGACTGCCTGCATTTTCTGGCTTTGCGCCATCTGGCCCTCGAGCGCCTTCTGCTCGGTGGTGTCGACGGCATAGACGATGGCCGATTCCTCTGCACCCTCGCCGCCGGTGCCGTCGGCGACCGCGTTGACGTAGAAGCGGATGTGGCGCTCCTCATTGCCGGGCAGCAGCGTGTCGATCGGCTCGATGTCGGCCTGCCTCAGCCGCGCCTTTTCGAAGGCGGCGGCAAAGGCCGGGCGATCGCGCTCGTGGATGACGGTATCCAGCCGCACGCGGCGGTCGACGGCATCGCGATCGACGACGGAGGAAAACAGCGACAGGAACGGCGCGTTGGTGCGCAGGATGCGGCCGCTGGCGTCGACGCCGGCAATCGCCATCGGCGTCGAGTTGAAGAAGCGGGTGAAGCGCACTTCCGACGCGCGCAGGTCGGCGGACGCGTCCTCCCCTTGCGTGCGGTTGAGCACGATGGTGCGCGTCGGGCCGTTGGTCCCCTCGCGGCTGGCCGAAACGCGGTGCATGAAGCGCACCGGCAGCGCTTCGCCTGTTGTCGTCGTCAGATCGAGGTCGATGACGGCGTTGCGGGTGGTGCCGGGATCGGCCTTGACCGAGCGCACCAGCGCCATGCCGTCGCCGGCGACGATTTCCGGCAGCGTGACCGCGCCGGGCGTGAAGCTCGCGAGGTCAATGCCCAGCCATTCGGCGAGCGTGGCGTTGATGTAGGTGACGCGGCCCTCCTGGTCGGCCGAGAAGAAGCCGGCCGGCGCGTGGTCGAGATGGTCGATGGCCTTCTGCAGGTCAAGGAAGAAACGCTCCTGCTCTGCCCGTTCCTGCGAGATATCGGCGAGCTGCCAGGCGAGCATGGGCAGCCGCTGGCCGGGAACGCTGAAAGTGCGGGCCCGCGCCCGGTACCAGCGCGCGCCGGGTTCGGCGCCGGGCCGGATCGACTGCGCCAGCCGGAATTCGCCGTCGCCGGCCTGGCCGTCGCGCAGGCCCGAGGCCAGCCGGTATACGGTCACCGAGGCTTCGGGAACATCGGAAAGCAGGCCTTCGACCGTCTTCAGATCAGCTGCCGACGCGGCACCGGTCATCTCGGCATAGGCGCGATTGGCGTAGACGACGCGGCCCTTGGTGTCGGTGACGATCAGGCCCTGCGACATCGAATCGACGAAGGCCTTCGACAGTTCATCCCCGGTCGAACGCGGCGCGATCTGCACGAAGCCGATGGCCGTGGCGAACAGGAAGCCGACGCCGATCATGGCAAGCACGCCCAGCATGCCGAGCAGGAAGGGATCGCCAAGACGCTCGCGGAAAATGCCGAAAACGATCGCGGCCCCGGTCAAGACGATGATGAAGACGATGAGCCGGGTAACCGCGCCTGGCCGCGTGTTCTGGTCGACGATCGGAACCGGATAGAAATCGCCGCGCGTTTCCCTGGCCATATGCCCCCTGCTCGTGAGTTTGTCCGACACCGCCCCCGGCCGGTTGAATCACATTCTCCTAATCCGGAAAAGGCCTTGGCGGCAAATGTCTGATAAAAATGACGCGCCGGTGTTTCAAGCTGTTCATGAAGCGTGAAGGTAACTTGCGGTGCCCGGTCGCAACGGTCTAGTGTCGCCTCCACTTCAAAAACCGATTTGGGGGCACCGATGCAGTGGCTGGATAGCGTGGCGGGTCCTGGATATGCCGCAGCGCTGCTGTGGACGTTTGCCGCCCTTGTCCTGCTGGTCATCGTGCTTGTCATCATCAGGCTGGTCCGCAACCTGACTTTCGGCACCTTCGTTGCCGGCGGCAGGAACCGCAAGACGCGGCTGGCGGTCATGGACGCCACCGCGGTCGACAGCCACCGCCGGCTGGTGCTCATCCGTCGTGACGATATCGAACATCTGATCTTGATCGGCGGCCCGACCGACGTCGTCGTCGAGCGCGATATCAGGCTGGCGGCGCCACGCCGTCCGGCTTTGACCGGCGATGGCGGCGGCGGTGGCCAGCAGCAACAGGCGCCGCGTCCGCGCGCGGCACAACCCGCCCCCGCCGCACCTGCAAGGCAGGCGCCACCGCCGCAACCGGTAAAAGCGGCCCCTGCCGCCGTTCCGCCACGCCAGGCAGCACCGGCGCCAAAACCAACCCAAATCTACCAGGCGAGCAACGTGACGCCGCTGCCGGCCTATGGCTCGGCCGCCAACACCGCCCGGCAGGCCCCGCCGCCACCGAAGCGCGAGTCCATCGACGACACGCTGATGCGGGAACTCGAGGTCTCGCTTGATGATTCGCACGCCAGCAAGCCGGCGGCGAAAGCGCCGGCTTCGCTGGATGACGAGATGACCAAGCTGCTCGGCGAGCTCGCCAGCCAGAAGCGATAAATCCTACCGGAACCCCGGCCGGTCCTGACCGGAGTGTGGATCTATACCATTCTTGCGCATGATCTCTTTCGAACCGAGACTTAGTGCGGCAAAAACCCGGAAGCTCCGCGCAAAAACAGAAATGGCCGGGAAACCCGGCCATTTCTAATGAACAGTTCTGCCTGATGGCTGCGGCTCAATCGTCGCGATAGACTTTCTCGCGGCGCTCGTGGCGCTCCTGCGCTTCGATCGACAGGGTCGCGATCGGGCGCGCGTCGAGACGCTTCAGCGCGATCGGTTCGCCGGTTTCCTCGCAATAGCCGTAAGTGCCTTCATCGATGCGCTGCAGCGCCGAATCGATCTTTGAAATGAGCTTGCGCTGGCGGTCGCGGGCGCGAAGCTCGATGGCGCGGTCGGTTTCAGAAGAAGCCCGATCGGCGAGATCGGGGTGGTTGGCATTTTCCTGCTGCAGGATTTCGAGAGTTTCGCGCGCTTCGCGCAGTATGTCGTTCTTCCAGGTGACGAGCTTCAGGCGGAAGTATGATTTCTGCCGTTCGTTCATGAACGGCTCGTCTTCGGAGGGTACGTAATCGGCGGTAGAGATATCGTTCATTCGACTCACCCAACAACCCCAAATTTCGCGCCTATATATTCGCGCAGAGGGGGCTGCACAAGCGTAATCAGCGCGCGTTTCACGCAATTGTTAATGCCGTATGCAGCGAGCCCCGGCAAAGCCTTCCACAGCAAGGGCGCGGGCGAATTCGCACATGATTCGTTGCGCTTGGGTGTCGCGGCCCATTGTGCGGTGGGCCGTTCTCGTGGCTAATCCGATTGTGTCATTGATGGGCAGCACACCATGGGGGTCCGGTGAGCACACTGTATCTGTTGCGGCATGCCAAGGCTGGATGGGCGCTGCCCGGCGTGCGCGACTTCGACCGCCCGCTCGACGCATCGGGCATTGCCGATGCCGAAATGATGGGGACGGCGATGCGTGCCCGCAACTACATTCCCGATATCACGCTCTGCTCCAACGCCAAGCGGGCGCGCCAGACGCTGGAGGGCATAGCCGGCCACACCGACACCGGCCGGGTGCTGTTCTTCGACACGCTCTACAGCGAAGATGCTGCCGGCTATCTCGCCATCATCCGCGGCAATGGCGGCCTAGGCTCGCTGCTGGTCATCGGCCACAATCCAATGACGGAAGACCTTGCCATGGCGGTCTCGGGCGACGGCGACGAAGCGGCGCGGGCCATCATGAACCATGGTTTCCCGACCTCGGGCCTGGCGGTCGTGCGCTTCAACGGCACCCTCACCGAGGCCGCACAAGGTGCCGGCTATCTCGAAGCCTTCCTGACGCCCGCCGATCTCTGAGCGTTCCGGACGCCATTTCAAACTGCGGATGCAAAGCCTATATCGGGGCGGACCGAGGCCCGAGAGAACAGATTTTGGCATCATCGCTGACGACATTCACAGACGAAGCGAGAATTGCCCTGGATACACTGTCGGGGCGGGCAAGCGGGCTGTTTTCGCCATCGCTGCGGCTCGGCGTCACCGGCCTTTCCCGTGCCGGCAAGACGGTGTTCATCTCGGCTCTTGTCCACAATCTGATCCATGGTGGACGCCTGCCGCTGTTCGAGGCGCAGAAGTCCGGACGCATCGCGCGCGCCTTTCTCGAGGAGCAGCCCGACGACGCGGTGCCGCGCTTCCAGTACGAGGACCATATCGCCGCCCTCGTCAACGGCCGCGTCTGGCCGGACTCGACGCGCGCCATTTCCGAACTCAGGCTCACCATCGAATATGAATCGGCCTCCGGCTGGAACCGCATGTTTTCCAGCGGGCGGTTGTCGGTCGACATTGTCGACTACCCCGGCGAATGGCTGCTCGACTTGCCGCTGCTCGGCAAGTCCTTCGCCGATTTCTCGCGCGAAGCCTTCGAAATGGCGATGCTGCCGGTGCGTCACGACCTCTCGCAGGACTGGCGGGCGCTGTCGGCGACGATCGATCCCAATGCCGACGCTGACGAAATGACGGCGCGCCGGCTGGCCGAAAGCTTTGCCGCCTATCTCAAGGCCTGCAAGCTCGACGAACGGGCGCTCTCGACCTTGCCGCCCGGCCGTTTCCTCATGCCTGGCGACCTCGAGGGTTCGCCGGCGCTGACCTTCGCGCCCTTGCTGCTCAAGGGCGAACGACGCCCGCGCTCCGGCTCGCTGCAGGCGATGATGGAGCGCCGCTACGAGGCCTACAAGACGCATGTGGTGAAGCCGTTCTTTCGCGAACACATCACCCGCCTCGACCGCCAGATCGTGCTGATCGACGCCATGCAGGCGCTGAACGCCGGCCCCGGCGCAATGGCCGACTTAGAGCGCGCGGTGACCGAGATCCTCTCCTGTTTCCGCCCTGGACGGGGCAATTTCCTCACCGACCTGTTTTCGCGCCGCATCGACCGCATTCTGGTCGCTGCGACCAAGGCCGACCATCTGCACCACGAAAGCCATGACCGGCTGCAGGCGATCGTGCGGCGGCTTGCCGACCGGGCCGTGGCGCGAGCGAATTTTACCGGTGCCGATGTCGACGTGGTCGCCATGGCGGCAGTGCGCGCGACACGCGAAGGCACGGTCAAACAGGGCCGCGAGACGCTGCCGGTGATCATCGGTACGCCGCTGAAGGGCGAGAGGATCAATGGCGAAACCTTCGACGGCAAAACCGAAACCGCCATATTTCCCGGTGACTTGCCGGAGAAAATTGAAGCGGTTTTCGATGTTTCGGAAGCCGACCACCGGCAGAGCAGCGACGACCCGGCGATCCGTTTCGTGCGCTTTCGGCCGCCAAAGCTCGAACGCACTGCCGAAGGCGTCATGCTGTCGTTGCCGCACATCAGGCTCGACCGCGCCTTGCAGTTCCTGATCGGAGACCATCTGGCATGACCGCGCCCCGCAAGCCGGCAGCTTTCCGTATCGAGCCGGAGGCCGAACCGAAGCAGGCCCATAGCCGTGCTGAGCCGCTGCCGACGCGCAAGCCCCGCCCCGTTGTCGTGCCGGCCGAAATCGACATCTTCGACGAACCCGATATCGTCGCCGCCGAGCCGCCGCCGGCGACCGCGCCGCGCAAGCGTTCGCTGTTTGCCAGCCTGTTTTTCGGCGCGGTCGGCGTGCTGGTTTCGCTGGCCGTCGGCCTGTGGACCGACCAGCTCATTCGCGATCTGTTCGAGCGCGCAGCGTGGCTGGGCTGGCTGGCGGCTGCCATGGCCGCAATCGCCGTGCTGGCGCTCGTGGTGGTGCTGGTGCGCGAATTCCTGGCCATCGCCCGGCTGGCCGAGGTCGAAAAACTGCAAAAACGGGCGCTCGATGCCGTGGCGCGCGACGATCCGAAGGCCGCAAGGGCCGTCGTCGACGAACTCTCGGCCTTTGTGTCGGCGAAACCAGAAACGGCGGCCGGCAGGCGCTCGCTGGCCGAACTGCGCGGCGAGATCATCGATGGCGGCAACCTGGTGCGGCTGGCCGAAACCGAGATTCTTGGGGGCCTCGACGCCAGGGCCAAGGTGATGATCCTGGAAGCAGCCAAGCGTGTGTCGCTGGTCACCGCCGTCAGCCCGCGCGCGCTTGTCGACGTCGCCTATGTCGTCTTCGAGGCCGGGCGCCTCATTCGCCGCCTGTCCGAGCTTTACGGCGGCCGGCCCGGCACGCTGGGCTTCTTCCGGCTGGCGCGCAGCGTTCTCGCCCATCTGGCAGTGACCGGCTCGATCGCCGTCGGCGACAGCTTTGTCCAGCAGATCGTTGGCCATGGCCTTGCCGCGCGGCTTTCGGCGAAACTCGGCGAAGGTGTCGTCAACGGCATGATGACGGCGCGCATCGGCATCGCTGCGATGGAGACGGCGCGGCCCCTGCCCTTCATTGCCGTCCGGCGGCCGGGCATGGGCGATTTCCTGTCGGCGCTGACCTCGTTCGCGACCAAAAAAGAGAGTGAAACACCCGCCGCCGACAAGTGAACGGCCTCTCGTGGTCACCAAGCATTAACCAATCTTGTTCATGGTCGTCCAACAACAGCCTCCTTGTTGCCGGGTGTCGTCTATGAAAAGCGTAATCTTGTCCTGCGTCCTGCCCTTGGTCGCGCTTGCTGCACCTCTGGGCCTGGCCGGGAAAGCCTCTGCAGCCGAACCGGACAAGCAATTCTTCCGCACCGTCGAAGGCAAATGGGTCGGCCCGGGCGAGATCGTCGCCGGCAAGTACAAGGGCACGAAATTCACCTGCAGCTTCGATGGTTCGACGCCTGACGACAAGACGGGCATGTCGCTCGACGGCGACTGCCGGGTCGGTGTCTTCACCCAGAAAATGTCAGCGACCGTCGAGCGCAAGGGACGCGACTACAAGGGCAACTTCATGGGCGGCGCCGCGGGTTCGGGCCTCGACATTATCGGCGGCAATGTCGTCGACCCTCGCAAGGTGGTCTTCACCATCAACCGCAACCAGCTGCGCGGCGTCATGCAGGCCCGCATTCCCGACGACAATTCGATGACGGTGACCATCGCCGTGCGCGTCGACCAGCAACTGGTGCCGGTGATCGGCATGAGCCTCAAGCGCGTCGATGCCGTCGAAGTCGGTGCCATCGCGAAGAACTGAGTTCCCGGCAGCGGCCAGCAAAAAAGGCGGTGGCTCCCCGAGCCACCGCCTTCTTCAATCCCCGAACGAAAATCAGCCCTTGATGGCGGCCGTCAGTTCGTCATAGGCCTTGCAGGCCTCGTCCAGCGTCGTGGCGCCCTGATATTTGGTGGTCACCGCTTGCACCTTGGCCGTCAGGTCAGCCGCCTTGGACGGATCCTTGGTGATCGCCTCCTGCAGCGCGGCGGTCATCTCCTGGGCCTTCTTGGCCGCAATCTCCTGCGTGCATTCTGGCGCCTTGGAACAGGCCGATGCGGCAAGCATGGCGACACCCACGCCAACGAGCAAAAACTTCTTCATGTCAGTCATCTCCTCACAAAGGCAGAACTTGATCGTCGCTGCCTTCAAACGGCCGAAGCCGAAGCGTCCCTTAGCCGCCGATTGCGGCAAAACGCAACGCGCGCACCGCATAAACTTGTGTAACGCGGCTGCAACATCGCGGCGGCCCGGAGTCAGGCCGCCGCATCAGTTGGAGCAGGGTTCAGCTGCGAGGCTGTAGCAGCGCCAGCAAAGCTGTCGATGCGGCAAGGATGGCGGTAAGCGTCAAGGGCGCCGTCGCGCCGTAGTTGTCCACGACATAGCCGCCGACAACCGCGCCAATGGTGATGGCGACCTGGAAAGAGACGACCATCAGGCTGCCCGCCGCTTCCAGCGCGTCAGGTGCCGCTCGGGACAGATTGGTCGGCAGCACCACCGGTCCCATGCCGAAGGCCAGGCCCCAAAGGGTGACGAAGCCGAAGGCAGCCCCGATGTGCACACCCCAAAGCACCAATGCCAGCGCCGCAAACGCCATCAACGCAGCGGTGATCACGAGCGCCGTGCGGATATTGGCATCGGCCAAGCGGCCGCCGGCAATGTTGCCGACCACTGCGGCGATGCCAAATCCGAGCAGGGCGAGCGCAATCGGCCCGGTTGCAAGCAGCGTCACGTGTTCGAGGAAGGGGCGCACATAGACTGAGCCGGCGAAATGCCCGGTCATCAGCAAGACGATGGCCAGCATGCCGAGTTGAATGCCGCGCCGCCGTGTCAGCCGAAATACGTCGGCAAGGCTGTTGCTTGCGCTTGCAGGCAAGGTCGGCAGGCTGAGAAACTGCAGCAGCATGGCAACCAGGGCCAGCCCCGCTGTCATGGCCATGGCGCTGCGCCATCCGAGCCAGTCGCTGATCAATGCCCCCATCGACGGCGCGGCTATGGTGGCGAGCGAGACGCCGAGGGTGACGATGGCCATGCCGCGACCTGTGGCATTGGCGCCAACCAGCCTCGCCACGACAGCAACCGAAAGCGCCCAGAAAGCGCTGAGCGCGATGCCCAGCCCGGCCCGGCCCAGCAACAGCAGCCAGAAATTGGGCGCCAGCGCTGCCAGAATATTGGAAGCGACCGCCAGGGCCATGAGGCCAACCAGCACCGTCTTGCGGTTCAATCGGCCGATGAGAACATTGCTCAACATGGCCGTCACGGCGCCGACGGAAGCGGTGGCGGTGACGACCTGTCCGGCCGTGCCTTCGCTGATACCGAGATCGCGCGCCATCGGCGTCAACAGGCCTGCCGGCAGGAATTCGGCGGACACCAGAGCAAAGCTGGTGGCCGCCAATGAGATGACCGCGAACCAGGTGGCTGCGCTCCATGCCGCTGGTGCATCGGCGTCAAGGCCAATCGCGGCGTCTTCAAGCTGTAATGTTGTGTCAGTCACGGAAGGATCTCCAAAGTTTGGAGATCTTAAATAGGCGAGTCCGCCCGGATGATATGTACCCTAAAATCCGAAATTCATATCTATTCGTCCGGGAATTGTGCGACGCACAACACCTGGCGAAACATTGGTGATGCGCTTGAACGCGCGAGCGAAGGATGCCTCTGAATCGTAGCCCAAACGGGTAGCGACTTCGGCAACCGACAAGCCGTTTTGGCCCAGCAACTCACGGGCAAGTTGCATCCGCAGACGGGCGAGATAGTGTGCGGCACCCTCGCCCAGGACAGCGCTGAAGCGCTCGGCGAAAATCGAGCGCGATTGGCCTGCCACGCCGGCCAGGCTTCCCAGCGTCCAGTTGTGGCCGGGGTTTCGGTGCATGGCTGCCAGAGCACGGCCGATATGCGGATCGCGGATGGCTGCGAGCCAACCGGTGGTCGAAGCGCCATTGCAATTGACCCAGCAGCGGATGAGCCGGGCTGTCAGCAAATCCGCCATACGCGACAAAATGGTGGCGCTGCCCATCTGCGGCTGCGCGGCCTCGACCGTCATCGCCGCCAGCAAAGGGCCGACGACAGGGTCATTGCCGGCCACGTCGCAACCCTTGATGAGAGGCGGCATCAACGTGATCAACGGGTTAAGCGCACAGGAGCCCAAGGCCATCGAGCCGCAGAAAAGGGTGCTCGTCGCGCCCGTTCCCTGCCGTACCACTTCGCAGACGTTGCCGCCGAACTTGATCACCTGGCAGCCCTCGAGCGAGTCGACCTCAACGTCCGGTGCGCTCGCCAGCCGATGGGCGATGCCTTGCGGCAGCAGCACCAGATCGCCATCGCGCAACTCCTGCCAGCCTTGCGCTTCCGTGTGAATCCAGCACGGACCCTGGCCGACAAAGTGAAACCGAAGCAGCTGTTGTTGCGGAAATTCTATGCTCCATGGATGCCGGAGCTCACAGCGGCCATAGTTGACGCCACTCAAGCGAAAGTCTTGCAGAACTTCGCTAAGCGCATCCATCGGAATATGGGACGGTGAAGACGGCCGGGACGAATGGTCAGACATTTTGCAGATATAGATGCCGAACGTCCGGCAGGCAAGCGGCGACCATTGTTCCACCGAGAGAATTGCTTCAACGGCAACCTACCCGTCCTGGCAGGCTTCCCGCCCTTGCCTCTAGCTCCCACTGCATGCAAGGAGTGCTGTCAGACACGGGGACAAGAGGCATGGCAGCGGAAGCATCGGGCAGCGATCTCATTCAGGTGGTGGCGCTGCTTGCCGCGGGCGTCGTCGCCGTTCCGATCTTCAAACGCATGGGCCTGGGCTCGATCCTCGGCTATCTCGCCGCCGGCGTGGTTATCGGCCCGTTCGGCATCCGCATCTTTTCCGAATCGGAAGCCATCCTGCATGTCGCCGAACTCGGCGTCGTCATGTTCCTGTTCATCATCGGGCTGGAGATGCAGCCGTCGCGGCTGTGGGGCCTGCGGCGCGAAATTTTCGGACTCGGCGCCCTGCAGGTCGGCGTCTGCGCGGTGCTTCTGACTCTCGTCGGATTGGCGGGCGGCTTTCCGATCGCGCAGTCCTTCGTCGCCGGCGCCGGCTTCGTGCTGACCTCGACGGCGATCGTTATGCAATTGCTGGAAGAGCGCGGCGAGATGGCTAGCCCCAAAGGCCAGCGCATCGTTTCGATCCTGCTGCTCGAGGATCTGGCAATCGTGCCGCTTTTGGCGCTCGTCGCCTTCCTGGCGCCTGGCGGTGCCGAGATGACCCTGCAGCAAAGGCTGACCGAGGTCGGCATCGGCCTTGGCGCCATCGTCGGGCTGGTGGTGGCCGGCCGCTATCTGCTCAATCCGTTCTTCCGAATCCTGGCCGACGCCAAGGCGCGCGAAGTGATGACGGCGGCAGCACTTCTGGTCGTGCTGGGGTCGGCGCTGGTCATGCAGCTTTCCGGCCTGTCGATGGCGATGGGCGCCTTCCTTGCCGGCGTGCTTCTGTCGGAATCGACCTTCCGCCACCAGCTGGAGGCTGACATCGAACCGTTCCGCGGCATCCTGCTCGGCCTGTTCTTCCTCGCTGTCGGCATGTCGCTCGACCTGCATGTGGTGATCGACAACTGGCGGCTCGTCGCCATCTATGTCGTCGCCTACATGGTGATGAAGGCACTCGGCATCTATCTCGTCGCCCGCGTGCTGAAGAGCGGCCATCGCGAAGCGCTGGAGCGCGCCGTGTTCATGGCGCAGGGCGGCGAATTCGCCTTCGTGCTTTATTCCGCGGCCGCGGCCGTCGGTATCATCGACAGCCGGGCCAACGCCACGCTGACCGCGATCATCATCATCTCCATGGTGCTGACTCCGCTAGCCATCATTGCGCTCAAATATCTGACGCCGCGCGACGAGCAGTCGCTTGAAGGCGTCGATATCGCCGAGGGGCTGACCGGCAGTGTTCTGGTCATCGGCTTCGGCCGCTTCGGCCAGATCGCCAGCCAGCCGCTTTTGTTGCGCGGCATCGACGTGTCGATCATCGACAATGATGTCGAAATGATCCAGGCGGCCGCCGATTTCGGCTTCAAGGTTTATTATGGCGACGGCACCCGGCTCGACATTTTGCGCGCCGCCGGCGCCGGGAGGGCACGCGCCGTGCTGATCTGCGTCGACAAGGCGGATGCTGCCGTTCGCATTGCCGAGCTGATCAAGGCGGAGTTTCCGCTGCTGACCGTCCTGGCGCGCGCCTACGACCGCGGCACCGCGCTGTCGCTCATCCGCGTCGGAGTGGATTTCCAGCTGCGCGAAACCTTCGAATCGGCCCTCGTCTTCGGCGGCTCGGCGCTTGAAGCACTTGGCGTCGAACCGGAAGAAGTCGCCGACGTCATCGAGGATGTTCGGCGCCGCGACAACGACCGCTTCGAGACGCAGCTGGCGGAAGGCATACGGGCTGGCCGGCGCTTCCTCAGAGGCAATATCGGCACGCCGATACCGACGCCGCTCGCTCCGCCACGCCGACCCGGCCAGGCGCTGAATGAAGAAACCGCCGGTGTGTTGAACAAATCCGAACCCGCCCAGCCAGAGGAAGGCAGATGACCGCATTGGATGAGCGAGCGCTCGCCGTCACAAAATTCTGGCGCGAGGCCGGCGAAGACGCCTGGTTCGAAAAGAACGACGCTTTCGACGCGGATTTTCGCAGCCGGTTCCTTGACCTGCATTATGCGGCCGCGCGGCGCGAATGCGACGCCTGGTCGGAGCATGCCGAGGGCTCGCTGGCGCTGATGATCCTGCTCGACCAGTTTCCGCGCAACTGCTTTCGCGGCTGCGGCCACATGTACGCCACCGATCCGCTGGCAAGACATTTTGCCGCCAAGGCGATCGCCGCCGGCCATGACTTGGCGCTGGAAGAAGACCTGCGCGTCTTCCTCTACCTGCCCTACGAACATTCGGAACTGCCCACCGATCAGGACAGATCGGTCGAACTCACCACCGCCAGGGCGCCGGAGTATATAAAATACGCGATCGAACACCGCGATATCATCAAGCGTTTCGGCCGCTTCCCGCACAGGAACAAGATGCTTGGCCGCGAGACGACGGCGGACGAACAGGCATTTCTCGATGGCGGCGGATTCTCCGGCTAACCCAGCCACCACTCCCGACCAGACGGCAGCCGCTCGATTCCTGACGTGTCGACGGCGCCGAGCCGCTCAGCCACGCTGCGGCCGCCAACCACCAGTTCCGGCGCGATCTCGGCCAGGGGCGCCAGCACAAAGGCGCGCTCCAGCATTCTGGGGTGTGGCACTTCCAGCCCGGTTTCGTGGATGATGCGGTCGCCGAACACCAATATGTCGATGTCGATCAGGCGCGGCCCCCAGCGTTCCTCGCGCACCCGCTTCAGCTTGCGCTCGGCCTCGAGGCAGAGATCGAGCAGTGTCCTTGGCGCCAGCGCGGTCGAGATTTCGGCAGCGGCATTCAGGAAATCCGGCTGGTCGAGCTTGCCCCAGGGCGGCGTGCGGTAGAGCGAGGAGACGGCGATGACGCGCGTGTCATCATCGGCGTCGAGCAGGCGCAGCGCCGTGGCCATCGAGGCTGCTGGATCGCCGAGATTGCCGCCAAGGCTGAGATAGACCGTGTTATTCGGGCCAGACAACGGTCACCTCGACATAATCGAGCACGCCGGGCACCGGCGCGTTCGGTTTGCGCACGGTGATCTCGGCCTTCCTGATCTGCGGAAACCGCGCCGTCAGCGCCTTCGCCACTTCGAGCGCCAGCGCCTCGATCAGGAAACGGCGGTGTCCGGTGACGATCTTTTCAATCACCGTGAAGGCGATGCCGTAATTGACGGTATCCTCGATGGAATCATCCTCCAGCGGGCGGCTGGGCTCGACCGTCAACTCGGCATCGACATAGAAACGCTGGCCAAGCGCCTCCTCCTCGTCCAGCACGCCGTGCCGGGCAAAGAAGGCGCAGTTCTTCATGCGGATGACGTACATTTCTTGGCTTCCTGGGCTCAGTGTCCCGGCTTTTCACGCGCCAGCATAGCATCCGCGACGGCCAGCGCGTCCACGTTGATTGCGACATCGTGGACGCGAAACAGATCGGCGCCCTTCAGCCTGAGGACAACGCTGGTGGCCGCCGTCCCGGCGCCGCGCGCGGCGGCTTCGCGGCCGGTGACGGTGCCGATGAAGCGCTTTCTGGAGGTGCCGGCCATCAGGGGAAAGCCAAGCGCCGTCAGTTCGGAGAACCGCGCCATCAGGTCGAGATTTTCCTCCGCCGTCTCCTTGGCGAAGCCGAAGCCGGCATCGAGCACGATATGGTCAGCCTGGACGCCATTGCGCTTGGCGATTTCCAGCGATGCGTTGAGGAAGGAAAACTGGTCGTCGATGACGTCGGGCAGCTTTTGCCGCTCGCGCCCGGTATGCATGATAACCAGCCCGGCGCCGGTGTCGGCGGCGACGCGGGCAATGCCGGGTTCACGCTGCAGGCCCCAGACATCGTTGACGATATGCGCGCCGGCGGCGACAGCCAGGCGCGCGGTTTGCTCGCGGTAGGTGTCGACCGAAATCAGGGCATCACTGGCGCCGGCGAGTGCGGCGATCACCGGCAGAATGCGGGCCTGCTCTTCCCCAGGGGTAACGGGAGAGGCGCCGGGGCGCGTCGATTCCCCGCCGATGTCGATGACGGCAGCGCCCTCTTCCACCATGCGGCGCGCTTGCGCGACCGCCTGATCCGGCGTGATGAACAGTCCGCCATCCGAAAAACTGTCCGGCGTGACGTTGAGAATGCCGACCACTATGGCCTTCTCGCCAAGGTCGAGATGGCGTCCATGCGCCAGTTGCCATCGCCTTGTCGTCATTGTCCTTCAACCATGTGGCTCATCGGGCGCTTGCAATCCATCAACGATGCGTGATCGGTGGAAGATCAATTCCGTTGCGCCGGCAACGGCCGTAAAGCAAGGTGAGTGAAGAGGCAACATGATGAAGCGACCCCTGCTCTGCGCCCTTATGCTGGCATTGACCGCCCTGCCGGCGAATGCTGCCAATCTGGTGAAGACCTACAGCTATTTTGCCATCGGCGGCAGCACGCTCGATGACATCGAGACGCAATTGTCGAAGCATGGACCCGAGGTGAAAAGCACCGGGATGCGGCATCCCGGCGCCACCCAGATGGCGTTCACCACCCGCATCAGCTACGCGCAAACCCAGAATTCCTGCCGGATCGCCAAGGCCACCGTCACCGTCAAGGTCAAGGTCATACTTCCGGAGTGGCGCAGGCCGCGCAAGGCCGACGCCGATGTCAGGCTGTTCTGGGACACGCTGTCGGCCGACATCAAGCGCCACGAGGAGCGTCATGTCGAGATCGCCAAGAACCACGGCCGTCTCCTCGAGGACGCGCTGAACGCCAGCTACCCGCAAAAGACCTGCGCGGAGGCCAAGGCCAAGGCGGCGCAGATCACCGCAATCGAACTCGCCAGGCACGACCAGGACCAGCTGCGCTTCGACCGTGTCGAGGGCGTCAATTTCGAAAGCCGCATCCTGCGGCTGCTGCGCTACCGCGTGCAGCGCGTCGAGAACGGCCAACTTCCGCCCGGCTGAAACACAGGACTGATATCAAGCCAATCGCGCCGAAACATGAGGCCAGCCCCAGAAAACTTTCGGGCAAAGGTCGAAATCGGCCTATACCGACCGACATATGTCAGGCTCGCAAGGCGCGAGCTTCGGAACACGAGATCAAGACCAATCGAGGCGGCGTATAGCGGAGCGGCCATTTGGCGCCGCGCAATCGCTCGCCAAGCATTGTGGATGAACTGACATGGACCAGGCTGTCGACAAGCCGGTGATGGCGACGCCCGCCGTCCCGCTGACGGAGAGCGAAAAGAACGTCATCATCGCCGGCATCCTGTTGTCGATGCTCCTGGCGGCGCTCGACCAGACCATCGTCGCGCCGGCCATGCCGACCATCGGCCGTTCGCTCGGCCATGCCGACTATCTGCCGTGGATCGTGACCGGCTATCTCTTGACGGCGACCGCCATGGCGCCGCTCTACGGCAAGATCTCCGACGTCTATGGCCGCCGGCCGACCGTCTATGCGGCGATCCTGATCTTCCTCGCCGGTTCGCTGGTAAGCGCCATGGCCCCCAACATGTTCGTGCTGGTCATCGGCCGGGCGATCCAGGGTGCGGGCGGCGGTGGCCTGTTCGCCCTAGCGCAGATCGTCATCGGCGACCTCGTGCCGCCGCGCGAACGGGCGCGCTATGCCGCTTGGATTTCCGGCACCTGGGCTGTCGCCAGCATCGCCGGACCGTTGCTCGGCGGCGGTTTTGCCGAACATCTGCACTGGTCGCTGATCTTCTGGATCAACATCCCGCTTGGCCTGGTGGCCCTGGCGATCATCAACAAGCCGCTGCGCAAGCTGCCGGTTGCTGCAAAGCGGCATCGCATCGACGCCCTGGGCGCACTGCTTCTGGTGGTGGCGACGGCACTGCTGCTTTTGGCCCTCAACTGGGGCGGCAGCGCCTATCCCTGGGCCTCGCGCGAAATCCTCGGCCTGCTTGCCTGTTCGGCGGTCTTCTGGGGCGCGTTTGCACTGCGGCTGATGCGTGCGGTCGAGCCGCTGATTTCGCTTGAAGTGCTGAGCAATCCGATCGTGCTTGCCGGCACGGCGTCGATGTTCCTGCTGCAGGCCGCCAATATCGGCCTGTCCGTGTACCTGCCGGTCTATCTGCAGTCGATCATCGGCCTCTCGGTCAGCCAGTCAGGCCTTGCCATGCTCGGCCTGCTGCTCGGCACGGTGGCCGGCGCGACATTCAGCGGCCGCACGATACCGCGCTTCTTCCACTATAAGCGCATCGCCATGGTCGGCGTTCTCTTCGCCATTGTCTGCCTTGGCGTGCTCAGCCTGGTCGCCGGCCGCGCCTCGCTGCTGGTGGTCGAACTCTTGACCATCTGCATCGGGCTTGGAAGCGGCACCACTTTCCCGGTCGCCACCGTGTCGGTGCAGAACGCCGTCGACCGCGCACATCTCGGCGTCGCCACCGGCGTGCTGACCTTCCTGCGTTCGCTGGGCAGCGCGCTCGGCGTCGCCGTGCTCGGCGCGGTCGCGCTCGGCTATGGCCTGCCGCTTGCCGGCGAAGGCGTGCCGGCTGCCGGACAGATCGTGTCGGCGACGCCCTTCATGATGATCTTCCTTGCCGCGGCCCTCACGCTCGTGCTGGCGCTGATCACGCTGGCGCTGATGCCGGAGAAGTCGTTGCGCGGCCGCGACGAGGCCGAGGCGCCAGTCGTCCTGGTGGAGTGATCCGGCAAAAGCCCTGAACGCCTATTCCACGACGCCGAGCTTTTTCTGCAGGCTGGTTGAGGAGGTCGTATACTGGAAGACGATGCGCTCGCCGGGGCTGACGATGCGCTTGGCGGCCTGCGCCATCAGCGCTACCTCGTGAAAACCCGACAGGATCAGCTTCAGCTTGCCGGGGTACCAGTTGATATCGCCGATGGCGAAGATGCCCGGCACCGAGGTCTGGAATTTCTCGGTATCGACCGGAATGAGGTTCTCGTGAAGGTTGAGCCCCCATTCGGCGATCGGGCCGAGCTTCATGGTCAGGCCGAAGAACGGCAGCAGGCGGGTGCACGGCACCTCGATGTCGCCGTCAGGCCCGCCCTTGATGGTCGCTGACGCCAGCTGGCCGTCGGCGCCGGTCAGGCCGCTGACCTGGCCGACGCGGAACGCCAACTGCTTCATCTCCTGCATGGCGTACATCT
Source organism: Mesorhizobium sp. CNPSo 4688 (assembly GCF_057784295.1). Lineage (NCBI taxonomy): Bacteria > Pseudomonadati > Pseudomonadota > Alphaproteobacteria > Hyphomicrobiales > Phyllobacteriaceae > Mesorhizobium > Mesorhizobium sp. CNPSo 4688. Next base: position 360,594 of record NZ_JBWLUY010000001.1, read on the forward strand.
TGTTGACGCTGTCGGGCGCCGCCCTGAATTCCGGGCGGCGGTGGACCAGCGTCACGCTTTTTGCCACCGGCTGCAGGTTCAGCGTCCAGTCGAGTGCGGAATCGCCGCCGCCGACGATGACGAGATCGTGGCCACGGAAATCCTCCATGCGGCGCACCGAATAAAAGACGCTCTTGCCCTCATAGGCCTCGATGCCGGGAATGGGCGGCCGCTTGGGCTGGAACGAGCCGCCACCGGCGGCGATCACCACCACCTTGGCCTCGAACACCTCATTCTCGTCGGTGGTGACCCGAAAGGAGCCATCCTCCAGCTTCTCCAGGCTGGAGACCATGCGGTTATAGGTGAAGTCAGGCTTGAACGGATGGATCTGCTCGATCAGCTTGTCGACCAGCCCTTGCGCCGAGATCAAGGGCCAGCCCGGAATGTCGTAGATCGGCTTTTCCGGATAGAGTTCGGCGCACTGGCCACCGGGACGGTCGAGGATGTCGATCAGATGGCACTTCATGTCGAGGAGGCCGAGTTCGAACACGGCGAACAGGCCGACCGGCCCTGCCCCGACAATGAGTGCGTCCGTCTTGATTACATCGGTCATGCCAGGCGAGCCTCATTGCCAAAACTGGGCCAAACTGCATGAGCATTGGCCCGCTGCCAAGCGGCAGCGCCAAAAATCGGCTGGAACGGGAGTTCAGCCCTGGCGGGCGGGCACGCGCACGACGAGGCCGTCAAGGGCGTCGCGCACCTTGATCTGGCAGGACAGGCGCGAGTTCGGCTGGACGTCATAGGCGAAGTCCAGCATGTCCTCTTCCATCGCCTCCGGCTCGCCGACCTCGGCCGTCCAGGCTTCGTCGACATAGACATGGCAGGTCGCGCAGGCGCAGGCGCCGCCGCATTCGGCCTCGATGCCCGGCACCGCGTTGCGGATCGCATTCTCCATGACGGTCGAGCCGTTTTCGGCCTCGACATCGAAAGGAGTGCCGTCATGGGCGATGAAGGTCAGCTTGGTCATTTGTCACCTGAAGGGAGTCTCAGCCGAGATAATCACTCCGCCAGACAAGTCAACTGCGGCGCGAAAGCGCCGCTTTGTGACGTTTTTTCGGAAAGCTGGCTAAAGCGCGCCCTGGCCCGGCCGATTCATGCCGGTGGCCGCCGACAAGCGGCAGCCATTACCGGCTGATGGCGGCGATGAAATCGCGCACTTCCTCGATCAGGACGCCGAGGCGCTTGAGGCTGCGTGCGTCTTCCGGCTGCCGTTCTATCGATGAGGCACAGTCGGCGATGGCAAAGGCACCGACGCCGCGCGCCGAACCTTTCAGCCCATGCGCCAGGAGCAGCCTCTCCCTGACATCGGCATCGATGATCTTGTCGCGAACAGAAAGCGCCTGCTGTACGAACAGTGCCAACACCTCCTGTTCGAGGGCGCGATCGCCCATTGTCTGGCGGGCCAGATGGGCCAGATCCACCGGCCGCGAACGGGCTGGACCCGACGCATCGCCGCCCGGCATTGAGAAGGCAATGCCGCTTTCACCGCGTACCAATTTTGAAACTCCTTTGTCCCGCTCGCCAAAAAAACTTAGGCGATTTCCGTCGCCAACGCGTTAATGAATGGGCCGGAAAATTGTTGCCGTGGAGGCGGCGAAATCACGTTCACGTTAACCTTATATTTAAAGTTTTACGTATCTCGCGGAATGCATGTTTTCTTTACCCCTGTGTGTCATTACGATACGAGGGTCCATTTTCAGCCTCCTGCGTGGGATAAGACAAGCCAGAATCAGGCCAAAATCATAAAGTCCCTCGGCAGCTAGTACAGGGTAGCGAAGGCATGGCGAAGAAACCAACGACGACCAGAAATCTCGACAGCGACGTAGCCAGGGAACTCGAAAAGGCACTAGATCTCGACCTTAGCGGAGACGGCAGCGGCGATCTCGATATAGCGGCGTCGATGGAAGATCTGGAAGCGCAGATTTCGCAGGCCGCGGACGAACTGGCGCGCGAAGGCCGTACCCAGAAACCCGCCCCCGCTCAAAGCGCACCCGTCCAACAGAATCAAAGCGCGACGCCGGCTGCCAAGCCCGCAGAGCTGCGCCCAGTTGAGTCGCGCAACAGCGCCCAGCCGGCCGGTTTCAAGCCGGCAAACGATGACCGCCAGAAAGATTACAAGACGCTGCTGCACGGCCTCAACCGGCGCGCGTCGAGCACAATCTATTGGGTCGTGGCGTTCGTGTCGCTGGCCTGGATTGCCGGCGCCGGCGGCCTTGCCAATCTGCTGTTTGGCCCGAGCATCTGGAAAATCCGTACATTCGATCAACTCCTCGCCCGCCCCGAACTGATCGGCCTCGCAATCGCGGCAATCATACCGGTTGTCCTATTTTGGGCCTTCGCGGCGATGATCCGCCGCGCGCAGGAAATGCGCATCGCCGCCCAGTCGATGACGGAAGTGGCTTTCCGCCTGGCGGAACCGGAAAACCTCGCCCAGGACCGCGTCATGATGATCGGCCAGGCCGTTCGCCGCGAAGTGGCGGCCATGGGCGAAGGCATCGAGCGCACGCTGGCGCGCGCCGTCGAGCTCGAAACGCTGGTTCACAGCGAGGTCAACCAGATCGAACGCTCCTATTCCGAGAATGAATCCCGTATCCGCTCCCTGGTCGACGGGCTGGGCAGCGAACGCGAAGCCGTCGTCACCCATGCCGAGCGCGTGCGCGCCTCGATCACCGGCGCGCATGAGACGCTGAAGGACGAAATCGGCGCCGCCTCGGACATCATTCGCGACTCCATCCTCAACGCGTCGACCAAGCTGTCGATGACGATCACCAATTCCGGCGACACGCTGATCGACCGTATCAACGAAAGCTCGATGTCGATCTTCGATCAGGTGGAAGGCCGGCTCGACACGATCACCGACCGGCTGTCGACCTCGGGCGAAGCCTTCGCTTCGCTGCTCGACACCCGCATCGCCAAGCTGACGGACACCACCGACGGCCTGACCCGCTCTCTGACCGACCTGCTCGACGACCGCACCACCGGCATGGTGTCGCTGCTCGGCGGTGCCGCGCGCACGCTCAGTTCGGAATTTGAGTCCAGCCTCAACGGTATCGAGCGGACGCTGGCCGAGCGCGGCCAGGCGCTGATCAGCGAATTCCAGACCCGCGCCGAAGCTCTGGACACCGGCACGCAGAAGCTCAACGCCGCGCTCGAGGCGCGTGCCCGGCAGATCAATGAAACGCTGGTCGAGCGCGCCCGCGAAATCGCCCACACCTTCGCCGAGAGCAAGGACCATTTGTCGGCGATGATCGATCAGGGCAAGACCCAGATCGGCGCCGACATGGCCGACATTGTCTCGTCGACCTCGTCCATGCTCGAAGCCCGCGCCAGCGATTTCGCCGGCCGTATGGAAGCGGCCCGCCACGTCGTGTCGCGCTCCTTCGACACCGACATCCAGCGTCTCGCCGACGCCCGCGTCGGCATCGAGGAAGCCGTCGAAAACCACAGCCGCAAGCTGTCCGAAAGCCGCGAGCGCATGGCAGCGGCAATGGAGGCGGACCTGGCGAAATTCGCCGAGGGCCGCGCCGGCATCGACGCAGCCGTGACCAACCAGGTGCAGAAGCTGGCCGAAGGCCGCAACCTGATTTCGCGTGCTTTGGAAGAGGACCTGCGCAAGGTCAACGAGTCGCGCGCCGCCATCGACGCGTCGGTTGGCAGCCATCTCGAACGCCTCGAAGAGGGCCGCAACCGGCTCAACCAGGCCTTGCATGAAGACTCCGGAAAACTCGTGCAAGCCCGCACGATCATTGATGAAATGGTCGCTGGGCATGTTGGCAAGCTGGCCGAAGGCCGCAACATTCTGTCGCGCGCACTCGAGGCCGATCTCGGCAAGCTCGCCGACAGTCGCGCCTCGATCGACGGGCTGGTCGCCGGCCAGGTCGAAAAGATCGCCGAAGGCCGTGCCATCCTCACCAAAGCCCTGGAAAACGACATTATCGGCATCAAGGGCGTGATCGAGAACCACTCGGCGAAACTGGCCGAGGACCGGACCGAACTCAGCAAGGCGCTGGAGAACGACCTGTCCAGCATCAGGGGCCTGCTCTCCGACCATTCGACCCGGCTCGCCGATGATCGTGGTCTGTTGTCACAGACGCTCGAGGCCGACCTCGCCAAGTTGGCGGAAAGCCGGTCGAGCATCGACGGGCTGGTAGCCGGCCAGGTCGAGAAGCTGGCCGAGGGCCGTGACATCCTCAAGCGCGCGCTTGAAGCCGACATCAATACCATCAAGGGTGCCATCGCGGGTCATTCCGACAGGGTGGCGGAAGAGCGCAGCCAGCTTTCGAAGGCACTGGAAGCCGATCTGCAGAATGTGGACAGCCTGATCGCCGACCACACGAGCCGGCTTGTCCAGGATCGTTCGACACTCTCCCAGGCGCTTAAGGACGATCTGCACAATGTGAGCGGCATCATGGCCGATCATCAAAACAGGCTCGTCCAGGATCGTTCGGCCCTCTCAAAGGCACTGGAGGACGACATCGCCAAGCTGGCGGAGAGCCGCTCCAGCATCGATGGGCTGGTCGCCGGACAGGTTGAGAAGCTCGCCGAGGGCCGCGACATCCTCAAGCGGGCGCTCGAAGCCGATCTCAACACGATCAGGAGCGCCATTGTCGACCAGTCGCAGAAGCTGACTGAAAACCGTGGAGAATTCGCACGGGTGCTGGAAGCCGATCTGGAAAATGTCAACAGCCTGCTCCAGGATCACAGCGACAAGCTCGCCCAGGATCGCGCGACGCTGTCGAAGGCTCTTGAGGACGACCTCGCCAAGCTGGCCGAGAGCCGGTCGAGCATCGACGGACTGGTCGCCGGCCAGGTCGAGAAGCTGGCCGAAGGCCGCGACATCCTCAAGCGCGCGCTGGAAGCCGACCTGCAGAAGCTGTCGGCAAGCCGCGGCGAGGTCGACGACATCATCGCCGGCCATGTCGGCAAGCTGGCCGAAGGCCGCAACATGCTGACCCAGGCGCTGGAAGACGATCTGGCAAAGCTCGCCGACACCCGCAAGGATGTCGACCGCTCGCTGTCGGGCCATATCGACCAGATCGCCGCCAGAAGCACCGACATTTCCGCGGCTATCGCAGCCGACGTCGAGAAGATCGAGCAGGCCTTCAGCAAGCAGACCGGCATCATCGAGGAGCGCGCCGGAACCATGGAGCGCGCGCTGTCGGTGGGTGTCGACAATGTCCGCAACGTGCTCGAAAAGAGCGCCGTCTTTGTTGCCGGCGCCCTGCGTGAGAAGGTGATGGAAGTCACCAGCGCCCTGCACGAACAGGCGGGTGCCGCCTTCAGCGATGCCGACCGCAAGATCGCCGAGCGTGCCGAGCAGACTTCGGCCGCCCTGCTCGCCCGGGCCGAGGACATCGCCCGCACCTTCGAGGACGCGGATCGCCGCCTGCATGCACGCGCCGAGGACACGACAAGCGCGCTGCTTGCCCGCCATGACGAGACTTCGAACTCGCTGCTCGCCCGCGCCGAAGAAACGGCCGAGCGGCTGGCTGCCCGCGCCGGCGAAATTGCCGGCACGTTCGACGCCGCCGACCAGAAGCTGGTTGCCCGTGCGGTCGAGACGGCGCAGTCGCTCGCCGACCGCGCCGGCGACATCCTGCGTAACTTCGAGGGTGCGGACCAGCGGCTGAGCATGCGCATCGGCGAATCCGCCGAAGCGTTGGCCGCCCGCGCCTCCGACCTCGGCCGCATCTTCGACGCCGCCGACCAGCAGCTGATCTCGCGCATTGCCGAGGGTTCAGACGCCCTGTCGGCCCGCGCCACTGAGATCAGCCGCATCTTCGACGAGGCCGATCACCGCCTGGTGTCGCGCATCGCCGACTCCACCTCGACGATCGGCGAGCATGCCGACAACATCGTCGGTGCCTTCGCTAGCACCGAGCAGCGGGTTGCCGAACGCGCACGCCAGACCGGCCAGGAACTTGCCGTCCACGCCCGCGAAATGGAGCAGGCTCTGGCCGGCGCCGACGAGCGGCTGGCCGCGAGCGTCGCTGCCGCAACCACCCGCGTCGAGGAACAGGTCGCGAGTGTCGAAAACCGCCTCGCCTACACCACCGAGACGATGGGCCAGAAGCTCAACGAGCAGGTGTCGAGCGCCGAGGCTCAGCTGATCTCGCGCGCCAACACGATTGCAGAGACCTTCACCGCGGTTGGCCAGCATATCGGCCAGAGCACCAACGACGCGGCCAAGACCATCGGCACAAACACCCGCGAGCTCAACACGATGCTGGCGACACGTTCGGCCGAATTGTCGAAGATCCTCGACGAAACCGCACGGCCGCTGGTCGAGCGCTTCGCCCAGGGCGGCTCGGAACTGCAAAAGAGCATGGAAGAGGTCACCGAACGCGCCACCGAGAAGCTGCGCAGCGAAAACGCCGCCCTTGTCAACGCGCTCGCCAGCCGTACGGCCGAAACGCTGTCGGCCGTCGAAGGCGCGCGCTCGTCGCTCGCCGACAGCGTCGCCGACCTCATCGGCCGCATGAGCGTCTCCAGCTCGCAGCTCGGTGAGCTGATCGAGCAGGCGGCGGTCAATCTCGGCCAAGTCGACGAACGTCTCAGCGGCAGCACGCAAAGCTTCGCCGCGACCACCGAAAAAGCGGCGCAGACCTTCGCCAGCTCGGCCCGCCTGGTCGATTCGAACACGACGCGGCTTACCGAATTGTCGTCTTCGACGCTGCGCGAGGTGGCCTCGATCGCCACCAAGTTCGACGAGCACAGCCGCTTGCTGTCGTCGGCTTCCGACCTGCTGAGCTCGGCGCAGAGCAATCTGGAGCACACGCTGGAGAGGCAGTCGTCACTGGAAGATCTCGCCGTCGGCCTGGTCAAGAAGTCGGAAGACCTCGAAAAGGTTATGCGTTCCTTCGAGAGCCTTGTCGGCCAGACGATGCAGAATGCCGAAGGCAGGACGCTGGCGTCCGCCGACAAGATCCGCATTGCCATTGCGGAAGTCGTCGATTCGGCAACCAACCGGTTTGCCGATGCGACCGAGGAGATGCGGCGCACCGCAAGCTCGATCAAGAGCGAGCTCGACCTCACACGCGCCGAGCTCAAGAAGGGCGTCATCGAGATGCCGGAAGAGGCCAAGGAATCGACCTCGGCGATCCGCCGCGCCGTTTCCGAGCAGATTAACGCGCTCAAGGAACTTTCGGATATCGTTGCGAAATCGGGCCGCGGTGGTGGCGACAATTCCGAGCCCCGTAATTTGCGCCCGGCTCCCCAGGCGCCGGTCCAGCGCCCGGCCGAACCTGTACGCCGCCCGCCGCCGGCACCGCAGGCCGAGCGTCCGGCTCCGCAGGCGCCGCTCGGCGGTCTGCGCGGCACGCTCGATATCGAACGTCCTGCCGAAGCACCGCGCCAGCGCGACGCCAACGCCCGCACACCGCAAGGTGGCTGGGTGCGCGACCTCCTGACCGGGGCATCGCGTGAGGAGGACGTTGCCAGGCCGGCGGCGCCCGCGGAAGCACCGCGCGCGGCTCCCGCCCAGCGCTCGCCGCTGCATGTCATGGAGTCGCTCAACTCGCTGTCGGTCGACATTGCGCGGGCGATCGACCATGACGCCTCGATCGAGCTGTGGAACCGCTATCGGCGCGGCGAGCGTGACGTGTTCACACGCCGCCTCTACACGCTGAAGGGCCAGCAGACCTTCGATGAAATCCGCCGCAAATATCAGGGAGAGGCGGAGTTCCGCGCCGCCGTCGACCGCTACTGCGACGATTTCGAAAAGCTGCTCAAGGATGTCTCGCGCAATGACCGCGACAACATCATGGCGCAGACCTATCTGACGTCTGACACCGGCAAGGTCTACACCATGCTGGCCCACGCCAGCGGCCGGTTGCACTGATCGGGATAGCGATACCAATGAGAAAGGCGGGCTTCGGCCCGCCTTTTTTGTTTTCCCCCTCAACGGGCTTGCCGTACGAAGCGGACAAGACTTGGAGGTCTGCGCCGCCCCTCATCCGCCTGCCGGCACCTCCTCCCCGTATAGTGACGGGGAGAAGGAGACTGGCCGCAAATGTCGGCGCACTTCCTGCAATGTCGGCGATTGGCGAAAGCGGTTATGACAGCGTCTTTCTCCCCGTCACTATACGGGGAGAAATGCCCGGCAGGGCAATGAGGGGCAGCACAGACATTTCAGCAATAGCTGCTGGACGTGGCTCAGATAACCGAATCCGTCCAGCGCACGATGTCCTTCGCCGCCTCGCCGAAGGCGCTGTCGAGCGCACTGACATAGGCCGGATTGCCGCTGCCCGAGACGGGAGCGGATGCGGTGAAGCTTTTTGAGGCGCGCACCTCGCCGTTGCGGTCGTTCAGGATGCGCACGAAGAGGTTGACCTCGGCATGCTCGCCACCATTCACGCGGACTTCGAAGGAGCGGATCTCGACGATCACCTGATAGTCGATCGCCAGCCCCTCGCCCGGCTTGCCGACGCCGGCAAAGCTGCCGGAGCGCTGGAACGTTTCGGCGAGCCTTGCCTGCACGATCAGCGGCAGCCGGTCGGCCCATTGCGCGCCCTTCAGATACTGGATCGAGCGGTCCGACGGCTTGATGACGATGTTCTGGCTGTCCAGCGCCTTGAGCGCGGATGGCTGGGCGATCAGGATCTGGCGGCGGCTATGGCCATGCGCGTTGATCGACGGGGCGGACAGCTCGAACGTATCGAGCGGCGCCGGCTTGCCTCCCAATGCCGCACAACCGGCAAGGGTCAAGCCAAGCAACACGACCGCGGATTTATACCCACCCAAGCTGAACGTCACGCGCGATCCCCGTTGTCCCCGGATCGTAAGACCAACCCGTATTCGCGGTTCAACTTCTTGCGGCGGGCGGGCACGGAAGTCAACGCCGCGCCCTGCCATCGAATTGCCGAACCTCGCCGTCGCCACCCGTCAGGATGCGCTGCGGGTTGCGGCTGAGATCGGTCACCGCCTCTTCGATGCGGCTGATCGAACGCCGGCTGTCCTGGACCAGCGCTTCGACATTCGACAGGCCCTGGCCGGAGAACCGCGCCAGATTGTCGGTGATGGTGCCAAGCCGCGCGTTCAGCGTGTCGGCGACCTGCTTGAACGATTTCAGCGTGTCCCTGGCATCGGCCATCACGCCGTCAGCCTGGCCTGAGCCAAGCAGCGTGTCGACCCTGGCCAGGATACCATCGACGCGCACCGAAGCATCGTTGAGGCGCTGTGCCAGCTGTCTGGCGTCCTTGATCGTCTCGTCGATATCGTCGGCCCGGTCGGCGAACTTGTCGGTCACCTTGGCGATGTCGGCGGCGGCCTGGTTGGCGTTTTCGCTGGCCTTCTGGATGTTGGCGAGCGCGGTGCGCACTTGCGCCGGATCGATACCGTCAAGCACATTGTCGACCTTGGCCAGTGTTCCTTGCGTTCGCGTTGCGAAATCACTGACCGAGCCGACCGCCGTGTCGACGTTCTTGATCACGCCGTCGAGCTGCTTCGAGGTTTCCTTGAGGTTCCCCGTCACCGTGTCCACATTGGCGACGATGCTCTTGATCTTGTCCTTGTCGACGGCATTGAGCAGGCCTTCGGCAGCCTTCAGCGTGCCGTCGAGCTTGCCGGAAACACCCTTCAACTCGTCCGACAGCGCGCTGACGGCAGTCAGGAACTTGTCGATGCCATCGGCATTCTTGGCCAGCGCATCGGAAAATGTCTGGGCGTTCTTGACCGTCTGCGTCAGCGGCCCACGCACATCCTTGGTGAAGCCTTCGAGATCGGAAAGCACCTTGTCGGCGCGGGTGAAGATGTTCTGCGCGGTCTGCAGGAGATTGTTGACGGCAGAAGGGTTGGCGACGATCTCGGCGGTCCTGCCTTCCTTTTCCGCCTCTTCAAGCAGGTTCGGTTCCTTGGGATTGGCGCCCTTCAATTCGATGTTGACCTGGCCGGCAAGGCTGGCGATGCCGATATCGGCCTGCGTCGATTTGGTAAGCGGCGTTGTCTTGTCTATCTCGGTCGTGGCAATGGCGGCACTCGGGTCGTTGCGGTCGAAATAGACGCGCTTGACCACACCGACCTTGACGCCGTTGAACAGCACCAGGCTGCCGGGGCCAAGGCCTGAGGCTGAGCCCTGAATGCGCACGCGCAACTGGGCCGTTTCGCCCCGATCGCCGATCTGGGCGGTCCAGTAGACGAACGCGAAGGCCGCGAGGATCGCAGCCAGGGTAAAAATCCCGACAATTACGTAGTTGGCTCTGGTTTCCATTGCCCCACTTATCGCTATGCGCGCGCCGCAAGATCAAGTTGCCGGGCGCGTTTTCCGCGGAAATAGGATTTTACCCACGGCTCCTCGCTCTTCAGCATGTCGTCGATCGTGCCTTCGACCAGGATTTTCTTGTTGCCGAGCACCGCCACCCGGTCGCAAGCGGTAAACAGCGTGTCGAGATCGTGTGTCACCATGTAGACCGTCAGGTCCATCGTATCGCGCAGCTTGACGACCAGTTCGTCGAACTCGGACGCGCTGATCGGGTCAAGGCCGGACGTCGGCTCGTCGAGGAAGACGATGTCGGGGTCGAGCGCCAGCGCACGCGCCAGGGCGGCGCGCTTGATCATGCCGCCCGAAAGCTCCGAGGGAAATTTTTGCGCCGCGTCCGGCGGCAGGCCGACCAGTTCGATCTTGAGCAAGGCCAGCTCGTCCATCAGCTTCTTCGGCAAATCGAGATATTCACGCATCGGCACCTGCACGTTTTCCAGCACTGTGAGCGCCGAAAACAGCGCGCCATGCTGGAAAAGCACACCAAGCCGCATGTCGATGCGCAACCGCTCGATGTCGCTGGCCTTGTCGAGGTCGAGACCAAACAGCTTGATCGTGCCAGCCTGCTTGTGCAGCAGGCCGAGAATGGTGCGCAGCAGCACCGATTTGCCGGCGCCCGAGGCGCCGACGAAACCCAGGATCTCGCCGCGTTTGATGTCGAGCGCCAGTTTGTCGAGGATCAGTTTGTCGTCGAGGGAAACCGTGATGTCGCGAACGGAGAGCACGATATCGCCCTCGTCCGTTCCTTGCGCAGCCTTGATCGCCTTTGAGGTCTTACGCATCATGTCAGAACTCGATCGAGGCGTAGAAGATGGCGAAAAGGCCGTCGAGGATGATGACGACGAAGATCGACTTCACCACCGAGGCGGTGACGTGCAGGCCCAGCGATTCGGCGCTGCCGCCGACCTTCATGCCTTCGACGGAAGCGATGATGCCGATGATCATGGCCATGAACGGCGCCTTGATCAGGCCGGCGAATATGGTGCTGATATCGATCGCGCCGCGCAGGCGGTCGATGAACGCGGACGGCACAATGCCGGAATAGAGCCACGCCGCGAGGATGCCGCCGCCAAGCGCTGCGAAATTGGCGATGATGGTGAGACAGGGCAGCGCGATCACCAGCGCCACCAGGCGCGGAAACACCAGCACGCCGATCGGGTTGAGACCGATGACCTTCAGCGCGTCGACCTCTTCGCGCATCTTCATCGAGCCGATCTCGGCGGTGATGGCGCTGCCGGAGCGGCCGGCGATCATGATTGCCGTCATCAGCACGCCGAGCTCGCGCAGGATCAGCACGCCGACCAGGTCGACAACGAAGATGTTGGCGCCGAAATAGTTGAGCTGGTAGGCGCCCTGCTGGGCGACGATGGCGCCGACGATGGCCGACATCAGCACCACCACCGGTATGGCGCCGACGCCCATGCGATCGATCTGGTTGAAGATCGCCGCCGGGTTGATGGCATGGCCGCGCCCGAGCTTCATCTGCGCACCGCCGATGGTGGCGCCCAGGATGTTCATCGAGGCGAGGAAATCGTCCCGCATCTCATAGACCCGGCGGCCAACTGCCTCCAGCGCGCGGAGAATGATGTTGGGGCGCCGGACACCACGCGATTCGTGCTCGCGCCGGACGGCTTCGCCGACGGCGCCGAGCAGGATCGAGGCGACATCGCTTTGCCCCTGCATCTTGATCTCGACGCCCTTCTTCTCGAAGACGCTCACCAGGCGGTCGATCAGCCAAGCTCCGGCCGTATCTATCTTCTCGATGTGAGAAAGGTCCAACGCCAGCGTCTGAAAGCCTTTGCGCTGTTCGATCTTGCGCATCTCGGCGTCGATCAGCGCCACTGTCGATGTCGTCCAAATTCCGGAGAAAGCGCAACCGAGGACGCCGCCCTCCTCGCCGACCGCGACCCGGGGCTGGTGGTCGGCCTCCTTGGCGGCCTTGCCGCTTGCGTCGCGTTTGCCGATGGTCAACATGGCGTCCTGTTTAGCCTGACGGGTCGAACCTGTCGATTTGCCGACAGGCTGATGTTGCATAGCCGGAGCAGAAAAATATGGCGCGTGTCATTTCGGTTGAGGCCGAGCGTTTTCCCATCGCCGGCACCTTCACCATCTCACGCGGATCGAAGACCGAGGCCGAAGTCATCACCTGCACTATCAGGGATGGCGATGATCGCGGGCGGGGCGAATGCGTTCCCTACAAACGCTATGGCGAGACCATGGAGGGGGTGCGCGACGCGATCGAGGCGATGCGCCGGCAGATAGAAGCCGGCATCGGCCGCATCGGGCTGCTCGATGCGATGCCGGCGGGTGCGGCCCGCAACGCCATTGATTGCGCTTTGTGGGACCTGGAGGCCAAGATCGGCGGCCAGCCGGTTGCCGCCGATATCTGTCTGGTGGCGCCCAGCCCGCTCGAGACGGCCTACACGCTGTCGCTGGGCGAGCCGGAGGTGATGGCCGCGCAAGCCCGCGCCAATGCCGGGCGGCCGCTGCTCAAGGTCAAGATCGGCGGCGACAACGATATCGCGCGCATCCGCGCCGTGACCGAAGCGGCGCCAGACAGCCGCATCATCCTCGACGCCAATGAAGGCTGGACCGACGACAACATCGTCGAGAACCTCGCTTTCGCGGCCGAACACGGCATCGCCCTGATCGAACAGCCGCTTGCCGCCGACCATGACGCCATCCTGCGCCACATCGCGCATCCTGTGCCGATCTGCGCCGATGAAAGCGTGCACGAAGCGAAGGACCTCGAATCGCTTGTCGGCCTCTATGACGCCGTCAACATCAAGCTCGACAAATCCGGCGGCCTGACTGCTGCGCTCACTCTTCGCGACCGCGCCCGCGAACTCGGGTTTGGTGTGATGGTCGGCTGCATGGTCGGCACGTCACTGGCGATGGCGCCGGCCGTGCTCTTGGCGCAGGACGCCGACTTCGTCGATCTCGACGGTCCGCTGCTTTTGGCCCGCGACCGCCAACCCGGTCTCGTCTACCGTGGATCGCTGGTCTCACCGCCTGACAGGATGCTGTGGGGCTGAGCGCGCGGCGAGCCCGATCAGCGCCAGGCCGATGATGGCGATCGGGATCATCGCCAGGAAGCCGTCGACGCCGTAACGCTCGTAGAGCGGGCCGGATGCCAGCGTCACCGCGGCCATGAAGAAGCCGTTGAAGAAATAGGCAATGCCTTGCGCAGCACCCGTGCGCTCTTCCGAAACCGTCTCGCCGATCATCTTCTGCAGGCCGATCAGCACCATCGCCACCGACACCGAATGCAAGGTCTGGACGCCGAAGAAGCCGATAACGCCAAGCCCGAGCGGCCAGATCAGCGGAAAGGCGATCCAGCGCACGATGGAGCCGATGCCGGCGATCAGCATCACCTTGACGACCGATACGGAGGCGAAAATACGATTGAAAAACAAAAACATGCAGACTTCGGCTACGACGCCCCAGGCCCACAGCAAGCCGATGACGGAGCCGCTGATGCCGATAGACTTCCAGTAGATGGAGACAAAGCCGTAGAGGAAGGCATGGCTGGCGGTGATGATGCCGACACCGAGGGTGAAATAGAGGAAGTACGGATTGAGAAGGCTGGGCGCCGAATGCTGGATGTCGGTGGCGGACAGCGGCGAGGCCCGGCGTGGGCGGCCAAGGCGGGGCGCCAGCAGCCCGGCGACGAGTGCGGCCGCAAGCGAGACGAAAATGATCACTGGCACGGCCTGCACACTTGTCCAGTACAGGATGAAACCGCCCGCGGCATTGGCGCAGAGATAGGAGATCGAGCCCCATTTGCGCATGGCGGTGTAGTTGGAGCCGAAGCGGCGCACGCCCGACAGCGCCAATGAATCGGCAATTGGCGAATGCGGCGTCCACACCACCGTCAGCGCAAGCGAAACGGCCAGCACCATGGCGTAGGTCGGCTTAAGGAAATAGCCGGCGGAAAGCACCATGGTCGCGGCCACCAGCGCGATATAGACATCGGCCCTGTCCTTCGCGCGGTCGGCAAGCGCGGTGAGCAGCGGCGTTGTCACCACGCGCAAAAACATCGGCGCCGCCAGGATGATGGCGATCTGCTCGGCATGAAAACCCTGGGCCTGCAGCCAGAGCGGGAAATACGGCAGATGCGTTCCCAGCGACACGAAGAGTGTCGCGAATATCAGGCTCATGCGCAGTTCGAAATGGCGTGGCTTGACGAGTTGTTCGGGAGACAGCGGCGGCAGCGACATGAATCGATCCAATTACGCTGCACAAAGGGCTGCAACGCAGATCGATCCCTTAACATGAGGCAATGCGGTCCGAAACTGCCTGGACTAACCGATTAACCGGGGTTCACGCCGCTTCGACGACCCTGTCGTCGATCAGCATCGGGATGAAGGGCTCGTCCGGCGCTTCGGGTAGGATTTTCGCCCAGTTGATGATCTCCATCCGGCCGTCGAAATGCTCGACCACAGCCGTGCAGCTCTCCACCCAGTCGCCGGTGTTGATGTACTGCACATCCCCGTAATTCTCGATCGCGGCATGGTGGATATGGCCGCAGATGACACCGTCGACATGCGAGCGGCGCGCCTCCTCCGAGAGCACGGTCTGGAACGAGCCGATGAAGTTGACCGCTTTCTTGACCTTGACCTTGGCCCAGGACGAGAACGACCAGTAGGGAAGGCCGAGCAAATGGCGGAGCTTCGTCACCACGCGGTTCACCATCATGGCGGCGTCATAGGCGTAGTCGCCGAGATAGGCCAGCCAGCGCTGATTGTGGACGACGGTGTCGAACTGGTCGCCATGGATGACCAGCAGACGCCGGCCGTCGGCGGTTTCGTGGATAGCGCGGTCGGCAACGACGATGCCGCCGAAATGCACGCCCTGGAATTGGCGCGCGAACTCGTCGTGATTGCCGGCGATGTAAGTGATTGAGGTGCCCTTGCGCGCCTTGCGCAGCAGCTTCTGGACGACGTCATTGTGGCTTTGCGGCCAATGCCAGCTGCGCCGCAGCCGCCAGCCGTCGACGATGTCGCCGACGAGATAGATGATATCGGCGTCGTGATACCGCAGGAAATCAATCAGGAACTCGGCCTTGGCCGCCTTCGATCCGAGATGCAGGTCGGATATGAACATGCTGCGGAAAGTGCGGGTTTCTGTGCTGGACATCAGATTGTCACCGTTGCTTTCGCGCAGGCTATGCCCCGATTCATGCAACAACCGTATGACGGTTGCGATTGGGCCAGCCAAAGTACTAGCCTGCCGCGCCAATCAACGGAGAAATCGGCATGGATCTCGGTATCAGGGGCAAGAAGGCCATTGTCTGCGCTTCGAGCAAGGGGCTCGGCCGTGGCTGCGCCATGGCGCTGGCCGAAGCCGGTTGCGATCTCGTGGTCAACGGCCGCAACGCCGAACTGGTGGCCAAAACCGCCGCCGAACTGCGCGAACGCTACGGCGTCAAAGTGACCGAGATCGTCGGCGACGTCTCGAAACCCGAGGTGCAGAAGGCGCTGCTGGCAGCCTGCCCCGACCCGGACATTCTGGTCAACAACAATGGCGGTCCGCCGCTGCGCGATTTCCGCGAGCTCGACCGCGCAAAGATCCTCGAAGGCGTGACGCAGAACATGGTGACGCCGATCGAGCTGGTGCAGGCCGTCATCGACGGCATGGCCAAGCGCGGCTTCGGCCGCATCGTCAACATCACCTCGCTGTCGGTCTACGTGCCGATCCCCGGCCTCGACCTTTCGTCCGGCGCGCGCGCCGGCCTGACCTCGTTCCTGGCCGGCGTGGCGCGCACGGTGATCGACCGCAATGTCACCATCAACAGCCTGCTGCCGGGCAAGCTAGACACCGACCGGCTGCGCGGCCCGCATGAGGCCGGCACGACTGAAGACCCGACTGCTGCCGCGGCGCGCAAGACCCGCATCAGCGCCGACGTCCCGGCCAAACGGCTTGGCACGCCCGAGGAATTCGGCCAGATCTGCGCCTTCCTGTGCTCGGTCCATGCCGGCTATCTCACCGGCCAGAACATCCCGGTCGATGGCGGCCTCTACGTCAGCGCCTTTTGACCAACGCGCCTGCGAAGCAGCAGGAGTCGTTCGCGATGAAATCGGCATAAGCATCTGATGCAACGGGACTTTCAATGCACCGCAGCAGAATGCTGACGACGCGTCATTTAGCGTCGCGACAAACCTTGGCCGCATGCTAAAAGACTCGTCAAAGCAGGTTTTGAGGGAGCGGCCGCATGGAAGGCGAGAACAAGAAAACGGCACGTTCAGACCTCGACGAAGCCGCCCTCTACTTCCACAAGCATCCAAGACCGGGAAAGCTCGAAATCCAGGCAACCAAGCCGCTCGGCAACCAGCGCGACCTGGCGCTGGCCTATTCACCGGGTGTCGCCGCACCCTGCCTTGAAATCCGCGACAATCCGGCGACCGCCGCCGACTATACGGCGCGCGCCAATCTGGTCGGCGTCGTCTCCAACGGCTCGGCCGTGCTCGGCCTCGGCAATATCGGCCCGCTCGCCTCCAAGCCGGTCATGGAAGGCAAGGCGGTGCTGTTCAAGAAGTTTGCCGGCATCGACGTCTTCGACATCGAGATCGACGCGCCCGGCATCGAGCGCATGGTCGAGACGATCTCGGCGCTTGAGCCGACCTTCGGCGGCATCAATCTCGAGGACATCAAGGCGCCCGAATGTTTCGAGGTCGAGGCGCAACTGAAGGCCCGCATGGGCATACCGGTGTTCCACGACGACCAGCATGGCACCGCCATCATTGTCGCCGCCGCTGTGCTCAACGGGCTGGAGTTCGCCGGCAAGACCATTTCGGACATCAAGATCGTCACCTCCGGCGCGGGTGCCGCCGCCCTCGCCTGCCTCAACCTTCTGGTCTCGCTCGGCGCCAAGGTCGAAAACATCTGGGTCACCGACCGTTTCGGCGTCGCCTATAAGGGCCGCACTGACGAGATGGACCGCTGGAAAGACCCCTATGTGAAGGATACCGAGGCGCGCACGCTGGCGGACGTGATCCCGGGCGCTGACGTCTTCCTTGGCCTGTCGGCCGCCGGCGTGCTGAAGCCGGAACTGCTTGCACATATGGCGCCGAAGCCGCTGATCCTGGCGCTGGCCAACCCCAATCCCGAGATCATGCCGGAGGCGGCGCGGGCGGCACGACCGGACGCGATGATCTGCACCGGCCGTTCCGATTTTCCCAATCAAGTCAACAACGTGCTCTGCTTTCCTTACATCTTCCGCGGCGCGCTGGATTGCGGCGCCAGCGCCATCAACGAGGAGATGAAGATGGCCGCGGTCAGAGCGATCGCCGCCCTTGCCCGCGAGGAACCGTCTGACGTCGCCGCGCGCGCCTATTCCGGCGAGACGCCGATTTTCGGGCCGGATTTCCTGATCCCCTCGCCCTTCGACCCGCGCCTTATCCTGCGCATCGCACCGGCGGTGGCAAAGGCTGCCTGCGACACCGGTGTCGCGACCCGGCCGATCACCGACTTCGCCGCCTATATCGACCAGCTCAACCGCTTCGTCTTCCGCTCTGGCCTGGTGATGAAGCCGGTGTTTTCGTCAGCCAAGGCGTCGACCGCCAAGCGCGTCATCTATGCCGATGGCGAGGACGAGCGCGTGCTGCGTGCAGCCCAGGTGGTGCTGGAGGAAGGCATCGCCGAACCGATCCTGATCGGCCGCCCGCATGTCATCGAGGTCAGGCTGAAGCGCTACGGCCTGCGCATCAAGCCGGGCGTCGATTTCGGTCTGATCAACCCGGAAGACGATCCGCGCTACCGCCACTATGTCGACCTTTTGATCGAGCTCGCTGGCCGGCGCGGCGTGACGACGGAGGCGGCGCGCACCATGGTGCGCACCGACAATACGGTGATCGCGGCGCTTGCGCTGAAGCGCGGCGACGCCGACGCCATGGTCTGCGGCCTCGAAGGCCGTTTCGAGCGGCATCTGCGCAATGTGACGCTGGTCATAGGCGCTCGCCCCGGCGTCAAGGACCGCGACCTGTCGACGCTGTCGATGCTGATCTCGCAGCGCGGCATCATCTTCCTCACCGACACCCATGTCTCGGTCGATCCGACAGCCGAAGAGATCGCCGAAATGACCATTCTGGCGGCGGAGGAAATCCAGCGCTTCGGCATCGAACCGAAGGCAGCCCTTTTGTCGCATTCGGATTTCGGCTCGCGCGATTCACCCAGCGCCCTGAAAATGCGCCAGGCGGCGGCGATCCTGGCGCGCGTTGCGCCCGACCTGCAGTGCGACGGCGAAATGCATGCCGATACCGCTCTGTCGGAGCATCTGCGCCAGCGCGTCTATCCGCATTCGCGGCTGAAGGGCGAAGCCAATCTGCTGGTGTTCCCCAACCTCGACTCCGCCAACATCACGCTCAGCGCGCTGCGAACGATGATGGATGCGCTGCACGTCGGACCGATCCTGCTCGGCACCGACAAGCCGGCGCATATTCTGACGCCGTCGGTGACCTCGCGCGGCGTCGTCAACATGACGGCGCTGGCGGTGGTGGAGGCGGCGCACAAGGCGCAGGCGGTAGTTGATTTCGGCTGAGCCCCTTAGGCAGGCGCAAAGCGGTAATGCCCGGTCTGCCGGAAGGCGAACAGCGTGTCCTCCTGCCGGGCGCCCGCCCCGATATTGTGGATGACCAGCGGCCTTTCCGGCACGTCCGCCGAACGGTCGGATGAGACGATGACGATGTGCGGCAGGTTGCCTGGCAGCATCTGGGTGACGAGATCGCCCGGTTGAAAGTCGGCAAGGTGTTCACTGGCGGGCAAGGAAACGCCCTTGCGCGCGAAAAAGGTGGCTAGGTTGCCGACCCGGCGGTGATCGATGTTGCGGTCGGTCGCTTTCAGGCCCCAAATCTTCGGATAGGCGGCGAAATTGGCTGCCATATCCTCATGCACCAGCTTCTGCAGATCGAGCCGAAAGGCGCGGCGATAGGCGCGCACGATGACATCCGTACACACGCCCCGATCCGGCGCGACATCGCCGCCGGGATAGTCGAGACGGACATAGGTCGGATCGTAGAAGGTGGTGACGCCGATCTGCTCGCGCGCGGCTTCGACCAATCTGCTGCGCCAGTCCGGCGCGGCCAATGCCTCCTGCGCGAGGGCCGGCGCCGCCAGGCACAACAGACCGAACTGCAGTGCGGTCCGACGGCTAATCGCGGTCATGCCAGGTCCCCGGGCATTGCTGGATCGAGGGATAATTCCAGGGCGATTGCGCCTTTTTCATGCAGTGTTGACGTCGCGCAGTTACCGCCTTCTCCCAACGCCTTGTGCACCTCGTCTATGGGCTAAGACCATCTTTGGTTGTAGATTGAGGGAACGGTTAACCGCGAATCCGGTAGCATCGCGACAGGGCAGGCAAGCGGGGTTCGGACAATGACAGGCGGACGGCGGAAGCTGATGCACCTAGCTGCGCTGCTTGGCGCGCTTGTGCTTTCGGCCGTCGCCACCACTGAGCCGCAAGCCGCTTCGCGGGTCTGCCGGCAGTTGGAAGCCGAGCTTGCTTCTTCATCCAATGGCGGCGGCAATTCCGGCATGGTGCGGAAATACGACAACGCCATCGCCCGCCAGCTCGAACAGCTATCAAAGGTGCGCGGTCGTGCGAGCGATGCGAATTGCGGGTTTTCGCTGTTTTCGCGCAACGTCAGCCAATGTGCTGCGCTGAACAGCAGCATCGATCGCATGAACGCCAATCTCGACGCGCTGCAAGCCAAACGTGCCCAGCTTGCCGGCGGCGGCTCGCGGCGCGACCGCGGCCGCATCCTGGCCGCGCTCGACGCCAATGGCTGTCGCGACGAGCCGGTTGCGCCGCGCCGGCAGGAACCGGTGCAGGAAGCCAGCCGCGAACCGGACGACGGCAACCTGTTCGACCAGCTTTTCGGCGGCAACAGGCAGGTCGACACGCTCGACGATCCCGACGATCCCGGCGAGGAGCGCAATGTGCGCCGCGTGCTCAACCAGCCCGGCGTTCCGGATTTCCCGGCGGTCGGCGGCGAGTTCCATACGAGTTGCGTGCGCACCTGCGACGGCTATTTCTTCCCGATGTCGAATTCGGCCTCGCTCGGCGATTTCGAGCGCGACCAGAAGAACTGCGAATCGAGCTGCCCCGGCACCGAGATGCAGGTGTTCTATTCAAGCGGCATGGATGACGATTCGGCCAACATGACCTCGTCGGTAACCGGCAGGCCCTACAGCGAATTGCCGACGGCCTATCTCTACAAACAGCCCAACATGTCGCGACCGCCGGCCTGCGGCTGCAATGCGCAGGCCGGAAATTTCGAGATCATCGGCGGCAACCCGCCACCGCCCGAGCAATCTCAGCCTGATGTTGAGACGACGCCGTTCATTCCGCTGCCGGCGGCAAAGCCCGATCCGGGCGCCGATCCGGAGACACTGGCCAACATGCAAGGCGGGCTCGACCGCGACGCCATCAAGCGCCTTGCCGTCAAGCCCGTGGTGTCGCCGGTATCGCTGATCCCGCCGGACCAGCGCAAGGTCAGGGTCGTCGGGCCAGCGTTCCTTCCCGACCCAGCAGCGGCAATAGATCTGCAAGCTCCGGCCCGGAAGCAAGTCCGGTAAGCGCCAGCCTCAGCGGCATGAACAGCGCCTTGCCCTTGCGGCCACTTGCGTCCCTGATCCTGGCCGTCCAGTCCTTCCAGACAGTGCCGGTCCATGGCTCTTCCGGCAACAGGTCGAAGGCCTGCTGCAGGAAGTCGCGATCCTCGTCGGAAAATTCCGGCGCCGGCTGCGGTCCGTCGGCAAGGATACGCCACCAACCGACCGCATCGCTCAGCCGGTCGATATTGCCGCGCACCGCCAGCCAGAAGGGCTCTGCCTTGTCGCCGGAGATGCCGAGCACCATCAGCCGGTCCTGCGCTTCGGAAAACGGCATATGATGCATGAGCGCGCGGTTGAGCACGAACAGTTCGTCCGGGTCGAATTTTGCAGCCGATTTCGAGGTGGCTGCGGGGTCGAAGCGCTCGGCCAGTGCCGGCATGTCATGCATGGCGGCGACATTTTCCGAGGTGCCGACGAGCACGGCGAGCGACGCGACCGCCATCGGCTCGATGCCGTCCTCGCGCAGGCTCTCGATCGACAGAGCGCCGGTGCGCTTTGACAGCCCCTCGCCCGAAGCCGTGGTCAACAGATTGTGGTGGCCGAACACAGGCGGCTCTGCACCCAGCGCCTTGAACAGCGCGATCTGCACACCGGTGTTGGTGACGTGGTCGTCGCCGCGGATGACGTGGCTGACCCCCATCTCGATGTCGTCGACCACCGAAGGCAGCGTGTAGAGATAGGTGCCGTCCTCGCGGCGCAGCACCGGATCGGACAGCGAGGCGAGGTCGACCGTTTCCTCGCCGCGCACGAGATCGTTCCAGTGTACTTCGGTGCGCTCCGGCTGCAACGGATCGCTGGTGAAGTTGGGCAGCAGGAAGCGCCAGTGCGGCCGGCGGCCATCCGACCGGTACTCGGCGATCTGCTGCTGCGACAGCGTCAGCGCCTCGCGGCCATAGACCGGTGGCAAGCCGCGCGTGCGGCGCACCTTGCGGCGCAGGTCGAGCTCCTCAGGGGTTTCGTAGCAGGGATAGAGCACGCCGGTCGCCTGCAGCCGCTCCACCGCCGCGTCGTAAGCTTCGAAGCGCCGCGACTGGTATTCGGTGGCATCGGGAAAAATCCCCAGCCAGTGCAGGTCGTAGAGGATGGCGTCTGAAAATTCCTGCTTCGAGCGGGCAATGTCGGTGTCGTCGAAGCGCTGGATGAAACGACCCTTGTTGTTCATGGCAAACAGCCAGTTGAACAAGGCGGTGCGGGCATTGCCGATATGAATGCGGCCGGTTGGTGAGGGGGCAAAACGGACGGTAACTGTCATGGGCGGGGCGTAACGGATGCTCTTAGAATTGACAAGACGCGCCCCCGCGCGACGCGCAAGACATAATGCACGCCAGCTAAAATGAAAAGGCTTGTAACGCCGGCACTTACCCCTCGCCGCGACGCCAGCCGAGCCGTGTCTCGATGCGGCTGGCGCTTTGCCTGACCAGAGCGGTCAGATCGGGGTCTTTCTGCCTGAGCTTCAGGTCGGGCACGACGATCGAGATCGTCGCCCGGCAGGCGCCCTGGCTGTCGCGGATGGGTGCGGCGATGCAGGCGACCGAAAAATCCGATTCGCCGGCCTGGATCGCCAGTCCCTGCGCCAGTGCCGCTTCCGATGCCTTGGCCAGCACATTCCTGTCCGTCTCGGCGCGTCCTGTCGGCGAAGCGGTGGCCGAGCGGGCAAAGATGGCGAGGCGGTCGGCCTCCGGCAGATGGCCGACGAGCAGCCGCCCCGACGCTGTCCAGTTGAGCGGCGTGCGCGTGCCGACGCGCGACGTCACCTGGAAATGGTCCTTGCCCTCTTCCATGGCCAGCACGACCATATAGTCGCCGTCACGGCCGCAAACCTGGACGGTTTCCTTCGATCCTTGGGCGAGTTCGTGCATTTCCTGCGTCGCCACATTGAGCAGGTCAAGCGTGCGGGCATAGGTCAGCCCATACTGGTAGAGCCGCGGCCCAAGCCAGAGCTGGCCGCTGTCCTTGCGGTCCAAAAGGTCCTTCTCGACCATGTCGTCGACAATGACGTAGACGGTCGAAAGCGGTGCGCCGATATCGCGCGCGATCTCGTAGGCGGTCGCCGGCCGGCCCTGGCGCTGCAAGCTGTCCAGTATCTGCAACGCGCGGTCGATGCCGCTGGTGCGCGACCTCCGCGGTTCGGGGGCGACTTTCTCGCGGCTCAGCTCTTGATCAGGTGCGTTGGCTGTCATGAGACCTCAAGAGGTTGATCGCGATGATGTAAAGGGCAGCAGCATGGTGGCGGTCAACCTGATTTAACGCTTTTCATTGTGGCGGATGCAGGCCACGTGGTGTCCACCGCCGATCGGCTCGACGGGCGGAACGATTTCAGCGCAGGCGGCAATCGCTTCCGGACAGCGGGTGCGGAAGACGCAGCCGGAAGGCGGCGCGATCGGGCTTGGTATATCGCCCTGCAAGGGAATATGTGTCCGGCGGCGTGTCGGATCCGGAACCGGCGCCGTCGCCAGAAGTGCTTTGGTGTAGGGGTGGCGCGGCGCGGCATAGACCAGCCGGCTCGGCCCCCGCTCCATGACGCGGCCGAGATACATCACCACCACTTCGTCGCAGAGATATTCGACCACCGACAAATCGTGCGCGATGAACAGCAGCGTCAGCCCAAGCTTCTTCTGTAGATCGCTGAACAGATTGAGCACCTGCGCCTGCACGGAGACATCCAGCGCCGACACCGGCTCGTCGGCGACGATGAATTGCGGCTCGACCGCGAGCGCGCGGGCAATGCCGATACGCTGACGCTGGCCGCCGGAGAATTCATGGGGATAGCGACTGGCGTGATCCGGCGACAGGCCGACCAGCGTCAACAATTCGGCGAGGCGCTCCGCGCGACGCTTGCCGCGCGGAAAACCGCGCGCGTCGAGTGCTTCGCCGATGACGGCAGCGACCCGCATGCGCGGATTGAGGCTGGAGAACGGGTCCTGGAAGACGATCTGCAGTTTTTGCCGGTAAGCGCGCATCTCGCGCGTCGACAGCGAAAACAGATCGACGCCATCGAACAGCGCCTTGCCGCCGGTCGGTTCGACCAGCCGCAGCAAGGCGCGGCCGGCGGTGGTCTTACCGGAGCCGGATTCGCCGACCAGACCGACGGTCGCGCCGCGCTGGACATCGAAGGAGACATCCTCGACGGCGTGAACGATACGGCCGTTGCGGGCCGGAAAATGCTTGGTCAGGCCCTGCACGCTGAGCAGCGTCGCGCTCATAGCTCGGCACTCCTGATGCAGCGCGACGCGCCATGCGGGCCGGCCGGCACAAGGGCGGGCGGCGCAGCCCTACAGGGCGCGATGGCGAAGTCGCAGCGCGGTTCGAAGGCGCAGCCCGGCGGCAGATTGGTAATCGGCGGCACACTGCCCCTGATCGAATACAGCGCACGGCGCTCGCCAGCGGCATCGATGTCGCGCGCGGCATTCGGCGTGCAGGCGAGCAAGCCTCTGGTGTAGGGGTGACGCTGATGCGCGAAGAGATCGTTGACGGGCGCCTGCTCGACGACGCGGCCGCCATACATGACGACGACATCATGGGCGATTTCGGCGACGACGCCGAGATTGTGGGTGATGAACAGGATCGACATGCCCATCTCGGCCTGCAGCCGGCGCAATAGATCGAGGATCTGCGCCTGGATGGTGACGTCGAGCGCGGTGGTCGGTTCGTCGGCGATCAGCAGCGAGGGGCTGCACGACAGCGCCATGGCGATCATGACGCGCTGGCGCATGCCGCCCGACATCTGGTGCGGATAGTCGTCGAGGCGGGATTCGGCGTCCGGGATTTCAACATGCTTCAGCATGGCGAGAGCGCGCCTGCGCGCCTCGCGACGGTCGACCGGCTCATGCAGCGCGATCATCTCGCCGATCTGGTCGCCGACGGTGAACAGCGGGTTGAGGCTGGTCATCGGCTCCTGAAAAATCATCGCGATCTCGGAGCCGCGCATTTTGCGGAACTGCTTTTGGCTGAAGCCGGCGAGATCGTGGACGCGCTCCTGTCGGTCGCGAAACAGGATGCTGCCGCCGGCAATGGCGCCGGGGCGCGACAAAAGCCCCATGATGGAGAGGCTGGTGACGGATTTTCCCGAGCCGGATTCACCAACCACGGCGAGCGTCTTGCCGCGCTTCAGATCGAAGGTCACGCCGTCCACCGCCTTGGCCGTCAGACGGCGTGTCACGAACCAGGTCCGCAAATCGCGAACCGACAGGATGACATCGCTGGCGAGGGGCTCGGTCATGATTTCCGCCTGGTCAAAACTTCCACCCGCAATGCGGACAAGCATGGACACCGCCCTCGCCTTCCCTGGGCATGGGAACGTGACGATGCGCGGCAATGGCCTGCGCACCAAGGATGGCGTGACGCGGCTCGAACAGCCGGTGCAATGTGCTCAGCGCACCTTGTGAATCGCGCACGGTCAGATCGGCATCGACGACATCGAAGACGGTGAATTCGGCCGGTTTGCCTTTCTCCAGCAGCTTTTCCGTCGGCAGGCGGATGGCGTGGCGCGGCGCCGTGGTCGACGCCGCCACCACATCCTCGAATTTCATGCCGAGCGAGAGCAATTTGGACATGGTGGTGGCCATGTCCCAGACCGATGTGTCGATCGAGCGGTTGTGGAGATCGGTCGAGATCGTCGCCGGCGCCAGGCCGCGCTCGAGTGCTGCCTTGGCGACATCGAAGGAGAAGGAGGCGCCGCCATGGCCGACATCGAGCACGATGCCACGCGCCGCCGCCTGTTCGGCCAGCTGGTAGAGGTCTTCATCCTCGATGATCGAGCCACCAGCCTTGCCGTTGAAGCAATGGGTGACGATGTCGCCTTCGGTCAGAAGCCCGAGCACATCGTCATAGAGCGGCGGCGGTTCGCCGACATGAACCATGATGGGCAGTTTGAGGATACGGCTGAGTTTTTTCGCCAGCCGCACCGGCGTCAGGTCCCAGCCGCCTGATATGACATGGCTGGCGCGCACCTTCAGCCCGACGATGACATCGCGATTGGCCTCGACCGTGGCAATGGTACGGTCGAAATCGATCGAGCGCATGTCGATCAACTCGCTGACACGGTTGCAGGCGACGAGGCCGATCGAGCCGATGTTGAGGAAGGCGTAGACATTCTCCTTGGCTGGCTCGACGATGAACTCGCGAAAACCGTGGAAATTGGCCTCGCCGGCCGAGCCGGCATCGACCATGGTGGTGACGCCGCGCGCCGCACCGCATTGCTCGGGGCGCAACGAAATGTCGGTGCCGCCATACCAGACATGGACGTGCAGATCGGTCCAGCCCGGCGACAGGAACGCGCCCTTGGCATCGACGACATTGACGCCATCGCCTGCGGCAATCGCCGATGCGGTTTCGGCGATGCGGCCCTGCTCGTCGACCAGCACGTCGAGCGGCTGGTCGAAACCGGCGCCGAACTCGACCGGTCTGGCGCCCTTGATCAGCAGCGGCCGATCCGCTCTGGGGAAACGATTGCCGAACATCAGATATCCTTTGCCAGACGGGGGTCGAGGAGGTCGCGCAGGCCGTCACCGACAAGCTGCAGCGACAGCACCGTGATGACGATCGCGGCACCGGGAAACATCATCACCCAGGGCGCCTGATCCATATATTGGCGGCCGGTGGCGATCATCGTGCCCCAGGTCGGAATGTCGGGTGAAATGCCGACACCGAGAAAGGACAGGCCGGCCTCCGCCAGGATGGCATTTGCGAAGATGAAGGTGCCTTGCACCAAAAGCGGCGACGTCACGTTGCGCAGCACGTGGCGGACCAGGATGACCGGTGTCGGCACGCCCAGCGCACGCGCCGCCTCGACATAGGGCAGTTCGCGGATGACCAGCGTCGAGGCCCGCACGACGCGGGCGAGCCTGGGCGCATAGACGATGCCGAGCGCGATGACGACGTTGACTGCTGTTGCGCCAAGGGCGGCCACCAGCGCGATGGCAAGCAGGATATCCGGGAACGCCATCATGGCATCGATCAGCCGCGAGACCGGCGCGTCGAGGCGTTTGAAATAGCCCGATGTCAGCCCGAGGATGGTGCCGATGATCGAGGAGAAAATGACCACGGCGAAGCCGACGCTGAGCGAGGTGCGCGCGGCGTAAAGCATGCGGGTGAAGACGTCGCGGCCAAGATCGTCGGTGCCGAACAGATGATCGAGGCTCGGCCCGTGCAGTCGGCTGGCGATAGACAGTTTTGACGGCGCGAAGGGCGCGATCAAAGGCGCCAGGATCGCCGCCAGCACAATGATCACCAGCACGGCAATGCCGGCAGCCGAAGTCGGCCGTCCGAGCAGCCTGGACAAGATGTTGGGTTCGGAATGGATCGGGGCGGAGATCGCGGCCATCAGTAGCGAACCCTCGGATCGACGGCGAGGTACAGCATGTCGATGGCGAAATTAACCAGCACATAGAGCCCGGCAATGACCAGCAGCGCGCCCTGGATGACGGGATAATCGCGCCGCAACACCGCGGACACGACGAGGCTGCCGACGCCGGGCAGCCCGAACACGGTTTCGGTCACCACCGCGCCGGAGATCAGCAAGGCCGCTGTCAGTCCGATGACGGTGAGGATCGGGATCAGCGCATTCTTGAAGGCGTGCTTCAGCACAACGCGCCATTCGCTCATGCCCTTGGAGCGTGCGGTGCGGACATAGTCGTCGTTGAGCACGTCGAGCATAGAGGCGCGGGTGAAGCGGGTGATCAGCGCCGAGCTGACCAGGCCAAGCGCCAGCGCCGGCAGCACGAGATGGCTCAGCCGGTCGGCAAAGGACGCGCCCGGCCCGCCATAGCCCGACGTGTCGAACCAACCGAGTTTGACGGCGAAGAACTGGATGAACAGCAGGCCGAGCCAGAAACTCGGCACGCTGGCGGCGAACATGGCGACGGTGGTCGTCGCCTGGTCGAAGATCGAACCGCGCTTGTAGGCGGCCAATATGCCCACCGGCAGCGCGATCAGCGTCGCGATCAGCAGCGAGAAGATGGTGAGGAAGAAGGTCGGCTCGGCGCGCTGGGCAAGCGCCGTGGTGACAGGTTGGTTGAGGAAGATCGACTGGCCGAAATCGCCCTGGACAACGCCAAAGAGATAGCGCGCGAACTGTTCGGGGATCGAGCCGTCGAGGCCGAGCCTGGAACGCAGCGCGGCGATGTCGGCGGCGGACGCATCCGGGCCGAGCATGACAGCGGCCGGATCGCCCGGTGTCACCCGCACGATGACGAAGACGATGGTGGCCACCAGCGCCATGACGACGATCATGCCGAGAAGCCTGTTGAGGATCGAGCGCAGCATTGGCGTTCAGCCTGTCCCTTCAGCAATCCATTCGGATGGTATTGCCGGGCGCCGGCCAACACCGGCCGGCGCCCAAAAGTGCCTGTCCCTACGCGGCGGGACAGGCGGGAGGATTCATTTGCCCTCGAGATAGGCGTTCCAGAAGTAAGGCCACGGCGCCGGCGTCACGCCCTTGAGTGTCGGCGCTTGGGCGGCAAGCGCGTTGAAGTCGCCGATCTTGACCGCCGGCACTTCGTCGAAGACCGCCTTCTGCACGTCTGCGAACAATGTGACGCGCTTGGCCGGATCGGCCTCGGCGTTGAAGGCGTTCAGCACCTGGTGCTTGCGGTCCGACACCCACCAGCCCGGCGAGGAATCCGACATGATGCCGGTCAGCGACGGCTCGGGCAGGAACGGGCTGTGGGTGATGTAGACATCCCAGAGCGCCGGATCGGTGCGGTTCTTGGTCAGCGTCGCCCATTCGACAACGTCGAGCTGCACCTGGAAGCCGGCGGCCTTGAGATATTCGGCGGCAACCTGCGCCATCTTGTAGTGGAACTCATACTGGCGGCTGGTGAGGATGCGCAACGGCTTGCCGTCATAGCCGGCCTCTTTCAACAAGGCGGCTGCCGCCTCGGTGTCGCCATCTGGCTTGTAAGGTTCGATGCCGGCGTCGGTGTGCCAGGCATAGCCTTCGGGATAGAGTGCTGCGTTGGCGGCAAAGAAATCCTTGGAGCCGAAGGCGGCGAGCAGCATGTCGTTGGGGGCGAGCGCTGCCTGGATCGCCTTGCGGATACGGATGTCGCTGTTCAGCCCCTGCTTGGTGTTGAGCACGAACACCGGCCAGCCGAACGGCTTCAGGATGACGGGCGCGGTCTTGCCGCTGGAAATCTTGTCGAAGGATTCGACAGGAATGGAATCGACATAGGCGAACTGGCCGGCGACCGCGCCTTCGACGCGGGTGTTGGCGTCGGGAACCGGGACGAAGCGGATCTCGTCGAGATACTGCTTGCGCGCGCCGCCATAGCCGTTGGGCTCGCCGTCGCGCGATTTGTAGCCGTCGAAGCGGGCGAGCTGGATGAACTGGTCGGGCTTGCGCTCCTTCAGCATATAGGGGCCGGTGCCGACAAAGGAGGTCAGCGGGTCCTGCCCGGCATTTTCCGACGGGATGATGATGGCGGCAGCGTTGTTGAGCGACAGCAGCGCCAGCAGCGGGGCGAACGGCTTCTTCAGGCTGATCTTGACCGTCGCATCGTCGACGGCATCGACCGAAGCGATGACCTCGGCGGCCTGCTTGCCGCGGGTGGCGATCTTCATCCAGCGCTGCAGCGAGGCGACCACATCGGCCGAGTTCATATCGCTGCCGTCATGGAACTTCACGCCGGTCCGAAGCTTGATGGTGTAGACGAGGCCATCGGGTGAAATCTCAGGCATGTCGGCGGCCAATAGCGGCGTGATGCCCCAGTCCTTATCGAAGGTGTAGAGCGTTTCGTAGATATGCTGGGTGACGATGCCGACGAGGTCGGCGGTCGAGGCCATCGGGTCGAGCGTCGGCGGCTCACCGATGGTTGCCACATCGATGACACCGCCCTTGGCGGGCTCGGCCGAGGCGATGCCGGTCGCCGTGAGCAACAGCGCGGCGAGCGAAGCAGCAATATGCAGAAAGCGCTTCATATGGGTTCCCTTCGTATATTCCATATTTATGGAACTTATATCTTAGTTACGGACTAGTAAGTGCATCCGTCTGCCGCGGCGTCAAGTTTTTTTCAAAAAGATCCGGAATCGGTTGCGCAGCCGCGCCAACGGTCCGGCGATGCCTCATCGGGTCGGCGCACGAGCGCGAAATTGGCCTGTCCGGCCCGCAAGCCGGGCGAAAGCCGGCTTCGGAATCGGCGCCAAGCGAATTCGGCGCAGACGGTTTTCTGTCCCCGTTATCCACATATGTGACACACAAGATGTTGGGGTCACAAAAGCTACGCAAACGAATCCTTGACGACGCAAACCGAGTCGCCTTTTATGTGCCATGTGCTCTTGTTGAGGGCGCGACCGGAGAGTTCAGAGCCCGGTCTTTTTTCCCGGATTTTGTGCGTTTTTGCCCAGATTTCCGCCTGTTTACGAGGCTGGCGGAAGCGTTGGGATCGTGGGGACTTGGGTGGCGAAAGGGAGAATTGTCGGACTGGAAAAAATCATCTGTTAACACTATATTTAGTGTTTGCAGGCAGTCTCGACGCTAGATAATGTGAACCTCCCTCGAATGAGGGAATCGATCAAAGTTTCAGTTGAGGACCCGCAAGGGTCGGTCTGCAGCCCGGGCAAACGCTGGGGAAGGCGTATTGCTGTCTGCATGCCGGCACTTGCGAAAAGGAGAGTGCCGGCGCTGCTCGCAATGCCGGCAAACGGCGGACTGCGTTTTTCGGCTTGTGGGGCAGAAATCCCTGGGGAAAAGCGCTATATATAGACACAAAGGGACCGGACCAATGCGCATCGAGCGTCGCTTCACCAAGCCAGGACAATCAGCCTATGCGGAGATCGAATTCCGCAAGGCGCTTTCGGAGATCAAGAATCCGGATGGCTCGGTGGTGTTCCGTCTCGATAACATCGATGTACCGGCGCAATTCTCCCAGGTTGCCGCCGACATCCTGGCGCAGAAGTATTTCCGCAAGGCCGGCGTTCCCGCGCGCCTGAAGAAGGTCGAGGAGAACGACGTCCCCTCCTTCCTGTGGCGGTCCGTTGCCGACGAGGCCGAACTGGCCAAGCTGCCGGAAGCCGAGCGCTACGGTTCCGAAATCGACGCCCGCCAGGTTTTCGATCGCCTTGCCGGCACCTGGACGTACTGGGGCTACAAGGGCGGCTACTTCAAGTCGGAAGAAGACGCCCTCACCTTCCGCGACGAGCTTGCCTACATGCTGGCGAC
This sequence comes from Mesorhizobium sp. CNPSo 4688, assembly GCF_057784295.1. Classification (NCBI taxonomy): domain Bacteria; kingdom Pseudomonadati; phylum Pseudomonadota; class Alphaproteobacteria; order Hyphomicrobiales; family Phyllobacteriaceae; genus Mesorhizobium; species Mesorhizobium sp. CNPSo 4688. The sequence goes on from NZ_JBWLUY010000001.1 coordinate 391,658, forward strand.
GCAGCGCGTGGCGCCGAATTCGCCGCAATGGTTCAACACCGGCCTGCACTGGGCTTACGGCATCGATGGTCCGAGCCAGGGGCACTATTATGTCGACCCGTTCACCGGCAAGCTGACCAAGTCGAAGTCCTCCTACGAGCATCCACAGCCGCATGCCTGCTTCATCCAGGGCGTGCAGGACGATCTCGTCAACGAGGGCGGCATCATGGACCTGTGGGTGCGTGAGGCCCGCCTGTTCAAATATGGCTCGGGCACCGGCTCCAATTTCTCGCTGCTGCGCGGCGAAGGCGAAAAGCTGTCCGGCGGCGGCCGCTCGTCGGGCCTGATGAGCTTCCTGAAGATCGGCGACCGCGCGGCGGGCGCCATCAAGTCGGGCGGCACGACGCGCCGCGCGGCGAAAATGGTCATTGTCGACGCCGACCACCCCGATATCGAGGAATTCATCGACTGGAAGGTCAATGAAGAGCAGAAGGTCGCCTCGTTGGTCACCGGCTCCAAGATCGTCAAGAAGCATCTCGAAGCGATCATGAAGGCCTGCATCAATTGCGAAGGCAATGCCGACGACTGCTACGACCCGGCGCTCAACACGGCGCTGAAGCGCGAGATCAAGGCGGCCAAGAAGTCGGCGGTGCCGGAGAACTACATCTACCGCGTCATCCAGTTCGCCAAGCAGGGCTACACCTCGATGTCGTTCAAGACCTACGACACCGACTGGGATTCGGACGCCTACCTGACCGTCTCCGGCCAGAACTCCAACAATTCGGTGTCGCTGAAGGACAATTTCCTGCGCGCCGTCGAGGACGATGCCGACTGGCACCTCACCGCCCGCAAGGACGGCAAGGTGCTGAAGACGCTGAAGGCCAGGGACCTGTGGGAAAAGATCGGCTACGCCGCCTGGGCTTCGGCCGATCCCGGCCTGCATTTCAACACGACGATGAACGACTGGCACACCTGCGCTTCGGCCGGTGCGATCCGGGCCTCCAACCCGTGCTCGGAATACATGTTCCTCGACGACACGGCCTGCAACCTGGCCTCGATCAATCTGCTGCCCTACCGCAACGCCGACGGCACGATCGACATCGCCGCCTATGAGCACACGGTGCGGCTGTGGACCGTCGTTCTCGAAATCTCGGTGATGATGGCACAGTTCCCGTCCAAGGAGATCGCCAAGCAGTCCTACGAATACCGCACGCTCGGCCTCGGCTATGCCAACATTGGCGGCCTCTTGATGACGTCTGGCATTCCCTATGACTCCGACGAGGGCCGCGCCATTTGCGCCGCGCTCACCGCAATCATGACCGGCGTCGCCTATGCCACCTCGGCCGAGATGGCCGGTGAACTCGGCGCCTTTGCCGATTACGACCGCAATGCCCAGAACATGCTGCGCGTGATGCGCAACCATCGCCGCGCCGCTTACGGCGAAAAGGGCGGCTATGAGAAGCTCGCCGTCAATCCGGTGCCGCTGGTCGCTTCCGACCTCAAGCAGCAGGATCTGGCCGTTCACGCCAAGGCCGCATGGGACCGCGCCATCGAGCTCGGCGAAGAGCATGGCTACCGCAATGCGCAGGCGACCGTGATCGCGCCGACCGGCACGATCGGTCTGGTCATGGATTGCGACACCACCGGCATCGAGCCTGACTTCGCGCTGGTGAAGTTCAAGAAGCTTGCCGGCGGCGGCTACTTCAAGATCATCAACCGCGCCGTGCCGGAAGCGCTGCGCACGCTGGGCTACTCCGAAAGCCAGATCGCCGAGATCGAGGCCTATGCGGTCGGCCACGGCAACATGAACCAGGCGCCGGCGGTCAATCCCGGCTCGCTCAAGGCGAAGGGTTTCACCGACGACAAGATCGCCGCGCTCAATGCGGCGCTGAAGTCGGCCTTCGACATCAAGTTCGTCTTCAACCAGTGGACGCTCGGCGCCGACTGGGTGAAGGAGACGTTTGGCTTCACCGACGAGCAGCTCAACGATTTCTCGTTCGAGATGCTGCCGGCGCTGGGCTTCTCCAAGAAGGACATCGAGGCCGCCAACATCCACGTCTGCGGTGCGATGACGCTGGAAGGCGCGCCCTTCCTCAAGCCTGAGCACCTAGCGGTGTTCGACTGCGCCAGCCCGTGCGGCAAGATCGGCAAGCGTTCGCTTTCGATCAACAGCCACATCCAGATGATGGCGGCCGCACAGCCCTTCATCTCCGGCGCCATTTCCAAGACCATCAACATGCCTAACGATGCGACGGTGGAAGACGCCAAGGGCGCCTACATGCTGTCGTGGAAGCTGGCGCTGAAGGCCAATGCGCTCTACCGCGACGGCTCGAAACTGTCGCAGCCGCTGAACTCCTCGCTGCTCGCCGATGGCGAGGACGACGAGGACGATGCGGTCGAGCAGCTGATCGCAGCGCCTGCGGCGGCGCGTGCGGCGCAGATCACCGAGCGGATCGTCGAGCGCATCATCGAGCGCGTGTCGCGCGAGCAGGAAAAGCTGCCGGGACGCCGCAAGGGCTACACCCAGAAGGCCAAGATCGGTGGCAACACCATCTTCCTGCGCACCGGCGAATATGACGATGGGCGCCTCGGCGAGATCTTCATCGACATGAACAAGGAAGGCGCCACGCTGCGCGGCCTGCTCAACAACTTCGCCATCGCCATCTCGCTCGGCCTGCAATATGGCGTGCCGCTCGACGAATATGTGCACGCCTTCACCTTCACCAAGTTCGAGCCGGCCGGCATGGTGCAGGGCAACGATGCCATCAAGAGCGCGACGTCGATCCTCGACTACGTGTTCCGCGAACTCGCCATCTCCTATCTCGGCCGCAACGACCTCGCCCATGTCGACCAGTCGGACTTTTCCAACACGGCACTGGGACGCGGCATCAGCGAAGGCAAGACGGATGCGGTCTCCAAGGGCCTGACCCGTGGCGCCTCGCCGGTGAAGCTGGTGTCGCGGGTGACCGGCAGCGAGCCGAAGGGCTTTGCCGGCGCCGGCACCCCTGCCCGCTCGGCACCCACCGCCTTCTCCGGCTCCAACGTGCTGGCGCTGAAGCCGGCCAGCGACGAGGCGGTCGCCTACAAGCGCGACTATGAGGAGCGAGCCAAGGAATTGGCCGAGGACATCGCCTTCGAGGAGGACGCGGCTTCCACCGACGCCACCGCGGCGCTGTTCACCGACGCTGCAGCCAATGAAGCGGCCGAGGCAAAGAAACTCGCCGCCGACCGCCGCGCCAAGTCGCTGCTGCAAGGCTACACCGGCAATTCCTGCTCCGAGTGCCAGAACTTTACGATGGTGCGGAACGGGACTTGCGAGAAGTGCGATACTTGTGGCGCTACGAGCGGGTGCAGCTGACACCACGCCAAGAAACAAGCAGGTAGGCAAAATAAGCTCGCACCTATAAAGTAGGTGCGGGCTTATTTATTTGGGGGGACACTATGGGGCTTACCAACGCTTACCTAGTTGCTGCCGGGCGAGTTCAGGAATTTTTCAAAAGGATACAAGACGGGCAAGCACCAGAGCAATTCACAAGCCAACTTCTCAAGGATTGGGGGTTTGGATCTTCAAATGATCGCGCTTATATTCCTCTTTTAAAGGCGCTGGGCTTCTTGTCGCCAGATGGGAAGCCAACCTCACGATACCATGCATATCGTGACCATTCCCGATCAAAACAGGTAATGGCCGAGGCCCTTCGAGAGGCCTACTCCGATATATTCTTGATAAAAGAAAATCCAGGAGTAAGCGATAAAGTCACCATCAATGGCAAATTTAAGAGCTACCATAATGCAAGTGATAACACAGCATCTCTGATGACAAAGACATTTTTAAATTTGGCTGGACTAGCCGATTTTAGAAATTCGATACCGACGAAACAGCCGCCTCCGGAACCCAAAAAATCAGAAGTCCCGTCAGCTGATGCGACGTTGCAACCTATCAATCTGTCACCAAAAGACCTGAGCCTGAACTACAATATACAAATCCACCTTCCAGCGACCAAGGACGTGGAGGTTTACAATGCGATATTCAAGTCAATAAAGGAGCACCTTATTGACCACTAAGGATTTGAGGAACTTCCTATTTCGCGGGCTAATGTTCGAAGCGGAGGCAGCAAATTTTCAGGCGGCAGGGATACAAGTTGGTGCCGACCAAAGCGACGCTGAAGAACGCCTTCTCGCTGAGTCACTCGCGCCCTTTGGTATACAGAATCGGAACCGGGCTCTCGAGATGGCAAGGCTTTACGCTGTCCTCTTTTGCTTTGAGAACGAAATTCGTTCGTATATCCGAGATACTTTATCAGAGAAGGAAGGCGCGGATTGGGAGGCAAAGCTGCCTCCCAAAATTATTGCGCATGCTGAAAGTCGGCGCGATACAGCCATTAAAGACTCGTGGCTCGAGGGAGAAAAGACCGATCTCTTAGGATTTGTTGAGTTCGGTCATCTAGCCCAAATTATAATAAATAAGTGGGAGCACTTTCCGGTTATTCCGTCTCAACATTGGTTGAGGCAGAGGATGGACGAGATGGAGAAGGTGAGAAATTTTATCGCGCATAACCGCATGCTGCTTCCTTCGGAATTTGGCCGCCTGTATATGTATGTAAACGACTGGAATCGCGTAATCGGCCTATAATTCCTTGATTGAAATACTTTGCACACTCGAACGTTCTCTTGTTCGACGGAAACCTTCCTCGATCCAGATTAGTCTGTTCGAGGCACCTACCCCGCCGGCAACACCCGCAGCGTCTGCTCATCAAACAACGGCTGGTCCTGACCGATGCGAACGAACAGCAGCTTGCGCGCCGCCGGCACCTCGAAATACTGGATGCCATCGGGCATTTCGCCCCAGTCGCCGCAGGGCGGTTCGGGGACCTCGTCATTGGCGACCGCCTTCAACTCCTTGGCGTAGGCGGCATCCGGGCTGAATGTGTAGCGCTTGACGCCGGCGGGCACGGTGCCCTCGGTATAGGGCGCCAGCACGCAGCGGGCTCTGACGGTCTTGTCGGTCTTTTCCAGCAACAGGCGCAGCACGGCAGCCTCGGCGGTTTCGCCAGGCTTGATGTCGAACACCTCGACCAGCGGATCGGGCGCGCCGCCATCGCTGTATTTGATGGCGAGCGCGTTGCCGACGAATTCGAAATGGATCTGACGGAAGCCGAAATCGCAGCGCTGCACCCAGGCGGCCAGACCGACCGTTTTGTCGGCCAGCTTTTCCCAGGCGCATTTGTCGATCGGCGGGCGCGACGGCGACGGCTCGTCCGCGCGTGCCACGGTTGATATCGACGCGGCGGCAAACAGGGCGGAAATCCAGATGACCGACCTCAAGGCGCTATTCATCGCTGCATCCCGTCAAAGCATCGGCACGAGCCCGACCAGCCAGGCCGCAGCACCAATAAAGCCAATCGAACAAACCCAAAGCAGCCACAGCCCGCGCACTCTGCATTCGAGCACGGCCGATGCGGGATTGGCGGGGTCGTAGTGCACATCGACCTTGCTGCCTTCGACGTAGCTTTGCGCCTGGCCGCTGACGAGGCCGGGCAGTGAAGCCGTGACCGTGGCGCCGAAGGTTACGCGGTCGGAGGTGTAGCGCTGGCCGGCAACCTCATAGCTGTAGACGATGCGGGACCGAAAGGCGCGGCGCCAGCGTTGGGAGCCGCCATCGATCCGGACCGTCTCAACTCCCGAAGCATCGATGCGGCCGGCGGCAACGGGCCATTTTGTCGCCCGCCTTGCAACCACCTTCTGGGCTATCCCCATGAGCAGGATGAACAGGCCCATGAAAAACAGAACCATCGCGATGCCGAGTTTTTCCGGCTTGGGCAGGAACGGCCTGATCGCCTCCAGAACACCACCGGTGGAAAACACCAGCACCGCGGAACCGATCACCAGCCCGGCAGACAGCTTGACCATGAATTTGAAGGCGCCGTCCGGCAAGGTGCGCTCGATCACCGCTTTGCTGGGATCGGCCGGGTTATAAAACACCGTCACCTCGGCGCCTGTGGGAAACTGCGCCAGGGTTTCATCGACTTCGAAATTGCCGAGATTTTCCTTCACACTGTAGCGCGAGCCGCGGTATTTCTTGCCGGCCACTTTGTATTCGAAGGTGATGGCGGGAAAATTTCGGATTTCGGTGACCTTCTCGCTGTCGGCGCCGACGCCCGAGACCCTCACCTTGCGCGCCTCGACGGAAGACGAGATGATCTTTCCCGGCGTCGGCAGCCAGTGGCTGAGCCTCTGCACCTCGCGCCATTTCACGAAGGTGATGAACGACAGACAGGCCGCGATCACGCCGGCAAATCCGATCAACAGAAATTTGAGCTCCACCTCCACCGCGTCCCCCAAGCCCCGGAAGTACAGGAAGCTTCAAATAGATAGCACGGCGACGGCAATGTCTTGCTGAATCGCAAAAGCCGGTACATTCGGCATGCCAAGCCGATGGCATGATGGCGTAGGGGCTGACGTGGTTTTCTACAGGCGATTGCCGCCTGTTCGGTATCGAAGCGCCACCGACTTTGTTAATAGTCGCCCCGGAAACTCACGTCGTTGGGAGCCACGACACCGAATGACAGCACTGCGCGTTCTCTCCGATGCCTTCATCCCGGAATTGCCGAACCACTACAAAGGCAAGGTCCGCGAGAATTACGATCTGCCGGATGGCCGCCGCATCATCATCGCCACCGATCGGCTGAGCGCCTTCGATGTCATCCTGACCGCGATCCCGCTCAAGGGCGAGCTGCTGACGCAGACGGCGCGTTACTGGTTCGAGGAAACCGCCGATATCTGCCCGAACCACGTGCTCGATTATCCCGACCCCAATGTCGTCGTCGGCACGAGGCTCGACATATTGCCGGTGGAAATCGTCGTTCGCGACTATCTCGCCGGGACCACCAGCACCTCAGTGCTGACGAAGTACAAAAACGGTGAGCGCGACATGTACGGCATCCGCCTGCCGGACGGACTGCGCGACAATGAGAAGCTGCCTCAGACCATCATCACGCCGACCAGCAAGGCGCTCGATGGCGGGCATGATGAGCCTTTGACGCGCGACGATATCCTGACGCGCGGCCTGTTGTCGGAAGAGCAATGGGACACCGTCTCGCGCTATGCGCTGGCGCTGTTTGCGCGCGGCAAGGCGCTGGCCGCCAAACGCGGCCTGATCCTGGTCGATACCAAATACGAATTCGGCACGAACAAGGATGGCAGCATCATCCTTGCCGATGAAATCCATACGCCTGACTCAAGCCGCTACTGGCTCGCGGAAAGCTACAGGCAGCGTTTCGAGGCTGGCGAGCGGCCGCAGAGTTTCGACAAGGATTTTATCCGCGCCTGGGTCACGGCGCGTTGCGATCCCTACAAGGACCGTATTCCGAAGATCCCGGCGGAGCTTATCGAGCAAACGTCGCGGGTCTATACTCAGGCCTATGAAACCATCACCGGCAAGACCTTCGTCGCCGATACTTCGGGAAAGACGGTGCTAGACCGTATTCGCGAGAATTTGAGGCCTTACTTCTGACGGCTATCTGCCTGGCAACAGGATCCCGCGTTATGACGGCCTCACAGCGAGGAAGGTGGTCCACTCCTCGCGATCGCGGCCGACGTTGAATTCATCCCCGACAAGGACCAGCCCGGCGCTTTCGAGACGGGCCGCAAAATCGTCCCGGCGCCAGTAGACAGTATGATATTCGCCGCTCGTCTCGCCATCGCCAATGCGCATCGAGACGAGGAAGGCGCCGCCCGGCCGCAGCGACGCGGCAATCTTGGCAAGCACCTGGTCGGTCTGCTCGCGTGGCACATGGATCAGGACGCACAAAGCGAGCACCGCGTCATAGGGGCCACCGAGATCGTCGGTGATGAGGTCGAGAAACTCACCATGCTTGCCGCGTGCGGCCTGCAACTCGAGAAAGCGCTTTGTAGCGTCGGTGCGCCGAACTTGAGCGCCGAGCCCCTCGACGAAATCCGCATCGTATCCGGGTCCCGATCCGACTTCCAGGATCCGGCCGCCTTTGCCGGTGATCGCGACCAGGCGCTTCAGCCATTTCTGTTCTCTCTGGTTGGGAACATGCCTGACCAGTGCGTCGTAGCGTTCGGCATAGTCTTCATAGGCGTTGATGGTTTTGCGGCTCTTCGCCAGATCCTCGGACACCACAGTCATCATTCCCTCCCTCGCATCTTTTAGGTCAAAACAGCTTGCCTAGCGAATGGTGCCGGGAGGCACGCGTCCGTCAAGCATACCGATATCCCTAAGGAAATGATCCGACAGCGAGCGGTGGTCGAGCAGCCCGCGCTTGCGGGGTCTGAATGGCGCGGTGAAGAGGTCGAGCACGGGGCGGCGAAGCGTGTTGTAGAGAGCTGTTGCGGTGGTCATTGCCGTATCCTCCAGGGTTGATCTGATGGGCACAACATGCCGTTTTTCCGGTCTTGGTTTCCAATCGAACGTCGCGTACTATGCATCAGGAGGATTGATGCGTCATGAGTTGGGAACTACCGCCATTAGGGGCTATCCGGGTGTTTGAGGCCGCGGCGCGGCTTGGCAGCTTCACCAAGGCGGCCGAAGAACTCGGCATGACCCAGTCAGCCGCCAGCTATCAGATCAAGGTGCTGGAAGAACGCGCCGGAACGCCGCTTTTCATAAGAAAAACAAGGCAGATCGCCTTGACCGAGGCTGGACAGCAGCTGGCGCCGCACGCATCCGGCGCATTCTCGGCGCTGGCGGATGCATGGGTCGCCACCAAGGGCGGAGCCACCGGCGTGCTGTCGGTGACAACGATGGAAACCTTCGCAACGAACTGGTTAGCCGTGTGGCTTGGAACATTCCAGCTGATGCATCCAGACCTCGCCGTGAAGGTGAATACATCGCAGGGGCTTGTCGATTTCACGCGCGGCGACATGGATGTCGGCATCCGCACCGGCTCCGGAAAATGGCCCGGCCTGACGGCGCATTATCTGTTCAAGGCGGACTACACACCGATGCTCAGTCCAAAGCTCGCCGAGAGCGTCGGCGGCATCCATCGCCCCGAAGATCTCTACAAGGTGCCGCTATGCTGTGCCGACGATCCGTGGTGGAAAATCTGGTTCGAGGCGGCCGGCGTGCCGTTCGAGCCCGATCGCATCATGGCCGGCCCGAAGCTGGGTACCCAGGCCTATGATGCGATGGCGGCGCTGACCGACAAGGGCGCCGCGATCCTGACCAAGAACCTTTACAGCGCCCTTTTGGCCAAGGGCCAGTTGATACAGCCATTCGACGTGCTTGGATCGGATGGCGACGGCTATTGGCTGGTGCATCTGGAGAGCCGGCGCAACACACCAAAGATCAAGGTGTTCCGCGACTGGGTGCTGGCACAAACGGCAGAGATACGCGAGCACGAGCGGCGCGATGTCCCTCAAAGCGCGGCGATAGAGCTCGCACGCGCCTAGGACCTCAATCCTTGAAGGTGAACCCGTATTTTGCGACCTGCTCCTTCGGCATGTCCGCAAGCGCCTGGCGGGTGGTGTAGCCGCCATAGATCTCCTTGCCGTTCTTGATCATCCAGTCCTCGACGTCGGCCTCAGTCACCGTCATCCTGTCGCCCATCTTGTACTTGTTGCCGTTGACCGGCACGTCGGCGAGCAGGCCGATATAGGAGCCGTCGCTGTAGCCGACCAGCTGCATCCAGATATGCTCGGTGGCGCCGTTCTGGGTCAGCGGGAATTTCACCGTGTAGGTGCCGGGCGTGCCGGCGTCCATCAGCTCGTGGAAGCGCTTGAGGGTAGAGCGGCCGCTGTCCTTGGCAGCCTGCATCGCCTTGTCCTCGGTGGAATAGGACACGACATTTTGCTTCGACTCCGCCAGCGAAGCGCCGCCCGGCATATGCCCAAGCGTGTTGAAAACCCCGTAGCCGACAGCGGCGACAACAGCGATGGCCAAAACTGGATTGCGCATGGACCCCTCCGAAACCCGATTACGGGCACGTTACCGGAAGGCTGTTGCGATACCGCTAAAGGACAGAGAGAGCGAATCCTTAGCGCGACGCTGAAAATTCAACCCAAGGCGTCGCCCAAATGGCCACGGCCGGCGAGTGGTTAGCTCCCGCGCCTCAGTTGGCGTCGGCGACGGTCATCTGCCCGCCTGCCCATGCCCGCCAGGCGCGCTCATCACCGTGGAAGACGTTGAGGTCAACGCGGCCGGTCACACCGTGCGACAGGCCGGAACCGGAATACTGCCAGAACAGCCATTTGCGGCCGGGATAGACTTTTGAGGGGTGCCGCGCCACAGCGCGCAGCCAGAACGGATAGTCTGGAAAGGCGCCTTTGAGATTGTCGCGGTAGAAATCGGGGCTGGTGTAGATGATGGGCCGCTGGCCGTAATGGCGCTCGAGCTTGTCCATGAACACCTGCATCTTCTCCAGCACCGTGGCACGCGAGGGCCGCCGCTTGCAGGAGGATTCGCCGTTCCATTCGACATCGATCACCGGCGGCAGCGCGCCATCCATCTTCGGCACATTGCGGATGAACCAGTCGGCTTGCTCGCCGGCGGTGCGGCACCAGTAGAAGAAATGATAGGCACCGCGCTTCAGCCCGGCGGCGTCGGCATTGCGCCAGTTCTTCATGAACATCGGGTCGAGATGGTCGCCGCCATCGGTCGCCTTGATGTAGGCGAAATTGGCGCCCTGGGCGCGCAGCTTGCTCCAGTTGACGTTGCCCTGCCAGCGCGAGACGTCGACGCCATGCACGGCGAGGTAGCGCGGCGAAGCCTTGCCGAAATTGATCGGCTTGGCATCGCGAAAGCCGTAACGGGTCACCGGCGAGGCCAGCATGGCAGGCGCCGCGCGGGTCAGCCGCTTCGGCGGCGACATCAGCGCAACCGGCTCAAGCTGCGGGCTGGTGTTGCCATCGGCCGAAGGCGTGTCCGCGACAATCGCCTCCTCTTCCTCGACCATCGAGAATGGTGGTGCATTGTCGGCCACAGCGTTGTCGACCACCATGTCGGACCGCATTGGCGCGAGGTCTGCAGTCACCGCCGGGGCCGCTACGACCGGCGCTCTTGGCCGCACGACCGAACTGGTGGTCTCATTCGACGGCTGCAAGTCGTCGATGCCCGCTGTGGACGAGCAGCCGGCAAGGCACAGCGATGCCACCATAAAACTGACGACGCCTGAAATCCGCATCTGGACCTGTACGCAAAACACAACAGACCGAAGGCAGAAGGACGCCGCCGGACAAACCGGCTTCGATTACTAACGATAAATTGCCAACAAAGTTTGAATCAAATATTAGCCATAAACCAGCGACCCGTCGCGGCCCTCCCTTCTCCCCTGCTGTCCCCAATCCCGCTTGACAACGTTCGTGTTTATATTACCCTGCCTTAACCTTACATTGTAAGGTAACAAGCCGGGAGGAGGTCATGTCGTCCGACGCACTGTCCGAATTGCAACCCGTTGCCCTGCCCGAACCGCATCAACCTGCCCTCGCAATGGAGGACGTCTCCCGCGATTTCAGCCGCGCCATCGAACGCGCCGAGGTCAATGCCTGGCTGGACCTTTATCGCGCCGCCCCCGCCGACTTTGCCGCGCGGCTCGGACTGTCGATCGCCGAAGACGGCAATCTGGTCTGGACCACCTGCACGACGATCCCGTTCATCCATTTCAACTGCGTGAAGAATTTCGGCGTCGATGGCCCGGCCACCGAGAGCCAGCTTGACGCGCTCTTGGCGCATTACCGCACCGCCGGAATTGCGAGGCCGTGGTTCTATACCAATCCGAACGCCGAGCCCTCTGCGCTTAGATGCTGGCTCGAGGCGCGCGGCCTGCAGCGCCTGAGTGGCTGGGAACGGATTTTTCGCGAGGCAGCACCTCTGGCGGCTGAACCGCTGTTCCCGATCGAGGGCGTTTCGGTCGAGCGCGTGACGCCGGCAACGGCAAGCGAATGGGCAGGCTTCATCGACAGCCAGTACCGGCTGCCGACCTCACCATGGCTGCTGGCGCTGGTCGGCCGACAGGGCTGGCATCACTACGTGGCGCGGCGGGACGGTGCGGTGGTGGCTGTGCGCTCGCTGTTCATCGGCATTGACGGCACGGCCTGGAGCGGCATCGACGCGCCGGTGCCCGGCATCATGGCGCCAAGCTTCGATCTCGATGCTATGCTCGGCGAAGCCATGGTGCGCGACGGCCTGGCGGCCGGCGCGAAGCTGTTTGTCGCCGACATCGAGGCGCCGCACCCCGACCGCGACGGTCCGGCCTATCGCAACTATGCGCAGCTCGGTTTCAAGCTGGCCTATTTCCGCAGCCATTACAGCTATTTGCCGGCAAACTCCTGAACTATCTGCCCAACCACTGCTGCAGGCAGTTCTTGGCGACGACATGTGCCGGCGGCACCAGCGGCCCATAGACAGCAGGGCGACGCGCTCGTTCGAGCAGGAGGCGAACCTGCTCGGGGCGCACGCGGTCGCGCTCCATCACGAGCAGGACCATCGGATCGCTCAAAAGCTCGTCCAGGGTGTTGATTATGTCGCTCATCGGTCGCCTCCTCGAATACCAGACCCGCAGCCGATAGATAGGCAGGCAATCATGGCCCGCCAATGACGCTTTGCCGGCTATGTCGTGTTTTCGGGATTACTTTCTGGTAAGGTCCGGCGCGTCAGTTCGGAGGCGGTGCGCCTTCATGTTGCGGCAAGCCGTCATCGAGCCGCAGCCAGGGTTGCTTCGAGGCGGTCCACATATGCATTTCCGGCTTGAACAGCGAGGGATCGTCGAGCGAGCCGGTGGTGATGCCGACGATGCCGGCGGAGTCGCGCCGGGAAAACAGCGTCGTGCCGCAGGCGGCGCAAAAGCCGCGCTTGAGGTCCGGAGAGGTGTTGACCGTCGCCACCCGCCCCTCGACCGTGACATCGTCGATGCGAAACAGCAGACGCGCGTTGAAGGCCGCGCCGATTACCTTCTGGCAGCGCCGGCAATGGCAGACGCGCTGGTTGAGCGGCTCCGCTTCGGTGCCGTAGCGCACTGCCCCGCACAGGCACCCACCCTGATATTTCGCCATCATCTGAACCCCCGAAGGTCTTCGGAAAATATCAACAGGCAGCTTTCGGTCAATTGAAAAGCCCTGATGGCGCTATCGATTGCGCTGATACGACCGATGGCCTGCCGCTGGCCCAACCCGCGGCAGCGGCGAAGCATTGACAGCCGGCCGGCCGCCGCGCCTGTCTTGTCGCTGGGCCGACCGGGAGGAAATCATGGCGCAGGACATCGAAACCATTGCCGTCGCGAATCTGTTCGGGCCGCCCTCGCCCGGCCGCGAGCGCACCGACGCCCGGATCCTGGCCGCGGCCTCCGGCATCGGCTTCATGGCAATCCGGAATTTTCCGGGCGATGACTGGCTGACGCGGGACAAGCGATTGCTGCTGCTCAACATCTTTACCTTGCCCGACGCCGAAAAGGCAAAGCTGTTGCGCTGGAATTTCGACCACACGAAGAAGAACGTCTATCGCGGCTGGTTCCCGCTGCAGCCGACCGCCGTCTCCTACAAGGAAGGTATCGACATGGGGCCGGACATTGCGCATACGCAAACCGCCGGCTCCGACGGTGCGGACGACCCTCTGCGCGAGCCGACGCCATTGCCAACTGAAGCAGTGCTGCCTGGCTGGCGCGCGGCTGCGGCACACTACTATCTGGCCATGGAAGCGCTCGGCAATGCGCTGATGCGCTCTATCGCGCGCGGCCTCGGCCTGCCGGAGACGATCTTCAACGCGGATTTCGATGGTGGCATCTCGACGCTGCGGCTGATCCGCTATCCCTTGCGCGATGCCAACAGCGGCGTCGATCTGAGCGGGCCGGAATTCTCGGTCGTCCACAAGGGCGAGACGCGCACCATCATCGGGCGCGAACATGCCGATTCCGGCTTCGTCACGCTGCTGGCGCAGGATGGCGTCGAGGGCCTGCAGGCAAAGAACCTTGCCGGCGAATGGATCGACGTGCCGCCGGCCGACGGCACGCTGGCGGTCAATTTCGGCCAGTTGCTCGAGCGCTGGACCGGCGGCCGCGTCAGGGCGACGCGGCACCGGGTGATTGCGCCGAAGACGGCGCGGTTCTCGATACCGTTCTTCTACGAGCCGCGCGTCGATGCCGAGATCGCGCCGCTGCCGCTGGCAGGTGCTGCCCCGTTCGACCCGTTCCTCTATGGCGACTATCTCTGGGAGTCCGCCACGAACTTCGTCGAGATGAGCGGCATCAAGCATTTGCGCGAGCCGCGCCGCGCCAAGGCTTCGTAGTTTCGCAGGCACAAAAAACCGGCCGTCTCGCTGGAGACGGCCGGTTTCAACTTCCGGCAGACCTACTCGGTTTCGCTGACGACTTCGTCCCAGGTCTTTACCTTGGTTTCGCCGTTGAGGAAGGGCAGTGCCGCAGCCGTCAGTTCCGGCGCGAAGAAGACGTCGTAGTGTGTGCGGTTCGGAATGATGGCCAGCCGGTTCTGCGACAGGTTCTCGCGCATCCAGCCGGCATCTTTCAGCCCACCGCCGAGCATCTGGTAGAACTTGATCTCATGCTCGGGCTTGTACATGTCGCTGTCGCCATAGGCGAGCATGACCGGCATCTTCAGCTTCGCGACATCGGCGGAATAGTCGTAGTCCTTGCGCATGAAGTTGCCCAGCGCGTCGAGGAGTTTCGGGAAGTCTTCCGGATACGGCGCCACTGCAACGTAGGACTTGTACATCGGCGTGTCCTTCATGAACGGCGCGGCAGCGGCACTCACCTGCGCCTGTTGCGGACGCATCTCGTCATAGAAGCCATTGGGAGAAAAGCCGGTCGAAACCAGAACCAAACGGCGCACCGCTTCGGGATGCTGGACGGCCATGCGGAAGGCGACGCCGCCGCCTAGCGAATAGCCGAGCACGTCGACCTTGTCGTAGCCGAGCGCCTTGATGATATCAGCCATGTCGTCGCCGATCGCCTCCAGGCTGAATGGCCGGTCGCCAATCGCCGTGCGGCCATGGCCCTGCAGGTCGACGGCAATGATGGTGCGGTTCTCCGCCAGCTTCGGCAGCAGCGGCGCGAACATGTCGGACGTGCCGAGGCCGCCGTGCAGCAGAAGCAGCGGCTCGCCCTTGCCGTAGACAGCATAGTAGTAATTGAGGCCGTCGATCGGCAGCAGGCCGGACTTTTCCGGCTTCGGCATGGCTGTTGCTTCGGTGGTCATGGCAGGCTTGGTCTCCTCTGCATTGGCTGATCCGGGCGCCGCGAACATCGCTGCAACCGAGGCAAGAATGGCGAACAAAATCGATCTGGACATGTCAGGCTCCTCTGGTTCTGCCCAAGGACGAGCGAGCACGGCGCATGCCGACACGCTCCGCGAAAAAATCTGCGGAGCAATCGTTGGCCGGCTGTTGTTGATCGGTCCAAGACTGCGCCTTAGTGGCGCTTGGCCTGCACCAGATAGGCGTCGATCTCGGTCTCGCCGAGCCATTTGGCGGCTTCCAGCCGGTGCAGGCCCTCGACCAGTATATGGCGCTTGCCGTCATGGCGAACCTGGATCGGCGTCTTCATGCCGTTTTCCAGAATGTCCTCGGCCAGATGCCGGACCGTTTCGGGATGCAGCGTTTTCTTGCGCGCCGTCGGCACGTAGATGTCGTCGACCTTGACCTTCTGCACTCTCAGCATGCCGGCTCCCGAGACGGAAAATACCGCCTCGCCTGAGATAGTCGGTTTGCCGGGTGCGGCCAAGAGCGGCTAAGCAATTGCTGGCCCGATCGTTTCCATTTGACGCTTGGCCGGCAGATGGCCGAAATGGCGGCCTGTCACTTTCCGGTGTCCATGACCCAGCTGCCGACCGAATTTCCCGATTTCGGACTGACGCCCGAACAGCGCCGTGAGGCAGTGCGCGGCCATTATTACGAATGGCCGGGGATGGACGGCGCGCGCGGCGAGATCTGGTGCTATTCGGACCGCTTCTCCTACCGGCCCAGTGAGACTGTGACGCTGCATGTCAGTTCGACGGCACCGCGTTTCAAAATAGTCGTCATTCGAGACGGCGGAGCCGAAACCAAGGTCTTAGAGCAAACGGGTGTGTCGGCACGCTGGCAGGACACGCCCGATCAGTGCTCGGTCGAAGGCTGCGGCTGGGAGGCGTCGTTCGAATTTCGCGTCGGCGACGACTGGCCGTCCGGCGCCTACCGGCTGACGCTGACGGCGGACGGCCGCGAGCCGATCCAGTGCCACCACCTCATCGTCGTCGCGCCCCTGCCCGGCAGAAAACCCGGCCGGGTCCTGCAGGTGGCGGCGACCGGCACCTGGCTCTCCTACAACACCTGGGGCGGCTCCAATCACTATCAGGGCATTACCGGGCCGAACCGCAACCAATATGCGACGATGGTGTCGACGCAGCGTCCCTGGTGCCGCGGTTTTGTGGTGCTGCCGAAGGACGCGCCGCGTGTGCCGCTGGAGGTTGCCGTGCCGCCCAAGACGGTGCCGCGCTATCCCCATATGGAATGGGCGTTCGCCACGGGACACTCGAAGAAATACGCCTCTTCCGGCTGGGCGAGCTATGACAGCCACTTCTTCCGCTTCGCCGAGTGCGCCGGCTACGGCGTCGATCTCGCCAGCCAGCACGATTTGCATTTCTCGCCCGGAATCCTCGACGGCTATGACTGCGTCGTCTTCGTCGGCCATGACGAGTACTGGACCTGGGAAATGCGCGACGCGGTCGACGCCTATGTGACGCGCGGCGGCCATGCAGCCCGCTTTGCCGGCAATTTCATGTGGCAGACAAGGCTTGAGGACGAAGGCCGCCGGCAGGTCTGCTACAAATACCGGGCGCGCGCGGAAGACCCCGCCTATCGCGGCGGTGACGTGACCCGCGCCACCAATTCCTGGGAAGCGCCGGAGATCGGTCGCCCCGGTGCACTGACCTTCGGCCTCAACGCCACGCGCGGCGTCTATGCCGGCTGGGGTGGCTGCGCGCCGCGCGGCGTACGCGGCTTTCCGGTCTACCGGCCCGAGCACTGGGCCTTTGCCGGCACCGGTATCTATTATGGCGACCTGCTCGGCGCCGACAGCCATGTCTATGGCTATGAGGTCGACGGGCTCGATTTCGAGATCCGCGGCGGCCTGCCCTACCCGACATCGGACAGCGGCGCGCCTGACGGTTTGCAGGTGCTGGCGGTCGGCATGGCGAGCCAGGTCGAGGAAAGCGCCGACATCCCGATCGAGGACCAGTTTTTGGCCGACGAGGACGGCCGCTTCACCGCCGAAACGCTGTTCGGCGAGGCAAGCGACGCCAATCTGGAAAAAGTCAAACGCGGCAATGGCATGATCGTCAATTTCCCGCGCGGCAAGGGCGAGGTGTTCCACGCTGGAAGCTGCGAATGGGTGGCCGGCCTGCTAAGGCAGGACCCGATGGTCGAGCGCGTGACCAGGAATGTACTCGATCGCTATCTCGGAAAGTCCTGACATGCAGAAGCCCTCATCCGCCGGTTCAGAAGCGCGCGCGCCATCGCATCTGTTTTACCTCTCCAGCCTGCGCCGGCCGCTGATCGACCGGGCGGAGGGCATCTACATGTGGACGCAGGACGGCCGCCGTTTCATCGACGGCTCGAGCGGACCGATGGTCGCCAATATCGGCCACTCCAACCGCAATGTGCTGGACGCCATGAAGCGGCAGATGGACCGCGCCACCTTCGCCTACCGGCTGCATTTCGAAAACGAGCCGGCGGAAGAACTGGCGCGGAAACTCGCCGGCAAATTGCCCGAAGGCATGGACCGCATTTTCTTCGTCTCCGGTGGTTCGGAGGCGACCGAATCCTGCATCAAGCTGGCGCGGCAATGGGCGGTCGCGACCGGCCAGCCCAAGCGCTGGAAGGTAATCACTCGCTTTCCCTCCTATCATGGCGGCACGCTGGGTTCGCTTTCGATCACCGGCGACGACGCGCTGGCGGAGACTTTCACGCCGATGATGCGGGTGATGCCGACCGTGCCGGCACCAACGGCCTGGCGCGACCGCGACAACCTGTCGATGGAGCAGCGTGGCGTTCGCTACGCCGACAGGCTGGAGGAGAAAATCCAGGCCGAGGGGCCGGACAGCGTGCTTGCCTTCATTATGGAGCCCATCGGCGGTGCCGCAACTTCCGCCCTGGTGGCGCCGGACAGCTACTATCCGCGCATCCGCGAGATCTGCGACCGCTACGGCATTCTGCTCATCCATGATGAAGTGATGAGCGGCGCCGGGCGCACCGGAAAATTCCTCGGCGGCGACCATTGGAACTGCAAGCCCGATATCGTCGCGCTGTCAAAGGGGCTGGGCTCCGGCTATGCACCGCTTGGCGCGCTTGCCGCACCGATGCGGCTGGTAGAGCCGCTGCTGGCCTCGGGCGGCTTCCAGCATGGCCACACCTATGCCGGCAATCCGCTCGCCTGCGCCGCCGGGTTGGCCGTGCTCGGGGAAATGGACCGGCTCGATCTCATCGCCAATGCTGCCGCCATGGGCGACGTGCTGATGGACGGGCTCAAAGGGCTGGCCAAGCGCTTTCCCTTCATTGCCGATGTGCGCGGCAAGGGCCTGCTTACCGGCGCGGAGATGGTTGCCGATCCCGAGACGCTGCGGCCGATCGAGCAGGGCAAGAAAGCCACCCAGCGGCTGCTCGACCTCGCCTATGAACGCGGACTGATCATCTATGGCCGCAGGGTCAAGGGTGGCGTCGACGGCGACAATTTCATGGTCGCGCCGCCGATGATCGTCACGGCTGAGCAGATCGGCGAGATCATCTCCATCATCGGCGACTCGCTGGAGGTCCTGGCCGCCGAACTCGACCTGCCGGTCGAAGGTTGAGGGGGCGAAAAAATGGCGCCGAGAAAAGTCATCATCACCTGCGCGGTCACCGGCTCGGTGCACACGCCGTCCATGTCGCCCTACCTGCCGCTGACGCCGGACCAGATCGCCACGGACGCCATCGCGGCAGCCGAAGCCGGCGCCTCGATCCTGCACCTGCATGCCCGCGACCCCAAGGACGGCCGGCCAACCGCCGATCCTGAGGTGTTCATGCAGTTCCTGCCGCGCATCAAGCAGGCGACCGATGCGGTGATCAACATCACCACCGGCGGCTCGTCGCTGATGACGCTGGATCAGCGGCTGACGGCGCCGCTCAGGGCCGAGCCGGAAATGTGCTCGCTCAACATGGGGTCGATGAATTTTGCGCTGTTCCCGATGCTCGACAAACCACGGGAGTGGCAGCACGAGTGGGAGCCGAAGCTGCTCGAGGCCACCCGCGATACGATCTTCAAGAACACTTTTTCCGACATGGAAGGCGTGCTCGAAAAGCTCGGCAAAGGCTGCGGCACGCGCTTCGAGTTCGAATGCTACGATGTCGGCCATCTCTATTCGCTGGCGCATTTTCGCGACCGCGGCCTGGTGTCGGGACCGCTGTTCATTCAGTTCGTGCTCGGCATTCTAGGCGGCATCGGCGCCGACCCGGACAATCTCATCCATATGAAGCGCATCGCCGACAAATTGTTCGGCGACAGCTACCAATTCTCGGTGCTCGCCGCCGGCCGCAACCAGATGCCGCTGATCTCGATTGCAGCGGCCATGGGCGGCAATGTCCGCGTCGGGCTGGAGGACAGTCTCTACGACGGCCGCCAATTGGCGAAATCCAACGCCGACCAGGTGCGCCGTATTCGCGGCATTCTCGACGGGCTGTCGCTGGACGTCGCCACACCGGCCGAAGCGCGCGACATGCTGGCGCTGAAGGGTGGCGACCGGGTAGCCTTCTAGGGGCGCACCGGATCGCGTGGTAAAAGGAGGCTGACATGGAAAGGATTCTGGTCTCAGCCTGCCTGCTCGGCAGCCACGTCCGCTACAACGGCTCTTACCGGCTCAACAACCATCCGGTATTGACGCGATGGCAGGCGGAAGGGCGGGTCGTGCAAATCTGCCCCGAGGTTGCCGCGGGCTTCTCCACGCCGCGCCCGCCGGCGGAAATTCGCGGCACAGGCGACGCTGTGCTGCACGGCCAAGGCCAGGTGGTCGAGCAGACAGGAAACGATGTGACCGCACTCTATCTCGAAGCCGGTCAGATTACGCTGGAACTCGCCCGGGAAACCGGATGCCGCTATGCCGTTCTCACCGACGGCAGCCCGTCCTGCGGCTCAAGCTTCGTCTATGACGGCAGTTTTTCGGGTAACCGCGTGGCCGGCCGCGGCACGACCACCGCGCTCCTGGAAGCCAACGGCATTCGCGTCTTTTCGGAAGACGATATCGGCAAACTTGACGATCTCCTGAACGGTTCAGCTGGAACCGCGACCTGATCCATGCCAGGGAAGATCCAGACCACCCTCCGCCCCGGTACCATCGACGACGTCGAAACCATCTACGCCGCGCTGCTCAAGCTCGGCACCCATATCGGCGCGCATCAGGAAATCACCTCCATCGCCGATGATCTTCGCCGCTATGGTTTTGGCGAAAAGCCTGCCTTCTCCACCCTGATCGCCGAAGTCGGCGGCGAATTTGCCGGGCTGTGCCTCTCTTTCCCGATCTTCTCGACCTGGATGGGACGGCCCGGCGTCTATATCCAGGACCTCTATGTCGAGGACCGGTTTCGCGGCCGCAAGATCGGCGAAAAGCTGCTGCGCCGCGTCGCGCGCGACTGCCGCAGGGATGGTGGCGCCTATCTTAGGCTGTCCGTCGATACCGACAACGACAGCGCCAAGGCGTTTTACGAGAAGCTCGGCATCGGCTGGGCGCACTACGAGCAGACGCAGAAAATCGTCGGCGAGGCGTTTTTTGCTTTTGCCGATGCGGCGCAGGATGAGGAGACGGAATGAAAGCTTTCTTTGCCGAGGAGCAGAAACGCCACGACCCGAAAGCCTTTCTGTCCAGCGGCGCGCCGCAACCCAACCCCGAACAGCCGGCGCGCGCCGAGCGATTGTTAGCCGGCGCAGAATCTGCCGGATTGACGATCGAGCGGCCCAGGTATCATGGCCTCGGGCCGGTTGCGGCCGTGCACACGCCGGAATATCTCGCCTTCCTCGAACACATTTTTGCGCGCTGGCAGCGCATCGAAGGCGCCTCGGCGGAAGTCATCCCCAACATCCATCCGCTGACGCGCAACGGCGCCTATCCGGCCTCGGCGGTCGGCCAGGCCGGCTACCACATGGCCGACACCGCCTGCCCGATTTCGGCCGAGACCTGGCAGAGCGCGCTGTGGAGCGCCTGGAGCGCGGTCGAGGCAGCCGAAACCGTCATGGCTGGCGTGCCTGCCGCCTATGCGCTTTGCCGGCCGCCGGGCCACCACGCCTTTGCCGATGTCGCCGGCGGCTTCTGTTTCATCAACAATTCGGCGGTCGCTGCCCAGATGTTGCGCAAACAGGCGGCACGGGTGGCGATCCTCGATGTCGATCTGCATCACGGCAACGGCACGCAAGGCATTTTCTATGCGCGATCCGACGTTCTCACCGTGTCGCTGCACGCCGATCCGGTGCGCTTTTATCCGTTCTTCTGGGGCCATGCCGACGAGCGCGGCGAAGGGCCTGGCCTCGGCTATAATTTCAACCTGCCGCTGCCGCGCAAATCCGCCGACGCGGCGTTTCTCGAAGCACTTGGTGTAGCGTTCCAGCGTATCCGCGCCTTCTCGCCGGATGCGCTGGTCGTGGCGCTCGGCCTCGACGCGTTCGAGGGCGATCCGTTCGGCGGGCTGTCGGTGACCACACCCGGCTTTGCGCGCATCGGCGAGGCAATCGCCAAGCTTGGCCTGCCGACGGTGATCGTGCAGGAAGGCGGCTATCTCTGCGACGCGCTCGGCGACAACCTCACCGCATTCCTCACCGGCTTCGGCGGCAAGCAGCGATAGCGGACTAGCGCTGTTGTCTCAGCATGGCGATGACCCGGTGCACGCTTTCCAGCGTTTCGTCGATCTCGGCCGCCGTGTTGTAGTGCGCGATGCCGATGCGCACGACGCCTTGCTCGGTCGGAATGCCGAGCTGGTGGACGATCTCCCAGGCGTAGTTGTGGCCTGACCACAGGAAGATGTTTTCAGCATTCATCTGCCGCACGATCGTTTCCGGGACGATGCCGTCGACCGTGAAGGACACCGTCGGCACGCGCTCGCTGACGCGCTTCGGATCGGTAATGCCGCGAATGGTCAGGCCCCCAATGTCAGACAGCCCTTCGATCAGCCTCAGCGCCAGCGGATTCTCATGGGCGATCGAGACTTCGAATGCCTTGGCAATCTTGCGCCTGCGCGAACCGCCCTCGCCGGCCGCTGAACCCAGATCGGCGAAATAGTCGACCGCGGCGGCCAGCCCGGCCATCAGCTCGATCTGCGGCGTGCCGAGTTCGAAGCGCTCCGGCAAACCATTGGACGAGCAGCGGCATTTGTAGGGTTTCAGTGCGTCGATGACGTCGCGGCGGCCCCAAAGGATGCCCATATGCGGGCCGAAGAATTTGTAGGCGGAACAGACCAGGAAATCGCAGCCGAGCTCCTGCACGTCGATCAGGCCGTGCGGCGCGAACTGCACAGCGTCGACATAGACCAGCGCGCCGGCCTGTTTGGCGAGCGCCGTCAGCGCCTTGACCCGGTTAATCGAGCCGGTGAGGTTCGAGGCATAGTTGAGCGCCACCAGCCGCGTCTTGTCGGTGAGCAGTGCGCTCAGCGCCGCCTCCTCGACCTGCCAGCTGTTCTCGTCGAACGGCAGAAAACGCAGAACGAGGCCAAGGTCCTCGGCCAGCTGCAGCCAGGGCGAAACATTGCCCTCGTGATCCATGCGGGTGACGATGATCTCGTCGCCCGGCTTGAACCTGCGGCCGAGCGTGCGCGACATGTGATAGGTCAGCGTCGTCATGTTGGCGCCGATGATGATTTCGTCAGTGCTTGTCGCACCCAGGAAATCGGCCATCGCCGCATGCGCGTCGTCGACCACGTTTTGCGCGGCAAGCGTGGTCTCGAAATAGCCGCCGAGATTGGCGTTGGTGGTCAAGAGGCAGCGGGCCACCGCATCGGCAACCGCTTGCGGCACCTGCGTGCCGGCCGGATTGTCGAGATAGATGCGCCGCCGGCCTTTGTCGGTCAGGTCCAGCGCCGGAAATTTCCCCCTGACGGTCTCGATCGGAAAATCCATTGCTGTCCCCTTCCCCTTGTCTTTGCTTGGCAATTCCGTCCGAACGGCTTGCCTATGGGCACGGATTGCCGACGCGCTGGTGGATCGCATCGACGGCCTTCTGCATCTCGTCGGTCCAGGTCACGTCGGCCGAAGACAGCGCCATCTCAAGCTGCGCAATCGTCGTCGCGCCGATGATGCTGGAGGTAACAAATGGCCGGCTGGCGACATAGGCATTGGCAAACAGCGCCGGCTCGAGGCCGAAGGAGCGCGCCAGTTCGTTGTATTCGAGCTGCGCCTCGGCGGCATTCGGCGTCTCGTAACGCTGGCCGCGGTTGAAGAGCTGCGAACGCGAGCCTTGCGGGCGCGCGCCATGATCGTATTTGCCGGTGAGATAGCCTTGCGCCAGCGGCGAATAGGCGAGAAAGCCAACCTGCTCGCGTTCGCAGACCTCGGCGAGGTTCACCTCAAAGGTGCGGTTGACGAGATTGTAGGCGTTCTGCAGCGAGACGACACGCGGTCCGACGCCCTTGTCGGCCTCGGCGATGAAGCGCATGACGCCCCAGGAGCTTTCGTTCGACAGGCCGAGATGGCGGATCTTTCCCGTCTTCACCAGCTCCTCGAAGACGGCGAGCGTCTCGGCGACCGGCGTCTCGCCGGCCGGCGCGCCAACGGCGTCGGCACGGCGCGGCGTGGCGCCGACGCGGGTCGGGTTGGCGCCCCATGGAATGTCGCGCTCTGGCCAGTGGATCTGGTAGAGATCGAGATAGTCGGTGCCGAGCTTGGCCAGCGATTTGTCGATGGCGTCAAAGATGTCGGCGCGCACCAGTTTTGACGGCCGGTCGCCACGAAACCAGCGGTTGGCGGTGCGGCCGACCACTTTCGAGGCGAGGATGACCTTGTCGCGATTGCCCTTGGCCTTCATCCAGCTGCCGATGAACTTCTCGGTCCGCCCCTGCGTCTCCTCTTTGGGCGGGATCGGGTAGAGCTCGGCGGTGTCGATGAAATTCACGCCGCGCTCAAAAGCCAGATCCATCTGCGCATGCCCTTCGGCCTCGGTGTTCTGCTGGCCCCAAGTCATAGACCCCAGGCAGATCTGGGTAACAAGAAGATCGGTCCGACCGAGACGGCGCTTGTGCATGGAATTTCTCCGGCGGGAATTTTTGCGCGGCTGCGCGGAAAATGAAGCCGCATCTATAGGGAAAGCAGAGACGCTCTCCAAGCCTCAGGGAACCCGACTTTCGCGTGAAGGAGAAAAAATCAGCGCCTTGCCCCGGCGACAGCGCGCCGCTTGGCTTCGTCGATCAGCATGTTTGCCACCTGCATGCGGATCATGGCGCGCTGGCGCAGATGCGGCGCGACGCGATCAGGATGGTTGGCGAAGGCAAAGCTGCGGCGCATGCGGCCGAGATCGGCGTTCTTGACGGGATGATCGAGACCGAGCTCGACGGCGATCGCCTCGGGATCGATCGGCGGCAGTCTTTCCTCGGGCTTTGCCTCCTCGCCGGCCAGTGCCAGCTTGGCCTGGTCGAGAAGTGCGGCGAATTCGGCGGCAAGATCGGACCCCGCCTCGCGATATTCGGCGGTGAAGGTTTCGCCGGAGACTTTTATGCGACCGGAATGAAGCTCGTCGGCCACGGACAGATAGTCGAACGGGATCGACGGCCGCGCGCCTGTCTCCTCACCAGCCTCGTCCTTGTCGGAGGCGACGAACAGATCGTCGAGCAAGGAAGCGAAATCCCGCTTGGCGCCGATGTCAGCCTCCCCTCGTTTTGCGCATGCGAACAGAGCCGGTCGCACCATAGAACCGGCTCGTTAAAAATGAATGCCACTGATCTTAACCAGTTTAGGCGTTCGCCGGGCTTGCGCGGATCGGTTGATGTGAGGGAAGCCCAACAAAAAGCCGGACTGCATTTTCATGCAGTCCGGAAATTCGCCAGGAGTGGCGAGGAAAAGCCGGCCATGTGCCAGCGTCTATGCGTACGGTCGGGGCGCGCCAAGAGTTTCGGCAGATGAGCCAATCGTACCGAAAAAAATTTCATGGCATGGCTGCCATGCAAATGCTGCACTGCACAATCCTCGCATTTTTCCTATATTCGATGCTGTGGAGGATTAATTAGGGGCCGAATCATGGGGTTCTTCACTGAAATGTTTGCCCGTCCGCGTCCGCAGGAGCATCAGCGTTACCGCTCGGCACTGGCACTGCTGCATTCGATGAGCAATGCCGACCGCGCCGACGTCGGCATCAAGCCGGCCGATTTCCCGCGCATCGCACGCGAAATGTCGATGCGCTGAACCAGCGCAAGACGAGGTTTCCCGGCAGCGACCGGGAAACCTCGAAACGCCGAATTCCTCAACGATTGCCGAGATAGGCACCCTTGGTCAGCGGCACGCCGTTGTGGCGCAAGATGTCGTAGGCCGTCGTGACGTGGAAATAGAAGTTGGGCATGGCGACATGCAGCAGGTACTGCAGTCCGGGCATCGAGACCTCGCGCTGGCCAAACTTCAATTCGACGATCCTGTCATCCGAGCCATCGAATTCGGCAGCCGAGAATGACGCCAGCAATTCAAGCGTCTTGGTGAGGCGCGCCTGAAGCTCGGCGAAACTCGCTTCATTGTCTTCGTATTTCGGCACTTCGCGGCGGGCCAGGCGCGACGGCGCGCCCTTGGCGTGGTCGGTGGCGACCTGCACCTGCCGCACCAGCGCGTACATGTCCGGCGCCAGCCTTGCGGTCAAAAACACCTGCGGGTCGATCTTGCGTTCAGTTGCATTCTGTTCGGCTGCCGACAGCACGCCGGACAGCGCCTTCAGCCTGGCCGAAAACACCGGCACCGAGGCTTCGTACATCGATAGTGTCACGTTGAATCTCCCTAGCGGCTGGAGCGCCGACGGCGGGACGTAGCGCCTTCCCCGTCGATTCTTCAAGCTGCGGGTGAAGGGCGTCACTGCGTCGCCGCAATCGCCGTGGTAGAATCTTCGTTACCGAGCGGAGATTCCCTATGAGATGCATCCTTCTCGCAGCGACTGCCATTCTCTCCCTTGCCGGCATGGGCCAGGCAGCGCTCGCCGCCGACGACGCCCCCGAAGCCCCTTATGTCGATGATCGCTCCAGCGCCGAAGCGGTCGTCCGCTCTCTCTACAGCGCCATCAACCGGCACGAATTCGCCCGCGCCTGGGGTTATTACGGCGATACAAAGCCGGCAAAGGATTTCGACACTTTCGTCAAGGGCTATGACGGCACCGACAAGGTCGATGTCGAAACCGGCGCCGTTTCCGATGAGGGCGCGGCCGGCAGCATCTATTACAGCGTCCCCGTCGCCATCCGCGCCACCGGCAAGGACGGCAAAGAGGCGGTCTTCGCCGGCTGCTACACGCTACGCCAGGTTAACGCTCAGGTCCAGGCTCCGCCGTTCCAGCCGATCTTCATCGACAAGGGCGCGCTGAAGCCGTCCAAGGCCGATTTTGAGGAGGCGCTGCCGCCAAGCTGTGGCGATGGACCACCGCCGCCGAAAAAGGACACCGCGCTCGAACAAGCCAAGAAGGCTTTCCTGGCGACTTATGGCGACCAGTGCGACAAGCAATTCCTCGGCGAGGAGCCGAACGCTTTTTCGATCAAATACAAGGACAAGGATGCGGCTGAAGGCGATCCCGACAAGGAGACGCGGCTGTTCGAATTCTACTGTTCCGCCGCAGCCTACAACACCGCCTCGGTCTATTACATGACCGACGCGCTTGGCGGCGTGCTGCAGCTGCAGTTCGCCGAGCCGGAACTGGACATACGCTACGAAAACAACGATAGCGACGGCAAACTGCTCGGTGTGACCGTTACCGGCTTTCACACGACCGGCTGGGCCACCAATCCCGAATATGACGAAGAAACCAGGACAATCCGCACGTTCAACAAATGGCGTGGTGTCGGCGATGCCTCCGACAGCGGCACCTATCTGTTCCGCAACGGTGATTTTTCGCTGGTCCAGTACGACGTAGACGCGTCTTATGACGGCGAGGAAAACCCACAGACAGTGGTCGACTACAACACCGCGCCTTGATCGATTGCCATCGGCTCAGGGCGCTTTCGACAGCATCCAGTTCAGCGTTTCGCGCCAATCGACCATGCGGATCGGCGTGCCGTGGGTGCCCGTTTCAAAACGGACGAAGTGTGTCGGATAGGGATAGGCTTTCGAGTTCGCAATGATGGAGCGGAAGAAGGCTTCCTGCTTCTCCACGGGAAAGACCGGGTCCTTGCTGCCCTGGCCGAAGAACACCGGCACATGGCGCCTGTAGGCCGGGCTCGACAGGAAACTTTCGTCCCAGAGCGAGCCGAGCAGCAGCAGCCCGTTTATGCGCCGTCCCGTGTCGTTGCGGCCGGCCAGCTTCCAGCACAGCGCGCCGCCCATCGAGCCGCAGGCGACGAAAATCTTCGCGTCCGGCGAGGCCTCGGCATAGTGGCCGATCAGCGCCGCGACCTGGGCCGCGCCCTTGTCGCCGAAATCGGTGAAATCCGGTGACAGATAGAGGCCGCCATTGCCGGCCATCAGGTTCTTGATGCGGTTGAAATTGCCGCCGAAGGTGAAGTCGTCGACGCCCTGTTTGCGGCTGCCGCCCTGCCCGTGCAGGTAAAGCACGATGATGCCGGCGCCCTCGGTCTTGCCGACAGCGACGTGCCTGACATCGCCGGCATCGGTTTTCAGCAGCAAATCCTGCTGCACCTTGCGCACGCCGGTGTCGGTATACTGCGCGTGTACGCGCTTTTCCGGCACTTCATCGCGGGCATTGATGTCGCGCATTTCGCGATAGTCGATGACGGTGTAGGCGCCTTTATCCGTGGACGAGAGTGTCCCCGGATAGGCGAAGAGGTCGTCCTTGTAGGGCTTTAGTTCGAGGGCGTCGGCGCGGACGGCGGACAGCGAAAGAGCGATTGCGGTTAGCAGCGCGCGAGAAAGTTGGAAGCGAAGAGCCATGCCTCAGCCATGCGTTTTTCGGCTTCGGTTTGTCAATCCTGCAGCACGCCGCCGGCGTCTTCCATCGCCTCGCGGGTGTCGACATCGATCGACGCGCCGTCGCCGATCTCGACATCGATGACATCGAGCCCTTCGGCCTCGACCAGATGGCGGGCGCCGGTGTCGCCTTCGAGATGGGCGATGGCTGGAAACAGTGCGCGCGGCAAAAGCACCGGATTGCCGCGGCGGCCGTCATGCGTGGCGCGCACCACCGAATGGCCGCCGTCCCTACGGAAGGCCTCGATCAACCTGTCGAGATCGGCCGAGGAGACGCCCGGCATATCGCCGAGAACGACCATCGCGCCGGCTGCCTCGGCTCCAACCCTGGCAATGCCTGCCTTGAGCGACGAGGACAGGCCGTCAGCGAAATCCGGATTGTCGGCGAAGATCACGTCGAGGCCAGCGAGGGCCTGGCGCACCCGCTCGCGCTGGTGGCCGGTGACAACGATGGTGCTGGATGCTCTCGAGCCGAGCGCCGTTTCAGCAGTACGGCGCACCAGCGGCTTGCCGTCGAACAGCGCGAGCAGCTTGTTCGGGCCGCCCATGCGGCTGGAACGGCCGGCGGCGAGAAGGACGATGTCGACCTTCAGCCCGGCTCTTGCCGGCAGCGGCTCGCGCGGCTGCGGCCGGGTCGGGATTTCCATCAACAGCCCGCCGACGCCCATGCCGGCAATATCCCCAGCCGTGACATCGAGGCCGGCGATCAACCGGTCGAGCACCCAGTCAAAACCGTTCTCCTTGGGGCTGCGCGCGCAACCGGGCGCGCCGATGACGCGCTTGCCGTCGAGCATACCCAGCACCAGCAGATTGCCGGGATCGACCGGCATGCCCGCGCGGATGACGGTGCCGCCAGCCTTCTCGATCGCCGCCGGAACGACATCGCTGAAATCGCTCATCGCCGAGGCGCCGAAGATCACCACCATGTCGTTGTCGCGCGCCAACGCGGCCGCGGCCTCGGCGACGGGTGCCACCTCATGCGGCCTGCGGCGCTCGGCGGTCAGCCGGGCGCCCGAGCGCGCCAGCCGCGCCTCGGTGACGCGCAGCGTCTTGTCGAGCACGCTGGCCTTGATGCCCGGCAACACCGTCTGGATGACGCCGATGCGCACCGGCTGGTAGGCGTTGACGGCGAAGATCTCGCCGCCGGCGCAGATTTTCGCCACCGCATCGACCAAAGCCGAGGCAACGGCGAACGGGATGATCTTGACCGTCGCCACCATCTGGCCCTTCTCGACCGGCGCATGTTGCGCCAGCGTGGCGATGGTGATGGTCGGGTCGACGGCATTGATGGCGTTGATCATGGCCGGATCAACAGTGAACACGCCGGCTGCCTTGGCATGGAGGTTGACCCGGCCAGTTGCAGCCGGTTTCGCCTCGATGTTGCGGTGGCGCATACCGGCGGCGATCTTTTCAGCCGCTGCATCCTCGCTGAGATCATCGGCGGCGAGCACCGCAGCGACAATCTCGGAAACGCCGGCCGCCTTCAGCACCGCCACATCTTGGGCATTCAGCCTGTGTGCCTTGCGAAAACGCCGCTCACCGGCCGTGGTGGCATGCGCCAGCACCGCGCCTTCGGCCTGATCGATCGGAACCGGACCGAATTTCACGCCGCCGCGCCTTTCGCTTCAAGGCCGCGCGAGCGGAAGGCGTGGATCGTCTGCGCCAAGACGGCGACGGCAATCTCGGCGGGGCTGGCCGCGCCGATGTCGAGGCCGATCGGCGCATGGATGCGCGCGATCTGCTCGGCGCTGGCGCCCAGCGCAAGCAGGCGCTCGACCCGCTTGGCGTGGGTCTTGCGGCTGCCGAGCGCGCCGACATAGAAGCAATTGGCGTCGAGCGCGGCCTTCAGCGCGAAATCGTCGATCTTGGGATCATGGGTGACCGCGGCAAGCGCCGTGTAGCTGTCGAGCGGTTGGCGCTTCAGCACATCCTCGGGCCATTCGGCATGCAGCGCGACATCGGGAAATCGGTCCGGCGTGGCGAAGGCAGTGCGTGGATCGACGATTTCGAGGGGATAGCCGGCGATCTTTGCCATGGGCGCCAGCGCCTGGCTGATATGGACGGCGCCTATCACCACCAGGCGCGGCTGCGGCAGATGCGCGTTGAGGAAGAAGGTGCGCCCTTCCGCCTCGACCGAACCGGAATTGCCGGTGCGAAATGCTTTGGCAATGGCCGCTCCCAAATCACCGACGACGGGATCGCCTTCGCGCACGATGCGGTCGCGGCCGTCACCGAGGTCGGTGACCAGGATCGCCGCGCGGCGGGCGCGGCGTTCTGCATTCAGTGTTTTGAGGGCGTAGGGATCCATCAGCGGTCAGCCCAGTCTTTCCACATAGACCTTGATGCGGCCGCCACAGGACAGGCCGACCTGCCAGGCGGTTTCGTCGGCGACGCCGAATTCCAGCATCCTGGCTTTGCCGGAATCGATGACGTCGATCGCCTCGCTCACCACCGCACCCTCGACGCAGCCGCCGGAGACCGAGCCGTGGAAATTGCCTTCGGCATCGATGACCAGATGGCTGCCGACCGGCCTTGGCGCCGAACCCCAGGTCTCGACCACGGTGGCAATGGCGACATCCTTGCCATCCTTCATCCAGCCTTCCGCGATGATCAGCGGGTCGCGGGCCTCATCGAGATAGATGCTGTTGTCCATGATCGCTTCTCTCAGAGTCTGTTTTTGCAGAAGTAAACATATGGCTATGCTGCGCGCCTGATGCCAGCGTCCAGCCAGCGGCGCGGATCGACCGAAGCAGCCGATTTCTTGTCCAGCGAGGCGCAGAGGTCGGCCAGCGCATCGAGATTGTGCACCGAGCGGAACTCATCGACATGCGGCAGCATCGCCTTGACGCCGCGGGCACGGGCCTCGAAGCCGTCGAAGCGCAGCAAGGGGTTCAGCCAGATCAGCCGTCGGCAGGATTTGTGCAGTCGCTCCATCTCTTCCGACAGGCCGGTGACATCGTCGCGCTCCAGCCCGTCAGTGATCAAAAGCACCACCGCACCCTGCCCCAGCACGCGGCGCGACCACTGCTTGTTGAACTCGGCCAGCGTATCGCCGATGCGGGTGCCGCCGGACCAGTCCTTGACCGCCGCCGAGCAGTCGGCAAGGGCGGCATCGGGGTCGCGATGGCGCATCTGCCGGGTCAGATTGGTAAGCCGCGTGCCGAAGACGAAGGTGTGCACGCGCCGGCGCTTATCGGTCAGCGCATGCAGGAAATGCAGGAAGATGCGCGTGTACTGGCTCATCGACCCGGAAATATCGGCGAGCACGACCAGCGGCGGGTGCACCTCACGGGCTGAGCGGAATTTCGGCAGGATCAAGTCGCCACCGGTGCGCGCGGCCGACCGCATCATGGCGCGCGGATCGACGCGGCGGCCATGCGGGTCGGCCTTGAACCGCCGCGTCCGTACCAAATCGAAGGGCAGCCGAAGCTGGGCGATGGCCTTCTTGGCGTCCGCCATCTCGGCGGCGCTCATCTGGGCAAAGTCCTTAGCTCGCAGCACCTCGTTGCCGGAGAAGGTGAAGCGCGCGTCGACTTCGAACTCGGGAATTTCCTTGACCGGCTGGTTCTTCTGGTGGCCTTCGAACATCGCCTGGCTGACGCGGTTTTCAGCGGCGCGGGGCTTTTGTTTCTCCCTGGTGTCGGGCGCCACCGGCGAAAACATCGCCAGCAGCTTTTCGATCAGTTCGCGCGATTTCCAGAACAGCCGGAAGGCTTCGTCGAAGACAGGATGATCCTCGTGCCTGGACACCAGCACGGCATGCAGCGTCCAGTAGAAATCGTCGCGAGAGCCGATGCCGGCGGCGAGCACCGCCTCGATCGCATCCTTGACCGAGGCCGGCCCGACCCGCATGCCTGCCTTGCGCAAGGTGCGGGCGAAATAGACGATGTTGTCGGCTATGCGCCCGTTTTCCGTCGCCTCTCTGGGGTCGGCCTCTTTGGGGTAGGCACCTGGCGCCTTCACTGCTGCTACTCCGCTGCCGCCAGTTCGGCCTTGACCTCGTCGAGGATGCGCCTGCCCTCGCCTGCGCCGATGCGGGCAATGTCGTCCTGGTATTTCAGCAGCACGCCGATCGTGTCGGAGACCGTTTCGGGATCAAGCGCCACCTTGTCGAGTTCGGTCAGCGCGCCGGCCCAGTCGATGGTTTCGGCAACGCCCGGCGCCTTGAACAGCTCGACCTGGCGCAATTTCTGGATGAACGACACCACTTCGGCTGAAAGCCGGCTGTTGGCTTGCGGCACCTTGCGGCGCACGATCTCCAGCTCGCGCTCGGCGTTGGGATAGTCGACCCAATGATAGAGGCAGCGCCGCTTCAGCGCGTCATGGATTTCGCGGGTGCGGTTGGTGGTGATGATGACGATCGGCGGCTCTTCCGCCTTGATCGTGCCGAGCTCGGGCACCGTCACCTGGAAGTCGGACAGGATCTCGAGCAGGAACGCCTCGAAAGCCTCGTCGGTGCGGTCGAGCTCGTCGATCAGGAACACCGGGGCAGCACCGGCCTTGCCGGTCAGCGCATCGAGAACCGGACGGCGGATCAGGTATTTTTCGGAGAAGACGTTGCGCTCCATGTCGGAGCGGTCGACCGAGCCTGCCGCCTCCTCCATGCGGATCTCGATCATCTGCGCGGCATAGTTCCACTCATAGACGGCGGAGGAGACATCGAGGCCTTCATAGCATTGCAGGCGGATCAGCCGCCGGCCGAGCGCCTGCGCCAACACCTTGGCGATCTCGGTCTTGCCGACGCCGGCTTCGCCTTCGAGGAACAGCGGCCGCTGCATGCGCAGCGACAGGAAGAGCACCGTTGCCAGCGAGCGGTCCGCGACATAGTTCGCGCCGGTCAGGAGATCGAGCGTTTCGTCGATCGTCCGCGGCGCGGGACGCGGTTTCAGCTCGGTCATTCTTTCTCCGTTGACGCCTCTGCTCCGCTTTCCAGCACGTGGTAGTCGCGGGCGTGGTAGATCAGCGGCCGCAAATTATCGCCCATGCGCAGGCCTGTCACCTTGCCAAAAAGCACACGATGGGTGGCGAGATCCTTGGTGTCGATCAATTCGCAGTCGAAAACGGCGAGAGCGCCTTTAAGCGTCGGCGCGCCTGTCGATATGACATCCCACTCGCCGAGCGCAAAACGCTCACCGGACGACAGGCCGGTCAGGCCCGAAAACGCCACCGATAGCGGCTGCTGGTGCGAAGCCAGTGTGTTCAGCGCAAACCGGCCGTTTTGCACGAACAGTTCGTTCTTGGCATTTTCGCGGTTGAGGCAGACGAGCACGGTCGGCGGTGTGTCCGACACCGAACAGGCGGCGATCACCGTCGTACCGCGTTTGCCGGCGGGACCGTCGGTGGTCACCACATGGACGTGACCGGCAAAATGCGCCATCGCGTCGCGATAGGCCTGCGGCCCTATGTCGTTCAACTTCAGCACCGATGCTTTTCCATAAGCGGGAATCCAAGCGTTATATATGGCGGCACACAATAGGCCACAAGCGAAGTGCTTGACGCCAATCCGCAAATTCGCGTGTTGCGCCTGGGGCGGGCAGCCTTTAGGTCTTGGCGCAAGAGACGCTGGAAGCATGCGACCGGCACGGAGGAATTCTTCGTCAGAATGCGACCCCTAACAGCTGTAATAGCGGCACTGCTTTGGCTGTTGCCGGCAAGCGCCGGCGCGCAGACGCTGCTTGTCGGCGTCGCCGCGCCCCTGTCCGGTCCGTCGGCGATCCTCGGCAAGCAGATAGAGGCCGGCGCTGGCCTGGCAGCTGAAGCCAACGGCGTAGAGATCAAGACGGTTGATGATGCCTGCACCGCCGATGGCGGGGCCGCCGCCGCCAGGGAATTCGCCGCGGCGAAGGTCAATGTCGTCGTCGGCTTCCTCTGCACCGAGGCGATCCAGGCGGCGCTACCGATCCTCAAGGACGCCAACATACCCGTCATTACCGTCGGCGTGCGTACTGAAAGCCTGACCGACCGCCGCACCAAGACCGGCTGGTCGGTCTATCGGCTCGGGCCGCGGGGCGACGACGAG
The DNA here is from genome assembly GCF_057784295.1 of Mesorhizobium sp. CNPSo 4688. Taxonomy (NCBI): domain Bacteria; kingdom Pseudomonadati; phylum Pseudomonadota; class Alphaproteobacteria; order Hyphomicrobiales; family Phyllobacteriaceae; genus Mesorhizobium; species Mesorhizobium sp. CNPSo 4688. The sequence continues at coordinate 425,702 of NZ_JBWLUY010000001.1, forward strand.
CGCAATGCGGTGGCGATCATTCTCACCCGGCTGTGGCAGGGCGAATTGTTCGCCGTCGTCGATGACGGCACCATCTATGGCCGCGAAATCGCCGAGACGCTGCGGGCCGCAGCCGAGCAGGCAGCGCTGAAGCCGGTGTTCACCGACACGTTCCGGCCGCAGCTCGACAACCAGATCGGGCTGATCGGTCGGCTGAAGAAGGCCGGCGCGACGCATGTCTTTGCCGGCGGCGACGGCGACGACATTGCCATCATGGGCCGCGACGCCGGCCAGCTCGAGGCCGGCATTATTTTTGCCGGCGGCGAGAACATGCGCACACCGCCCGGCGACGTGCCTTACGCCGTCGGCACGCTGATGATCGCGCCGCCGGAATGGGTCGATGTCGCCGACCCCAAGGTGCTGGCGGCATTTGCAGCCAAAAACATCGTGCCGGACGGCTATGCCTTGCCTTCCTATGCGGCGGTGGAGATCGCCAAAGCGGCCTCGGCAGCAGCAGAGACGTCGGGCAAGGGGCTGGCCGACGCGCTCACCGGGCATGATTTCACCACCGCGATCGGTCCGCTGCGTTTCGACGACAAGGGCGATCTGAGCCAAAGCCTCTACCGCGCCTTCCGCTTTGACGGGACACGTTTTGTGCCGGCGGAGACGAATTGATGTTTCGCACCGGGCCGCGCAATCTGATCACCGATGTCGCCGGCCTGCGAGTCGGCAGCGCCAGCGATGCCAGGCTGAAATCCGGGGTGACGGCGGTGCTCTGCGACGACCCGGCGGTGGGGGGCGTGCAGATTCTCGGCGGTGCGCCCGGCACGCGCGAGACCGATTTGCTCGAGCCGCATAATTCCATCGAGGCGGTGCATGCCGTGGTGCTTTCGGGCGGCTCGGCCTTCGGCCTCGACGCCGCCTCCGGCGTCCAGGCTGCATTGCGCGAAAAGGGCATTGGCGTCGACGTCGGCGGCTTTCGCGTGCCGATCGTGCCGGCGGCGATCCTGTTCGACCTGCGTAACGGTGGCGACAAGGATTGGGGCCGCTATCCGCCCTACCGCGACCTCGGCTATGAGGCCGCGCAAAATGCTGTCACCGACTTTCCCCTTGGCACCGTCGGCGCCGGCACCGGGGCGCTGAGTTCCGGGCTGAAGGGCGGCCTCGGCTCGGCCTCTACCGTGCTCGACAACGGCATCACCATCGGCGCGCTCGCCGCCGCCAATCCGACCGGTTCGGTGACCATTGCCCGAACGCGCTATTTCTGGGCAGCACCTTTCGAGATCGGCGATGAGTTCGGCGGGCTCGGATATCCCTCGCCGATGCCCGACGACGCCAGGCGGATCCTGCTGAAATATCGCGACAAGCGCGTCGGCGGAAACGGCGAGGCCGGCGGCAACACCACCATCGCCGTCATTGCCACCGACGCAGTGCTGACCAAGGCTGCTGCCAAGCGGCTGGCCATATCGGCGCATGACGGTTTCGTGCGTGCCATCTGGCCGGTGCACACGCCGGCCGATGGCGACCTGGTGTTCGCGCTGGCGACCGGCAAGAGCGGTATCGAGCTTTCAGCTGACGATGCCGTCGACTTCTTCGCCGCCGCCGGCGCAACCATGGCGCGCGCCATCAGCCGCGGCATCCATGCGGCAACGCCGGCCGATGGCGATCTGTTTCCGGTGTGGTCGTCGCGCTAGGCGCGTAATCCGATCAGGTCGGGTCGGATTTTTCTTCCTCGAAGCTGACCGCGACGTCCGAATTCGCCGACAGCCAGACTTTTTTGCCATCGACCTCGGCCAGCAGGCTCAAGGGAATGTAGTGGTGATGGCCTTTGTGCCCACCCATGCCGCTGTCGGCCTTGGTCAGCTTGATCCGGTCGCCCTCGACCTTGTCGACGGTGCCGAGATGAACACCGTCGGCGCCGACCACTTCCATATGTTCGCGAATCTTGCTGGCCTCGGTCATGGGGAGTTCTCCTTTTGAAAACGATCGACGATAACAAACAGCGGCGCAATTGGATGCATCGCCTTTTGCATAGCACGATGTTTTGACTGTCTCATGATAGGGAACGATCGAACCATGGCAGCCGGAGCGGGAACCTCGATGCGAAATCTTGTGCTGATTGGCGTTTGCCTGCTGGTGCAGCTGGCATCCGGCATCGCCGCCCGGGCGGGCGATGTCGCCGAGCTCGAGATCCTCGGCTTTACTAGAGATGGCGGTGTCTTTGCCTTCGAGGAATACGGCGTCGCGGATGGATCGGGCTTTCCCTATGCCAACCGCTACTACATCGACACCGCCGACGACACATTCCTGAAAGGCACGCCGATCCGGGTCCGGCTGGAGGACGAGAACGCCTCGCTGGACGCGGCTCGCCTGCAGGCAAGGCAAAAAGGCGAAGTCATCATTGCCCAGGCCGAGCTTACCGCAAACCGCGGCATCACCGCCGGCTTCAATCCTGTGACCGAACTGTCGGCCGACCCGTTCCGCATGGTGGTCAACCCGCGGCCGATCTTCTCGCCGGTCGACCCGCCGCTCGAATTCCGGCTCGACGAGATCGGCATGAACAATACGGCAGGCTGTGAGAGCCAGGGCGAGATCAACGGCTTTCGGCTGCTGCGCATCGAGGCCAGGGATGGCGGCCAGACCCATCTTTTGCATGAGGACAAATCGATCCCGAAAAGCCGCGGCTGCCCGAACGGCTACCGGATCGGCGCGGTGCAGACGTTCTCGATGGATAGCATCAGCGCCTTTGCGGTGCTGATTGCGGTGCGCCAATACGGCTTCGAAGGGCCGGATTTTCGCTGGATCGCCGTGACCGGCCGCCTGTGACAGCGCTCGATCAACCCAACTGGCGCCAGCGCGCCGGCAATCGTGTCCGCCGCGCGGTGCCGTCGACGGTCGCGGCGCTTCTCGGCGCCTTGCTGTGGGCCGTGGCGATGGGCGCCAGCGCGCTGACCGGGCTTTGGCTCGACAATTGGGAAACGCCGGAAAAGATCCGCTTCGTCGTCCTGCTCTATGCCATGGGTGCAGCACTTGCCTTTCCCATCGGCCTGTTCGCGGCGCGGCTGATCTCGCTCGACCGGCAGGCGGAAGTGGCGTTTGCCGCCGCCTTCATCTGCCTGCTTGCCGCGACACTCGCCTTCACTGGCGGGCTGTTTGCCCTGCAATACCGCTCCTACTACGCCGAATGGCACGCCGAGGCTTTCACCGTCCTCTGGGCGTTCGAACTGGTGTTCACCTCGCTGACGGCGCTCTACCAGTTCGTGGTGCTGGGTATCAGGCTCTATTTTCCACTCGGATTCATCGCGCTTGCCGTCGCCAGCGTGTGGTTTGCGCGCCAGCAGCGTTGAGCATTTGGTCCGCCTCTGTTAGGAGGCGGACTTAACCACCGACATATCAGGACTGACGGATGATCCCTCGCTATTCCCGGCCGGAAATGGTCGCCATCTGGTCGCCGGAAACCCGCTTCCGCATCTGGTTCGAAATCGAGGCCCATGCCTGCGATGCGCTGGCTGAATTGGGCGTCATCCCCAAGGAAGCGGCGAAAACCATTTGGGAAAAAGGCGGCGCTGCCAAATTCGACGTCGGCAAGATCGACGAGATCGAGGCCGTCACCAAGCACGACGTCATTGCCTTCCTGACCCATCTCGCCGAATTCGTCGGGCCGGACGCGCGTTTTATCCACCAGGGAATGACCTCGTCGGACGTGCTCGACACTTGCCTTGCGGTGCAGCTCAGCCGAGCCAGCGATCTGTTGCTCGCTGATCTCGACGGCCTGCTGGCGGCGCTGAAGCGCCGCGCCTTCGAACACAAGGACACCGTCACCATCGGCCGCAGCCACGGCATCCATGCCGAGCCAACCACCTTCGGCATCAAGCTGGCGCAGGCCTATGCCGAATTCTCGCGCTGCCGCGAGCGGCTGGTGCATGCGCGGGAGGACATCGCGACCTGCGCCATATCGGGCGCGATCGGCACTTTCGCCAACATCGACCCCTATGTCGAAGAGCATGTTGCCAAAAAGCTGGGGCTGAAGCCGGAACCGGTGTCGACGCAGGTCATCCCGCGCGACCGCCACGCCATGTTCTTCGCCACGCTCGGCGTCATCGCCTCGTCGGTTGAGCGGCTGGCGACCGAGATCCGCCATCTGCAGCGCACCGAGGTGCTGGAAGCGGAAGAGTATTTTTCGCCGGGTCAAAAAGGCTCGTCGGCCATGCCGCACAAGCGCAACCCGGTGCTGACCGAAAACCTCACCGGCCTTGCCCGCATGGTGCGCTCCATGGCGCTGCCGGCGATGGAGAATGTGGCGCTCTGGCACGAGCGTGATATCTCGCACTCGTCGGTCGAGCGCATGATCGGGCCGGACGCCACCGTGACGCTCGATTTCGCGCTGTCGCGGCTGACCGGCGTCGTCGACAAATTGCTGGTGTACCCCGACAACATGCTGAAGAACATGAACAAGTTCCGCGGCCTAGTGCATTCACAGCGCGTGCTGCTGGCGCTGACGCAGGCCGGCGTCAGCCGCGAGGACGCCTACCGCCTGGTGCAGCGCAACGCCATGAAGGTGTGGGAACAAGGCGCTGATTTCCTTGAGGAACTGTTGGCCGACAAGGAGGTCACCGCGGCCCTGCCGGAAGCAGAGATCCGCGAGAAATTCGACCTTGGCTATCACACCAAACATGTCGATACGATCTTCAAGCGGGTATTTGGGGAAGCTTAGCTTCCTTCCCCCCGTCACTACACCGGGAGGAGGACGATTTCGCCGCCGCTTTCGCCAACCGCCAACGTTATCTAATCAAGCCTTGCCGGGAACTGTCCTGATCACCGTGCCCCACGGATCCTCGCGGCTCGTTTCCTTGGTCACATTGTCCGACCGCATCTCGACCCAGGCAAGGCCCGAGCGAGACGGGTCGCGGCGGCCGGCACCGGCGCTGTGCCACGAATTGCCACCAATGTGGTGGTGGTAGCCGCCGGACGACAGGAACACCGCCTGGCCGCCATATTTGGCCACCGTGTCGAAGCCGAACTCCTGGTGCCACCAGGCTTCGGCGTCCTCCGGCCGGCCGACGCGCAGATGGACATGGCCGACAATGCTGTTTTGCGGCGCGCCCTGCCAGCCGGCGTCTCCGGCTGGCACGCTGGCAGCCACGGCGGCCAGGTTCAGCCGCTCGGTCGCCATGGCGATCTTGTCGCCGTTCCACTTCCACTCCTCCGGCAGACGGTCTCTATAGATTTCAATGCCGTTGCCTTCGGGGTCAGTCAGGTACAGCGCCTCGCTGACCAGATGATCGGAGGCGCCCTCGATACGGATCTTGTTGGCGGCAGCATGGTTGATCCAGCGGCCGAGATCGGCGCGGCTGGGCAGCAGGAAAGCGGTGTGGAACAGGCCGGCGCTGCGCGGATCGTCCGGCTTGGCCGCCGCGTCAGGCTCGATGACCAGCAATGGGCGTTCTGCGGCGCCCAGCGTGATCGCGCCGTCGGCGCGGCTCAATTCCTGCAGGCCGACAACGGCACGGTAATAGGCCGCGAGGCTCTCGGCATCGCGCGCCTTCAGGCCAACGCGTGACACACTGACGGGGGTAGTCGCGGCAAAAGGCAGTTCGCTCATAAAACTCTCCATTCGGCGCACTGTCCGAGGCGCCCCAGCAATTCTGTGATGGTCCCAATCTGACATCTCAGATCGTCTATCCCGATCGTTCACACAAGACGGAAAGAATCGAACAGGTTGTTCACAATTGTGATGACATTGCGTGCATCAGCATGGTTGCACGAGACAGAGCTGCTCGCTATCTCAGCGGCATGAAAGTCAAAGACGCAGATATCTTGATCGTGCCGGGCTACACCAATTCAGGCCCGGAACACTGGCAGACACGCTGGCAGACCAAACTGTCAACGGCGCGCCGGGTCGAGCAGGCCGAATGGTCGAAGCCGGTGCGCGAGGACTGGACAGCGAGCGTGGCGAACGCCGTCAACGAAGCCGAGCGGCCGGTGGTGATTGTTGCCCATTCGCTGGGCGTGGCAGCCGCGGTGCAGGCCATTCCGCAATTCAGGAAGCCGGTCGCCGGCGCGTTTTTTGTCGCGCCCCCCGATGTCGCCAATCCGGAGATAAGGCCGAGGCACCTGATGACCTTCGGCCCCTATTCGCGCGAGCCGCTGCCCTTCCCGTCCATCGTGATCGCCAGCCGCAACGATCCGTTCTGCGCCTTCGAGGTTGCCGAGGACATTGCCGGCGCCTGGGGATCGCTGTTCATCGATGCCGGCGAAACCGGTCACCTCAATGAGGATGCCGGCTTCGGCCCGTGGCCCGAGGGATCGATGACCTTCGCCAAATTCCTGACCGACCTCAAGCCCTGACGGGGAAGGCGTCGCGCCTTAGCCCTTGATCGAATCGTTCATGCTCTTGATCAGAGTTTTTGCGCCGAGTGAAATCAGCGCGTGGTCCGAGCCCATCGCCAGCAGCCGGTAGCCCATTGCCACGACGCGGCCGGCTATCGCCGGCTCGACGACGTAGATGGCGGCATGCTTGCCAGCCTTGCGTGTCCGCTCGGCGATGGAGGCGACGGTCTCCATCATGCTTTCCAGCGTCGAGTTGATGGTGGCGCCGTTCGACCAGGCGATCGAGAAATCCGATGGACCGAGGAAGATGCCGTCGATGCCGGGCATATCGAGAATGCCGTCCAGCGCATCGAGCGCGGCGCGCGTTTCGACCATGGCAAAGGCCATGGTGCGCTGATTGGTGTCGCGCAGCCACTCGGCATGGTCGCCCTTGCCGTGGCGCGGAAAGGCATAGGTCGGACCCCAGGAGCGCTCGCCGAGCGGCGGGTATTTCATCGCGGCGGCGAACAGTTTTGCATCGGCCACCGAGTTCACCATCGGTGCAATCACCGCTTCGGCGCCGAAATCGAGCGCGCGGCTGGCCATGTCGAAACGGCCGACCGGAATGCGCACCAGCGCCGGCTTGTTGGCTGCGAGCACCGGCACCAGGCCGCGCAAGACCGAGTCTTCGTGGTGTCCGCCATGCTGCATGTCGAGCGTGACGGCGTCAAAACCCTGCTTTGCGATGATTTCGACCGTCAAAGCGTCCGGAACCCCGGACCAGGCGGTCAACAGCGTTTCATCCGCCGCCAGGCGTGATTTCAGGGACATCGGCGCTTTTCCTTGTTGGCACGGGCCCTTCAGCAGGCCTGCGCGCAGTTTCAGCCGGAAAAGACTGAAAAGGCAAAGAAAAACCGCCCGGCTGGGCCGGGCGGTCGATTGGTCCAGACGTGGCTGGAATCAGGTGTTCTTGATCTGCTCGATCGCCTGCGCCATCAATTCGTCCATGGTGCGGCGGATCTGATGGTCGGACTGGTCGACGCCGGCGGCGTCGAAATCCTTCCGGATCTTGCGGAACACGTCGTGATCGCCGGCTTCCTCGATGTCGGAAACAACCACTTCCTTGGCATAGGCGTCAGCGTCAGCGCCGGACTTGCCCAGCTTTTCGGCAGCCCACAGGCCAAGCGCCTTGTTGCGGCGTGCGGAGGCCTTGAAGCGAAGTTCTTCGTCGAAGGCGAATTTGCGCTCAAAACCCTCTTCGCGGTCTTTCATGCTGCTCATGGCTTCCCTCCGGTGAAATCGATTCGCGTTGGCGGTGGATATGTGTGTTGCCGCAGCACAAACCAAAAGGGCGCGGGTCGGTCAATATGCTACATCACTTGCTGCGCTGCGGCATTTCATTCCTGAAAGCGGTCAACGAGAAGGATTTGCCGATTGAGCAAACGCTGTGATTGGGATAGACCCGGCATTGAACCCCACCCGTCGCCGCCCTAATTTAGGCAGACGGACAGGAACTGGTCGCTTGCCGCCTGCCCGCAAATCCAGAGAAAAAATCAGATGAAAAATCGCCGCCGCATTTATGAAGGCAAGGCCAAGATCCTCTATGAGGGACCAGAACCGGGCACGCTGATCCAGTTCTTCAAGGATGATGCGACCGCGTTCAACAAGAAGAAACACGAGGTCATCGACGGTAAGGGTGTGCTCAACAACCGCATTTCCGAGTACATCTTCAATCATCTGAACCGCATGGGCATTCCGACCCACTTTATCCGCCGGCTCAACATGCGCGAGCAGTTGATCAAGGAAGTCGAGATCATTCCGCTCGAAGTGGTGGTGCGCAATGTCGCCGCCGGTTCGCTGTCCAAGCGCCTCGGCATCGAGGAAGGCACCGTTCTGCCGCGCTCGATCATCGAATTCTATTACAAGGCCGATGCGCTCGACGACCCGATGGTGTCGGAAGAGCATATTACCGCTTTCGGCTGGGCTTCCCCGCAGGAGATCGACGACGTCATGGCGCTGGCCATCCGCGTCAACGACTTTCTCTCCGGCCTGTTCATGGGCGTAGGCATCCAGCTCGTCGACTTCAAGATCGAATGCGGCCGCCTGTTCGAGGGCGACATGATGCGCATCGTCGTTGCCGACGAGATCTCGCCGGATTCTTGCCGGCTGTGGGACGTGGCAACGCAGGACAAACTCGACAAGGACCGTTTCCGCCGCGATATGGGTGGCCTCGTCGAGGCCTATCAGGAAGTCGCCCGCCGCCTCGGCATCATGAACGAGAACGAGCCGCCGCGCCCGACCGGCCCGGTGCTCGTCGCCTCGACCGAAGGCATCAAAGGCAAGCCGCACTAAATCTTCTTTTTTGACGCAATTCCGGACGGAAAACCGCTTCACACTTTTCCTGGAATTGCTAAGTCTTCGAACAGGAACCTGTCCAGCATGATCAAGGCCCGCATCACCGTCACCCTCAAGAACGGCGTGCTCGACCCCCAGGGAAAAGCCATAGAGCACGCTTTGTCCGGCCTGGGCTTCGGTGGCGTCGGCCAGGTGCGACAGGGCAAGGTGTTCGATCTCGAGCTTGCCGAGACCGACAAGGCCAAGGCCGAAGCAGATCTGAAAGCGATGTGCGACAAGCTGCTGGCGAACACGGTGATTGAGAACTATAGTGTGACGCTTACCTGAGGTTGTATCCGGGGGCTCGGATGCCTGAAGTCACGAATGAGCTGATGTACGACTCCTCAAGAAAATCCATTCAAGGATGGATCGGCTTGAGAATGGTCTAGGCGAAGTTAAGCAAGAGATTGTTGCGATCCGGCTGCAGGCTTTGAGCACGCAAACGGATGTCAGCAACATCTACGCGATAACCGGTCGCATCGATCAACGTCTTGAACGGATTGAGCAGCGCCTCGAATTGCGAGAGCTAGCCGAAAATCAGAGGCCTTACGAACCGAAATGAAATCAGCTGTCGTTCTTCTCCCCGGTCTCAATCGCGACCGCGACATGATCGCCGCATTGACCAAGATTTCGGGACAGGCGCCGGCGACCGTCTGGCAGACCGATACCGAAATCCCCGATGTCGACCTGATCGCCATCCCCGGCGGCTTCTCCTTTGGCGACTATCTGCGCTGCGGCGCCATTGCCGCGCGCATGCCTGTCATGCGGGCGGTGGCGGAAAAGGCGGCAAAGGGCGTCATGGTCATCGGTGTGTGCAACGGCTTCCAGATCCTGGTCGAGGCCGGCCTGCTGCCCGGCGCGCTGATGCGCAATTCCTCGCTGAAATTCGTCTGCCGGCAGGTGAAGCTCGAGATCGCCAACGCCAACACCATGTTCACCCGCCGCTACCAGCCGGGTCAGATCATCCGAACGCCGGTGGCGCATCATGACGGCAATTATTTTGCCGATGCCGACACGCTTGCGCGCCTCGAGGGCGAGGGACAGGTGGTGTTCCGCTATGCCGAGGGCACCAATCCCAACGGCTCGATCAACGACATTGCCGGAATCATCAGCGAAAAGGGCAATGTGCTCGGCCTGATGCCGCATCCGGAAAACCTGATCGAGGCCGCGCATGGCGGAAGCGATGGCCGCGCGCTGTTCGAAGGCGCGCTCGGCATCGCCGCCTGATATCTTTTTTCGAAATTCCTTTCAAAGCGCGGGGGCGGCTGACCATGAGACTGACGATTGCCCGGATGGCTCTCCTGATCGCCGCCGGCTTGGCGTTGGCATCCTGCCAATCCAGCCCGAAGAGCGCGCCGGCGCCGGTGGGCAAAAGCGCTTCGCTGCTCGCCATGGAACAGGTGGCGATATCGGCCCACAAATGCTGGATTGCCAGCAAGGATCCCGCCTTCAAGTCGTATCAAATGGCCAATGAGCTGAACTCGTTCAGCGGCACGCCGCGCTTCCTGCTGGTTCCTGCCAAGCATTATGGCGGCAAGCCCTTGCTGGTCGTGCAGGCGCACGGCAATTCCAGCCGCATCGACGTGTTCGGTCCGCTGATGGACGATCCGCTCGGCGCTCGCATCGGCTCCGACATTGCGCGCTGGCAGACAGGCAATCCGTCCTGTAGCGCGGCCGCCTGACGCCATGGGCCGCTTCCTGCAGATGGCGGGATTGGTCATTGGTCTGGGCGGGCTTGTCCTGCAAGCCTGCATCACCATCCCGGCGTCGATGGAAGCCGGCCGCAGTTTTCTCGGCTCGATCATCTTTCTGTTCAGCTTCTTCACCATCCTGACCAACATCGGTGCGGTGCTGGTCCACACCTCGCTGCTGTCACCCAGCGGCTATGCCTGGCTGCCCGCCTTTGCCGGACCGCGGATGCGTGCAGGCGTCGCGGTTTCCATCGCGCTGGTCTTCATCGTCTATGCCACGGTTCTGGCGCAGCTCTGGCAGCCGCAGGGCCTGTTTCTATTCTGCGACGTGCTGCTGCACTATGTGACGCCGGTGCTGTTCGTGCTGTGGTGGCTGGTGGCAGGCGCCGACGGCAGGACACGCTGGAGCGACATCTCCTGGTGGATGACCTATCCGATCGCCTATCTCGCCTATGCGCTGGCCCGCGCCCCGATCGCGGGCGAAGTGCCCTACCCGTTCCTCGACGTTGCGAAAAACGGCGCGGCCAGCGTCGCGCTTGCGGCGCTGGCCGTCACCGGGGTTTTTCTGGTGCTGTGCATCCTCGCCGTGCTTGCCGACAAGGGCGTCTCACGCCTCAGGGCACCGGGCGTCCGTCGCTGACTGGAACGGTCCCAGGTCAGTCCCAGAAGCGCCGGATCCCTTCGCGGTAGGCGTCGCAACGCGACACACCGATATCTTTAAGCTGCTCGTCGGTCATTTCCAGCAGGGCCAAGCGGCCGCGACGGCGCTCGATCAGCGCGTCGATCCATCGCGCCAGCGACCTGACGACATAGACCACGCGGCTGACAAAGCCTCGCCGGTCCGACGGGCGCGGCCCGACCAGTTCAATGCCCGCGCAGCGGATTGTCTCTGATGTATCCATTGTCTTTCTGCCAAGGTTGCAAATTGTACCCATTTCTGTACGGCGCTGATATGTATTGACTCCCAATTCGGTGCAATATACAAAATTGTCACCATGACAAATTGGCTTCCTGACCTCACCACCGGTTCCGGCCCGCTCTATCAGCGCCTTGCCGACAGCATTGAGTCGGACATCGACAAGGGCATCATCGACGCCGGGGCAAAATTGCCGCCGCAGCGCGATCTCGCCTATGACATCGGCACCACGGTCGGCACGATCGGCCGGGCTTATCAGTTGCTGCGCGAGCGCGGTCTGGTCAGCGGCGAGGTCGGGCGCGGAACCTATGTTCTGGCCCAGCAATCGGAAGCGGTGAGCCCCGAATTCGCCGAGCCCACCGTGCAAGGCACGCGCTATGTCGATGCGCCGCCCGGCAAGCTGCGCTTCGACAGCACGGCCGCGCCCGACATCGGCCAGGGCGCCATTGTCGCCGACATGCTGTTGCGCACGGTGCAGGATCATCCGCACGAGATTTCCAGCTACACCAGGGATTTCCCGGAGCGTTGGTTCGAGGCCGGCGCGCGCTGGCTGTCGCGCAATTCGTTCCGCCCGGCGGCCGAGACCATCGTTCCCACGCTCGGCACCCATGCCGCCGTCATGGGGGCGATAGCGGCGCTGACCACGCCCGGCGACTATGTCGCCTTCGAGCACCTCACCTATTCGCAGATCGCCCGCAGCGCCGGGCTGATCGGGCGGCGCGTTGCGCTGGTGGCATCTGACGAGGAAGGCCTCGATCCCGAGGATTTCGAACGCGTCTGTGCGCAAAAGCACCCGAAAATGATCTTCCTGATGCCGACGGTGCAGAACCCGACGCTGGCGATCCTTTCGGTTTCGCGCCGGGAGGCGATCGCGCGCGTCGCGCGCGAGTACAATGTCATCCTCATCGAGGACGATCTCTATGGCGGTCTGACCGAGGATCCGACGCCGCTCATCGCCGAATATGCGCCCGAGCGCACCATCGTTGCCGGCGGCCTGTCGAAATCGGTCGCCGCCGGCGTCCGCGGCGGCTGGCTCTCCTGCCCGCCCGCCTATCGCCATCGCATCCGCGTCGCCCACAAGATGATGACCGGCGGCATGCCGTTCCTGCTGGCGGAGGTGAATGCGCGGCTGGTGCTGTCCGGGCAAGCCGGCGATATCCGCCGGCGCAGTATCGCCGAAATCGCCGCCCGCATCGCCATCGTGCGCGAGACTTTGGCTGGCTTCGCCTTCAAGTCACACGACAGCGTGCCCTTCGTCTGGCTCACCCTGCCCGACCCCTGGCTGTCCGGCACCTTCCGTAGTGCATGCCTCGAAAATGGCGTGCTCCTCGACGACGAGGACGAATTCAAAGCCGGACGCTCCGAGCAGGTTTTCCACGGTGTTCGTTTCGGCGTTTCGCAGCCAAGGCGGCGCGAGGACATTGCCGGCGGCGTCGCGGTGATCCGGCGGCTGCTGGAGGAAGGCCGCGCCGGCTACGACAGGTCTTCCTGACCCGTTGAGGCTTAACTGGTGCTCGCGGCCCTGGCCTCGGTCAGCCCTCTGCCTTGAAGTTTTTGGCTTCCTTCGCGCCCTTTTCCTTGCCGTGCTTCTCGGCCAGGTCCTTGGCTTGTTGCGGCGAAACGTCGGTGATCTCGGCAAGATGCATAGCTTCCTTGTCCGAGAGGCGATTGTCTTTCTTGCCTTGCTTGGTGGCCATATCCAGATCTCCTGATTGATTGGAGACCTAACGGCCGGGATGCCATAGCGTTCCCCTACGACGTCCCGCTGCCCCTCGCCTTGTGGCTTTCCGGCGTTTTTCGTCAGCGGATGGGGGTGTATCGCGCCAAAGCTTGCGATAAGAGGGGACTCAGAAATCCCCCTCTCCCACGGATACCAATCGCTGCCCATGACCATTTCCAATTCCGTGCCGATCACTCCGGAACTCATTGCCGCGCACGGGCTGAAGCCCGACGAATACCAACGCATCCTCGATCTGGTCGGGCGCGAGCCGAGCTTTACCGAACTCGGCATCTTCTCGGCGATGTGGAACGAACACTGCTCCTATAAATCCTCGAAGAAGTGGCTGCGCACGCTGCCCACCACCGGGCCACAGGTCATCCAGGGTCCCGGCGAGAATGCCGGCGTGGTCGATATCGGCGACGGCGACTGCGTCGTCTTCAAGATGGAGAGCCATAACCACCCCTCCTATATCGAGCCCTACCAAGGGGCGGCGACCGGCGTCGGCGGCATCTTGCGCGACGTCTTCACCATGGGCGCGCGGCCGATCGCGGCGATGAACGCACTGCGCTTCGGCGCGCCGGACCATCCCAAGACGCGACATCTGGTCTCCGGCGTGGTTTCCGGCGTCGGCGGCTACGGCAATGCCTTCGGCGTCCCGACCGTTGGCGGCGAGGTCAATTTCGACGCTCGCTACAACGGCAACATCCTGGTCAACGCCTTTGCCGCAGGTCTTGCCAAGACCGATGCGATCTTCCTGTCGGAGGCCAAGGGCGTCGGCCTGCCCGTCGTCTATCTCGGCGCCAAGACCGGACGCGATGGCGTCGGCGGCGCCACCATGGCCTCGGCCGAGTTCGACGACAAGATCGACGAGAAGCGCCCGACCGTGCAGGTCGGCGATCCCTTCACCGAAAAATGCCTGCTGGAAGCATGCCTCGAGCTGATGGCGTCGGGTGCGGTCATCGCCATCCAGGACATGGGTGCGGCCGGCCTCACCTGTTCGGCGGTCGAAATGGGTGCCAAGGGCGATCTCGGAATCGAGCTTCAGCTCGACCAGGTGCCGGTGCGCGAAGAGCGCATGAGCGCCTATGAGATGATGCTGTCGGAAAGCCAGGAGCGCATGCTGATGGTGCTGCGCCCCGAGAAGGAAAAGGAAGCCGAAGCGATTTTCCACAAATGGGGCCTCGACTTCGCCATCGTCGGCAAGACTACCGATGATCTGCGTTTTCGCGTCATCCATCAGGGCGACGAGGTCGCCAATCTGCCGATCAAGGACCTTGGCGACAAGGCGCCGGAATATGACCGCCCGTGGGTCGAGCCGAAGAAGCCGGCGGCATTGGCGGCCGGCGATGCGCCGAAGGCCGATGTCGCCGACGCGCTGCTGAAGCTGCTCGGCGGGCCGGACCTGTCCTCCCGCCGCTGGGTATGGGAGCAGTATGACACGCTGATCCAGGGCAATTCGCTGCAGCTGCCGGGCGGCGACGCCGGCGTGGTACGCGTCGAGGGCCATGCGACCAAGGCGCTCGCCTTCTCCTCCGACGTCACACCACGCTATTGCGAGGCCGATCCCTATGAGGGCGGCAAGCAGGCGGTGGCCGAGTGCTGGCGCAATCTGACCGCCACCGGCGCGCTGCCGCTGGCGGCGACCGACAACCTCAATTTCGGCAATCCGGAGCGGCCCGAGATCATGGGTCAGCTGGTCGGCGCGGTGAAAGGCATTGGCGATGCCTGCCGGGCGCTCGGCTTCCCGATCGTGTCGGGCAATGTCTCGCTCTACAACGAGACCAACGGCCAGGGTATCCTGCCGACACCGACCATAGGCGGCGTCGGGCTGATCGCCGACTGGTCGAAGATGACGCGCATCGGCTTTGCCGCCGAGGGCCAGATGATCGTGCTGGTCGGCGCGCCGGCGACATGGGGCAGCCATCTCGGCCAGTCCGCCTATTTCAGAGACATTCATGGCCGTACCGACGGGCCGCCACCACCCGTCGATCTCGCGCATGAAAAGCGCGTCGGCGACCATGTGCGTGCGCTGATCGCGTCGGGCGTGGTGACCGCGGCGCATGACCTTTCCGATGGCGGCCTTGCCGTGGCGCTGGCCGAAATGGCGATGGCATCCGGTATCGGCGCTACAATTCCCGGCCTTGCCGGCACCGATCCGATCCCGGTCTGGTTCGGAGAAGACCAGGGCCGCTACCTCCTGACGCTGTCGCTGGATCCGCAGAGCAAGGAATGGGACGCCATCCGCGAGGAGCAGAGCAAGCTCGGCATTTTTGCGCCATGGATCGGCTCGACCGGCGGGCGCGAGCTGAAACTCGGCGATGCCAGGGCGATCCCGGTCAGCGAATTGACCGCCGCCTATGAAGGCTGGTTCCCGCGCTTCATGGACAAGGCCAGTTGAGCAGACTGGCTGCCCGGACGCTGATCGCTGTCGTCTTCTGGCCGTCGCTGTTCTTCTTCTGGTTCCTCGGCCCGTTCGTCTTTTTCCTGCTGTCGACGACCTCAAGCGAGGTCTGTCCGCTGCTGGAAAGGCGCGAGCAGTTCCTTGAGGCGGCCAACGGCGCGCTTCCGATGCTGGTCCTGCAGAACCTCCTTTATGCGGTTCCGATCATCTGCCTGGTGCTTTGGATCCGGCTTTTGCCGGACCCGGCGCGAGCAAGACATGTCGTCACCTGCATCAAGCTTTTTATTGTCGCAGTGGTCATAGGGGCGCTGTGGGAATATGGCTCGTCGCTGGCCTGCGACGGCAACGGCCAGCCATTCTTCTCGCCATTGTGGCAGATGACCAGCTATCTTCCCCTCGTCAGCCTGGTGATCAACATTCCGCTCTATGTCCTGACCTTCAGCCTTGGCCGGGGGTTCTCGACCCGCGATGACATCACCGAGGATGGTGTGGTCCACCCGCGGCAGGATGGCCCTTAGACACTGCGTCACCGACGGAACGACTTCAACCCGAGCCAGAAAGGCTTTAGGGTTACCCCCCGAGTCACACTCGTAAAAGCTGCCTAGCCGCCCAGAACAGGATTTTGCCATGGCAATGGATGCCCACGACATCGAAAAACTGATCAAGGACGGCATTCCGGACGCCAAGGTGACGATCCGCGACCTCGCCGGCGACGGCGATCACTATGCGGCCGAGGTGGTGGCCGAGAGCTTCCGGGGAAAGAGCCGCGTCCAGCAGCACCAGATGGTCTATGACGCGCTGAAAGGCAATATGGGCGGCGTGCTGCACGCGCTGGCCCTGCAGACCAGCGTGCCGGACTGAAACCAGGCTCGCTTACTGCGTCGGCGGCCTGCCTGGCCGAAACGGACGTGATCGGCTTCGCCGACACTGAAATGATCGGCCCGGCCGGATACTTACCGCCGACGATCATTCTCTTTCCATCCGACAATGCCGAGACCGCGCCGTCGAGAAACAGCGCGTTGCGGCAGCCAAGCCCGTCGCGGAACAGCCGCGCGAAGCTGCCGAGACTCACTTCCGAGCGCGAAACGGCCAGCACCACTGTGTTTTCGTCGCGCACGCCGACGCCATTGCGGATGTAGCGGGAGGTGCCATTCACTTCGAAGCGCGGATGAAGTGCGCCGTCGATCACCAGCATTGGACCTGACTGCGTGGCGAAGGCTACATCGGGCTTTGCGGCGGCATAGGCGCTGCTTTCCATGACCGCGGCCTTGCCGTCCTTGCCAACCAGAAAGACGCCGTTCGGCTTCAGGAAGAAATTGCCGTCAGCATCGGCAAGGTTGAGCGGCGACTTTTCAACGCCGCCTTCGACCAAGAGGCCGACCGGCGACAAATCCTCATGATACATGCCGCCATTCATGGCGAGCAGCACCGGCCTGCCCTCGCCGGCAACCGCCTTGTCAAAGGCCTCCAGCGAGCCGAAGGGCTTGCCGTCGGCACCGGCATGGAAAACTTCGATGCTGTCGGCTCGAAGATCGATGTCGCAGACGACATAGCTCACGGCCTCGAAAGCGACATTCCGACAGGGTGCGGGCAATTCGCCGCCGATAACCAGCGGTGGCGGCGGCTCCGGGCGTCTCGGCCTCCAGATAATGGCTGTCGCCGCCACCAGGATGGCGATCAGAAGGGCGGCGCCACGTCGTTTTTTCATCATCTTCCGGAGGCTGCAATCGGGCGGGATGCTTGGCCCAAGACAGGCGATCCTTTGCGCCATTTCCGCGGCAGCGGCGCAAACATCTTGTTTCGGCCCATCTATGGGTTTATTTGATGGCTATGCTTCGAGCCTGACTCCCACAGGCGTGAAAGGATATTCCATGAGCGGCATCAACGACTACATCGACAGCGAAGTGAAGGGCAACGACGTCGTCCTTTTCATGAAGGGCACGCCCGGTTTTCCGCAGTGCGGGTTTTCCGGCCAGGTGGTGCAGATCCTCGATTACATCGGCGCCGACTATAAGGGCGTCGACGTGCTGACCTCGGCCGAACTGCGCCAGGGCATCAAGGAATACTCGAACTGGCCGACGATCCCGCAGCTCTACGTCAAGGGCGAATTCGTCGGTGGTTGCGACATTATCCGCGAAATGTTCCAGGCGGGCGAACTGCAGACGTTCCTCGTCGAAAAGGGCCTCAGCGTCAAAGCTCCCGCCTGATTCTGGGGCGCCTGATTCTGGCTTGAGACCGGGGCAGCCCCGCCCCGGCAAAATGTTACCTCCCCTTTCGGGGTGAGGACGAATTAATGCGCCGGCATGCCGGCGCATATTCGTTTTGAAGATCGGACTCGCCGTGGACCAGCAGTTACAAGCGCCGCAACAGGCAAGCAACTTGCCTATTCCGCGCTGGGAATTCATCGCGCTGTGCGCGGCGCTGATGGCGTTGAACTCGCTGGCCATCGACATCATGCTGCCGGCGCTGCAGCAGATCGGCGCCACGCTCGGCGTCGAAAATGAAAACCACCGCCAATATGTGATCACCGCCTACATCTTGGGCTTCGGCGGCGGACAGCTTTTCTTCGGGCCGATCTCGGACCGGTTCGGGCGCCGCGCGCCGCTGGTCGTCGGGCTGGCGATCTACGTCGTGGCGGCGGCGGCTGCCGCCATCGCCCCGTCATTTGCCATCCTGCTGCTGTGCCGGCTTGTGCAAGGCATCGGTGCTGCGGCTACGCGCGTCATCGCGGTGTCGATCGTGCGCGACACGTTCGACGGCCGGCGCATGGCCGAGGTGATGTCGCTGATCTTCATGGTGTTCATGGCCATCCCGGTGATTGCTCCGGGGATCGGCCAGTTCATCATGCTGTTCGCGAGCTGGCACTGGATCTTCGTCACCATGGCGGTCGGAGCGCTGGTCGTATCGGCGTGGTCGCTGCTGCGGCTGCCGGAAACGCTGCATCCGGAATATCGCCGGCCGTTGACAGTATCATCCGTCCTCGGCGGTTTCCGCATCGTGCTCACCAACCGCATTGCGCTTTGCTACGCCTTCGCCAGCACCTTCATTTTCGCCGCCATGTTCGGCTTCATTGCCTCGGCGCAGCAGATCTATGTCGACATTTTTCATGTCGGCGAGATGTTTCCGGTCATCTTCGCCGGTGTCGCCGGCGTTCTTGCTTTTTCGAATTACCTCAACTCGCGTCTGGTCGGCCGCATTGGCATGCGCCGTCTGTCGCAGAGCGCGCTGCTGCTGTTCCTGGTGATCAGCCTTGCCTGGCTCACCGTTTCGCTGGAGATGAACATGCCGCTCTGGCTGTTCATCACCTTCTTCGCCAGCGCGATGATCCCGTTCGGCGCGTTGGGCGCCAATTTCAACGCGCTTGCGATGGAGCCACTCGGGCAACTGGCCGGCACCGCGTCGTCGATCCTGGGTTTCATGCAGACGTTTCTCGGCGGCATTCTCGGCACGCTGATCGGCCAGGCCTTCAACGGCACGGTGACGCCGCTGGCGGCCGGCTTCTGCAGCGTCTCGGTCGCGGCCCTGCTGATGATCCTCATCGCCGAGCGCGGCAAGATGTTCCAGCCGCACAACCCACCCATTTCAGGGCACGTCACCGACCTGCATTGATTTTGGTCTGGAGGCCGCAAGCCTGGCGGCTTGAACGCCAGAGCAGGAATTGATCCTACTCCGCCCAGAGTTCGCGGCGCAATTCCTGCCAGCTTTCCCTGTCGGGCGCGACGAGGATGCCACCCTCGACATGCGACGGCAAATACGCGCTGCCGTCGATGCGCGCGGTATAGCCACCGGCCTCGGCATGGATCAGCACGCCGACCAGATGGTCCCACGGCATCAGCTTGTTGTAGACGACGAAATGCGCATGGCCGCTGGCCAGCAGCCGGTATTCATGCGCCGCGCAGCGATAGCCGAACTGCGACAGCGTCTTGGTCTGGTTGCGCGCCAGCAGCGAGCGTTGCGGCTCGGCCAGATATTGCCAGGAAACCGAACCGGTCATTTGCGACACCGGCACGGCGTCGGCGACATGCACTTTCTCCAACGTGCCATGCGCATGGCGGATGTGGCTGCCGGCGCCCTTGGCGCCGATCAGCCAGTCCTTGCCCACGGGATCATGGATGATGCCGGCCACGGTCTCGCCCTTGACCACGACGCTTAGCATGACGCCGAACAGCGGCACGCCGGAGGCGAAGTTGAACGTGCCGTCGACCGGGTCGACGACGAAGGCGAGATCGGCATCGCCGAGCCCCTGGAGGAGCGCCGGATTGTCGGAACAGGCTTCCTCGCCGACGATCATCGCCGTGGGATAACGCTCCCGCAGCTTTGCCGTGATCAGCCGCTCGGCGTTGACGTCGGCCTCGGTCACCAGATCGGCGGCCGAAGTCTTCTGGCGGACATCGCCCTCGCCCAGCCGGCGAAAGCGCGGCATGATTTCGGCTTTGGCTGCATCGGCGAGAAGCTCGGCCAGCCAGTCGATCGCACGGTCGTCAAATGTCATCGGAAATGTCTTGTCCTGCGGTGAGGCTGCCGTTGAGGGCGGCGAAATCGAACAGTTTTCTGTCGAGCAGATGCGAAGGCCTGGTGTTGGACAGCGCGCGCAACATCGTATCCTTGCGGCCCGGCATGCGCTTTTCCATATCGTCCAGCATCGCTTTGGTGGCGTTGCGCTGCAGGCCTTCCTGGCTGCCGCAGAGATCGCAGGGAATGATTGGGAATTTCATCGCGGCGGCGAATTTCTCCAGATCCGCCTCGGCGCAGTAGCTCAGCGGCCTCAGCACCATGACGTCGCCGTCGTCGTTGAGCAGCTTTGGCGGCATGGCGGCGAGACGGCCGCCATGGAACAGGTTCATGAAGAAGGTTTCGAGGATGTCCTCACGATGGTGGCCGAGCACCAGCGCCGAACAGCCCTCTTCGCGCGCGATGCGGTAGAGATGGCCGCGCCTGAGCCGCGAGCACAGCGAACAATAGGTGCTGCCCTGGGGCAGCTTGTCGGTGACCACCGAATAAGTGTCCTGGTACTCGATACGATGGGCAATGCCGTGCGCGTCGAGATAATCCGGCAAGATGTGCTTTGGGAAATTCGGCTGGCCCTGGTCGAGATTGCAGGCCAGAAGGTCGACCGGCAAAAGCCCGCGCCATTTGAGATCGAGCAGCATGGCGAGCAGGCCGTAGGAATCCTTGCCGCCGGACAGCGCCACCAGCCAGCGGTCGCCGGGCCTGACCATGGCGAAATCCTCGATCGCCTGGCGGGTCAGCCGCAACAGCCGCTTGCGCAGTTTGTTGAATTCGACCGAGGACGGCACGTCGGCGAACAGCGGATGGAAACCGCCTTCGGCATCGGCAACCGGTTCAAGCAGATCGGCGTTTGGCAACATGTTCATGGCGCGTCGGCCCAAATCCCTGTTGCGCCCGGATTAGCGCATTGGCTCGAAAATCGAAATCGGTTTTTGGTCGATGCTTCGCAAAGCGCGATGCACAAAGAAAAAGGCCGCCTCGAAAGGCGGCCTTCGATATCTGCGGCAGTGAGGCCGATCAGCGCGAATAGAATTCGACGACCAGGTTCGGTTCCATCTGCACGGCGAACGGAACGTCGGCCAGGCCGGGGATACGCGAGAAGGTTGCGACCATCTTGTTGTGATCGGCTTCGATGTAGTCCGGCACGTCGCGTTCGGCGAGGCCGACCGATTCCAGAACGATGACCAGCTGCTTCGACTTTTCGCGCACTTCGACGACGTCGCCCGGCTTGCAGCGGTACGAGCCGATGTTGACGCGCTTGCCGTTGACGTTGACGTGGCCGTGGTTGACGAACTGGCGGGCGGCGAAAATGGTCGGCACGAACTTAGCGCGGTAGACAACCGCATCCAGACGCGACTCGAGCAGGCCGATCAGGTTCTCCGAGGTGTCGCCCTTGCGGCGGTCAGCCTCTTCATAGACCTTGCGGAACTGCTTTTCCGAAACGTCGCCATAGTGACCCTTCAGCTTCTGCTTGGCGCGCAGCTGCAGGCCGAAGTCGGAAAGCTTGCCCTTGCGGCGCTGGCCGTGCTGGCCGGGGCCGTATTCACGCTTGTTGACCGGAGACTTCGGGCGGCCCCATATGTTTTCGCCGAGACGGCGGTCGATCTTGTACTTCGCGGATTCGCGCTTGCTCATCGCATTCCCTTTCAAAACAAACCACCCGGAACCTCATGGTCCGGGTGAAGGAAACGCGCCCTCCTCTGGCCTCCGTTTTCGAGACCTGACAGGGTTTTCCACGCAATGCGATGGAAAACCCACGGGACACGTCAGTTTAACAAGACCAAGGAAACGATAAACCTGTTTTCCCTGGGTTCTTGCCATGCAAAAGAAACCACCGGGCATTGCGGCCCGGTGTTGGTGGGCTCGTTAAACGGAGATTTAACCTGTGTCAAGCTCGCTGCTGGCGGCGGCTGCGGCAACCCTATAGCTTTTCTGGTGTTAAGTGCGGTGCCGGATGTGGCGGGTGGTTGCCAACGGCATTAGGAAGGGACTGGAGCTAGAGGAGCCAGAAGTCGTATGAAAAAATTCTTCCTTTCGTTGGTAAGTGCAGCCGTCCTGGCAGGATCGATGTCGATTGCCGTCCCCGAGCCGGCGATGGCCAGGCATTGGCACGGTCACAGACATTATCAGGTCTGCCGCATCGTGGTGAAGAAGAAGGTCGTCTGGCGGCACGGCCACAAGAAGGTCATCCGCTACAAGGTGAAGCGCTGCTGGTGGCGCTGGTAGTTTCGGCTCCGGCCTGAAGTGAAGAGCCCGCGGTCTCGGCCGCGGGCCTTTGTTTTTGACGGCACAGTATCCGGGCCTCAGTCCGCCGATTTCTTCTTGGGCAGCCCCTTGCGCTTGGTCTCGGCGAATTCCTCAAGCTGCTTTTCGCTCATCGATTCATACATTTCGCGTGCAGCGCCTATGAGTTCGCCTTTCTTGGTTTCGCCGCGTTTGGCCGAAAGCGCGGCGCCCGCGGCCTTTTGCTGGGCTTGTGATTTTGCAGGCATATCGGTTCCTCCTTTGCTGCCAGAAGAAGAAACGTTGCGCTTCGGCGAGAGTTCCAGCTCTGGCGGCCAACTCCCGGTCCGCGCTCGTTTCTCCCCATGGCCGGCCCGCCTGCCGGCAAATCGGCCTTCCCGTGTCCGAAACGCCAGTGTAGGACGGCGCCATGAAATCGTTGACCGATCCCTCGCAGGCTCTCGCTAACGGCCTGTCAAAAATCCGCACCGAGTTCCATGTGCCGGACGGGTTTCCGCCCAACGTGATGGCCCTGGCACAGAGGGCGGCCAAACGGGTGCCCGGCCAGCATGTCGACCGAACGGCGATGCCTTTCGTGACACTCGATCCGGCGACTTCCACCGATCTCGATCAGGCCTTTTCGATCGAGGCGAGCGGCAGCGACCTTCTGTTGCACTATGCCATTGCCGACGTGGCCTGGTTCGTCGAGGACGGCGACGCGGTGGATGTCGAAGCCTGGGCGCGGGGCGAGACCCTGTATTTGCCGGACGGCAAGGCCGGGCTTTATCCCCCGGTGATCGCCGAGGGTGCGGCGAGCCTGTTGCCCAGCGGGCCGCGTCCGGCTGTTGTCTTCACGGTTCGGATCGCCGGGGACGGTGCGGTAAAGCTGGACGGCGCGGAGCGCGCAATCATTCAGAGCCGCGCCAAACTCGCCTATGACACCGTGCGAGCCTCCGACGTTCCGGCAGGCTTTGCCGAAATTTCCCGGCGCATGGCGGCAAACGAAGAGCGTCGTGGTGCTTCCCGCGTCGACCCGCCCGAGCAGGAGGTGGAACAGCTTGCCAATGGTACATTCCAGCTTGCGTTCAGACCGCTGCTGCAATCCGAGCAAGACAACGCCGCGCTTTCGCTGGCTGCCAACATGGCGATTGCCGACGCCATGCTGGCACACCGGACCGGGCTGTTCCGGGTGATGGCGCCGCCGGATGCTGCCAAGGTGAAAAAACTGCGTTGCGCGGCACAGGCTCTCGGCCTGTCCTGGCCGGCTTCGACCAGTCTGCGCGACTATCAGCGAACCCTTGATCCGGGCGACAGGCAACAGGCGGCGCTGATGCTGGAAATCCGCCGTGCCGGTTCCGGTGCGTCCTACCAACCCTATGAGGAAGGCGTTGTGCCGTGGCACGAGGCCATGACTGCGACCTATGCCCACGCCACCGCGCCGCTGAGGCGGCTTGCAGACCGCTACGTCGTGCGCTGCGCGCTGGCAATCGCCAACGGCCAGCCGGTGCCGCAGGCCGTCACCGAGGCGTTTGCCAGACTGCCCACGGTGATGGGGCGCGCGGATGCCGGCGCCTCGCAGATCAACCACACGGCCATCGACCTTGCCGAGGCGGTGATGCTGAAGGGACGCCAGGGTGAAATGTTCAAGGCCGTCGTCACCGACGTCGCCGACCAGCGTATGCGCGTACAGCTCTCGAACATGCCTGTCGTTGCGAATGTGAAGGCCTCCGGGTTCAGGCAGGGCGACGGCCTGACGCTAAGGCTTGTTTCGGCCGATCCGGATCAACGCAGCATTGTCTTCCAACCTGCCTAGCGTGCGCTCAATCCAAAACCCTGCATCAGCCGGCTGATGGCGAAATCCGGCTTTCCCGAGGTAAAGACGGCGATGTCGGGCTCACCTTGCGGCAACGCCCCGTCGACTGTCGGAAGCAGCGACAAGGCACGGCGGGCAATCGCCTCGGCCGGGTCTATCCAGTCGACCGGCCAGGGTGCTGTCTTGCGCATGCGGTTGGCCAGGAACGGGTAGTGCGTGCAGGCGAGCACGACGATATCGGTGCGCAAATCGTCATGCTGGACGAAGCACGGTGCGATCTCGGCGCGCACGGCCTCTTCGTCGACAAAGCCCTCGCGCATGTAGGCCTCGGCCAGTCCGGCCAGATTGTTGCTGCCGACCAGGCGGACATGGCATTTCTGCGCCCATTTGCCGATCAGGTCGCGCGTGTACTGGCGCTTCACCGTGCCCGGCGTCGCCAGCACCGAGACCAGCCCGGAGCGGGTGCGCTCGGCTGCCGGCTTGATTGCCGGCACGGTGCCGACAAAGGGATGGCCGGGGAATGTTTCGCGCAACGCATCGATCACCAGCGTCGAGGCGGTGTTGCAGGCGATGACCGAAATCGCCGGCTGAAAACGGTCGAGCAGCTTGGCGAAGAGATCGAGTATGTGAGCCTGCAGCGCCGGCTCTTCCCAGGCGCCATATGGAAAGGCCTTGTCATCGGCGACGTAGACGAAGCGGCGGTCGGGCATCAGCACGCGGGCTTCGCGCAGCACGGTCAATCCGCCAACGCCGGAATCGAACATCAGGATCGGGCGGTGGCTTGATCGATCGCTCATTGATGTCGGACCATGGAAAGGGGCTGGAGATCAGAAGGGCTGGCCGGTGATGTGGCCGATGCCGTTCTATCCGCAACGATCATGGTCTTGAAGTGGCGAATTCACCCAAGTTTTGTGCAACCCGGCGAAGACCGCTTTCCGATTGCTCTACAGCCCACGCTTGCCGAAGCCGGCGGGCTTTGGCCGGCCCGTCAGTTGGACAGACGGCACCGAGCGTGTGGCCGGTGCGGCGGCGCGCGCAGTGGATGGCGCAGTGCTGGTGGCCATCCGGCCGCTGGCCGACGGAACAGCGCCCTCGAAATCGAAAACCGATGTCAGCTCATCGATATTGCTGCCCGCCACCGGCTTCGCCACCAGGATCGTGCACCAAAGGCCAAAGATCGACAGCGCAAGCAGGTTCAAACCACTGGGCGTGCTTTCCGGATCGTTGAAATCGATGACCAGCAGTGTGCCTGCCTGCAGAAAGGCGTAGATGGCGCAGAACACGATATAGGACCACAAGATCCAGCCTTTGCCGTTGGCGTCGCGGCTGCGCCGCCAGGCAATATTGCCACGCATGACCACAGCCAGCAGCGAAACGATGAGGACCGCGCCGGCCATTCCTTGCCGCGACGGACCAGGCGCGGAGTTGATGAAGCCCTCAAAGCCGATCGTGCCTACAATGCACACCAGAGCAGCCATGGCTTCGAGGAAAGCCACCCCGAGGGAGTAGAAGAAGAAGCGCATGCGGCCGATATTGGAGGTGAACATGTGCAACCCACCGTTTTCACAACAATAGATCAGCACCAGATAATATTCGGTTACGCCGGACGTTCGAAGCTTACTGATCTTAACCTTCTTGGTCTGTCTTCCGGTTTCGCGCGGCGGCCGGAAGCCGTCTCGGATCGTCTCCCGGCGAGCCGTCGCCGCGCGGCATCGCCGGCGAAAACCGATCCAGCGACGAAATGATGCCGCGCAGCACCTTCAGTTCCGGCTCGGCAAACCCGGCGCGCGTCAGGACAGCGCGCAGGTTGTCGACCATCTTCGGCTTCTTCGGCGCCGGGCGGAAATAGCCGCGCGCTTCGAGCGCGCCTTCGAGATAGGCAAACAGGCCGTGCAACTCTTCCTTGCTCGCCGGCTTCATTTCGGGACTGGAGAAATTGGTCGTCGTCTCGTCCTCCAGACCCGATTTCATCCACTCATAGGACATCAACAGCACGGCCTGGGCGATGTTCAGCGACGAAAAGCCGGGATCGACTGGGAAGGTGACGATCTCGTCGGCGAGCCCGACCTCATCATTGTAGAGGCCGAAGCGTTCTCGTCCGAACAGGATGCCGGTGCGCTGGCCAGCTATCTGACGAGCCCTCAGCGCCCTGCCCGCCTCGACCGGTCCGCGCACCGGCTTGAAGCCGTCGCGCTCGCGCGCCGTGGTGGCGAAGACGAAATTGAGATCCGCGACGGCGGACGCCAGATCGCCAAACACGGTGACGGCATCAATAACATGGTCGGCGCGGCTGGCGGCAGCGCGCGCCTTCTCGCTCGGCCAGCCATCACGCGGGTTGACGAGCCTGAGTTCGGACAGACCGAAATTGGCCATGGCGCGCGCGACCATGCCGATATTCTCGCCGAGTTGCGGCTCGACGAGGATGATCGCCGGACCGGCGGCGGAGACGTTTTCAGGAGGTTGCGCGGCGGACATGATCTCAATGAACTGCTGTTTGCGGCATTTTCAGCGTTCCCTGCCACATCCACCCGCCAAAATGAAGCGTTTGCAAAAACACCAGCTCGCCGCACAGACCACCCATTCAACGCCGATCGGCGTTTGCGCGGCCAAATAGGCTTTGATATACGCTCCGCATCCCCGGCCGAAAGCCATGCGGGCAAGGCCGTTTTGTTCCCCAAAAGCGAGGCATTCTTTCCATGGCGAAGATCAAGGTGGCGAACCCGGTCGTCGAACTCGACGGCGACGAGATGACCCGCATCATCTGGCAGTTCATCAAGGACAAGCTGATCCACCCTTATCTCGACCTCAAGCTTGAATATTACGACCTCGGCATCGAGCACCGCGACGCCACCAACGACCAGGTGACCATCGATTCGGCCAACGCCATCAAGAAATGGGGCGTCGGCGTCAAATGCGCGACGATCACCCCCGACGAGCAGCGCGTCGAGGAATTCAAGCTGAAGAAGATGTGGAAGTCGCCGAACGGCACCATCCGCAACATCCTCGGCGGCACCATTTTCCGCGAGCCGATCATCATGAAGAACGTGCCGCGGCTGGTGCCGGGCTGGACCAAGCCGATCATCGTCGGCCGTCACGCCTTCGGCGACCAGTACCGCGCCACCGATTTCCGCTTCCCCGGTAAGGGCAAGCTGACCATCAAGTTCGTCGGCGAGGACGGCAACGTGATCGAGCATGATGTGTTCGACGCGCCCGGCGCCGGTGTCGCGATGGCCATGTACAATCTCGACGACTCGATCCGCGAATTCGCCCGCGCCTCGCTGAATTACGGCTTGCTGCGCAACTATCCGGTCTATCTCTCGACCAAGAACACCATCCTCAAAGCCTATGACGGCCGCTTCAAGGACATTTTCCAGGAAGTCTACGAGGCCGAATTCGAAGCCGAGTTCAAGGCGAAGAAGCTTTGGTACGAGCACCGCCTGATCGACGACATGGTCGCGTCGAGCCTGAAATGGTCGGGCGGTTATGTCTGGGCCTGCAAGAACTATGATGGCGACGTCCAATCCGACACGGTGGCGCAAGGCTTTGGTTCGCTCGGCCTGATGACCTCGGTGCTGATGACGCCGGACGGCAAGACGGTGGAAGCGGAAGCCGCGCACGGCACCGTGACGCGCCACTATCGCCAGCACCAGAAGGGCGAGGAAACCTCGACCAATTCGATCGCCTCGATCTTCGCCTGGACGCGCGGGCTCGCCCACCGGGCCAAGCTCGACGACAATGCCGAACTGAAGCGCTTTGCCGAGACGCTGGAAAAGGTTTGTATCCAGACGGTCGAGAGCGGCTTCATGACCAAGGATCTGTCGCTGTTGATCGGACCCGACCAGCCCTGGCTGTCGACCACCGGCTTCCTCGACAAGATCGACGAGAATCTGCAGAAGGCGATGGCGTAAGCCGGGAGCCATGGCCAAGCCCATCGTCTACGGGGCGGACTACAGCGTCTATGTGCGCATCGTCCGCCTCGTGCTGGCGGAAAAGGGCATCGACTACGAGCTTGTGCCGGTCGATGTCTTCGCTGCGGAGGGCACTCCCACCTGGTATTTCGAGCATCACCCGTTCGGCCGCATCCCAGCCTTCGAGCATGACGGCTTTCGACTGTTCGAAACCAGCGCAATCGCCCGTTATGTCGACGAGGCGTTCGACGGCCCCGCGCTGCAGCCGAAAGACCCGCACGGCCGCGCGCGGATGAACCAGATCATCGGCATGCTCGACGCTTATGGGTACAGGTCGATGGTTTGGGACGTCGCCGTCGAGCGGCTGGAGAAGGAAGCGCCCGACGAGGCGCTGATCGCCAACGGACTGCGCCAGGCCGAAACGGTGCTCAGGGTGCTTACCTCCCTCAAAGCGCCCGGGCCGTGGCTGCTCGGCGATCAGCTGACGCTGGCCGACCTGCATGCGGCATCCATCATCGCCTATTTCCTCAAGGTCCCCGAGGGGCAAAGGCTGCTTGCCGCGTTCGCCGACATCCACGTCTGGTGGGACGGAATTGCAAAACGTCCGAGCCTGGCGGCGGGCTGACATGAGGTTAGGGCGCGCGCATGGCTCACCTTTCTCGCCAGGACGCGCTCACCATTGCCAGAATAGTCAGGGTCAACCACGCCGGTGAGTTCGGTGCGATCAGGATCTATTCGGCCCAGATTCTGGTCGCCAAACGCTTCTGGCCGGGTTGCGTGCCATCCTTGTCGGAGATGCTCGGGCACGAGCGCACGCATTGCGCAGCGTTCCGCTCCACCATGCCGCAGCGGCAGTCGCGACCGTGCCGGGTGATGCAATTCTGGAACTGGGGCGGCTGGCTGCTGGGCTTTGTGACCGCCCTGCTCGGCCCGCAAGGCATCTGGGCTTGCACGGCAGCTGTCGAAGCGACGGTACATCGCCATCTCGACGACCAGCTTTTCTTTCTGGCCAACCGCGACCCGGACTTGCACGGCATCATCCTGGCCATCCGCGAGGAAGAGCTTGCCCACCTCCATCATGCCGAAGAGCAGTTGAAATCGCCCGGTCCGGCTATGAACCTTCTGCGGTCGCTGATTTCAGTCGCCACCGACGTGCTGATCTGGCTGTCCACCTGGGGCGACTCCAGCAGAATGACGCGCGCGCTGAAGGCGGCGAAGCAGAGCTAAGGTTTTAAAGGCCGATTGCCGGCCTTGTGATCATCAGCCAGAGAATGCCGAGCACGGCGGCGAAGGCCGCAAAGCCGCAGGCAAACCAGATGCGAAACAGGCGCTTTTCCTCAGGCGGCAGCGGCGCGTTTTCGCTGGCCGCCCGCCGCGCCAGGTTGCGGATGCGGATCTGGATCCAGACCACCGGCAGCCAGAACAGGCCGGTCACGACGTAAAGCAGCAGGGACGCCACGATCCAGCCTTCCGACAGCGGCCAGCCCACGGCCTGCGCCAGCAGCACGCCAGTGATCGGCTGGACGATGACGGCCGTCGCCGTGAAGATGGTGTCGGCGATGACGACGGTGTCCGCGACATGGGCGACGAGTTCGGCGCGGCCGGTGCGCTGCGCCATCAGCATGAAGAAGGCGATGCCAGCGCCGGTGCCGAACAACACCGTGGCGCCGATGATATGCGCCCAGCGCAGAAGGTCGACCCAGAGGCTCATCGCTCGTCCAAAATCGCCAGCGCCACCAGGGCGAGGCAAAGTGCTGGAACAGCCTTGACCATTGCTCCCAAAGGATCGAGCCACAGATCGGGCGCAAGCGCGGTTGCGGCGCCAAGATAAGCCAAGGTGATGGCAATCATCCCCATCAGGGCGAGCCGCGCGAAGGACCGCACAAGAACCGCGGCGCCGACGAGAATGTCGGCAACGCTTCCCGCAAGAACCATTCCGAGCGCAAGCGTTGGCGACAGGCCATGCGAGACCAGAATGCCGGCAGCCGCATCGTGCCTGATAAAGCCGACAATGCCGGACACCAACCAGAACAGCGAGAGGACGCCGAACACCAGCGGTTTCAGCAGCCAAAGGCGGGCGAACCAGCGCTCCTGGACATGCGTCGGCATAGCCGCCAGCGTTACTTCCAGCGGCTGCAGCTTGTGATCCGAAATCTCGTTCCAGGATTTGGCATTGCCCGTCACGCCGCGCGCCAGCGCGGTCAGGGCTGCGCTGCGCAGAGGTGATCGCCAGCCGAGCAGGCCGAGGCCATCGGCAACAACAGCCGCGATCCCACCGAGAAAGGCCGGCATCGGCACAAGGCGGGCCGGCGGCAGGCCAAGCCATGCCCGGAAGGCAACCAGCACGTCGGCCAGCGAGCGGGCCTCGGCTTCGACGAGATCGACGGAAAGACGCGGCGGCAGGGATCCGGCAACCGCGCGCGACACCGACTCAGTGACGTCCATGACCGCCACGGTCTGGATGGGCTGGCGCGCCATCACGGCAGGGATGAAACCGGGAAAGGCGGCAAGCGCGCGCAAAAGTGCCGTCCCGCCATAGGCGGCGGGTGCGATCACCAGGCCCGGGCGCAGGATAGTCCATTCCAGCGAAGAACCTGCGACGGCCTTGTCGCCTTCACCTTTGGTGCTGAAGAAAACATCTGAGGAGGCGGGATCGGCACCTATGGCGGAGATCTGCACGAAGCGGGGCACCCCGGCCCGTTCGCAGGCGGCGACCAGCGCCACGACCGCGCCGCGATGGATGGCGTCGAGGCGGTCGCGTGGGCCGTCCTGCAAGGCGCCTGCCGCATTGACCACTGCATCCATCCCGTCGACCAGCAGCAGCCAGTCTTCAGCGGCAAGCAGCCGCGCCATGTCGGCCGCGATCCAGCGCACCGCCGGCCAGCGCCGCGCGGCTTCCCTGATGTCGCGGCCGAGGCCGACCACCTGATGCCCGTCGCCAACCAGGCGGCCGACGACAGCTTCGCCGATCAGTCCGTAGCCGCCGAGGACGAGCACCTTGATGCCAGGGCTATCGGGCATAGGATGGCTTTCAGGCTGCCTCCAGCGCCGCCTTGACCGCGGCGATCGCATCATTTGCCTTCGAGGCATCCGGGCCGCCGGCTTGCGCCATGTCGGGCCGGCCGCCGCCGCCCTGCCCGCCCAAGGCGGCCGAGGCGACGCGCACCAGATCGACGGCGCTGAAGCGGCCGACAAGGTCGTCGGTGACGGCGACGACGACGCTTGCCTTGTTGTCTTCGCCGGCGCCGACAAAGACCACGACGCCGGAGCCGAGCGAGGTCTTGCCGGCATCGGCCAGCGGCTTCAGATCCTTCGGCGAGACACCCGATACCGCCTTGCCGAGGAAGCCGACACCGGCGACGGTCTCGTTCTCTGAGGGCGCGCCGGCCGCGGCGCCGCCGCCCAGCGCCAGCTTCTTGCGCGCTTCGCTCAGCTCCTTCTCGAGCTTCTTGCGCTCTTCAAGCAGCGTCTCGACACGCGCCGGCACGTCGGCCGGTGAGATCTTCAATGTCGAGGCGACGGCCTTCAACCGCCTGTCCTGCTCGTCGAGATGTTTGCGCGCGGCTTCGCCGGTCAGCGCCTCGATGCGGCGCACGCCGGCGGCGACCGCGCTGTCGGAGACGACGCGGACAAGACCGATATCGCCGGTCGCCCGCACGTGGGTACCACCGCACAGCTCGACCGAATAAGGTCGGTTGGCCTTGGCGCCGTGCAGGCCGGTGCCCATCGACACGACGCGCACCTCGTCACCATATTTCTCACCGAACAACGCCATGGCGCCTTCGGCGATAGCGTCGTCGACCGACATCAAGCGGGTCGTCACCGGGCTGTTCTGGACGACGATTTCGTTGGCCATGCGCTCGACCTCTTCGAGCTCCTCAGCCGAGATCGGCTTGTTGTGCGAGATGTCGAAACGCAGCCGCTCGGGCGCGACCAGCGAGCCTTTCTGCGCGACATGGGTGCCCAGCACCTCGCGCAAAGCCTCGTGGATCAGGTGCGTCGCGGAGTGGTTGGCGCGCAGCCTGGTGCGGCGCGCATGATCAACCTTCAGCTCGACGGCGGCACCCGTTTTGACGGTGCCGCTTGCCACCTTGCCCAGATGCACGAACAGACCGTCGGCCTTCTTTTGCGTGTCCGAAACCTCGATCGAGAAACCCTCGCCCGAGATGACGCCGGTGTCGCCCATCTGGCCGCCGGACTCGCCGTAGAACGGCGTCTGGTTGACAACGACCGCCACGGCATCGCCCTTGCCGGCGCTGTCGACGGTCTTGCCGTCCTTGACCAGTGCCTGGATGAGGCCTTCCGCAGCTTCAGTTTCGTAGCCGAGGAATTCGGTGGCGCCGGTCTGTTCGCGCACCGAAAACCACACGGTTTCGGTGGCGGCCTCGCCGGAGCCGGTCCAATGCTTGCGCGCTTCGGCCTTCTGCTGCTCCATCGCATGGGTGAAACCGGCAAGGTCGACTGAGATGCTCCGCTGGCGCAGCGCGTCCTGCGTCAAATCGAGCGGGAAGCCATAGGTGTCATAGAGCTTGAATGCGGTCTCGCCATCCAGCATGTCGCCGGCGTGCAGCGTATCCGTCGCTTCCGAAAGCAGGCCGAGGCCGCGCACCAGCGTCTTGCGGAAGCGCGTCTCCTCGAGCTTCAACGTCTCGGTGATCAGCTGTTCGCCGCGCAGCAGTTCGGGATAGGCCTGGCCCATCTCGCGCACCAGCGCCGGCACCAGCTTCCACATCAGCGGCTCCTTGGCGCCGAGCAGCTGCGCATGGCGCATGGCGCGGCGCATGATGCGGCGCAGCACATAGCCGCGGCCCTCGTTCGACGGCAGCACGCCATCGGCGACCAGGAAGGAGGACGAGCGCAGATGATCGGCGATGACGCGGAAGGAGGCGACCGTCTCTTTGTCAGGCCCCTGTCCGAGCGCGGACGACGCCGCATCGATCAGATGACGGAACAGATCGGTTTCAAAGACGCTTTCCACACCTTGCAGGATCGAGGCCATGCGTTCCAGGCCCATGCCGGTGTCGATCGATGGCCGCGGCAGGTCAATGCGCTCTTCCTTGGTGACCTGCTCATACTGCATGAACACCAGGTTCCAGAATTCGAGGAAGCGGTCGCCATCCTCTTCCGGGCTGCCGGGAGGGCCGCCCCAGATGTGCTCGCCGCGGTCGATGAAGATTTCCGAGCACGGTCCGCACGGTCCCGTGTCACCCATCGCCCAGAAATTGTCCGAGGTCGGGATTCGAATGATGCGGTCGTCAGAAAAACCGGCGATCTTCTTCCAGAAACCAGCCGCCTCATCATCGGTGTGATAGACGGTGACCAGCAGCTTGTCCTTGTTCAGCCCGAACTCCTTGGTGATCAGGTTCCAGGCCAGCTCGATGGCACGCTCCTTGAAATAGTCGCCGAAGGAGAAGTTGCCGAGCATTTCGAAGAAGGTCAAATGGCGCGCGGTGTAGCCGACATTGTCGAGGTCGTTGTGCTTGCCGCCGGCGCGCACGCTCTTCTGCGCGGTGGTGGCGCGCGAATAGGGCCGCTTCTCCAGGCCGGTGAAGACGTTCTTGAACTGCACCATGCCGGCATTGGTGAACATCAATGTCGGGTCGTTGCGTGGCACCAGCGGGCTCGAGGCCACGACCTCGTGGCCCTCCTTGCGGAAATAGTCGAGAAATGTCGACCGGATCTCGTTCACGCCACTCATGACTGCTGCCTTTTCGCGAAAACCGCCGGCACGGCCGGCGGAAACTGGTCTCTGCTTTTAGAAGATCGACTTGGCCTTTTAGCGGGCACGCCCCACCCTGTCCAGAAACACGGAATTGGGCCAATCGAGCAGCTACCAGGCTGGCTCCACGCTTGCCCAAAAACGAAAACCGCCGGCGCAAAGGCCGGCGGTTTGGAACGCGATACTAAAGAACTCAGTACTTAAGCATTGGATAATAGACTGGATTTATGGCCGAACTCTGACCATTGCCCTACATGGCGCCGGATTCTTCCTCGAAACCGTCGTCTTCGCCGCGCTCAGGGCCGCCATTTTCGAGGAACTTTTCGGCGATCAGCCCGGCATTCTGCCTGAGCGCCAGTTCGATCTCGCGCGCCGTGTCGGGATTGTCGCGCAGGAACAGTTTGGCGTTCTCGCGGCCTTGGCCGAGGCGCTGCGAATTGTAGGAGAACCAGGCGCCTGACTTCTCGACCACGCCAGCCTTGACGCCGAGGTCGACCAGTTCGCCGGTCTTGGACACGCCCTCGCCATACATGATGTCGAACTCGACCACCTTGAAGGGCGGCGCCAGCTTGTTCTTGACCACCTTGACGCGGGTCTGGTTGCCGACGACCTCGTCGCGGTCCTTGACCGAACCGATACGGCGGATGTCGAGGCGCACCGAAGCGTAGAATTTCAGCGCATTGCCGCCGGTGGTGGTTTCGGGCGAGCCGAACATGACGCCGATCTTCATGCGGATCTGGTTGATGAAGATGACCATGGTGTTGGAGCGCGAGATCGAGGCGGTCAGCTTGCGCAGCGCCTGGCTCATCAAGCGAGCCTGGAGACCGGGCAGCGAATCGCCCATTTCGCCCTCGATTTCAGCGCGCGGTGTCAGTGCCGCCACCGAATCGACGACCAGGACGTCGATGGCGCCGGAACGCACCAGCGTGTCGCAGATTTCCAGCGCCTGCTCACCGGTGTCGGGCTGCGAGATCAGCAGGTTTTCCAGGTCGACGCCGAGCTTGCGGGCATAGACCGGGTCAAGCGCGTGCTCGGCATCGACGAAGGCGCAGATGCCGCCCTTCTTCTGGGCTTCGGCCACCGTGTGCAGCGCCAGCGTCGTCTTGCCCGAGCTTTCCGGCCCGTAGATCTCGACGATGCGGCCGCGCGGCAGGCCGCCGACGCCAAGCGCGATGTCGAGGCCAAGCGATCCCGTCGGCACGGTTTCGATCTCGACGACCTGCTCATTGGCGCCCAGCCGCATGATCGAGCCCTTGCCGAAGGCGCGCTCGATTTGCGACAGCGCCGCGTCCAGAGCCTTTGATTTGTCCACCGCTTTGTCCTCTACAAGCCGCAAAGAATTCTGAGCCATGATACATCACCCCTTGGTCGTCAATGAAGGCCGGACAATCCGTAATCCCTGCCCAGTTTGTACCTTTTTTGTTCTCGTTTGGCAAGTGGGGTCAAACATCTGAAAATCAATCTTTATCCGGATTTGTTCTTTTTTTGTCTCACGCTTTCGTTTCTGGGCGCATTTCGCATTGGGCCAAGCGGCGGGCTGTTTGGCTCCGCCCGAATCGCTGGCCTGCCTGCGAAGCTCCGCCGCACAGCCTAGAGCAGTTCGCTGTTTCATGGAAACAGCGAATTGCTCTATCTCCTTCTGACGCAATTCCGGACAGAAAACCGTTTCACACTTTTCTTGGAATTGCTCTGGCGCTTGTGCGCCTGGAATAACAAAGGTCATATCGCCGGCATGGTGAAATCTGCAAAAATCCTGGCGGTGGGCGGCGCCCATATCGACCGGCGCGGCCAGGTTTCCGGTGCGTACGTGCCGGCGGCGTCCAACCCCGGCACGATGCGCGAGGATGTCGGCGGCGGCGTCTTCAACGCCCTGCGCAGCCTCGCGCGGCTTGGTGTTTCGGCCGCGCTGATGTCGATGCGCGGCGGCGATGCAGCGGGCGAGACGGTCGCGCGCGCCATCGCTGAAGCCGGCATCGCCGATTTGTCCGCCGTGTTCCTCGACCGCACGACGCCAAGCTACACGGCGCTGATCGACCGCGACGGAGAGCTGATCACCGGCTTTGCCGACATGGCGCTCTACGATCTGGCGTTCCCCAAGCAGATCCGCCGCTCCAAGGTGCGCGAGGTGGTCGCCGCGGCCGATGCGGTACTGTGCGACGCCAATCTGCCGTCTTCAGCACTCGAGCGCCTGATGGGCCTTGCCGCCGGCAAGCCGGTTTATGCCATCGCCATTTCGCCGGCCAAGGTGATGCGGCTGACACCGGTGCTGAAGGAGCTCGCGCAGGTCTTCATGAACCGGCGCGAGGCCATGGTGCTGGCCGGCGTCGGTACTAATGCCACCGGGCGCGAGACCGTCGACGGTTTGCGCTGCAACGGCCTCAGGAGTGGCGTGGTGACGGCGGGCGATGGCCCGGTGCTCGGTTTCGACGAAGCCGGCGCCTTTTCGATCCTGCCGCCAGCGCCCAGGAAGGTTGCCGACGTCACCGGTGCCGGCGACGCGCTGGCCGGTGCTACCATCGCTGCCCTGCTGCGCGGCCTCGCATTGCGGCAGGCCCTGCGTGAAGGCGTTGCCGCGGCGACGCTCGCCATCGAAAGTGCGAATGCCGTGCCGGCCTTCACCGCCGCGACCTTTGCCGAGGCACTGGCTCTTGTGCCGGAGGCGCAGGAAATGGCATGAGGGCGGCCAATTGCCATTGCCGGAGCGCGCCGTCCAAGGGGACGCGCAGCACTTCGGACCGGAGACCGTCATGACCCCGCAAAGCGCTCGCCCCTTCATCGACATCCACCCGCCAGTGGCCGAAGCGCTTACCGCCGGCCGGCCGGTGGTGGCGCTGGAAAGCACCATCATCACCCATGGCATGCCCTACCCCGACAATGGCGCCATGGCCGCCAATGTCGAGAAGATCATTCTGGATAATGGCACGGTGCCGGCGACGATCGCCGTGGTCGCCGGCCGCATCAAGATCGGGCTGTCGGACGGCGAGCGCGAGTCGCTGGCCATGACCGGCGACGCCATGAAGCTGTCGCGCGCCGACCTCGGCTTTGCGGTTGCTGAGGGACGCACCGGGGGCACCACCGTCGCCGCCACCATGATCGCGGCCAATATGGTCGGCATCAAGGTGTTCGCCACCGGCGGCATTGGCGGCGTGCACAAGGGCGCGGAAAAGAGCTTCGACATCTCGGCCGATCTCGACGAATTGGCGCGCACGCCGGTCATCGTCGTTTCGGCCGGCGCCAAGGCGATCCTCGACATCGAAAAGACGCTCGAAGTGCTGGAAACGCGCGGCGTGCCGGTGATCGGCCATGGCTGCGAAACCATGCCGGCCTTCTGGTCGCGCCAGTCGCGCTTCCGCGCGCCGCTGACCCTGCACAGGCCGGAAGAGATCGCGCATTTCTACAAGATCCGGGCTTCGTTGGGCCTCGGCGGCGGCATGCTGATCGCCAACCCGGTGCCGCAGGATGACGAAATCCCGGCCGACGAGATGGCCGGCTATATCGAGGCCGCGCAGAAAGCGGCGGAAGTGCAGAATGTGACAGGCAAGGCGGTGACGCCGTTCCTGTTGGGAAAAATCCTCGAACTGACCGGCGGCCGGAGCTTGAAGACGAATATTGCGCTGGTCGAGAACAATGCGCGGCTGGCGGCGAGGATTGCGAGTGCGCTGTAGAGGGTTGGCGTTTGGCATGTCCTGCTAAACGCAGTCGCCGAGTTCCTTCACACCCCCCTCTGTCCTGCCGGACATCTCCCCCGCAAGGGGGGAGATCAGATGCCACGTCGGCTTTCGCCAATCTCCAACGTTGAATGTGAGAGCCGGCGGTCAAGCTGCCAATCTCCCTCCTTGCGGGGGAGATGGCCGGCAGGCCAGAGGGGGGTGCTGTCCCGCCAACATCTCCAAATATTGCGCGCTACTTCCCCGGTCGCCGCCCGGCCTCATAGGCCCGGCGCGCCCACACCGTCATCTCGTCGGGATCATCAAACGCGTCGTCCGGAATGCTCCAGTACGGCATGGCAACCAGTTTGCCGTGGCGTGACCCGGTGTACGTCCATTGCTTGCAGCCGGCAGCTTCGAAGTCGGGCGCGCTTTGTTCGTCGGCCTTGAGCAGCAATTCGCCGCGCAGCACGATGGCGACGATAACGCCGTCGAAATAGATGCCCTTGCCGCCGAACAGCCGGCGGATCGAGACCGGGCCGAGGCCTTCGAAGAGTTCGGCGATGCGTTCATTGTCCATGCCGCGATCATGTCATCGCGATCTTGCCTTGTCATTGCCGCAACCAAAACCATGCTGACAAGTTGAGAGCCATCCGTCGGAGTTTTGCCATGCCGCTTCTGCTCAAAGGATCCTGCCGCTGCGATGCCGTCCATTTCGAGGTGGAAAGCCACACGCCGGTGCCGTTCATGCTGTGCTACTGCTCGATCTGCCGCAAGCAGCAGGGCGGCGGCGGTTTCGCCATCAATCTCGGCGCCGACTACAAGACGCTGAAGATCAAGGGCAAGCGCAGCCTCAGCGTCTACCAGGCCGAGATCGACGATGACGAGCACCCTAACTGCGAAATTTCGACCGGCGAGCGCAATTTCTGCAAGAAATGCGGCTCGGCGCTGTGGCTCTACGATCCGACCTGGCCGGAGCTGGTGCATCCGTTTGCCTCAGCGATCGACAGCGAGCTGCCGAAGCCGCCGGAAAAGGTGCACCTGATGCTGAAATACAAGGCGAGCTGGGTCGAGCCGGTGATCGGAAAAAAGGACAAGGTGTTCGACGTCTACCCCGAGGAATCGATCGCCGACTGGCACAAGCGGACGAAGATGTGGGTGAAGTAGCGCTCTTCGCCCCATTTACGGGGAGAAGATGCTGGCAGGCAGATGAGGGGCGGCGCTAACTCTGGAGAGGCTGGCGCTCTGCCCCTCATCCGTCACTTCGTGACACCTTCTCCCCGTAAACGGGGCGAAGGAAGAGGTGTCAGGCCGATGCGCGCGCCTCTGCCAGCTTTTTCAGATCAGCTGGCTTCAGTTCAACCGATTCACCGCAGCCGCAGGCCGAGCTCTGGTTCGGGTTGTGGAAGGTGAAGCCGGTGCGCAGCGTCGTCTGCTCGAAATCCATCTCGGTGCCGAACAGGAAAAGGGCAGCCTCAGGCGCGACATAGACGTGCGCGCCGTCGCGCTCGATGTGGTCGTCCTTGGTATTCGGCTCGGTCACCAGGTCGACGGTGTATTCCATGCCGGCGCAGCCGCCCTTTTTGATGCCAAGGCGAATGCCATGCGCATTGTCGCGCGTGGCGACGATCTCGCGCACCCGGTCGGCGGCCTTTTCGGTCATCGTGATGACGGCGAAGCGTCCCATTCTTTTTCCTCTTCCATTCCATGCAGGTTCAAGGCCCGCCGAATGATTCCTC
This sequence comes from Mesorhizobium sp. CNPSo 4688, assembly GCF_057784295.1. Classification (NCBI taxonomy): domain Bacteria; kingdom Pseudomonadati; phylum Pseudomonadota; class Alphaproteobacteria; order Hyphomicrobiales; family Phyllobacteriaceae; genus Mesorhizobium; species Mesorhizobium sp. CNPSo 4688. The sequence goes on from NZ_JBWLUY010000001.1 coordinate 464,670, forward strand.
ACCTAAAATGGTGAAGTTTTACCACTGGCGCAAGTACGCCAGCCTCTGCCAGCCTAGTACCAACCGACCGCGACCTGCGCCTCTTCCGACATGCGGTCGGGCGACCAGGGCGGGTCGAAGGTCATGTTGACCTCGACGCCGGAGACGCCTTCGACGGCGCCGACGGCGTTCTCCACCCAGCCCGGCATTTCGCCGGCCACCGGGCAGCCCGGCGCGGTCAGCGTCATGTCGATCTTGACCGAGCGGTCGTCCTCGATGTCGATCCTGTAGATCAGGCCGAGCTCGTAAATGTCGGCCGGGATTTCCGGGTCATAGACCGTCTTCAGCGCCGAAACGATGTCGTCCGTCAGCCGCGCCAGTTCATCGGCCGGAATGGTCGAAGCGGAAACCAGCGGATTGTTGACAGCTGCCTCCGGCGCGGTCTCGGTGGTGTGGCTCGCATCATCCATGGTCATCATCCAAAGAACTTGCGCGCTTTCTCAAGCGCTTCGGCCAAAGCGTCGACTTCGGCCCGGGTATTATACATGCCGAACGATGCCCTGCATGTGGAGGTTACGCCAAAGCGTTTCAACAGCGGCTGGGCGCAATGGGTGCCGGCACGGACCGCCACGCCTTGCCTGTCTATCACCATCGACACGTCATGGGCATGAATGCCCTGCAATTCGAACGAGATGATGGCGCCCTTGCCGGGAGCATCGCCGAAGATGCGCAGTGAATTGATCGCGCGCAGCCGTTCATGCGCATAGGTCTTGAGATCGGCCTCGTGGGCGGCGATGCGCTCGCGGCCGATTTTTTCCATGTACTCCAGTGCTGCACCGAGACCGATCGCCTGCACGATCGGCGGCGTGCCGGCCTCGAAACGGTGCGGCGGGTCGTTGTAGGTGACGATGTCTTCCGTCACCTCCTCGATCATCTCACCGCCGCCCATGAAGGGGCGCATGCCCGAGAGAATGTCCTTCTTGCCGTAGAGCACGCCGATGCCGGAGGGCCCGTAGACCTTATGGCCGGTGAAGACGAAGAAATCGCAGTCGAGATCCTGCACGTCGATCGGCATATGCACGGCGCTCTGGCTGCCGTCGACCAGCACCGGAATGCCGCGGGCATGCGCGATGCGCACGATCTCCTTGATCGGCGTCACCGTGCCCAGCGCGTTCGACATATGGGTGATGGCGACGAGCTTGGTGCGGTCGGTCAGGCGCTTTTCGAATTCCTCGATGTGGAAGACGCCGAGATCGTCGACCGGCACCCAGACCAGCTTGGCGCCCTGGCGTTCGCGGATGAAATGCCACGGCACGATGTTGGAGTGGTGCTCCATGATCGACAGCACGATCTCGTCGCCCTCGCCGATATTGGGCATGCCATAGCCGTAAGCGACGGTGTTGATGGCGGCCGTCGTGTTGGAGGTGAAGACGATGTTGTCGGTGCTCGGCGCGTTGAGGAAGCGGCGCACCGTCTCACGCGCCTTCTCATAGGCGTCGGTCGCGGCATTAGACAGGAAATGCAGGCCACGATGGACGTTGGCGTATTCCTGGCTGTAGGCGTGCTGGATTGTATCCAGCACCACCTGAGGCTTCTGTGCCGAGGCGCCGTTGTCGAGATAGACGAGCGGCTTGCCGTAGACTTCGCGCGACAGGATCGGGAAATCGCGGCGGATCGCCTCGACGTCGTAGGGGGTGGTTTCGAGTTTCTGGTCCATTTCGAAGTCCTTGGCGGCTAAGGCCGCGATCCTTCCAACACCCCTCATCCGTCTTGGCGCTTCGCGCCAATCCACCTTCTCCCACAAGGGGAGAAGGGAAGACGCGCTTAGCCGTGTGCCACGAACCAGTCGTCCAGCCTTGTTTCCAGGGCCTCGACGATCGCCTCGTCGTCCAGTTCCTCGATCACTTCGGCCACAAACGCTTTCACCAGGAGGCCGCGGGCGCTTTTCTCGTCGATGCCGCGCGCCATCAGGTAGAACAGATGGTTGTGGTCGATCTCGGTGACGGTCGCGCCGTGGCCGCAGACGACGTCGTCGGCGAAGATTTCCAGCTCCGGCTTGGTCGAGAACTCGCCGTCATCCGACAGGAGCAGCGTGTTGCAGGCCATCTTGGCGTTGGTCTTCTGCGCGTATTGATGGACGTTGATGCGGCCCTGGAAGACGCCGCGCGCCTTGCCGGTCACGACATTGCGGATCACTTCCGTCGAGGTCGTGTGCGGCACGGCATGGTCGAGCACCATGGTCACGTCGGTATGGGTATCGCCGGCCAGAAGGTTGATGCCGCGCAATTTGAAGTCGGCGCCTTCGCCGGTCGTCCTGACGACGATCTCCTGGCGCACAAGCTTGCCGCCGGCATTCATGAAGAACACGGTCAGCTTCGAATTCTTGCCGAGATGCGCTTTGAACTGCGCCAGATGCGTGGCCGTCTCCGGCTGCTCCTGGACGATCAGCCAGGTCACCTCGGCGCCCTCACCCAGCACTAGCTGGCTGACCGAGCTGCCCAGAGCCGCGCCCTCGCCGGCCTGACGCTCGACGATAGCAGCCTTGGCGCCCGCGCCGACACGCACGGGAAAGCGCACATGCACCTGGCCGCCGGCCTGCAGGTTCTGCAATTCGATGGGCTTTTCCAGTTCTGCGCCATCAGCGATGTCGACGAAATAGCCGTCGGCGACAAAGGCGGTGTTCAGTGCACCGATGGCGTCATCGCTGCCGTAGGGGTCGAGGCCCGGTGCGATCGAGCCGTCGGTCAGCTTTTCCGACAGGCGTTGAACGGTCACGCCTTCGATCGCGGGGAATTTCGCGCCGGAGACGCCGTTCAGCACGGCCAGGATGGCGGAGCCTTCGACGATGGGCGGCAACGCTTTGGTGGCGGCTGTAGGATCGAATGCCGGCACCGACGTCAGCAGGCGGCGCAGATCCGTATAGTGCCAGGATTCGATGCGCCGGGTCGGCAGGCCGTGCTTGATCGCCTCGATGGCGTCGTCGCGCTTCAGCGTCACCGCGCCGTCGCCCGGCAGCAGCGACAGCCGCTCGCCGAAAGCGTCGATCAGCGCCGTTTCGGCCTGGGTGCGCTGGGGTATCGAGTGCATGTTCATCAGTCTGGCCTCTGGCATCTCACGCGGCTTCGCCGATCACGCCGGCATAGCCATTGGCTTCGAGATCGAGCGCCAGCGACTTGTCGCCGGACTTGATCACCTGACCTTTGTAGAGGACGTGCACCGAGTCCGGCACGATGTGCTCCAGCAGGCGCTGGTAGTGGGTGATGACGACGATGGCGCGCTCGGGCGAGCGCAGCGCGTTGACGCCGTCCGAGACGATCTTCAGCGCATCGATGTCGAGGCCGGAATCGGTCTCGTCGAGCACGCAGAGTTTCGGCTCCAAGAGCTTCATCTGCAGGATCTCGGCGCGCTTCTTCTCGCCGCCGGAGAAGCCGACATTGAGCGGCCGCTTCAGCATCGCCATGTCCATGTTGAGCGACGCGGCCGCTTCCTTCACCCGCTTCAAAAATTCCGGGATCTTCAGCGGTTCCTCGCCGCGCGCCTTGCGCTGCTCGTTCATCGCCACTTTGAGGAATTCCATGGTCGCGACGCCCGGTATCTCCATAGGATACTGGAAGGCGAGGAAAATGCCCGCCGTGGCGCGCTCGGCCGGGTCCATTTCGAGGATCGACTGGCCGTTGTAGAGGATGTCGCCTTCGGTGACCTCATAGTCCTCGCGGCCAGCGAGAATGTAGGACAGCGTCGACTTGCCCGAGCCATTGGGGCCCATGATGGCGGCGACCTCGCCGGCTTTCACCGTCAGGTTGAGGCCGCGGATGATCTCGGTGCCATCATCGACGATGCGGGCATGCAGGTTCTTGATCTCAAGCATTCTTTCTTTTCTTTCCTGAATATCTCTCCGGTCAGCCGACCGAGCCCTCGAGGCTGATGCCGATCAGCTTCTGCGCTTCAACCGCGAACTCCATCGGCAGCTGCTGGATGACGTCCTTGACGAAGCCGTTGACGATCAGCGCAATCGCCTCTTCTTCCGGAATGCCGCGCTGCATGACGTAGAACTTCTGGTCCTCGGAAATCTTCGACGTCGTCGCTTCGTGCTCGAACTGCGCCGTCGAGTTCTTGGCTTCCATGTAGGGCACGGTGTGTGCGCCGCACTGGTCGCCGATCAACAGCGAGTCACAATTGGTGAAGTTGCGGGCGTTGGTCGCCTTGCGGTGCGCCGAGACCTGGCCGCGATAGGTGTTCTGCGAGAAGCCGGCGGCAATGCCCTTGGAGATGATGCGGCTCGACGTGTTCTTGCCGAGATGGATCATCTTGGTGCCCGAGTCGACCTGCTGGTAGCCGTTCGACACGGCGATCGAATAGAACTCGCCCGAGGAATCGTCGCCGCGCAGGATGCAGCTCGGGTATTTCCAGGTGATGGCCGAGCCGGTCTCGACCTGCGTCCACGAGATCTTCGAACGGTCACCACGGCAGTCGCCGCGCTTGGTGACGAAATTGTAGATGCCGCCCTTGCCCTCGGCGTCGCCGGGGTACCAGTTCTGCACCGTCGAATATTTGATCTCGGCATCGTCGAGCGCCACCAGTTCGACGACGGCGGCATGCAGCTGGTTCTCGTCGCGCTGCGGCGCCGTACAGCCTTCGAGATAGGAGACGTAAGCCCCCTCCTCGGCGATGATCAGCGTGCGCTCGAACTGGCCGGTGTTCTTCTCGTTCATGCGGAAATAGGTCGACAGTTCCATCGGGCAGCGTACGCCCTTGGGCACGAAGACAAACGAGCCGTCGGTGAACACAGCCGAATTCAGCGTGGCGTAGAAATTGTCGGAGGTCGGCACGACCGAGCCCAGATACTTCTGCACCAGCTCGGGATGCTCGCGAATGGCTTCCGAGATCGAGCAGAAGATGACGCCGGCCTGCGCCAGCTCCTTCTTGAAGGTGGTGACGACGGAAACGGAATCGAACACCGCGTCGACGGCGACACGGCCGGATTTGTAGACATTGTCGCTGGGCTCCTCGAGATCGGACGCGTCGGTCTTCTGCACGCCGGCGAGGATTTCCTGTTCCCTGAGCGGAATGCCGAGCTTTTCGTAGACCTTCAGCAATTCGGGATCGACGTCGCTGAGCGATGTCGGGCCGGGCGTGCTCTTGGGCGCCGCGTAGTAATAGAGGTCCTGGAAGTCGATCTTCGGATAGTGGACGCGTGCCCAGGTCGGCTCTTCCAGCGTCAGCCAGCGCCGATAGGCTTCCAGACGCCATTCCAGCATCCAGGACGGTTCATCCTTCTTGGCCGAGATGAAGCGAATAATGTCTTCGCTCAGGCCCTTGGGGGCCTTATCCATCGCGATCTCTGTCTGGAATCCGTATTTGTACTGATCGACGTCGATCTTTCGGACCCGATCGATCGTGTCCTGCACAGCAGGCATAAGCGTTCTCCATCCACGCCGGGGTCAAGGCCCGACAGTTTTCAAACTATGGCATCGCCAACGGCAGCCCCTGGAGGCGCCGGAAGCGGCGTAAGTTCCATATAGTGCGTCTCGACCGGGAATTCACCCGGCCACTTGCAAACGCACGGCTCTACCAGGCCGCGAGGCCTGAATTGGTCTTTCTTTGAGCATCGGATTATCCGAAAACCGCTTGCGCACTTTTCGGTCCGATGCTCCCGCCGCCTCAGGCGGCTTGTTCCCTGCCCGCCCGGCGCTGGGCAATCCCCGCCAGCGCAGTACGGAACAGTTCGATATCCCCGGCGCTCGTTGCGTGGCCGATGGACACGCGCAAAGCGCCAAGGCTGTCGCCATACCCCATGGCTTTCAGCACATGGCTCGGACCGACCTTGCCCGATGAACAGGCCGATCCCGCCGAAAGCGCAACGCCGGCCAGATCGAAGGCGATCTGCGCCGTCTCGGCCTTGATGCCGGGAATAGCGAAGAATGTCGTGTTGGCAAGCCTTGGCGCGCCAGTTCCGAAGATTTCTGCGTCCGGCACCAGTGTTTTGACGATGATCTCGACCTCGTCGCGGCGAACCCGTACCTCGTCCATGGTCTGCAATCCGGCCAGAGCCTGCCGTGCAGCAGCGCCAAAGCCGGCGATGGCCGCCAGGTTTTCGGTGCCGCCGCGATGGCCCTTTTCCTGGCCGCCGCCATTGATCAGCGGCTTCGGCATCATCAGGTCAGCCGCGGCAACCATGGCGCCAACCCCCTTGGGGCCGCCGATCTTGTGCGAGGACAGAATCAAATAGTCGGCGTAAGGCGCTGACATATCAATGGAAACGCGGCCCGCCGCCTGCACCGCGTCGACCACCAGAATGCCGCCAGCCGCCTTGACGATTGCGGCGATGGCCTCGACCGGCTGGATGACGCCGGTCTCGTTGTTGGCGGCATGGATTGCCACCAGCGGCAGACCCTCAGCCTTGTCATGCGTGGCCAGAACGGCTGTCAGTTGAGCGAGATTGGCGATGCCGTCGGCATCGACGCCGATCCTCGTCACCTGCGCGGCCGGAAAACGGCCGCCATTGAGCAGGCAAGGATGATCGGCCTCGCTGACATAGAGCCGGCTCATGCGCACAGTGCCGCGGCCCATCTGCCAATCCGGCGTCAAAAGCATCGAGGCAGCCTCGGTCGCGCCGGAGGTGAACACGACATGTTCGGGTTTCGCATTGACCAGCACCGCCACGTCGCGCCTGGCGTTCTCGATCAGCCGGCGCGCCGCGCGGCCCTCGGCATGCACCGACGACGGATTGGCGACGAGATCGAGCGCCGCAATCATCACCTCACGCGCCTGGGTGACGAGCGGCGCGCTGGCATTGTAGTCGAGATAGGCGCGTGCTGCGGCCATTTTCGCTCATCGATCCCGTCAAACCCCATTCCGCAGGGATAGCGCGTTATTTCCTTGAAATTGCAAGGCAAGACGTCCTATTTACGCGGCTTGCGGCGGGGATGGCCAAGCCGTTACGGCTGGCTATCCAGTTTTGAACAATTCTAAACTAGCTTCTAAGAAGACGCTCGCCCTGCGTCAAGGCCAGAGGAAAGAGTTGTTCCGGGCGCCGCGCATTCTTATGCCACGTGGAGTATTTTATGCCTGAGGTCATTTTCACCGGTCCGGCCGGCCGCCTGGAGGGCCGCTACCAGCCTTCCAAGGAAAAGAGCGCGCCGATTGCCATTGTGTTGCATCCGCACCCGCAGTTCGGCGGCACGATGAACAACAAGATCGTCTATGACCTCTTCTACATGTTCCAGAAGCGCGATTTCACCACGCTTCGATTCAATTTTCGCGGCATCGGCCGCAGCCAGGGCGAATTCGACCACGGCACCGGCGAATTGTCGGATGCTGCCGCGGCGCTCGACTGGGTGCAGTCGCTGCATCCGGATTCCAAGAGCTGCTGGGTCGCCGGCTATTCCTTCGGCTCGTGGATCGGCATGCAGCTTCTGATGCGCCGTCCCGAGATCGAAGGCTTCATCTCGATCGCGCCGCAGCCCAACACCTATGATTTCTCGTTCCTGGCGCCCTGCCCGTCATCTGGCCTGATCATCCATGGCGACGCCGACAAGGTGGCGCCGCCCAAGGATGTGCAGGGCCTGGTCGACAAGCTGCACACGCAAAAGGGCATCACCATCACCCAGAAGACGTTGCCCGGCGCCAACCATTTCTTCTCCAATGATGCCGACCTGCTGCTGGAAGAATGTGCGGATTATCTCGACCGCCGGCTCGCCGGCGAGTTGTCCGATCCGCGGCCGAAGCGGTTGCGCTAGAAGCCTGGCCCCTCCCGGTCGGATGTTGTGCCATGCGCATTCGTGCCCGTGACGGGCGCGAATGCCGTTTTCTGCTGATCCATATGATCTGGCCCGCCTGACATGTGGCGCGGCCTGCCTGAACGGTGCAGAATGCCGGTTCAGGAAGCCGAAGAAGGCGTGACCGATCATGTATCAACCTCCTCATTTCATAGAGACGCGCCAGGACGTCCTGCACGGCCTGCTCCGCGCCCATCCGCTGGGGTTGCTGATTTCAAATGGACAGGACGGCCCCATCGCCAACGCCATTCCGTTCCTGCTCGACGCCGACGTGGGGCCGAACGGCAAGCTGCGCGCACACCTTGCCAAGGCCAACCCGCAATGGCGCCTGCTCGCCGACAATCCGGTATCGCCTGTGCTGGTCGTCTTCCAGGGCCCCGACGCCTATGTGACGCCGTCCTGGTACGAGACCAAGCGCGAAACCGGTAAAGTCGTGCCGACCTGGAACTACGCCATCGTCCAGGTGCGCGGAACGGTCAAAGTGATTGATGATTCCGCCTGGATCGCACAGCAGATTTCCGATCTGACGCTGTCGCAGGAAGGCGCGCGTGAGGCGCCCTGGGCGGTGACCGACGCGCCGCCAAATTTCATCCAGTCGCAGATCAAAGGCATTATCGGGCTGGAGATCGAGATCGCCGAGATCAGCGGCAAGTGGAAGGTCAGCCAGAACCGCCCTGTCGCTGATCGCGTCGGTGTCGCCGAAGGGCTGGAGAAGGAAGCCGCCGGCGCGCCCGACATGGCCCGGCTGGTGCGGAGCTGGGGCGGCATCGACAGCCAATAGCCGCAGCGGCTATATCGCTGGATGCAAGGGCGCAGGCAATTCAAGGGTTTGCCCGGGTTGCCCCAATGCCGGGATTCGTTTGCCGCGGTGCACCGTTGCGGTCTCGTTTGCGAGCCCGCCGGAACAGCCGGAACGTCGTTTTAGGAACCGGCAATCCGTTTGTCGTGTGGCGGAAGATAAACCCCAGCCGTGTAAAGACCAGCGCGGTAGCGATGGCAACGGCACAACCGAGACCGAAGCCAGCGACGGTGTCGCTCGGATAGTGTGCGCCGACAAAAATCCGGGTCGACGCGATGGCCAGGGTCACGGCCAGCAACATCCATTTGCGCTGTGGTAACATCAGCAACGCCAGTCCGAAAATGACGCCCATCGTCGTGGCATGGCCCGACGGGAAACTGGCAAAGCTCGCCTCCATGGCAAAAGGATGCAGCGACAGATCGCCGAGCTTGCTGAAATTCATCGGCCTGGCTCTTCCGACGCCATATTTCAGCACATTGACGACCAGAGCGGACGCTGCGATCGAGCCCACCACTATGAAAGCAAAAGAGGTCCAGTTGTAGAGGGTCATCCGCGCGCGCCTTGAAAGACTGCGCCAATCCGTCAGATTCGCCGCAAGCAGCACCACTGCCGACGGGATGAGATACCAGCCGCCCAGGCCGAAGACGGTGAAAAATTCGGTGAAGCGTTTGAAGTCGGGCGACCACCGCCCCACCATCGCTCCTGCTGCGTCGTCGAAACGAATCGAGACCGTGATCGTCAGCAAAAGCCAGGCCACAGCCCAGACCGACCACAGGATTTTCGGGTAGTGGGCCGGGCGCGTCGCCAGGCGCCGCCGCACGATGCGCATCGTGTCGAGGAGATTGTCGCGCGACCGACGAAACACCACAGATGGCGTCACGGGGGTTTTCACTTGGCCACCCGGTAGAGGCCAAGCGACAGCCTGTCGCCCGAGGAATAATTGAGGCCGTCGATCTCGGCCAGGCGGTTGGCCGTCTTGCCTTGCGCGGCCAGCATGTCGTTCAGCTTCTTCTCGTCGGCGACAGGCGCCAGCCCGAGCGCGCAGGCGGGATCACCGAGCAGGTGTCCGGCAACGCCGTCGACATCGGTCAGGATCGTCTTGGTTCCGACCAGGAAGACAAGGCTCGGTTCGTGATAGGGCGCCGAGGCAAGCACGGTCGTGTCGCAGGGACGGTTCGCGTCGACGGCGGCCTTGATCGCCGGGCTCAGCCAGATCGGCTTCAGCGACGGCGCAATCATCCCGAACAGCAAGCCAAGGGTGATGCCGGCGCCGGCAGCAATCGCGCCGATGCGGGGGAGCGGCACCTGCAACCGGCGGGGAAAGGCGAGATAGCCGGTGACGAGCGCGGCAAGGGCGGCCGGAATGCTCCACCACGAGAATGCCTTGGCGAGATAGATCGGCGCGCCAACCGAGACAACGGCCAGGCCGATGCTGACCAGGCCAAGACCGAAGGCGGTCGACCACCAAAGCCATGACTGCCAGCGCTTGAGCGGCGCATTGGCGTCCTCCGGCTGCAGGGTCAGAAGCCAGCCGACCAGCAGCGCCATGCCGGGATAGGCCGGCAGCACATAATGCGGCAGCTTGGTCGGGATCAGCTCGAACACCAGCCAGAACGGGATGTACCAGGCAAGACAAAAGCGCAGGCGCGGATCGTCGCGCAGGCGGTTGAGCGCCTGCAGCCCGGCACCGACGGCGATCAGTCCGAACGGCCACATGAACAGCGAATAGGTCAGCGCATAGAAACCGGGCGGAATGCCGTGCGATTCCTCGCGTGAGGCGACCTTGCCCAGCATGTCCTTGCCGACCGCTTGCTGCAGGAAGGCGCCATGGCTCTTCCAGGTGATCAGCGCGAGCCAGGGCAGTGCGATCAAGAGCATGATCAAAAGGCCGCGGCCGACTTTCAGGTTTTTCAGCCAGCGCCCATCGCGCTCGAAAGCAAACAGCGCCGCAACTGTCAGCGCCGACAACAGAGGCGCGATCGGTCCCTTGATCAGGATCGCAATGCCCTGCGCCACCCAGAATATCCACCAGAGATGGGCGGCCACCGGTTCGTTGCGGCGCGAGGCGGTGTAGATCCGCGCCAGGGCGCCTTGCGCCGCAACGCAGCTGGCCAAAAGCATGGCGTCCGTCTTGGCGTCGCGGCCTTCGAAGGCGGTGGCGAAGATTGCTGCCATGATCAGTCCGGCCGCGAGGCCGGCATTGGCGCCGAAAAGACTGGTGCCTGTCCAGGCGATCGCCACCACGGCAATGGCGATGCCCAGCGCCGAGACCAGGCGATAGATCCACATCGGCGCCCCGGCCCCCTCGCCGCTCAGCGTCACGGCCGCCGATTGCAGCCAGTAGATGCCGACCGGCTTCTGATAGCGCGACATGTCCTGGAAGCGGATGTCGACATAATCGCCGGTTTCGACCATCTGCTTGGTGGCCTGGACGAAACGCGATTCATCGCGATCGATCGGCGGCAACGAAGCCAGCCCACTGGCCGTCAGCAACAGGCTGAACAGGAAAAGCAGGACGTAGTTCCTGTTCATTGCGACCACCGGATCCCGCCTTGACCAGACTCTTCAGTCGACCTTGGTCATCGCCGCCTTGCGCTCATTGGCGATGAGCCAGAGATTTCTGACATAGATGAACATGCCCATCGCCTGGCCGGCGATGAACACCGGGTCCTGGCGCACGATGGCATAGATCAGCAGCAGGCCGCCGCCGAACAGCGAAAAGAACCAGAAAGCGACCGGCACGACGCTGCGCTTGGCCTTTTCCGACGCGAGCCACTGCACGACGAAGCGCATGGTGAAGAAGAACTGGGCGACAAAGCCGAGCAGGATCCAGGCGTCGAACTGCTTGATGAAAACCTGGTGCAGCCAGGTCGCCAGTTCCTGAAACACGTTAGCCATGCGTGATTTCCTCTACCTTTGGCATTCTGCGGCGCCTGCGCCGAAGCCACCAGACGCCGGCAAGATCGAGCACGCCTTGCAGGCCGCGGTCGAAGATGCCGTAATTCGACTTGCCGTGGCGGCGGGAACGGTCGACGACGTCGCAGTGCACGACGCGGTAGCCTTCCTGGATGACCAGCGCCGGAACAAAGCGATGCGTGCCGTCGAAGAACGGCAGTTTGCGCAGGATATCGGTGTGGATCGCCTTCAGGCCGCAACCGGTGTCGCGGGTGTCGTCATGCAGGATCGCGCCACGCAGCCAGTTGGCGAAACGCGACGCCAACTGCTTGATCTTGCTGTCGCGGCGCTTCAGCCGCTGCCCTTGCGCGGCGCCGAAATCAGGCCCGGCCTTGCGCAGCGCGTCGACCAGCACGGGGATATATTGGGGATCGTTCTGGCCATCGCCATCGATGGTTGCGACGATGGCGCCGCGCGCCGCCCAGGCGCCGGAGCGCACCGAAAGCGACTGGCCGGCGGATTTTTCGTGGCGCAGTTGACGAAGCGGAAACGGGCGTTTGGCCGCCTCGGCGGCAAGCACCGAAGCCGTATCGTCGGTCGAACCGTCATTGACGACGATGATTTCGAAGTCGCGTCCGGTCATCGCGGCCTCGATCTCATCGATCAGAAGCGGCAGGTTCGCCGCCTCGTTGCGGCAAGGAATGACGATGGATATCAATGCGTCCGGCATATGTCGCGTCGGGCTCTGTCACAGGATATGGCATTTTGGCGGATGCCGTGCGGTGCCGTTCCAGCGGATCGAAGGTTGCGTGAACCCGTTGGCGCGGCGCCTCATTACGCCAGCCCGCACGATGAAGCAAGCGCGCGCGGCAGCCCAGCATATGCCGTCTCAGCGGACGCAAACCGGAAACCACTTTTGCTTCGGCCGCTTGGATGCTAAACGCCCGCGTTCGTATCACGCCGGGCAGTTGGGGTCCGGCGCTTTCAGGAAGAAACAATGTCTGCCTTCAAATCCGATTTCCTGCGCGTCATGAGCGAGCGCGGTTTCATCCATCAGATCTCGGACGAAACCGGGCTGGATCAACTTTTCGCGAAGGAAACGGTGACCGCCTATGTCGGTTACGATGCCACGGCGACCAGCCTGCACATCGGCAATCTGATTTCGGCGACCATGCTCTACTGGATGCAGGAGACCGGCCATCGGCCGATCGCGCTGATGGGCGGCGGCACCTCGATGATCGGTGACCCGTCCTTCCGCGACGACCAGCGCAGCCTTCTGACACCGGAGGCGATCGCCACCAACATCGAAGGCATCAAGCGCATTTTTGGCCGCATCCTGCGCTTCGGTGACACCGGCAACGACGCCATCATGGTCAACAATGCCGACTGGCTGATGAAGCTCAACTATGTCGAGTTCCTGCGCGATGTCGGCCGCCACTTCTCGGTCAACCGGATGCTGACCTTCGACAGCGTCAAGCTGCGGCTCGAGCGCGAACAGTCGCTGTCCTTCCTCGAATTCAACTACATGATCCTGCAGGGCTACGATTTCGTCGAACTCAGCCGCCGCCATGACTGCCGGCTGCAGATGGGCGGTTCGGACCAGTGGGGCAACATCATCAACGGCGTCGATCTCGGCCACCGCATGGGCACGCCGCAGCTTTACGCGCTGACCACGCCGCTTCTGACGACGTCGTCGGGCGCCAAGATGGGCAAATCGGCCAAGGGCGCGGTGTGGCTGAATGGCGACCTCTTCTCGCCCTATGATTTCTGGCAGTACTGGCGCAACACCGAGGACGCTGACGTCGAGCGCTTCCTGAAGATCTTCACCCGCTTGCCGCTGCCCGAGATCGCGCGGCTGGCCGCCCTTGGTGGCTCCGAGATCAACGAGGCCAAGAAGGTGCTGGCGACGGAAACCACGGCGATCGTGCACGGCCGCGAAGCGGCACAAGCGGCGGAGGAGACCGCGCGCAAGACGTTCGAGGAAGGCGTGACCGCCGAAACCCTGCCGACCGTCGAGGTCGACGGCGCAGCGCTCGAAGCCGGCATCGGCATCCTGTCGCTGCTGGTCACCGCGGGCCTTGCCGGATCCAATGGCGAGGCGCGGCGACACATCCAGGGCGGCGCCGTGCGCCTCAACGACCAGCCGGTGGCGGACGACCGGCGGATGGTGACGCCTCAGGATCTCAGTCCGGCAAACGTCGTAAAGCTTTCAGTGGGCAAGAAAAAACACGTGCTTGTGCGACCGGTGTGACCGGACAGCATCAGGAGGAAACACAAGCGCGGCCGTAACGACATTCGGTTGAAACACCCCTCTTGCTACTTCCTGCCGCCGAGCGCGACCGGAGCGCGGTACAGGAGGCGAATCCATGGATCAATTGGCTGTTGTCGTTCGTCGCGCGACGGAGCGGGACCACCAGGCAATTCGCGCATTGGTGCGTTCTGAGCGTCTGAACCCAACGGGCATCAATTGGCCCAACTTTATGGTTGCGGTAGCCAAGGGCCGCGTCATCGGTGCGGTGCAAATCCGCAAACATAGTGATGGCTCGCGCGAACTCGGCTCGCTCGTCGTCACCAAGGAAGCGCGAAGCCGTGGAATCGCTTCGAGGCTGATCGATACGCTGCTTGCCGACGATCAAGAGCCCATTTGGCTGATCACGGCCGTGCCCAACGCCAACGCCTATTCACGATGGGGCTTCGAGCAAATCCAGCTACGAGAGGCCCCAGCGAAGGTACGGCGCAACCATCTGATGGGAAGCATGGCGCGCATCATCTCCTTCTTCAAGCGGCGACCGATGCAACAACTGGTGATCCTGGAACGTCGCCCGATAGGACGGATGACTGCACGAAAATCCCCACCAGGCCTTGAGCGTGAACGTGGTCAGGGCGAACGTGCACCCGCCTAGAATCGAATCGGCCTTTCGGCGACTGTTCGTGCTAGACTAGCGATATTCGAAGATCGACCGGAAAATGCCCGGCGCGATCACCGATAGCGGGTTGACGTCCAGCACCGGCTTGTTGGCGTTGCCCTTGAGCCGGTAGGTGACGCCAATCAGGCCGCGGTCGCGGCCATTGCCGAGCAGCGCGCCGACCAGCGGCAATTCGCCGAAGATGCGGTTGAGGCCATAGGCCGGCATGAACGTGCCGGTCATGTCCATATTGTTGTTCTGGTCGTAGAGCGTGCCCTGGAACGTGGTGCCGATGCGTGGGCCGCGCAGGACGCCGTTGGCCAGCTTCAGGTAACCGCTTCCCTTGTCGATCTCGGTAAAGCCGCGCTCGAACTTTACCCGCGAAGTGTCGATCTTGCCTTTGACCGCTTCGTTCAGGCTGCGGCTGTCGCCCACCGGCGTGGTCGATACGATCGAAGCGAGCTTCGGTTCGTCAACGATGAAGAAGTTGCTTGAGTCGACCTGACCCCGCATCGGCCCGTCGGCCGCGCCGCTGAGCGCCAGCGTGATCGAGCCGCCTTCCATGTGTTCGTAGATGTTGAGGAAGCGCAATATCGCGCCGGCGTCGGCCGACTTCATGTTGAGCGCGCGCACGCCGTTGCCTGCCGTGTTGCTGATGGTGATGGCAGCACCCGAACTTGCCGTGGCGCTGACCTTGAGCCCGTTCACCTTGGAGCCGGCGGCGCTGTAGTCGAGCTTCAGATTGGACAGGACCTCGTCGTGGAACCCGGTCAGCGAAGTGACATCGGCGCTGACCGAAACCGCATCCGTGCCTGTGGTCTTGGTGGCGGTATCGACGTCGGAGGTGAACTGCTTGATCAGCGAGCGGGCGTCGAGCGCATTGCCGCTGACATCGACCGCAAAGCCCTTGCCCGACCGCTTCACCGTCACCGCAACGTCGTCGCCCCTGTTCAAAGCGACTTTGCTGAAGCGCGCCGAAGACAGCGCACCCTTGACCAGGACGACATCGCCTTCGACGGAAAAGCTCTTTCCGTCGAGGTCGAAGTCGGACAGCGTTGTCGTATCGCCCGACTTCGCCATAGTGAAAGTGGCATTGGCCGGAATCCCCGGCCCCTTGCTCCAGCCTGCCCAGGGAATGTCCAGCCTGGCGCTGGTCAGGTCGACCGCGACGTTCTGGCTGCCGTCGCCGCTCTTGTCGATCGCCACCTTGATGGTTCCCGAAATCAGCGGCGACAGGCCAGGCATGGCGGTGGCGCGTGTCTTGTCGTCGAGCACAAGCGCCACCTTGCGGCTGCGCGGCGGTCCGTCATCCCCGAGCGGCTCGACCAGATCGAGTTCAGCCGGAATGCCGTTCAGCTTCGCGTCGGCCGAGATCACCGCCTTGTCGGGTCCGACTTCGATCGAACCATCGGCCTCGGTTATCGTCTGGTCTTCGAATGGCTTGGCGAGCGACAGGTCCTTGTAGTCGAGCGTCACCAGCCAATCGAGCTTCGAGGTGTCGACACCGGACTGCAGCGGAATGTCGGCCTTGACGTGACCGGTCACTGTGCCGGACAGGTCGTCCGGCGCAATACCGACATGGCGCATGGCGTTGATCGGTTCGTAGGAGGCGAGCTCGGCGATGGCCGGCGCCTCGCCGGCGACGTCGATGTCGAGCGCGCCGATCACCGGCGGGTGGTTCGCCGCCTTGACTGACAGCGTGCCATTGCTTGCCGCCACGGTGCGGCCGCTTGGCATGTAGACGCTGCCCGAGGACAGCGCGATGTCGACATTATTGCCATGGAAGGAAACCTCGCCGACGGCGTCGCGGATCGGCGGGATGCGGCCGGCCGTGTCGAAGCGCGAGCCTTCGACCTGAAACCGGCCGAACACCTCGTCAGCAGAAAGCGGCACGCCATTGCCGAGCCGCCCCGGCACGACCTGGAACTGCAGGCTGGCGTCGACGACACGGCCGCCAAACAGGTTCTGCAGCACCCACAGCCGGGCATTCTTGGCGGAAAACCAGGGCCACAATTGCTTGACGTGTGAGACCGGCATGTCGTGGACGTTGAGCGACAGCGAAATGCCTGGCGGCCCGTTGTCGATGAAGGCAAGTGCGGCTGTGCCCAGCACCTCGCTGCCAGATCCCGACCTGATGCCGATCTGCTCGGCGACGAGCTTATGGCTCCTCGTCTGATAGACGCCGGCGATGCGGGCGAAGAAATTCAGCGCCGGCTCGGGCGATTCCGCCGGCGCCAGCGTCGAGCCGTCGCTGGTCAGGTCGTAGCGATAGGAAGGCTCCTCACCGGCGGCGCCGGTCGCCGGCTTGGGCCCGATCGAGCCGGCGAAATTGAACGTCGAACGGCCGGTCTTCAAAACCAGCCTGCCGACATCGATCTTGTTGGATCCGGAGACAAGCGTGGCGTCGACATCGACATCGGCCGGCAACAGCCCGCGTGTGCCGAGGTCGAGCACCGAGCCGGTTAGCGACAGCGAGGCCGTCAGCCGGGAATCGCTTTCGCCCGAGCCTTCGGTCCCCGTCAGCTTCAAAGCGATCGCGCCGGTTTTCCCACCGGCCTCTGGCGTTGTCTCTGGAATGGCCGCCATGTCGACGGCCGCATTCAACGCAGTGACCCGCAGGGAGGTCGTATCGCGGGTGGCGGCAGCGGTGACCGTGAGCGCCCGGCCATCGATATCCGCCTCGGAGGAGAACTCCATGCTGCCCGGGCCCGACTGCAGCACGGTGGCATTGGTGATGTTGACCAGCTTGACCGAGCCGGCCTCGGGCAGTTCGAACTCGACATTCTTGAGATCGATCCGGCGCATCGAATCCTCGCGCACGGCATCGAGCGCATGGTTGACGTGACCGAAGACAGCGGCGGCCAGCTTTTCCGGATCGATGAGGCCGTCTTGATTGCGCAGCTCGGCTGTCCAGTCGCCGCCCGACGGCATTGCCGCGGTGACAATGTGGGCGTCGGAAATCCTGGCGCTGGTCAGCCGCACCTCGCCCGAGAACAGCGGTATCAGCCGGATACCGAAACGCACACGCCCGGCGTCGGCCATCGGCTTGCCGTCGGCGGTCTTGACGCTGACGTCCTTGACCTGCAGCGCAATGAAGCTCGATCCGTCCAGTGTCAGCCGGGCCGGGCCGACGGCTACATTGACGTCGAAACCGGCGAGTTTCTCGATCGCCGCTTCGGCTTCCGCCCGCAGCCGCTCGCTGCCGATTCCGGTGGCGCCGATGACATAGACAGCGGTGGCGGCCAGCAGCACCAGGGCCGCGACGCCGGCAAACAGGCGGGCAAGGATGCGAAAGCCACGGCCGATCCGCGCCTTGCCGAGCGGCGGCACACTGCAGGCAGACGGAAAAGTCCCCAGGTCGGTGATCTCGTCACGCCTGAACCGGATTTTCTCGTGCTGCGGTTCTTCCTGATCCACGCAATTTTCCGTTGTACGAATTCGATCGTGGACGAATCCCCGCTCGACACTATAACGATGCAGCCTGGCGCGTAACCTCAAACAAGGGCATCGATATGGCTGATCTCGACATTGGCGACGCTGCTCCGCAATTCGACCTGCCGCGCGATGGCGGCGGCTCGCTCAGCCTTGCCGCGTTGCGGGGAAAACCCGTCGTACTTTACTTCTATCCGCAGGACGACACCACAAGTTGCACCAACGAGGCGATCAGCTTTTCCCAGCTGAAGCCGGAGTTCGAAAAGGCCGGCGCCGTCGTGATCGGCCTATCGCCTGACAGCGTGAAGAAGCACGACAAATTCAAAACCAAATACGACCTCACCGTCGACCTGGTTGCCGACGAGGAGCGCAAAGTGATCGAGGCCTACAATCTGTGGGTCGAAAAGACGATGTATGGCCGCAACTATATGGGCGTCGAACGAGCGACGTTCCTGATCGGCAAGGATGGCCGGATCGCCGGCATCTGGCGCAAGGTCCGGGTAAAAGGTCATGCCGAAGCGGTGCTGGAGGCGGTGCGCGCGCTCTGACACGCCGCCGATCTCACCACCCTGCCCGCAACCCGCCACTCGTTTCGCGCGCAATCCTTACCGGCCGGCACCCACGGCAAAGCTTTGTTAACCCTAATAATGTGTAATCAGGCTTCGTTGGTGTCGTAATGAAAGCTTGGTCCCGTGAACCCAACCGGTCAGTCAGCGGTCTTCGGCAGACGCAAGGAGCCCCATACGGTCATCATTGCGCGGGGCAATGAAATCCGACATTTCACCATCCGTCCGTGGCTCGTCGCCTTTCTTGGTTCGGCACTGGCGGCAATCGCCATCGGCTATCTGCTGGCAACCTCCTACCTGGTGCTGCGCGACGATCTGATCGGCGCCACCACGGCGCGGCAGGCGCGCATGCAGCAGGCCTATGAGGATCGCATCTCGGCATTGCGCGCCCAGGTCGACCGCATCACCAGCCGCCAGCTTCTCGACCAGAAACTGATGGAAACCAAGGTCAGCGAACTGCTCGAGCGGCAGAGCCAGCTCAGCCAACGCCATGGCCGCCTCGGGCCGATCCTCGAACGGGCGGAAAATGAAGTCGGAACGCCGCCAACCGCTGATGCGGCAGCGGCAGCAAAGCCCGACGAGCATGCCGAACTGACCGGCAACGCGCCCCTGGCCTATTCGGTCGCCAGCCTCGGTTCGGCCGATACCAGGCCGTTCTCTTTGTGGTCGACCCGCTCCGATCCGCTGCCCAGCGAAACGGCGGCGGACCGTGCCGACAAACTGTTCGTCTCGATCAACGATTCGCTGAAGGCCATCGAAAGCCAGCAGCTCACCCGTATCGCCACGCTTGCCGACAATGCCTACAAGAGCGCGGATGCCATCACCCAGGCGCTGGAAGCAGCCGGCCTGCCGGTCGACAGCGATTTCGGCAAAGACGAAAGCGATGTCGGCGGACCGTTGATCCCGCTGGACTCCTCGATGATGTTCGACAGCAAGGTCAAGGAACTCGACGAGGCGCTGGATACGCTCGACCAGTTGAAGAAAGAGGCGCGGCGGCTGCCGCTCGCCAACCCCGCCCCTGGCCACTCCGTCACCAGCCCGTTTGGCGTGCGCACCGACCCGATCCTTGGCACCGCGGCCCTGCATTCGGGCATGGATTTCCGCGCACCGATCGGCATGGCGGCCAAGGTCACGGCGGCCGGCGTCGTCACCAAGGCAGGCTGGAACGGCGGCTATGGCCGCATGGTCGAGGTCGACCATGGTAATGGCTTTGCCACCCGCTATGGCCATTTGAGCGAAATCGATGTGGCCGTCGGGCAGAAGCTCGCCGCCGGCGACACTATCGGCAAGACCGGCAGCAGCGGCCGCTCCACCGGCCCGCATCTGCACTATGAAGTCCGCCATAATGGCGAGGCCATCGACCCGCTCCGCTTCCTGACCGTGGGCAAGAAGGTCGAGCAGTACCTCTGAGGATCAAAGCGACCCGGTTGGTGCCAGCTCTTCGTCAGGCACCCTGCACCACTGAATTTCGCGTTCGGACGTCGCGCTATCCTGGCGCCGTGACAGTCCGCCACGCCTCTCCGGCGTGAATGCAGACAATCAACCAAGCCCCATTGTGACTTGTCCACCATTCGCGTCACAGCCTCATTGACTCGATGCCAGTTGTAGGATGATATGTATCACCCTATAGCCCAACATCATCTGACGGCCATTTATGACCATCCATGCTCTCTCGCCAGACGCTCTCGGCGCCCTATGGGACGCTGTCGGGCCAAATGGCATGACCGTCGATGCCGCCGGCATGGCGAAATATCTCGGCGACTGGTCGGGCGATCACCATGGCGCGGCGCTGGCCGTGCTGCGGCCAGCTTCGGTGGCCGAGGTCCAGGCGGTGGTGCGGGTCTGCGCCTCGCTCGGGCTCGGCATCATCCCACAAGGCGGCAATACCGGCCTGGTGGCGGGCGCGATCGACATCGAGACCGCCGGCTCAGTGGTCGTCAGCCTGGAGCGGCTCAACACCATCCGCCGCGTCGACGCCGACAATTTCGTGCTGCAGGCCGATGCCGGCTGCATCCTGCAGACCGTGAAGGATGCCGCCGACGCGCAAGACTGCCTGTTTCCGCTGGCGCTGGGCGCCCAGGGCAGTTGCCAGATCGGCGGCAATGCGGCCAGCAACGCCGGCGGCATCAATGTGCTGCGCTACGGCATGGCGCGCGATCTCATCCTCGGCCTTGAAGTGGTGCTGCCGGACGGCGAGTTGTGGAACGGCTTTTCCGGCCTGCGCAAGAACAACACCGGCTATGATCTGAAGCAGCTGTTCATCGGTTCGGAAGGGACGCTCGGCATCATCACCGGCGTCGAGCTGAAACTGTTTCCAAAGCCGGTCCGGACCGAGACCGCCTATCTCGGTCTTGCCTCGTTCGAAGCGGCGATCGCGCTGTTTCGGCAGGCCCGCCGCGCCTCGGCCGATTTGATGTTAGCCTTCGAGATCATCGGTTCGGAATGCATCGCGCTGACGCGCCTGATCGACGTCAACATGGTGTCGCCGGTCGAAGCGCCCGTCCATGTATTGATCGAACTGTCGGCCAGTGCTGCGATCGACCTGCGCACGCTGCTGGTCGATTTCCTCGCCGAGACCATGGAAAGCGGCCAGGTCATCGATGCCGTGCTTGCCGAAAGCAGCGCCCAGGCAAAATCCTTCTGGGCCATCCGCGAAGGGCTGGTCGAGGGGCAGGCCAAGCGCGGTTATCATGTGCGCACCGATCTTTCGGTGAAGATCTCGGACATCCCTGCCCTCATCGATCAGGCGCGCGGCTTCGTGGCGCAGAATCATCGGGGATGGCTACCGCTGGCGTACGGTCATGCCGGTGACGGCAACATCCATTTCAACGTGCTGCCGCCGGAAGGCCTCGACGAGCGCGCGGCCCGCGCCCGAGGCACTGACATCACCGCCGGGCTCTACCGGATCGCCAATTCGCTCGGCGGCTCGATCAGCGCCGAGCATGGCATCGGCCGCACCCGCCATCGTACCTTCATGGCCGGCCTGGCGCCGGTCCATCGCCGACTCATCGGCACGTTGAAGAACGCGCTCGACCCGCACGGGCTGATGAATCCCGGCTGCCTTCTGCCTAAAACGGAGACCGCTCCATGAAGCAAAGACTCGCCGCCATCGGCACTGTCGAAACGCTGCCGCACCGCGTCGCGACCTTCCTCGGCCGCGAGATCGAATCGGGCGACCTCAGCCCAGGCACGCGGTTGCCGACGGAACAGGAGCTTTCGGAGAAATTCGGTGTCAGCCGCAATGTTGTGCGCGAGGCGATCGCGCAGCTCAGGGCCGACGGCATGATCGAGGCGCGGCAAGGCATCGGCGCCTTCGTGCTGGCGCCGGAGCAGCGGGCGTCGATCCGCATCGACGGCGAGGCGCTCAAAGAAGGCCAGAACATGGAGCGGCTGTTCGAGCTGCGCTGCATCCTCGAAGCCGAATCCGCCGCGCTTGCCGCCGAACGGCGCGGCCAGGAGCATCTCGACGCCATCAAGGCCGCGCTCGACCGCATGAGCGGCGAGGAACGCTGGGAAGAAGGCAGCATCGACGCCGATCTTCTGTTCCACCGCGAGATCGCGCGCGCCACCGGCAATAGCTACATCCACACCTTCATTTCCTTCGTCTGCGAACAAATCCGCCGCTCGATCTATTACGCGCGGCAGACCAATCCGCTGCACGATCTGGTCGAGATCAATGTCGGCGAGCATGTGCGCATCTACGATGCGCTGGTTGCCGGCGATCCCGCAGCCGCCGAGGCAGCGATGCGCGCCCACATCATCGGCGCGGCGGAGCGCGTCGGCGTCAAGCTGCCGGCCGCGCGGCGCGTCAACAAGGGGATTTAGCCATGCCGCTCGGAGGCGCTTACGCGATTTCGGATGTCTGCCTGCTGGTCGAGGACATCGGCCGGACCGTGGATTTCTATGTCGACAAACTCGGCTTCCGGCTGCGCCGCCGCGCCGAAGGCTTTGCCGATTTCCATGGCGAGGGCGTGACGCTCGCGGCGTGGGAGATCGACCACATCAGCCAGCATACCGGCGTGTCGAAGCTCAGATCGCCGCGCCATGCGCACAAGGTCTGCGTGGCGGTCAGGCTCGACACGCCTGCCGACATCGACCGTCTGCATGGCGAGCTCAGCGCCAAGGGCGTGCCCTTTTACGGCCCGCCGGAAGACTATGTCTGGAACGCGCGCTGCGCCTATTTCACCGACCCGGACGATACGCTCTGGGAACTATACGCCTGGCTCGACGGCGGCCCCGGCGACTACCACGACGAACAGCCGTAGACGACAGCGCGCCGTGGGAGCGGTGCGCAATGAACAGAGCAACGCTTGCAACAGGAGCGAAAAATGAGTGGGAACAAGCGATACAACATGAACCGCCGCAGCTTCGTGACATCCGGCATCGCCGCCGTGGCAGCCGCATCCGCCGGGATGCAGCTGGTGCTGACGCCCGGCGCCAAGGCGGCCGGCAAGGTCGTCATCCAGTATGACTGGCTGGTGTCGAACGGACAGATCGGCGACATCGCCGCCGTCGCCAACGGCTACTTCAAGGATGCCGGCCTGGATGTTGAGTTCAGCCCCGGCGGACCGAACTCCGCGACCGTGCCGCCGGTCGTCTCGGGTTCGGCCCAGCTCGGCCAGTTCTCCGAAACGCCGCAACTGTTTGCGGCGCGGGCCAGCGGCGTGCCGGTCAAGATCATCGCCTGCGGCTTCCGCACCGGCCCCTATGCCTTCACCTCGAAGCCGGCCAAGCCGATCCGTGGCGTTGCCGACCTCAAGGGCAAGAAGATCGGCATCCAGCCGACGGCGCGCTTCGTCATCGACGAGATCCTGGCCAAGAACGGCATCGACCCGGCTGACGTCACGGTAGTCAATGTCGGCTTCGACAAGGCGCCGCTGGTGCGCGGCGATGTCGACGCCATTGGCGGCTGGATCACCAACACGCAGGCACTGAGCGTCGTCGGCGACGACCGCATCGACCTTCTGGTTCGCGATCTCGGGCTCTCCTCCTACGCCGACGTCTATTTCGCCACCGACGCGGCGATCGAGAAGGATCCCGAGACGCTGGCCAAGTTCATCGGCGCCGTCGGCAAAGGCTGGGGCTGGGTGCATGCCAATCCGCAGGAAGCGGTGAAGAAAATGGTCGCCGCCTATCCGGAAATGGATCTCGGCTGGGAAGAAAAGACCGTCAATCTGGTGCTGAAGCTTTCCTTCGATGGCGCGACGGCCAAGGATGGCTGGGGAACTTTCGACCCGGCCTCGATCGAGGAACAGCTGGCACTGCTGGACAAGGTCGGGCAGTACCCGAATGGTCGGCCGGCCGCGGCTGACGTCTACACCACCAAGATCCTCGAACTGTCGGCCGCCGACCGGCCAAAGCTCGACGCGCCCGCGGCCTAGAGCATGATCCCAAAAAGTGGGAACCGGTTTTTGGAAAAGATCATGCTCCAGCAAAGCGTTAGATCAGCATGACGATCAAACGTCATGCTGATCTAACGGCGAACGCGATCGAGGCAGAGAAGCTGGATGTCGGCTATGGCGGCCGGCCGTCGGCCCTCAAAGTGCTCTCCGGCCTCGACCTGACCGTCGCGGCCGGCTCGTTCCTGTCGATCCTCGGGCCGTCGGGCTGCGGCAAGTCGACCTTGCTCAGGGTCGTTGCCGATTTGCTCGACCCACTTGGCGGCACGATCAGCGTGCTTGGCGACACGCCGCATGCGGTGCGCTCGCGCCGGGATGTCGGCTTCGTCTTCCAGGATTCGACACTGCTGCCCTGGCGCAGTGTGCGCGACAATGTACGTTTGCCGCTCGTTGTTGGGCAAGGCAGCCTGACGCGCCAGATCGAAGACCGCTCCGAGGAGTTGCTGGAGCTGATGGGGCTTGGCGGTTTTGGCGAGCGCCTGCCGCACCAGCTTTCCGGCGGCCAGCGGCAGCGCGTGGCGATCGCCCGTGCGCTGCTCGGGCAACCAAAGCTGCTGTTGATGGACGAGCCGTTCGGCGCGCTCGACGAAATCACCCGCGACCGCCTCAATGACGAGCTGCTGGCGCTGTGGCGGCGCAGCGGCACGACCATCCTGTTCGTCACCCATTCGATTGCCGAGGCCGCCTATCTCGGCGAGCGGGTGATCGTGCTGGCCGCCAATCCCGGACGTCTGGTCAAGGATCTCGACATGCGGCCGTTCAAGCAAGACGGCAACCGCTGCTCGCGCGAGGATCCGGCAATCGTTGCCGCCATGGCGGACGTGCGCAAAGCCCTGGAACTGGCCTCATGAGACAGGAGCCCTTGCTACCCGCGCTGGCGATTGCGCTGCCCGTCCTGGGCGCCGCATCCATCCTGCTCACCTGGCAGTTCCTGCTGCCCTGGCTCGGCGTTCCGGCCTATATCGTACCGACGCCGACAGCCATACTCGGCGTCTTCCAGAAGAGCTTTTCCCTGCTGCTCGGCAATCTCTGGCCGACGCTGATCGAGGCGCTGGCCGGCTTTGCCATCGGCAATCTCGCCGGCGTGCTGCTGGCGGTGCTGTTCGTACACAACCGCGTGCTGCAGGCGGCCTATTTCCCGATCGTGCTGTTCTTCAACACCATTCCGATCCTGGCGCTGTCGCCGATCATCATGCTGATCTTCGGGCTGGGCATGACGCCGAAGATCGTCATTGCGGCGGTGATCTGTTTCTTCCCGACGCTGGTCAACATGATCCGCGGCCTGGATTCGGCCAGCAGCAACGAGCACGAGCTGTTCCGCGTGCTGTCGGCGACACGCTGGGAGGTGTTCTGGAGCCTGCGCCTGCCCCGCGCGCTGCCGATGCTGTTCTCATCGCTCAGAATCGCTTCGGCCACCGCCGTCATCGGCGCCATCGTCGGCGAATGGATCGGCTCCGACAAAGGGCTTGGCGCACTGATCATCCAGGCGTCCTTCAACTACCAGTCGGACCGCCTCTACGCGGCGATCGTGTTGTCCTCGGGCCTGTCGATCGTGCTGTTCTGCCTCGTGGTGCTGATCGAGCGCCGGGCGATCAAATACTGATCGCCGTCAGGCGGGAGCGCGGCGCCGCCTAGTACTGCCGGTCAGGATTTGACATGGACGTCCCGCGGAAATTTCGTCAGCGTCTCGTTGCCGGTCTCGGTCACCAGGATGGTTTCGCTGACCTCGATGCCCCAGCCATCCATCCACATGCCGAGAATGGAGTGCACGACATTGCCGGGTTGCAGCACCGTCTTGTCGCCAGGCCGAAGGCTGATCGTATGCTCGCCCCAGTCCGGCGGATAGGCGACGCCGATGGAATAGCCGATGCGCGATTCCTTCTTCAGCCCGTAGCGCTGGATGACCTTGCGCCATGCGGCTTCGACCGCTTCGGCTGATGTGCCCGGCCTGGCCGCGCCGAGCACCGCATCCATGCCTTCGATCACCGCCTTTGCGGTGTCGGCGACACGCGTCGGCGTCTTGCCGAGCTGCATCGTCCTGGCGAGCCCGGCGGCGTAACGGCGGCAGACGCCGGCCAGTTCGAGCGCAATCGTATCGTCCTTTCCGAACCGCCTGTCGCTCCACATGATGTGCGGTGCGGAGGCGTTCTCGCCGCCGAGGATTGTCGGCGGCAGTGCCGTGATGTCGCCGGCAAAGTCCGGGCTGCCGGCAATCTGCGCCGCCTGGATGGCGGCGATCGCATCGCATTCGCGCACTCCTGGCGCGATGACTTCGAAGGCCCGTGCGACCGCCGCTTCGGCCAAGGTCGACGCTTTGCGCAGATAAGCGATCTCGGGCGCCGATTTGACCGCACGGATCCAGTTCACCAGAAGATCGGCGTCCTGCCATTTCGCATTGGGCAGGCCGGCCACCAGCCGCGCATGTGCCTTTGGCGAGAAATAGTAAGCTTCGAGCTCGATGCCAATGTGTCTGGCGCCCCAGCCCTTGGCGACGATCCAGGCAGCGATCCAGTCCATCGGATGACGATCGGCTCGCTGGACATGGTCTTCGGGAAAGCCAACCACATTCTCAGGCTTCATCCAGGCCGTCAGCAGGCCGCCGGCCGCATCCATGGCGCGGCCGATCCAGACCGGCTCGGCCTCCTCTTCGATCGGAACCAGAACCACCTGCGGCGTGTAGAACGACCAGCCGTCATAGGCGGTGATGTAATGCTGGTTGGCGACGTCGTTGACGATAAGCAGTTCGATCCTGCGCGTGGCCATCTCGGCGCGGATTTTTTTGAGCCGCTGCTGGTACTCGTCGCGCGCAAAAGGCAATTCGATCATCGGTTTTCCCTGCTGGATCATCGGCCGGGCGAACCCCGCGCCCGCCTGACGTCATTCACCATTGCGGTGGTTTTAGCCCGGCTACAATCGGCCAGCTCAGCGCATGGGACAGGTCCTGCACCCCTGCGAATCTGTCACAAATTATTTTTGAATTCCATTTGACTGAATAAATTGCCTGTGCAAGTCTCGCCTCTCCCAAGGAGAGGGAAATGGCACTGCGGGGAACCAATCAGGAGTTCGGACGGCCCTACAACCGGCGCATTGTGCTGGAGTCCATCCGCCTTCACGGCCCCATTGCCCGCGGCGACATTGCCAGCCGCGTCGGCCTCACCGTCCAGACCGTTTCGACCATCGTTCGCGAGCTCGAAGAGCACGGCTACGTGCTGTCGCTGCGCGAAGAGCCGCGCGGGCGCGGACTGCCGCCGGCGACGTTGCGTATCAACCCTGAAGGCGGCTATGCCGTCGGCATCCACCTCACCCCGCTCGGCATCGACGCTGCGCTGATCAATCTCAGCGGCGACGTCATCGAAAGCACGCATCGCGAGGCGCCGCATGCAACGCCTGACCATGCCTTCGAGCTGATCGGCGCCATGGTGCCCGAACTGACCGCATTGCGGCCCGGCGGCCGCGTGCTTGGCATCGGCATGGCGCTGCCCGGGCCTTTCGGCGTGGAATCGATGAGCTTCGTCGGCCCCACGACCATGGCCGGCTGGAAGGATGTCGCGCTGCCGGAGCGGTTGGCGGCATCGACCGGGCTGCCGGCCTTCTTCGAGACCGACATGGCGGCAGCTGCCATGGGCGAGCGCCTCTATGGCCTTGGGGCTGGCTATTCCGAATATTACTACCTCTATTTCGGCGTCGGCCTTGGCGGCGTCATCGTCCATGACGGCGCGGTGATGCGCGGCGCCTGGGGCAATGCGGGCGAAATCGGACACATCCCCGCCGTTCCCGGCGGCGAACTCTGTCCTTGCGGCAACCATGGCTGCCTCGAACGGTATCTCTCGCTCGAAGCACGTCGCCGCCGCAACATCAGTGACGCGGCATGGGTGGCCGAAGTTGCGCCGATCTTCCGCAACACGATCGTCACCATCGAGAATGTGTTCGATCCCGAAACCGTCATCCTCGGCGGGCTTGCGCCCACCGACCTGCTCGAAAAGCTGGTTGGCGCGGCAGGACAGCTTCCCAACTCGGTCTCGGCGCGGCGCGACCGCAAGACCCCGCGCGTGACGGTGGCGACCGGCGGCCAGCATTCGGTACTGCGTGGAGCCGCGGCTCTTGCCGTCTCCGGTGTGTTGTCGCCGCGGTTTGGCCAGATGTTCATCGCCGAGCGCGAGCGCCGGTCCGACCTCATGCACAGCAAGGGAGTGGCGGCATGACCGAACCGCTGCTGGTACTCGAAAACGTCACCAAGAATTACGGCGCCATCCAGGCGCTGAGAGGCATCAGCTTCTCGATCGGCAAGGGCGAGGTCGTGGCGCTGCTCGGCGACAATGGCGCCGGCAAGTCGACGCTGGTCAAGATCATCGCCGGCGGCCTCGAGCCGAGCTCCGGCCGCATGCTGTTCGAGGGCAAGGAATTTCTGGCGAAAACGCCGGCCGAGGCCAAGGCTGCCGGCATCGAGACCGTCTACCAGGACCTTTCGCTGTGCACCAATGTCGATGTCGTCGCCAACTTCTTCATGGGCCGCGAGATCACGCGCAAGGTGCTCGGCATTCCGATCCTCGACGAGCGCGCCATGGAGGCTGTCGTCGGCAAGGCGCTTGCCAGTGCGGGAACCCGCATTCCGTCGCTGCGCACCAATGTCGAGCACCTCTCGGGCGGCCAGCGCCAGGCGATCGAGCTCAACCGCTTCGTGCATTGGGGCGGCAAGCTCGTGCTGCTCGACGAGCCGTTCGCGGCCCTCGGCGTAGAACAGACCAGGCGCGGCCTCGACATGATCCGCCAGGTGGCCAACCAGGGCATCGGCGTCGTCATCATCACCCACATCATGCAACAGGCCTTCCAGGTCGCCGACCGGATCGTGGTGATCCGGCAAGGCGTCGTGGCCGGCGATGTCGCACGCAACAAAACAAGTCCCGATGCGGTGATCAACATGATCACCGGTGAGACGCTTGCCGGTGCCGGACCGGCAGGTTGAGGGACAAAAGAGGGGTCCGGTATAAAAGAGGAGCGAACGACATGAAGCGAATACTGGTTCTTGTCTTCGGTATCCTGGCACTGGCTCTTGCCTCGCTCACGCCGGCAATGTCCCAGACCAAGGGCACCGTCTACTATATGGTTCCGACCCTGCTCGATGAATTCCAGACCGGCTCGGTGAGCGCGCTGGAGCTGTTCCTCAAGCAGGTCGGCTATGAGGTGAAAACACTCAACGCCGACAACAAGACCGACGCGCAGCAATCGCAGATGAACGACGTCATCGCGCTGAAGCCGGCGGCGATCATCCTGGCCGCCGTCGATTTCAACGCGCTGAAGCCGTCCATCGAAGCAGCCCGCGCGGCCGGCATCCCGGTGGTCGAGTTCGACCGCCAGATCACCTCGACCCCGTCCGACTTCACCTCGGTGGCTGGCACCGTGGAGATCGGTTACGTCGCAGCCGAGCAGGCTGAAAAGCTTCTGAAAGCCAAGAACGGTGCGGTGAAGGGCAAGGTGTTGCAGGTGCTCGGCGATCCCGGCGACCCCTACACGCTCGACATCCAGAAAGGCTTTGAGGAGAAGATGAAGGCGTTCCCGGACGTCAAGATCATCTCGCTGCCCGCCATGCAGTGGGAAGCCAGCAACGCCGGCACCATCGTTGCCGACCAGATGCTCGCTAACCCCGACATCGACCTGATCTTCAGCCACGCCGCGCACCTGTCGGTCGCTGCCGTTGCCTCGCTCGAGGCCGCCGGCAAGAAGCCGGGCGACGTCATGCTGATGAGCTCGAACGGCGCTCCCGTCGGCCTCGACCTGATCCGCAAGGGTTGGCTCAATGTCGAAGTCGAGCAGCCGCTCTACGCGCAGGCTGCTGCCGTCGCCATGTTCATGGACAAGATCGCCGGCAAGCAGGAAATCAAGCCCGGCGAGTATGACGTGCTCGGCTTGAAGTCGACCGTGACCAAGGAAGCCTGGGGCCCGAACATCAAGATCCCGGGCGCCGCCATCACCAAGGAAAACGTCGACAATCCCGCCTTCTGGGGCAACCAGAAGCCGCCGACGGAAACCATCAAGCCGGTCGAATAGCCGCTTGCCAAGCGCTCCGGGCCGCCCAGGCCGCCCGGAGCCTGCTCTTTCACAACGCCGCGTCTGACAAGGACGCTGTGGCGAACTTGAAGCCGCGCCTTAGCCTGACGAAATCAATTTGATTTCGCGGGGGCGCCAACCGGATCAGCCCATGAACCCGCGCACCCGCAAAGCCCTGGAGTTCGTCCTCGACAACCTCGTCTGGTTCATGCTGGTCTTTGTGTTGATCGTCTTTTCCATCTTCGTCCCGAACTATTTCCAGCTCGGCATCTTCGCCAACATCATCGAGGCCTCGAGCGTGCTCGGCGTGATGTCGATCGGCCTGTCGCTTGTCATCATTGCCGGCCACATGGACTTGTCGGTGGAATCGGTGGCGGCGCTCAGCGCCATGACGGTCGGCATCCTGTTCTGCTCGTCGGGCATCGGCATGGACATACAGCTCAGTCCGCAATGGCTGATGGTTCCGGTTTCGCTGCTCATTGCACTGGTCGTCGGCGGCATCATCGGCGCCTTCAACGGCTATCTCGTGGTCAAGGTGAAGATGAGCGCCTTCATCATCACGCTTGCATCCTACATCTGGGTGCGCGGCCTAGTGCTCGTCATCTCCGGCGGCCGCTCGGCACAGGATCTGGCGCCGGCCATCCGATGGTTCGGCATCCAGCGCCTGGCCGGCCTGCCGCTGACCGCCTGGATCGCCGTCGCCTGTTTCGTTCTCTTCTCATTGATCATGGCCAAGACGCCGTTCGGCCGCCACCTGGTGATGATCGGCGGCAACGAGACCGCGACCTTCCGTGCCGGCATCCGCGTCAACCGCAATCTGGTCATCGCCTTCGTGCTTGCCGGCGCCATTGCCGGGCTGGCCGGCTGGCTGCTCGCCATCCGCACCTCCGGCGCCACCGCCAATCTCGGCACCGGGCTGTTGTTCAACGCCTTTGCCGCTGTCGTCATCGGCGGCGTCAGCCTGAAGGGCGGTGTCGGCACTCTGCCCGGTGTCTATGCCGGCGTGCTTTTGCTGTCCTCGATCAACACAGCGATCAACCTGATGGGCCTGCCGGCCAATTTCACCCAGGTGATCCACGGCCTGCTGGTGCTCGCCGCCGTGCTGCTCGACGCCTTCAAGCAAACCATTCGCCAAAGACTCGCATGAAAGGACGGCTCGCATGAGCGGACGGCTGCAAGACAAGGTCGCGCTGGTCATCGGAAGCGCGCGCGGCATCGGCAAGGGCATCGCGCAACGCTTTGCCGAAGAAGGCGCAAGGCTGGTCCTGGCCGACAGCGAGGCCGAGGCGGGCCAAGCGACCGCGGACGAGCTCGGCGCTGCCTTCATCCGCACCGACATCTCGCTGATGGCCGATGCAGAAGCCGCAGTGGCGCTGGCGTTGAGCCGCCACGACCGCCTCGACATCGTTGTGCAGAATGCCGGCATCTATCCTTGGCAGTTGATCGAAAACACCAGCCCGGACGACTGGGACCGGGTCATGGCGGTCAATCTGCGCGGCACCTTCAACACCACGCTGGCGGCACTGGCGCCGATGAAGGCGCAAGGTTACGGGCGCATGCTCTACACCTCGTCGATCACCGGCCCGCATGTCACCAGCCCCGGCCACGGCCACTATGCCGCCAGCAAGGCCGGGATCAACGGCTTCATCCGCTCGGCGGCCCTGGAATTCTCCGGCTACGGCATCACGGTCAACGGCGTCGAGCCCGGCAACATCCTGACCGAGGCGATCGAGCTGCATCGCGGCGCCGCCTACATCAAGAACATGGAAGACTCGATCCCGCTCGGCCGCCTCGGCAGCCCGCGCGACGTGGCCAATGCCTTCCTGTTCCTCGCCTCCGACGACGCCAGCTACATCACCGGCACGACCATTATCGTCGACGGCGGCCAGTTGCTGCCCGAAGGCAAGGATTTCCGGCTGCTGCCGCCTTGATCTTTGCATTGACGCACAACGGACCGGGCAGCGCTCGTGACGACAAGAGGTCATTTCAGCGAAGATACGCGTTGCCTGCGTCGACGATGCAAATTCCCTTCTAAGTTGTATGGAACCCGAAAACTTCTCGAAAGTTGTTCATGACGTGCCGATCAAGGGAGGTACTTGTGAATGGCAGACAACATCAGAGCCAGCCATATCTACCAGCGGGCGCATGCTTTGGCAGAAGATGGTTTCCACCAGTCGCCAGCCGAGATTGTTGCCGCGTTGCTGGCCGAAGGCTTTCCAGAAGCCGCTGAGTTGCTGAACTCCGAAAACATCCGTGCCGACCTTCGCCGGGTTTGTAGTGCAGCGACCGCCAATCGCCGGCAAGTCGCCAAGAACCTAGGGCTTCGTTATTGAGGCGCATCGAGGCGGCATCGGCAGGTTTCGACCCGACGCATGCGCCTCACGGCTGACTGCCAGCGCGATCAGCCGGGTTTCTTGTACAGCAGCAGTTCGGGCCGGTATTCGAAATGCATGGTGTCGTAGTGATACCAGCGCCCGCCCCATATGAAGCCGTTTTCCTCAAACAATTCCACGATTTCCAGCGGAATCCGGTTCCTGAACGGAATGTGCGCCTTCGGGTCGGCTTTGTTTCTGTTGTTGTACCAATAGTCGGAGAAGCCGACATTGATATCGAAGGCTGCGCCGAAAGAGTGGACGCTCGGGCGGTTTGTGCCGGCGATGGGCCGCCAGACGAAGCCGCCGCCGGGCTTGAGCCCGTAACGGCTGAGCTCCGCGGGCATCGCTTCAAGCGCATCGGAGACTTTGCCCAGCCGGTCGTTGATGCCGAAAACCCTGGTGACCTGCACGGTTTTCTTGCCAAGTTTCGGCAGCCATTTGACGTTGGCGATGTGCTTGCCCACTTCCGCGGCACTTGCCCCATAAAGCTTCTCGAAGAAGGCTTCGTTGCGGATACGGCCGGGATCGAAATCCTCCGCCGGGACCAGCGCGCCCTCCGCTGCCGTCGGATAGACGTAGCGGAACATGTCTTCGATGTCGGGGCTCTCCAGCAGCGCTTCGGCGTCGCGCGCCTTGCCGTCGTCCCACACCATCGTGGTGCCGTCGGCCCAGGTCAGGATATTGCCCGAGATGGTGAAAAGTCCGGGATAGGCCTTGAGCAAGGCTGCTTTGGCCGCGGTCTGGTCGACACCGTCGCCCGCCTCTGTCGCATGGGCGAGGCGCCCTGTGCCACAAATTGCCAACACGATCAGGAGCTGAAGCAGCAGGCGCCCGGGATGGTCGATCATTGTCCTGCCTCTCCGAACAGCCAATCGATTGCTGACCAGGACCCTTATCAAATCCGGAATGATGGCGGCAGCTCCCTGGCCAGAAAACGGGAATTCAGCTCATCCCGTTGGCAATGGCTTTCGTTCATCTTGCGTTTGGCAAGGCTGCTGTAAGATGGCGCGTGAATCAAAAAGGGAGACAAGTCGTGTCAAAAACCTCCAGCGCCCTGATCCGGACGGCGTTCACATTCATTTGCCTGGTCGGCCTTGTCTCGGCCGCTTCTGTTCTTTTCCCGGCCACCGCGTCGGCCCAGCGCATGCAGCGATGTGCTGACGAGGGTGGCATCTGCCGCCTGCCCTATCCAGCCGAAGTGGTCTATGGCGCGCGCGGCCAGACCACCTCCCGCTTTTTCGACCGCCGCGCCGTGCCCTGTTCAAACCGCGTCTTTGGCGATCCCGCGCCCGGCCGCGACAAGGCCTGCTACATCGTGAGGCGCGGCGGCGGTAACGATTATGGCGACAATGACGACGACAATTACGGTGACGACGACTACGGCCAGGGTCGCGGCAGGTGGGTGGCCTGCGCCAGGGAGAATCAGTACTGCGATTTCCGTGGCCGCAAACTGGTGAGATACGGCGCGCGCGGTCAGTTCACGCAAGGCGTTTTCAGGAACGGCGTTACATGCAGCCTCGACGCCTTTGGCGAGGACCCTATCCCCCGCGTGAAGAAGACCTGCTACATCAGGCAGTAGGGTAGCACACCGGCAGAAAGGCGGGCGCGGCCGAATGTGGCCGCGTCCTCGCACGCACTAGTTGCGAACATGAAAGGCAATGGACGTCGAGGAATGGGCCGGCGTGCGGGATATGGTGGGCGATGACGGGCTCGAACCGCCGACATCTTCGGTGTAAACGAAGCGCTCTACCAACTGAGCTAATCGCCCGCTCCGGGCCGGACCTTTAAGCGGTCGGAACCGGCTTCGCAAGGCCAAATGAGCAGGCGCGAGCTTAGCCGCATAGCGGTTTTCCCGGACAAAGTGCCGCCTGTCAAAAAACCTTCTCCTGTTTGCTGTTATGCTGTCCAGGTGCGCTTGACACCCGGTGGCGAACCCCTTATCCACCGCCCCAACGACGAACACGGCTGACACGTGCTCGTCCATGCGCGGGTGTAGCTCAGTTGGTTAGAGTGCCGGCCTGTCACGCCGGAGGTCGCGGGTTCGAGCCCCGTCACTCGCGCCATTTCTCTTCAAGGGTCACGATCCTTGGTGCCGGAGAAATGTCGACATTGATGTCAAAAATGTCTCCTTGAACACATTAATTCAGATGGATCGCCTTGCAGCGATCAATGGCAGCGCCCGGTGTAGCTCAGAGTGCTGGCCTGTCACGCCGGAGGTCGCGGGCTCGAGCCCCGCTCGCACCATTTCCCTCGACGCCTTCCGATTCCCGCCTGTAGACCAGGCGGACGACGAGGCCGAGGTATCCAAACTGAAGAATAACCATTGCAAGAAAAGCCCAGCCGAGCGCCTTCCAGACGGAGCCAGTTGCCATGTCGGCCCAGATCGCAACGATGAACGACGTTGCGAACATGCCCACCAGAAATTGCGGAAAATACATAATGGCCCAGCACCCAATGTTTCGGCGATTCAGGCGGCTTTTAAATCGGCACCTAAGAGCCCGCCGCTTCATTTTGAGAAGCAGCGGGCCCCAATCGCCCCCCGGCTTGCCAGGAGCGATGGATGCCCCCGGCGTTGCTGACAGTGCAATTGCGGTGCCAGACACGGTGACCCATTACAGGACACCCATGCCAGTGGCGCAAGACCGGATTGCCGATTAACATTATCTGTGGCTAATATGACACCCTATCGGAAGGGACCAGGTCTTGTTGGCCGCGATGCTGGTAGGGTCGGCAGGCCGAGCGCCTCGGCAGTCTGAATGCCGGCCTGGCAATCAGGTTTTTCATAGGTATCGCGCAATCTCGGGCCGGACTGAAATCAGCCGCCTGATCATCTCCCTTCTCGCCAAGGCGTCCTTGGAATCACCGTTTTTTGCCAGGTCGATGGACTGGCTCGCCAGCGTGAATGCAGCGCTGCGCAGATAAACGATCGATCCAGAAAGCGGCGGCACGGCGACGTTGAAAATCGCAGGGAGGGCGATCGCAGCAGTCAGCGCGACGAGGCCAAGGATCCATCCCTCATAATACCAGATGCCGCAAACCGCCCCGACCAGCTCGATGAAGCAGATGCCCATCAGGCTCATCAGCCAAGACGGGGTCATGTCGGCTTGATAGGAATTGGGCTCGGGAGCAGAGCCGGCCATTTTCGTCGCCGCGTCGGCAAGCGTCGAGACGAATGACAGGCACTTTCCCGCAAGCAGGGCGCCGATGACCAGTGCAACCCAGAGCATCGAACACCTCCTTGCGCTGTCCGCAGTCACCCTTTGGCCAGCAGCGCCTCGACCTCCTGCAGCGTCGGCATGGATGGCGCGGTGCCCGGCCGCGTCACCGAAATGCCGGCGACGGCGCAGGCGAAGCGCACCGCTTGCAGCGGCTCCACGCCTTTGGCGAGCGCTGCGGCCAGTCCGCCATTGAAGGCATCGCCCGCACCTGTGGTTTCGACCACGGGGCCGGCGCTGACCACGGGGATATGGTCGGAACGATCCGCGGTGTGCAGCAGCGCGCCTTTTTCGCCGAGCGTGATGATGACCGAGCCGACGCCCTTTTGGAGCAGGCTGTCAGCGGCGCGGCGGGCGTCGTCGATGGAGGCGACCTTGATGCCGGTCAGCTCCTCGGCCTCGGTTTCGTTGGGGGTGACATAGTCGCAAAGCGTATAGATGCGCTCCGGCAGTTTTGCCGCCGGCGCCGGGTTGAGGATGGTGGTCACCCCTGCCCCGCGCGCGATCTCCAGGGCCTTCAGTGCCGCGTCGATCGGCTGTTCGAGCTGGGTGACGAAGACACCGGCCCCGCCAATCAGGCCGGCATTGGCCTCGATGTCATCAGGCGAGATCAGCATCGCCGCACCGGGACTGACGATGATGGCGTTGTTGCCGGTCGTTTCCTCGATGAAGATGTAGGCTGCACCGGTATAGCTCTGCGGCGTGTCGATGACGGCGGATTTCACCCCGGCCTGCGCCCAAGTCTGCCGCGCCATCTCGGCAAACGGATCCACGCCGAGCCGGGTCAGGAAGGTGACGTCGGCGCCGAGCTTGCCTGCCGCCACCGCCTGGTTCGAGCCCTTGCCGCCGGGTCCCAGCTTGAAGGAATTGCCAAGAATGGTCTCTCCCATGCGCGGCTGGCGATCGGCGCGATAGGCGGTGTCGGCGACGAAGACGCCCAGTATGACGACAGGCTTGCCGGACGCCATTGTGCTACTCCGCATCCGGCGGCACGACGCCTTTGCGGAAGGCAAAGCAGCCATAGAAGCGGCGCTCGCCGGTCTGGATGACGCAATAGGCCTTCTTGGCGCGTTCGTAGAAGGCGTAGCGCTCGACCGAGATCATCGGCCAGGCCTTGCCTTCCGCCGCATCGATCTCTTTTTGCACCTCTTTTTGCACCGGAGGGATCTCGTTGGGGTTGCCGACGATCTCCATGCGGGCGGCCGCATCGTCGACGAACGTATCCAGCGGATAGAGCGACAGCACTGCCTTGACCACATCGGCCGCCAGCGCATCGATGTGCAGCAGCTTGCCGAGCACAGTCTGGCGCGCCACCGAATCGGCGGGGAAGTTGGTGTCGGCGATGATCAGATCGTCGCCGTGCCCCATTGCCCTCAGCGCCTGGAGCACATCGGCGTTCAGCAATGGGTTGATCCCTTTGAGCATGGCAGTCCTCGTCAATCAGGTTTGGTCAGAAGTCGGTTGGAAAATCAGAGCCGGTTGCCGGTCTCAGCGTCGAAGAGATGGACCTGGTCGAGGCGCGGCTTGAGATTGAGCGTATCACCGGGCTTGAAGTCGTGGCGCTCGCGAAACAGCGCCACCATCTCGCCGTCGCCGAAGCGCACGAAGACCAGCGTTTCGGAGCCGGTCGGCTCCACCACCGAGATCTTCGCCGGCACGCCGTCGGCGTGGATTTCGAGATGTTCGGGCCGCACGCCATAGACCACGGCCTGGCCCTCCTTGGCGGCGCTGCCAGCAGCGATCGGGAACAGCATGCCCGCTATCTCGACCTTGTCGCCCTTCCTCACCACGCCCTTGAGCAGGTTCATCGATGGCGAGCCGATGAAGCCGGCGACAAACAGATTGGCCGGCCGGTCGAACAATTCCAGCGGTGCGCCGACCTGCTCGATGCGGCCATCGCGCATCACCACGATCTTGTCGGCCATGGTCATGGCCTCGATCTGGTCGTGGGTGACGTAGA
This sequence comes from Mesorhizobium sp. CNPSo 4688, assembly GCF_057784295.1. NCBI lineage: Bacteria > Pseudomonadati > Pseudomonadota > Alphaproteobacteria > Hyphomicrobiales > Phyllobacteriaceae > Mesorhizobium > Mesorhizobium sp. CNPSo 4688. Next base: position 502,019 of record NZ_JBWLUY010000001.1, read on the forward strand.
TCGTGGTGGTCTTCAGCCGCTGGTGCAGTTCCTTGATCTCGGTGCGCATCTGCACGCGCAATTTGGCGTCGAGATTGGAGAGCGGCTCGTCGAACAGGAACACTTGCGGGTTGCGCACGATGGCGCGGCCCATGGCGACGCGCTGGCGCTGGCCGCCGGAGAGCTGGCGCGGATAGCGTTTCAGGTAGGGATTGAGGTCGAGGATGTCGGCGGCGCGCTTGACCCGCTCGGCGACCACGGCCGGATCGGTGCCGCGCAGCTTCAGCGCGAAGGCCATGTTCTGCTCCACCGTCTTGTGCGGATAGAGCGCATAGTTCTGGAACACCATGGCGATGTCGCGTTTGGCCGGCGGCAGATTGTTGACGATGCGCTCACCGATGGCGATGGTGCCGCCGGAGACGGTTTCCAGCCCGGCCACCATTCTGAGCAGCGTGGACTTGCCGCAGCCCGACGGGCCGACCAGCACCACGAACTGGCCATCGGCGATTTCGACGCTGACCTCGTGCAGGACCTTGACGGTTCCGAACGCCTTGGCCACATTGGTGATCGCGACTTGAGCCATCGTCCCCCCTTTCCTCGCGGTGAAGCTAGCCATTGCCAACGGCAAGGGCAAGTCAGTATCTTATAGATAAAAAGTCATTCGTGTTGACAAGGTAATCGATTACGCGAATAGTGGCGAGTGCCAATCCGACAGTCGGATTTTTTCCCGAAAATCGGAGCTTCAGGCGACGCAGGGTGGGGTGCCACGTCCCCGTGTGATAAAGGAGAACCGCCGACGTTTCGGCGTCCGAGGATTGGTATTTCAAATTCACGACTGTGTTCTGGGAGGAATAGATGAGAGTCGGTCTGTACGAAAAACTCGTCCGCGCGGGTGCAACCCGGCGTGACATACTCAAAGGTGCGGCCTCGATGGCCGCGATCGCCGCTGCTTCCGGCGCCGGACTCGGCGCTTTCACACGCCCGGCTGCCGCCGCCAGCGAGCTGCGCTCCAAAATCCTGCAGATCCCCGGCGTCGGCAAAGGCCAGCCGACGGATTCCGACTTCCAGAAGGTCGGCGAACTCTGCCTGGAAGCCACCAAGGCCAACGTCAAGGAAGGCGAATTCGCCGGCGTCGAGCTCACCTTCATGGGCCTCAACAACCAGAACCTTCACAATGTTTTGTTCCGCGGCTTCCTTAAGCCGTGGGAGGCCTATACCGGCGCCAAGATCAGCTGGATCGACCTGGCGCAGGCTGACTACAATGCCCGCCTGCAGCAGTCGATCGCCACCGGCACCGTCGACTTCGACATCATCGAGATGGGTGCGCCCTTCGAAGGCGATGTTTGCGGCAAGGGCCTGACCTCCGAAATGCCTGACTGGGTCAAAGAGCAGATCGACATGAAGGATGTCGTTGCCTATCTGCAGCCGCCGGTCGGCACCTGGGACGGCAAGCAGTACCGCATCACCGTCGACGGCGATGCGCATAACTTCAACTTCCGCACCGACGTGTTTGCCGATGCCGACCTCGCCAAGGCGTGGAAGGATGGCGGCGCGACCACCGAATGGGGCGTGCCGAAGACCTGGCAGGAAGTCCAGGCGGTGACAAAATTCCTCAAGGGTAAGCAGTTCAAGGGCCAGGACGTATTTGGCTATCTCGATGCGCCCAAGGCCTGGGGCGGTTTCGGCTTCTACTTCCTCGGCAGCCGCGCCTCCGCCTATGCCAAGCATCCGGACGACAAGGCCTGGCTGTTCGACGCCGACACGATGAAGCCGCGCGTCAACAATCCGGCCTGGGTGCGCGCCATCCAGGACGTGATCGACGCGCTGCCGTCGGAGCCCGCCGACCAGATCAATGCCGATCCGAACACCACCGCCTTCCAGCAGTTCCTGGCCGGCACCGGCTCGATGGTCACCTGGTGGGGTGACGTCGGCTCCAACGTCAAGACCAACGATAGCTCGGTCGTCGGCGACGTCACCGGCTTCTCGATCCTGCCGGGATCCGACGATGTCTACAATTCCAAGACCGGCGCCTGGGACAAGCTCGCCAGCGGCCCGAACTATGCGCCGAACTGCGCCTATCTCGGCTGGGGTGTCTATGTCATGGCCCGCGTCGACACGGACGAAAAGAAGAAGAAGGCGGCATGGTCGGCCGCCGCCCATCTCGGCGGCAAGGACCTGTCGATCTGGACGGCGATGTATCCGTCGGGCTTCCAGCCCTACCGCAACTCGCATTTCGACATTCCCGAATGGGTGGCGGCAGGCTACGACGAGGCGTTCATCACCTCGTATCTGAAGTCGGAAGCCGACAGCTACAACCATCCGAACGCGGCGATCGAGCCGCGCATCCCCGGCATCTTCCAGTACTATTCCGCTGCCGAGGACATTCTGGCCAACACATTCGCCGGCAAGATGAAGGCGCAGGAAGGCGCTGACGCCATTGCCGCGGCCTGGGAAAAGCTGACCGACCAGATCGGCCGCGAAAACCAGATCAAGCTCTACAAGGCCTCGCTCGGCATGTAGACTGTTGTCGTGAAATGGGTCCGGCGGCGCGGAGCCGCCGGACCTGACCGGCTCGGGCCGGTCGCAGGCATAGTTTTGAACGGACGGGACGCGTGGCTGACCAGACCACCAATGCATGGCCGGCAAACGCCGGTCCAGCCGATCTGATCTCGCCAAGCCGCAAGCAGCTTGGTTTTGCCGTGATGGCGCTAGCCACGCTCGGCCTGCTGGCGGTGATCGCGCTACAGATCCTCTACAAGAGCGAAGTCACCACGCTCGGTTTCGAGACCTGGCGCCCCATCGTCTACGCCTACATTCTGTGGGGCGTGGCGCTTGGCGTCGGCCAGGTGCTGACGCGCGGCGAGGACGGCCAGCGCGCGCTGTTCCTGCTGCCCGCGCTTTTGTTCACCATCGCCATGGTGATCTTCCCGACCCTGTTCGGCTTCTACATCGCGCTGACCGACTGGAACCTGTCGTCCTTCGCCGGCCGCAAGTTCAACGGGCTCGACAATTTCTGGCAGATGCTGGCCGACCCCTACTACCGCAATGCGCTGTTCAACATGGTGCTCTATGTGCTGGCCGTGCTGGTCGAGTACGTCATCGCCTTCGGCCTGGCGCTGCTGCTCAACGCGCAGATCCGGGCGCGCAAATTCTTCCGCGTCGTCTTCCTGATGCCGCTGATGCTGTCGCCTGTGGCGGTGTCATGGATGATCGGCAAATCGTTGATGGAGTACCGTTTCGGACCGGCGGCGACGCTGGCGCGCCATCTCGGCTGGGACAACCCCGCCTTCTTCTCCAACCCGATCACCGCCCGCATCTCGATCATGGTGCTCGACGCCTGGACCTTCATCCCGTTCATGATGATCATGCTGCTGGCTGGCCTGCAGGCGATGTCGCGCGACGTGCTCGAAGCGGCACGCGTCGACGGCGCCACGACCTGGCAGACCTTCTGGCAGGTCACCTTCCCGCTGATGCTGCCGGTGTCGGTGACGGCGGTGATCCTGCGCATCATCTTCAAGCTGAAGCTTGCCGATATCATCATCACCGTCACCTCGGGCGGCCCCGGCGGCGCTACGGATTCGGTGTCGAGCTTCATCTACCGCGAATACCGCGACCGCTCGAATGTCGGCTACGGCACCATGCTGGCGATGGCCTATCTCGTCATCATCGTGGTGTTCGTGACCTGGCTGTTGAAATTCGCCAACCGCTTCGTGCGCAATGTGAACTGACAGGGGATCATGAGCGTCCAGACCACCGACTATGTCGCTTCCGAAATCCGCTCGCCGGTGGGCTTTTTGGCCAATCGCGTGTTCATTTATGGCGCGCTGGCGTTCTGGGCTTTCATCTGCCTGTTCCCGATCTACTGGACGATCACTACCTCGTTCAAGACGGCCGTCGACGTCACCCAGGGCCACCTCATCCCGTTCGTCGACTTCCAGCCGGACTGGAAGGGCTGGCGCTCGCTCGGCCTGTCGCCGGATTCGATCTTCCAGACCTCGACGGTGCGCGAGGAATTCATCAAACGCTTCATGAATTCGGTCATCACCTCGGTCGGTGCATCGAGCCTTGCGATCGTCATCGGCAGCCTCGCCGCCTACGGGCTGACCCGCTATCGCTACCAGTTCGCCTGGTTCAAGAACGAGGACATCTCGTTCTTCTTCCTGTCGCAGCTGATCCTGCCGCCGGTGGTGCTGGCCCTGCCCTTTCTGGTGCTCTACCGCGAAGTCGGCCTGCTCGACACCCGCATCGGGCTGATCCTGCTCTACACGCTGATGGTGCTGCCGATCGTCATCTGGATCATGCGCGACCAGTTCAACTCGATCCCCGTCGAGCTCGAGGAGGCCGCCTTGGTCGATGGGCTGTCGATCTGGGGCGCCTTTTTCCGCATAGTCATGCCGATTGCGCTCCCTGGCATGGTCGCCGCCTTCATCCTGGCAATGGTGCTGTGCTGGAACGAGTACTTCTTCGCCGCGCTGCTGACCTCGACCGATGCCAAGACCATCCCCGTGATGGTGGCGAGCCAGACCGGCTCGCAAGGCATCAACTGGTGGTCGATGGCCGCGCTCGCCACCGCCGCGATCGCACCGCTGGCGGTGATCGGAATTGCGCTGGAGCGGTATCTTATCATGGGCATGACGGCTGGGGCGGTGAAGTAAGCCGTTGCTGAGGCGGGCCTATGCTCCCGTGAGCACCGATTTTATCCGGTCGCGGAACATCTCCGCGGTCTTGGCGGTGCTGAAGTCTCGCGTCTCAAATCGCTCGCCGTTCACCGTCGTCAGGACGACCGTGTAGGTTGGACCTCCACTGTCCCACTCGATTGTCCTCAGGCTGAAATCGGCTATGTCTCCTGGCAACACATGATGCCTGTGCAGAAAGATCGGGTTGCGCAGCACGATGTCGATGCGCCCGCGCCTTACGATCCAGCGCACCGCCGGGCTGAAGATGGCCGCATATACCAACGGAATGCCGACGGCATAGGCGCCTAAAATGATGAACAGAAAGAACGGAGTGGCGATGCTCGACGGCCAGACGCCGCGATAGAGCTCCCCATGTCGGCATGACAATGCAGAACAGGCCGGCAAGCCCGAGAAACAGGCGCTTGGCGACATGCATCGGAATGTCGTGCCGCAACCGCCCGTCCCTGCTGATCTCGTCCATGCCATGCCTCCAAGCCGACGATGGCGGCGGAAGGTGAACAAGCCGTAACGACCCCAAAGGCGGCAGATGGTCAGGGCTTCAAAATGGCGCGCAGGTGATCGAGGATCATGGCGACACCCTTTTGCCCGAGTTCGGCGGACGCCTCCGGCGCGCTTGCCGTGTACCAGCTTGTGTTGTCTGCGAAATGTCCGGCATCGACTGCTTCCGGGCACAGCGCCAGCATCAGGGAGGTCTCGCCGATGCCGGCATGGTCGAACGGGTACTTGCCGTTCATGGCGGCCGACATCAGCGGATGCACCTGCACCCAGTTGAAGAAGTTTTCGCCGGCGGCGTGCGCGGCATAATAGTCGGCCATCTCGTTCGAGCCCCACCAGCCCTCGCCGCGCTGCTTTTCGAGGAAGCGGAAGATCGCCTGGCGGCCGGCGGTCTTGAAGGCGAGATCGGTCGGCATCCCCGCCGCGAAATTCTCGGTCTGGTGGTGGATGATGGCGTGGATGTTGCGAAAGCCGATGCGCAGCAGGCTGTAGAACAGTTCCTCGCCGAACGGCGCCAGCTGATTGCCGCCGACCTGCACCGAGCCGCTGCCTTCGGGCGCCGCCACCGCATAGCTCGCCGCGCCGTAGTAGAAGGACGGCAGGATGACGATGTCGGCCTCCTTTTCGTAAAGCTCCAGCGTCTTGATGACGGCCAGCGTGTCCATGCCGACGGCCATGTGTTCGCCGTGATATTCGAGCACGCCGAGCGGCAGCACGACCGGCCAGTTCTCGGCGATCGCCGTGCGGATCTGGTGCGGCAGCATCAATTCGTAGCGCATCGCGCCTACTCCATGTTGGTGTGGCGGGCGCGCATGGCCTCTGACGACTGGCCGGTCAGCCCTTTGAGCTTCAGCACCATCACCTCGAACAGCAGGAACAGCGCGCCTTCGAAGACCGAGCCCATTGGCAGCAGCGATGTCTTTTGCGGCCCCTGGTCGCGCGCCATGGTCTGCGCCGGGATGAGCAAGGTGAAGTCGGCGAGTGCGGCCGCACTGCCCCCAGCCTCGGCGGTGAGCAGCAGCACCGTCGCGCCGGCGTCACGGGCGACCTGCATCAAGGTAAGCACCGTCGTGGTCTCGCCCGGGCCTGAACTGACCAGGAAGACATCGCCCGGGCCAAGAGGTGGCGTGTTCATGTCGCCGACCACCGACACGTCGAGCCCGAGGTGATAAAGCCGCATGGCGAGGCCCTTGAGCTGCAAGGCCTCGCGGCCGCAGCCATAGACGACGATCTTCTGCGCGCGGGCGAGCGTTGCGCAAGCAGTGTCGATGCCGGCTTCGTCGACGCGCGCCAGCACGGCGCCCAACTCTTGCAGGGCGGTCGCGAACATATCCGAGCCGGCATTCGTCATCAGGGTTCCGCCAGGGTTGTGGCCGGGATTTCCGGTTGCGCATTTGCCGGGAAAGGCTTGTTTTTGTTCATGCTATCACCGCGAAAATGCGTGTCCAACAGACGCCGCGGCTTTTGCTGTGCCACCGGCGTGATAGTGTCATGTCAGACAAATCAATCCAGGAAATCTCAAGCGACATGAAGACACGGCATTTCGACCGCATCGGCAATGGCGGCATCGACTTCACCGAACTCGGCTTCGGCAGCGCGCCGCTCGGCAACCTCTACCGCGCCGTCCCCGACGCGGATGCCAATGCCACGCTGGAGGCGGCGTGGGCGACCGGCTGCCGCTACTACGACACCGCGCCGCTCTATGGCTTAGGTCTCGCCGAAACCCGCCTCAATGCCTTCCTGCGCGGCAGGAAGCGCGATGACTATGTGCTGTCGAGCAAGGTCGGCCGCCTGCTGCGTGTCTGCCCGCCGGAGGAACGTACCGGCATCGGCAAGTTCTTCGACACGCCGACGCGCCGCGAGGTCTACGACTACAGCTATGACGGCGTCATGCGCTCGTTCGAGGCGTCCCTGGAACGGCTCGGCGTCGACCGCATCGACATCCTTTTCGTCCATGACCTCGACATCTTTACCCATGGCAGCAAGGAAGCGTCAGACCAGCGTATCGAGGAGTTCATGGCCTCGGGCTATTACGGACTGCTTGCGCTGCGCGACCAGGGTGTGATCAAGGCGTTCGGCGGCGGCATCAATGAATGGGAGGTCTGCCAGACCCTGGCCGAGCGCGGCGATTTCGACCTGTTCCTGCTGGCCGGGCGCTACACGCTGCTCGAGCAGGAAGCGCTTGCCACCTTCCTGCCGCTCTGTGAGAAGCGCGGCATCGGCATCGTGCTCGGTGGCCCCTACAATTCCGGCATACTGGCGACCGGGCCGAAGCCAGGCGCCTATTACAATTACTCCGAGGCGCCACACGACATCATGGATCGTGTCGGGCGCATCGAAGCCGTCTGCAAGCGCCACGGCGTCAGGCTGATCGAGGCTGCGCTGCAATTCCCGCTGCTGCACCCGTCCGTGGTGTCGGTCATCCCCGGCGGCCAGCTGCCGGCCGAGGTTGAAAACAACCGCGCGCTGCTTGACGCCAAGCTGCCCGCGGCACTTTGGGCCGATCTCAAGCAGGAAGGCCTGATGAGGGCCGACGCGCCGGTGGGCTGAAGGCTCGCCTCAGCGGGCTGACGGCCTGCCGTGTCGCGTTGCCGACGAGGCAAAAGAAAAGCCGGGCGAGCCCGGCTTTTCGAGATTCTCTGAAGAGAAAAAATGGTCTTAGTTGACCGCGTCCTTGAGGCCTTTGCCGGCCGAGAACTTCGGCACGGTACGCGCCGGAATCTTCACTTCCGCGCCAGTCTGCGGGTTGCGGCCAGTCGACGCCGCACGCTTGGAGACGGTGAAATTTCCGAAGCCGACGAGCCGTACATCGCCGCCCTTCTTCAGTTCGCCAGTGATGACGGAGAACACCGCATCGACCGCCGACTGTGCGTCACCCTTCGAAATGCTCGCGGATTCAGCGACAGCGGAAACCAGTTCGTTCTTGTTCATAAAAATTCCCTTCCATGAGAAAAACCGGAACTCTTCGACTCGTCCGGCAGGAAAGGGACTTTAGAAAGAAGCGTTCCCGCAACCAAGTCGAAAAGCGCGGAAAAAGTGCGAAAAAGCCCGGAAAAGGTGGGTTTTTCACATGAAAAAGCCGGGCTCAAGGCCCGGCTTTCCATTTGTGCACTGCACCCTTAGCAAAAACTAATGTGCAAGCGACTTTCCAGCATCGTCGGCGCTGTCGGTCGTGGCCGGCGGATTGACCGGCTCGACCCACTCGATCGGCTCCGGCATGCGCACCAGCGCGTGCCTCAGAACCTCGCCGACGCGTGAGACCGGAATGATCTCCATGCCGTTCTTCACGTTGTCCGGAATCTCCGCCAGATCCTTGGCGTTGTCTTCCGGGATCAGCACCTTCTTGATGCCGCCGCGCAGTGCGGCGAGCAGCTTTTCCTTGAGGCCGCCGATCGGCAAGATGCGGCCGCGAAGCGTTATCTCGCCAGTCATCGCCACATCGGCCCTGACCGGAATACCCGTCAGTATCGACACAATGGCTGTCGCCATGGCGGCACCTGCGGACGGTCCGTCCTTCGGCGTAGCGCCCTCCGGCAAGTGCACGTGGATGTCGCGCTTGTCGAACAGCGGCGGCTCGATGCCGAAATCGACGGCTCTTGAGCGGACATAGGAGGCCGCCGCCGAGATCGATTCCTTCATCACGTCGCGCAGATTGCCGGTCACCGTCATGCGGCCCTTGCCGGGCATCATGACACCTTCGACCGTCAGCAGCTCGCCGCCGACTTCCGTCCAGGCAAGACCGGTAACGACACCGACCTGATCGTCAGCCTCGACCTGACCGAAGCGGAAGCGCTGAACACCGAGGTAATCGGCGAGGTTCGCCGCCGTGATGCTCACCGTCTTCTTCTTCGTCTTCAGGATCTCGGTCACCGCCTTGCGCCCGAGCTTCATCAGCTCGCGCTCGAGGCTTCTGACACCCGCTTCACGGGTGTAGGTCTGGATGATGCCGCGGATCGCGTCCTCGCTGACCGAAAATTCCTTCGGCTGCAGCGCGTGGTCGCGAACCACCTTGGGCATCAGGTGACGCTTGGCGATCTCGATCTTCTCGTCCTCGGTGTAGCCGGCGATACGGATGATCTCCATGCGGTCCATCAAGGGCGCAGGGATGTTCAGCGTGTTCGCCGTCGTCACGAACATCACGCTCGACAGGTCGTATTCGACCTCGAGGTAATGGTCCATGAACGTCGAGTTCTGCTCGGGATCGAGCACCTCGAGCAAGGCCGATGACGGATCGCCCCGGAAGTCCTGGCCCATCTTGTCGATCTCATCGAGCAGGAAGAGCGGGTTGGACTTCTTGGCCTTCTTCATCGACTGGATGACCTTGCCGGGCATCGAACCGATGTAGGTGCGGCGGTGACCACGGATCTCGGCTTCGTCACGCACGCCGCCAAGCGCCATGCGGATGAATTCGCGGCCGGTCGCCTTGGCGATCGACTTGCCGAGCGAGGTCTTGCCGACGCCGGGAGGGCCGACGAGGCACAGGATCGGCCCCTTCAGCTTCTTCTGGCGGCTCTGCACGGCGAGATACTCGACAATGCGGTCCTTGACCTTGTCGAGACCGAAATGATCGGTATCGAGCACGTTCTGCGCGAACGCCAGGTCCTGCTTGACCTTGGAGTTCTTGCCCCACGGGATCGACAGGATCCAGTCGAGATAGTTGCGCACGACGGTCGATTCAGCCGACATCGGCGACATCGTCCGCAGCTTCTTCAACTCGGCTTCCGCCTTCTCGCGGGCCTCCTTGGAAAGCTTGGTCTTCTTGATGCGCGCCTCGATCTCGGCGGCCTCGTCGCGGCCGTCCTCGCCTTCGCCGAGCTCCTTCTGGATCGCCTTCATCTGCTCGTTGAGGTAGTATTCGCGCTGCGTCTTCTCCATCTGGCGCTTGACGCGCGAACGGATGCGCTTCTCCACCTGCAGGACGGAGATTTCGGCTTCCATGAAGCCCATCGCCTTTTCCAGCCGTTCCTTGACGGAAAGCGTGGCCAGCATCTCCTGCTTTTCAGGGATCTTGATGGCGAGGTGCGACGCGACCGTATCGGCGAGCTTGGAATAGTCGTCGATCTGGCTGGCAGCGCCCACCACTTCGGGCGAGATCTTCTTGTTCAGCTTGACGTAGTTTTCGAAGTCGGTGACGACCGAACGGGCGAGCGCCTCGACCTCGACCTCTTCCTCTTCCGGCTCGACCAGCGCGGCAGCGCGGGCTTCGTGGAAGTCCGGACGGTCGGTGAACGAGACGATTTTGGCGCGCGAAGCGCCTTCGACCAGCACCTTGACGGTGCCGTCGGGCAGCTTCAGCAATTGCAGCACATTGGCGAGCGTACCGATGTCGAAAATCGCATCGGGCTCGGGATCGTCATCGGCGGCATTCATCTGGGTGGCAAGCAGGATCTGCTTTTCCTGACCCATAACCTCTTCCAGCGCCTTGATCGACTTTTCACGCCCGACAAAGAGCGGAACGATCATGTGCGGGAACACCACGATGTCGCGCAGTGGGAGGACTGCGAAGACGCCGTCGCTGGGAGCCTTGGATATTTTGGCCATTGTCCAACCTTTCATGTCGCGGCCGCTAATTGAGCCAACCGCGAATCTCATATTAACGACCGTGGGTCGTTCCGCCTACCACCGTTTGTGACGGGAGTTTTACAGCACAGAATTCGGCACCACGGCCTTCCAGTGTTAGTTGGATGCACAAGGGGCAAAGATCAAGGGTCAACACGGGCCGTTCGTCCACTCCAGCACTAGGCTTGATACCTCACCACAGCAAAACGGCGCCCAAGGGGCGCCGTTCCATAAAAAGGTTGGGCCAGATGCCATGTCAGGCGCTGACATTGCCCTTCTTTTCCTTCTGCTCGGAATAGATGTAGAGCGGCCGGGCGCTGCCGGTCACCACTTCTTCCGAAATCACCACTTCGCGGACGCCTTCCAGCGCGGGCAGTTCGAACATGGTGTCGAGCAGGATCGCTTCCATGATCGAGCGCAGGCCGCGGGCGCCTGTCTTGCGCTCGATGGCGCGCTTGGCGATCGCCGACAGCGCATTCTCGTGGAAGGTCAGGTCGACACTCTCCATCTCGAACAGCCGCTGATACTGCTTGACCAGCGCGTTCTTCGGCTCGGTCAGGATCTGGATCAGCGCCGGCTCGTCGAGGTCTTCCAGCGTTGCCAGGACCGGCAGACGGCCGACAAACTCGGGAATGAGGCCGAACTTCAGGAGATCCTCAGGCTCGACCAGGCGGAAGACGTCGCCAGTGCGACGATCCTCTGGCGAAGCGACGATGGCGCCGAAGCCGATCGAGGTCTTCCTGCCGCGATCCGAGATGATCTTGTCCAGCCCGGCGAAGGCGCCGCCGCAGATGAACAGGATGTTGGCGGTGTCGACCTGCAGGAACTCCTGCTGCGGATGCTTCCTGCCACCCTGCGGCGGCACGGAGGCGACCGTGCCTTCCATGATCTTCAACAGCGCCTGCTGCACGCCCTCGCCCGACACGTCGCGGGTGATAGAGGGATTGTCGGACTTGCGCGAAATCTTGTCGATTTCGTCGATGTAGACGATGCCGCGCTGGGCGCGCTCGACATTGTAGTCGGCCGACTGCAAGAGCTTCAGGATGATGTTTTCGACGTCCTCACCGACATAACCGGCTTCGGTCAGGGTCGTGGCGTCGGCCATGGTGAAGGGCACGTCGATGATACGGGCCAGGGTCTGGGCCAGCAGCGTCTTGCCGCAGCCGGTCGGGCCGATCAGCAAGATGTTGGACTTCGCCAGCTCGACATCGTTGTTCTTGCCGGCATGCGCCAAGCGCTTGTAGTGATTGTGCACGGCCACCGACAGCACGCGCTTGGCGTAGGGCTGGCCGATGACATAGTCGTCGAGGACCTTGAGGATCTCCTGCGGTGTCGGCACGCCCTCGCGCGACTTCACCATTGAGGTCTTGTTCTCCTCGCGGATGATGTCCATGCAGAGCTCGACGCACTCGTCGCAGATGAACACCGTCGGGCCGGCGATCAGCTTGCGCACCTCGTGCTGGCTTTTGCCGCAAAACGAGCAATAAAGCGTGTTCTTGGAATCACCGCTGTTGTTGCCGACCTTGCTCATTTTCCTATCCTTTCATCGCCGCCCGCCGATGGTCTGGCTGAAACGGCGCATATTCTATCTATCGCGGGAATTCGCCGCCGCCAGTGTCCCGGCTCCCGCAACGCAATCCGTACGAAACACAAATCAGAAAACGTAGCAATGATTCGCGACAACCCCACCCAAAGCTAAGCCGTCGAAAATCAACATAGCATTAACGTAGGCAATCCCATCCGCCGAGGGAACAGCCAATTGTGGCCGAAATGCCGCAAATCCCAGCAAAAGCGTGTTATCCCGCCATCCAACTGCCATGCAGCCTTATGCGGCGACGCCTTCGACCGGCTCGCGCGACGAAATGACCTTGTCGATGAGGCCGAAATCCCTGGCTTCGTCGGCGGTCATGAAATGGTCGCGGTCAAGCGTTTTTTCGATCTCTTCGTAGCTCTTGCCGGTGTGCTTGACATAGACCTCGTTGAGGCGGCGCTTCAGCTTGATGATGTCCTGGGCGTGGCGCTCGATGTCGGAAGCCTGGCCCTGGAAGCCGCCGGAAGGCTGATGCACCATGATGCGGGCATTCGGCGTGGCAAAACGCATGTCCTTGTGGCCGGCGGTCAGAAGCAGCGAGCCCATCGACGCCGCCTGGCCGATGCACAGCGTCGACACCGCCGGCTTGATGAACTGCATGGTGTCGTAGATCGCCATGCCCGAGGTCACCACGCCACCCGGCGAGTTGATGTAGAGGTTGATCTCTTTCTTCGGGTTCTCGGCCTCGAGGAACAAAAGCTGTGCACAAACCAGCGTCGCCATGCCGTCTTCGACCGGGCCGGTGATGAAAATGATGCGCTCTTTCAGCAGGCGCGAGAAAATGTCGTAGGCCCGCTCACCACGATTGGTCTGCTCGACCACCATCGGAACGAGGTTCATGTAGGTTTCGACGGGGTTCTTCATGGACTATCCCTTTTTGGAGATGGGATTCCGGCGCCGGGAATATTAGCAATCGGGCAGAATCGGTTCTGGACGGTTAGGATGTAAATAGGATGCCGGCTCACCCTAGCGCAAGGCCGCCTTCTCCTAGCCATCTGGTTAAGTCGAATCAAGGTTTCCGCGCAAGGGGAAGTCAAGACGCGGCTGGCCGCGCTTTCGGTGTAGCAATTCCTTAACCGCATCGCTTAACGAAATGCGGCGAAACCGCTTTCCCCGGGAGAACCATACCCTACAATTCAACGTTGAACTTGCGTTTTCGCGTTCAAACAGGGGGAGTGCCATGATCAGGAAAACAGCTTCCTTGGCCATTTCCGGCCTTGCCGGTCTCGGCATGGTGTCCGAAGCGGTCGCCGGCGGCCGCGCCGTCGAATGCTACGAGCCGGTGCACAGGCCGGCGCTCTATGACACGGTCTATGAAGACGTCATGGTCAGCCCCGGCGGGCAGCTGGTCGACTACGACCCGCCGATCTATGGCACGATGGAGCGCGTCGAGCAGATCGCGCCGCCCCGCGTCACCTATGAGGTCATGCCGGCCATCACTCGCACGGTCTACCACACGGTCAAGGTCGACGATGGCGGCTATGCCTGGGAATGGCGCGTCATCCACGGACGCCGGGTGCTGTGCAAGGTCTGGCGCAAGGCCCGCTATGCACGTGTCGCCGAAACGGTAGAGATTGAACCCGCGCGTACCCGCCGGGTCGTGCTGCCGGCCGAATATGAGAGCGTCGCGCATGAAGTGCTGGTGCGCCCCGAGCGGCGGCACATCACTGAGATTGCGCCGTCATACCAGCGGGTGGCGCGCCGGGTGGTGGTGCAGGAAGGTTCGACCAGTTGGCGCCGCGTGCATATTGCGCGCCATTGCCAGGATTAGAGTTCGGCACGTCGTCGAGGGCCGTCCCGGCTGGCTCAATCCATAGGCCCGTCGGTGGCCAACATACGGTCTGGCACCAAGCTGGCAAGCCGCGCTAATGGTCTGGCATGACCAAATCCATGCCGCCCTACCTCGCCTTTGACCCAGCCGCGCGCCGCCTGCGGCTCGACCCGCACGAGCCGGCGTTTTTCCAGAACCCTTATGACGCCTACGCCTTCCTGCATGGCGCATCGAACACCTTTTTCTGGGAAGAATTCGGCTTCTGGTGTTTTGGCGGCTTCGACGACGTCAACAGGCTGCTGCGCGACCGCCGTTTCGGCCGCCAGAACCCGGCCGGCATTCCCGACAGCCGCGGTATCGGCGAGGATCGTTCGCATCTCGCCGCCTTCGACGGCATCGAGGTGAATTCGATGCTGGAGCTGGAGCCGCCGGTGCACACCAGGCTGCGGACGCTGGTCAACCGCGCCTTCGTCTCGCGGCAGGTCGAGCGGCTGCGGCCGCGCGTGGAAGCACTGGCCAATGAGCTTATCGACCGGTTCGAACCGGACCAAGTCGATCTGCTGCCTGCCTTCGCCGCCCCCTTGCCGATCACCATCATTGCCGAAATGCTCGGCGTGCCGGTCGAGATGGGGCCGCAACTGCTCGACTGGTCGCACCAGATGGTGGCGATGTACATGCACGGCCGCACCCGCGAGACAGAGGAGACGGCCAATCGCGCCGCGCACGATTTTTCCGACTTTTTGCGCGGCTACGTCACCGAGCGGCGCAAAAAGCCCGGCGACGATCTGTTGTCGTTGCTGATCGCGGCGCAGGAAGACGGCCAGAAGCTGTCGGAAGACGAATTGGTCTCGTCCGCCATCCTTTTGCTCAATGCCGGCCACGAGGCAACGGTCCACCAGACCGGCAACGCCGTGCGCACGCTGTTGGCACAAGGCGGGGACCCCGGCCGCTTCTTCACCTCGCCGGAGGCGACCGCGGCCACGGTCGAGGAATGCCTGCGCTTCGACGCGCCGCTGCATATGTTCACCCGCTATGCCTATCAGGAGATCGAGGTAACATCAGGGGTTGTCGTACAACCGGGCGAGACAATCGGCCTGCTGCTCGGGATGGCCAATCATGACCCGCTTGCCTTTGCCGAACCTGGCGTCTTCCGACCCGGCCGCGCCGACCAGAAGAACGTCTCGTTCGGCGCCGGCATTCATTTCTGCATCGGCGCGCCGCTGGCGCGGCTGGAATTGCAGGTGTCGCTGAAAACGCTGTTCGAGCGGCAGCCGCAACTCCATCTTGCGGAGGAGCCGCGCTTCCGCGACACTTACCACTTCCATGGGCTGGAAAGGCTCGCCGTCGGGTTCTGACGCGAGGCCGGGGTGCTAAAATGAAACTGTTTTCGACCCGGGCGATAGCGTTCGCTCTCGTCTTGCTGTGCGCCTGCATCGCAGCCGCGTCTGCCCGACGGCAAACCGACGACATACAGTGGCAAAACAGCATGGCCATTGCCAAGAAAATGGCGGTCGGCCTGCTTGACCGCCAAACCAGTTCCAAAGGTATGGCACTGACGTCCTTCGCCATGGACGTCGACCTCAATCTCGATGGTTTTCCCGAAATCTTCGCCTATCGTTATCAACCGGGTTGCGACGGCACGACATGCGGCAATTTCCTGTTCGTGCTGGAAGGCGACAGCTACCGCGAGGTGCTGGGCGACATACCGGGCGCCCGGCTGGTGCCGCAGGACAAGATCAGCCTTAGCATTTTCAAGCGAAATCGCTATTTCGATATCCAGTCCGATCAGTTGACGATCGGCTGGAACGGCGATCGCTATGTCGACATCTCGACGCTGCCGGCCACATCGCTGAACGGCGACACCTTCATGGCCGCCTGCCGGAAATCGAGGACCAGTGAGCCGCCGGAGGAGGGCGAAGCCGAACGTGCGGCAAGCGATTGCCAATGCCAGCTCAACCGATTCCAGGCGGTGGGCTTCTCGCAGGCTGATCTCGACCTCTATGTAGCGTCGCTCGGCACGGACTTCGTCTATCCCAGCGGCGACAAGGAGGCCGCCTGGCAAACGCTTTCAGGCAATGCCTCCGACGTCGCAATCGGCTGCGAGGTCGCCAGCGGCAGCAGCCAATGGCCGCAGGCCTATATGAACCATGGCGACCAGCCGCCGCAAAAGCTCGACTTCGACGCCTTTCTCGACGCCTGCCCGGCCAAGGATTTCATCCTGACCAACCGCAAGATCGGCACGCCGGACCGGGCGCTCGGCCTCTGCGGCTGCCTTGCCCGCGAAATGCCGACACAAGGGATAACGCAGGCGGGGCTCGACCTGGTGACGCGCTATTACCGCGACGAAATATCGGACAGCGATGCCGAGGCCGAGGAGGCGCTGGCGATGCACGACAAGGCGTCGGAAGCCTGCCTCACTTTGTTTCCGAAGTAGTCCTTCAGAGCTTGATCACATACTCCTTGCGAGTCGTTTCAAGCACTTCCCAGCTGCCCTTGAAGCCCGGCCTGAGCACAAAGCTGTCGCCGGCACGCACCGTGCGCGCCTCGCCACCGTCCTCGGCAACCACGGAGACGCCGGACAGGATGTGGCAGAACTCCCATTCGTCATAGACGATGCGCCACTTGCCGGGCGTCGCTTCCCAGATACCGGCGTAGAGGCCGCCGTCGCGCTCCTCGACATTCCAGGTGCGGAATTTCGGATCGCCCGCAATCAGGCGATCCGGCGCGGGTGCGCCATGCTCGACGTCGACGCTGTCGACGCCGACGGACAGGAATTTTGGCTCGGCCATGATCAAACCTTGGCCAGGGCCTGTTCCAGATCGGCGACGATGTCGTTGACATCCTCAATGCCGATGGAAAGCCGGACGGTGTCAGGCCCAGCACCGGCCTTGACCTTCTGCTCGTCGGAAAGCTGGCGGTGCGTGGTCGAGGCCGGATGGATGACCAGCGACTTGGTATCGCCGACATTGGCCAGATGCGAGAACAGTTCCAGCGCCTCGACGAATTTGACGCCAGCCTCGTAGCCGCCCTTCAGGCCGAAGGTGAAGACAGCGCCGGCGCCGAGCGGCGAGTATTTCTTCTGCAGCGCATTGTTCTTGTCGCTGGGCAGGCCGGGATAGTTCACCCAGGCGACCTTGGGGTGGTTGGACAGCCAGCCAGCGACGGTGACGGCATTGTCGCAATGGCGCTGCATCCGGAGCGGCAGGGTTTCCAGGCCGGTGAGGATCAGGAAGGCGTTGAACGGCGAGATCGCCGGGCCGAGGTCGCGCAGGCCGAGCACGCGCGCGGCGATGGCGAAGGCGAAATTGCCGAAGGTTTCGTGCAGCACGAGGCCGCCATATTCGGGGCGCGGCTCCGACAGCATCGGGTACTTGCCCGATTTCGACCAGTCGAACGTGCCGCCGTCGACAATGGCGCCGCCGATCGAATTGCCGTGGCCGCCGATGAATTTGGTCAGCGAATGGACGACAATGTCGGCGCCATGCTCGATCGGCCGCACCAGATAGGGCGAGGCCAGCGTGTTGTCGACGATCAGCGGCAGGCCGTGTTTGCGGGCAATGTCGCCGATCTTCTCGATGTCGACGAAGACCCCGCCCGGATTGGCCAGGCTCTCGATGAAGATCGCCTTGGTCTTGTCGTCGATCTGGCTCTCGAAGGTCGAGATGTCGTTGGTGTCGGCCCAGCGCACCTCCCAGCCATAATTCTTGAAGGCGTGGCCGAACTGGTTGATCGAGCCGCCGTAAAGCCTTGTCGCGGCAACGAAATTGTCACCGGGCCGCATGAGATTGTGGAACACGATCACCTGCGCCGCATGGCCGGAAGCGACGGCAAGTGCGGCCGTGCCGCCTTCAAGCGCCGCGATCCGCTCCTCCAGCACCGCCTGGGTGGGGTTCATGATGCGGGTGTAGATGTTGCCGAAAGCCTTCAGCCCGAACAACGAGGCGGCGTGGTCGGCATCGTCGAAGACGAAGGAGGTCGTCTGGTAGATCGGCGTGGCGCGCGCTCCCGTCGCCGGGTCGGGCTTGGCGCCGGCATGGACGGCGAGCGTGTTAAAACCGGGCGTACGGGTCATCGAAACCTCCCTCTCCTGAACCTGCTGAAAATCGCCGGGCATTCTTGGCGAAGCGCGGGCGCGAATGCAAAGAAGAAAATACCTTTCGGCAAGCGATCTACGATGAACGCGCGAGGAACTTCATCGTTTCCCGGAATAATTTTGCTCGCCTGGGAACCGAGCGTGGCTTTCGGAACCGCGGTCTATTTCTGGCGCACGCCGAAACTCTGGAATCCCGACCGCATCAGCGGCTTCTTGGACGACAGGACACCGGAGTTGACGCCGGTCCAACCGATCTCGCCCGACAGCTTGCCATATTCGATCTTGGGGCAGCGGTTCATCACGACCTTCATTCCCGCCGCCTCGGCACGCGCAGCCGCCTCGTCATGGCGCACGCCAAGCTGCATCCAGATCACTTTCGGCAAGGGATCGAGCTTCAGCACCTCATCGACAATGCCGGGCACCGCTGCCGAGGCACGAAAAATGTCGACCATGTCGACCGGTTCAGGGAGATCGGCAATGCTGGCATAGGTCATGCGGCCGAGGATTTCCTTGCCGGCCTGTCCCGGATTGATCGGGAACACCGAAAAGCCCTTGGCCAGCAGATATTTCAGCACGAAAAAGCTCGGCCTGACGTCGTTGGCTGACGCGCCGACCATGGCGATGGTCTTCACCGAATTGAGGATGCCGCCGATATAGGCATTGTCGTAGGTATCGTGGTTCATCCGACAATCGCCTTCCTGCGGTAGTGATAGCGGTAGAGTTCTCGGGCAAACCCAAGCGAGGCATAGAGCGCGCGGCCCGGCGCGTTGTCGGCGACGACCTGCAGGCAGGCCGCCGAGGCCCCTGCCCGCCGCGCCCAGCCGATCAGGCCGCCAACCGTCTTGCGGCCGAGGCCTTGCTGCCGGAAACGGCCGTCGGTTTCAACCGACTCCACCACAAGCAGCCCATCGCGGATGACGCCATAGGCCAAGGCGGCAATTTCGCTGTCACGCTCGCAGGACACGAACGCCTTGTCGCCAATGATCAGCCCAGGCATCTCGCGAAAAACGCGGCGATCAGTGTCGTCATAAGCGCCCATGCCGAACCGCGCGGCGAACCAGTCCTCGCTGGGCGTTGGCGAAACGCTGACGTGCTCGTCGCTGATATCAGCCAGCTCGTCGATCCCGCCGTAGAGATGGATGGTTCCGCCTTCGAGATCATAGCCTTGACGGTCGAGGAGCGTGTCCATCTCTGCAGCGATGCCGGGAACCCGAAACAGCGGGGTCTGGCCATGGCTGATGTAGAACGCCTCGGCCGTGGCAAGCACGCTCTCAGGTGCGCCGCGTCTGCCGCGCAAGGGATTGACCGAGTTGCTGCGCCGGGTCCGGCCGCCCGAACGCCTGAGCAGCCAGCCGTCGACGACGGTTTCCACGGCTGCCGGCCAGGCTTCGCGACAAGCCTGTTCGCTCTGCCAGTTGAGGTCGTCGTCGCTCATCGTCATTCGTCGTCTTCCCGCAGCGCCTCTTCCATAAACGCCTGCGGGTCGGTGCAGAAGTCGCGCAACATGCGAAAATGATCGGTGTCGCTGAAGTCGGTCGGATCGAGGCCGAAGCGGCTGATGCGAAACAGCCGCGCGCCGGGACAAGCCATCAGCAGCGGCGAATGCGTGGCCATGATCACTTGCGCCGTGCCCGACTGGTCCATGCGCCGCAGCATTTTCAGCAGCTCGATCTGCCGCGACGGTGAAAGCGCGCTTTCGGGCTCGTCGAGGATGTAGATGCCTTGCCGGCGGCAGCGCTCCTCGAAAAAGCGGATGAAGCCCTCGCCGTGCGACCACGACAAAAAGTCCGGCGGCGGCGGTCCGAACGGATCTTCCAGCGCCGCCTGGTCCAGATCGCGGGCGACCGAGTAAAAAGATTCGGCGCGAAAGAACCAGCCAGCGGTGACCTTTGGCAGCCAGTGGCCGCGAAAGGTGTTTGCCAGCGCGGCGCCGCTCTTGTCGATAGCGATGGAATGATCAACCGGCCTGTAGCCCTTGCCGCCGCCGGCTTCGTCATAACCGGCCAAAGCGCCGATAGCCTCCAGCAGCGTCGATTTTCCGGTGCCGTTCTCGCCGACAATGATGGTGATCGGCGTGGTGAATTCGAGCTCGAATTCGTGGCCGCGAAATAGCGGCAGGTTCCAGGGATACTTTTCCCAGTCAGCCACGCGCTCGGGGTCGAGCAGGATGCGCTTGAGATAAGGCGCCTTCAGCCGCGTCAGTTGCTTGCGATAGGCCATGCGGACCGATCAGTCCGGCAGCGAGATGGTGCCGTCATCCGCGATCGGAAAGGCAGGATTGTGCGCGACTTCCCAGACATGGCCGTCGGCATCTGCGAAATAGCCGTACCAGCCGCCCCAGAAGGCGCGCCCTGCCGGCTTGACGATCCTGCCACCGGCTTTTTCCGCCATGGCGAGCACCTCGTCGACTTCGGCGTCGGAGCGAGTGTTGTAGGCGAGGTAGACTGCCGACGGCGCCCTGGCGAAGGTGACGCCTGAATCTTCTTCGGCGCTTTGGCGTGGAAACAGGCCGAGAATGCCGCCCCCCATCTGGAAGAAAGCGACACCGTCGGTGATGCCAGCGTGACGCTTCAGGCCCATCGCCTCGTAGAAGCGCACGGCTCGCTCGAGATCGTCGGTGGCGATGGTGATTATCGAGATGCGCGGTTCCATGTTTTAGTCGTCCGTCCATTCCGGCTTGCGCTTGCCGATGAAAGCGCCGATGCCTTCTTCCGCATCGCGTGCCAGCATGTTCTCGACCATGACGCGGCCTGTATAGGCATAGGCGTCGGCCAAGCCCATTTCGGCCTGCGCGTAGAAGGCTTCCTTGCCGGTCTTGACCACCAAAGATGATTTGGAAGCAATGGTTTGCGCGTATTTGGTGACGATCTGATTCAGGTATTCGCGCGGCACCACGCGGTTGACTAGGCCGAACTCCTTGGCGGTTGCCGCATCGATGGTCTCGCCGGTCAGAAGCATCTCCATGGCGTGCTTGCGCGAGACATTGCGCGACAGCGCCACCATCGGCGTCGAGCAGAACAGGCCGATATTGACGCCCGGCGTGCAGAACGTCGCTTCATGCGAGGCGATGGCGAGGTCGCAGCTGGCGACCAGTTGCAGCCCGGCGGCGGTGGCCAAACCATCGACCTCGGCGATTATCGGCAGCGGATGGCGCACGATCGCCTGCATCAAGGCAGCACAAGCCGAAAATGTCTGCTCGAAGAACGCCCTGCCCTTGTCCGGGTCGGCTCGGCGCGCGGTCATTTCCTTGAGGTCATGGCCTGCGCAGAACACTTTTCCGGACGCCGCCAGGACGACGACGCGGACGGATTTGTTGGTTTTGGCGTGCTCGAGTTCGGCGCTTAGCGCCGCCATGACGGACAGCGACAAGGCATTGGCAGGCGGATTGGCGAGCGTCAGGCGCAGCACGCCCTTGTCCAGCCTGGCGATGACCGGACCTTCGGGCGGCTTGATGGCGACGATTTCGGCCATGGGCCGCTTCTCCCCAGTCGAGTTGGATGACTACAATCTAGTATGCGATCTCCGATCGTCCAACACCCTGAAACCGATGCTGGCACAAGCGACGCACCGATCTGACGCCATCGGCGACGGTTGCAACAGGCACCGGACCGCGTTCATACAGGCACAGGTGCCAAGGGGAAACCGATATGCCCGCCCAGGACAATCTCAAACCGGTGCTGACGGCGCCTGAAGTCAATGCGCTGATGGCAAGCGTCTATCCGCAGCTCAACGACGAATTCACCTTCTATGAGGCGCTCGACGTGTTCCCGGGCGGCTGCACGGTGCGGCTCAATGCCGACGAGCGGCATTTGCGGCCCGGCGGCACGGTGTCCGGCCCTTCGCTGTTCACGCTGGCCGACATTGGCGGCTATGTCTGCGTGCTCAGTCACGCCGGACCGGATGCCCTATCGGTGACCACCAACCTCAACATCAACTTTGTCCGCAAGGCCGAGGCGGGGCCGATCGACGGGCATTGCCGCATCCTGAAGCTGGGCAAGAGCCTGATGGTGTTTGACATCGACATCGTTGCCGGACCAGACCGACACACGGTGGCGCATGCAACGGGCACCTATTCGATCCCGCCGAAGCGGGCCAGCGATGTGGTAAAATAATACCTTTTTACCAAGCCATTGTTTTTATTTATCTTTACGCGCTCGCGCGCTTTTCCTGTGCCTTGACGCGCAAAGTCCCCTCGCCTATAAGCCCACCCGAAGCAGCGGCCCGCAAAGGCCGCCGTTTTGTTATTGGCGGCGGGTACGTGCCTTGCCACCAATCCAAGCAACAAGAAACGCCTTCTCCATCATTTGGAGTAGGTCCAAACCGAAAGCAGAAATCCATGGCAACCTTTTCGCAGAAGCCTGCGGATGTGGTGAAGAAGTGGGTGCTGATCGACGCCGAGGGTCTCGTCGTCGGCCGTCTCGCCACTGTCATCGCCAATCATCTTCGCGGCAAGCACAAGCCCACCTTCACCCCGCATGTCGACGACGGCGACAATGTCATCGTCATCAATGCCGACAAGGTGGTGTTCACCGGCAAGAAGTTCACCGACAAGGTCTATTACTGGCACACCGGTCACCCCGGCGGCATCAAGGAGCGCACCGCGCGCCAGCTGCTCGAGGGCCGTTTCCCCGAGCGTGTCGTTGAGAAGGCCGTCGAACGCATGATCCCGCGCGGGCCCCTCGGCCGCCGCCAGATGAAGAACCTCCGCGTCTATGCAGGCACGGAACATCCGCATGTCGCCCAGCAGCCCGTCACCCTCGACGTGGCCAAGCTGAACGCCAAGAACAAGAAGGTTGCATAAGATGGCTGAGCTTTCCTCGCTCGCAGAATTGGGCGCCGCCACCGGCAACACCAACACCCAGCCGGCAGCACCCGTCCATGTCCAGAAGCTCGACAAGTCGGGCCGCGCCTATGCCACCGGCAAGCGCAAGAACGCCATTGCGCGCGTCTGGGTGAAGCCGGGTTCCGGCAAGATCGTCGTCAACGACAAGGAATTCGCGACCTATTTCGCGCGTCCGGTCCTGCAGATGATCCTCAACCAGCCGATCATCGCTTCCAACCGCGCCGGCCAGTACGACATCGTCGCCACTGTCGTCGGCGGCGGCCTGTCCGGCCAGGCGGGTGCGGTTCGTCACGGCATCTCCAAGGCGCTGACCTACTACGAGCCGGCACTGCGCGCCGTGCTCAAGAAGGGCGGCTTCCTGACCCGCGACAGCCGCGTCGTCGAGCGCAAGAAGTACGGCAAGGCGAAGGCCCGCCGCTCCTTCCAGTTCTCGAAGCGCTAAGCGCTACAGATATCGAAAAGGCCGCCTTTGGGCGGCCTTTTTGTTTGGGTCTCGGCAGTCACCCCACCCGCGCCTTCGGCGCGACCTCCCCATCGAGGGGAGGTACGGGGTCGCGGCAGCTCATTCGACGAGCATGCAACAGGTACGGCGGCCCCCCAGGATATAAGGGCGCGGCGCCCTACCTCCCCTCGATGGGGAGGTCGGCGCGAAGCGCCGGGCGGGGTGATGGCGCCGAGTGTCGTTCATCCGGCAGCAGTCTCAGAACTTGCCGGCCTTGACGAAATCGATAAACGCCCGCAGCGGCGCCGGCACCAGGCGCCGTCCCGGATAATAGAGAAACGGTCCGGAAAAGCTCTGCCACCACGGTTCGAGGACGGGCTCGAGGGCGCCGCTCTCGAAGTGAGGGCGAAGCCAGCCCTCGAAGAGAGCGACGATGCCGCTGCCGGCAATCGCCGCATGGACGGCAAGATCGCTCGCGCCGCCGATCCGCACGATCAACGGCCCCGTCGTGTCGACCCGCACCACCTCGCCGTCGCGCTCAAACTCCCATGGCAGCATTGCACCGCTGGCAAAGCGGCCGCGCAGGCAGGAGTGGCCAAGCAGGTCGCTCGGGTGCTGCGGCCGCCCATGGCGATCGAGATAGGCAGGACTGGCGGCTGTGGCGAAATGCTGGACGCGCGGACCGATCGGCACCGCGATCATGTCCTGCTCCAGCCGCTCGTCATAGCGGATGCCGGCGTCACAGCCGGCCGCCAGCACGTCGACAAAGTTCTCATCGGCGATCACCTCCAGCCGGATACCGGGATAGGCGGCGAGGAAGCCCGGAATGATATCAGGCAATATCAGCCGCGCGGCGCTGACCGGCACATTGAGGCGCAGCGAACCGGCCGGCCTGTCGCGAAAGCCATTGACCACGTCAAGCGCCGCCTCCACCTCCGACAGCGCCGGGCCAAGTCGTCCCAAGAGGCTGAGGCCGGCCTCGGTCGGAACAACGCTGCGCGTCGTGCGGTTGAACAGCCTGACGCCGAGTTGCGTCTCCAGACGGCGCACCGCCTCGCTCAAGCCCGACGCGCTGCCGCCGCTCGCACGAGCCCCTTCGCGAAAACCGCCGGCACGCGCCACCGCCACGAAGGCGTTCAGATCGCCAAGGTCCATCATTGTTCGCCAATCCGCACAAGCTGTGCGGATTGTACCTGATTATCCCGAGGTTGAGCAGCGCCTATCTTCGCCTCCTCAAAGGAGATCGAGCATGTCCACCATCCAAAAGTCCGGCACATTCACCCTCGGCAGCCACACCGTGAAGCGGCTCGGCTATGGCGCCATGCAGCTTGCCGGCCCCCACGTTTTCGGTCCGCCGAAGGATCGGGACGCGGCCATTGCGGTGCTGCGCGAAGCGGTGGCGTCCGGGGTCAACCACATCGACACCAGCGACTATTACGGCCCGTATGTCACCAACCAGCTGATCCGCGAAGCGCTGTTCCCCTATCCTGAAGATCTCGTCATCGTCACGAAGATCGGCGCGCGGCGCGGCAGCGATGCCTCCTGGCTGCCTGCCAATTCGGCCAAGGAACTTGAGCAAGCCGTGCACGACAATCTCAAGAACCTCGGACTTGAGGTTCTGGACGTCGTCAATTTGCGCATCATGTTCGGGACGATGGGGCCGTCCGAGGGCTCGATCGAAGGGCAGCTGACGGTGCTTGCCGAGCTGCAACGCAAAGGCCTGGTGCGCCATATCGGCCTGAGCAACGTCACCCGCGCGCAGGTCGAGGAAGGCCGTGGGATCGCCGAGATCGTCTGCGTGCAGAACATGTACAATCTGGCGCACCGGGATGATGACGGAATGATCGACGAATTGGCACGCGCCGGTATCGCCTACACGCCGTTCTTCCCGCTGGGCGGTTTCAGCCCGCTGCAGTCGTCGACCTTGTCGGATGTGGCGGCGCGCCTTCGCGCCACGCCGATGCAGGTAGCGCTGGCGTGGCTGCTCAAGCGCTCACCGAACATCCTGCTGATCCCGGGGACATCGTCGGTCGGGCATTTGAGGGAAAACCTCGCGGCGGCTGAGTTGGAGCTGTCGGAAGATGTTATGGCCGAGCTGGATGGGGTGGCGAAGGCGGCGTAACCCTTTGCGGGCTGCGCTATCACCCCACCCGCGCCTGCGGCGCGACCTCCCCATCGAGGGGAGGTAGGAGGTCGCGCCTGATTCCAGCGCTCAGCCAGTTCTGAAGGGCACAACTGTCGGAATGCAAGGCGCCAACGCCCTACCTCCCCTTGATGGGGAGGTCGGCGCGTAGCGCCGGGTGGGGTGCAGCGCCGGCGTTGAATTTCTAATTGATACTCGCCGTGTTCGCCGGCTCGGCCGGCTTTGCCTCATCCGCATAAGGCACGCGAAACCCATTCGCCGCCAGCCAGCCAATCGCAACCTTCGGCTCATCGGTCTGGATGATGGTGGCGCCGCGTTCGGCCCAGAAACCGTAGGTCTCGGCCGGCAGGCTGGCCGCGACCGCCAGTTCGTCGCCGCGGCCGCCGGAGAGGAAGCCGCCCGGTTTGTTGACGATGGCGTAGGTGTCGGCCCAGATGTGCCAGCCGCCGCGCACCGACACCGCCCGCATACGCGTGCTGAACAGCGGGCCGCCGGTCTCAGTCAGCGTCTCCGCCCCCGCCCGCCAGTTGATCAGCTCAATGGCGCCGGGCGCAAAAGCCTTGCCGACCTGCTCGGCAAAGGCGGCGTCATGCACCGCGTCATCGGCGATGATCGGCATGAACTGGAAGCCGCCGCCGGCAGCATCAAGCGCCGCCTTGACGGTGTCGATACGCTGCTGGTTCCACAGGTTCTCCTTGACGATCACCTGCTCAGTCATGCCGAGGTCGCGGGCAACGGCGATCATACCCGGCAGCGCCTGGACGTCGAGCTTGTTGTCGAGATTGATCAGGATGCGATCCCTGGTCGCCAGCAGCATTTCGCGCAGCGTCGACACTGTTTCATTGGTCACGGCACCGGTGCCTTCGACTACCAGCCTGCAGTGTCTGAGCTCGGCCAGCGTGTAGTTGACCACCTCGCCCTTGCAAGTCGTGGTGCGGTCGAGCCAGCTGTCATGCATGACGACGAATTCGTCGTCCTTCGAGCGCCTGATGTCGACCTCGACGATCTCGGCGCCGATGGCGATCGCGCCTTCGACGGCAGCGAGCGAATTTTCGGCATAGAGCGTCTTGCCGGCCTGCATGCTGCCGGCGCGGTGCGCGGCGACCATGACATGGTCGCGCCACTGGTTGGCGTGCTCGAAGCGGTCGAGGATTTGCCTGGCGCGGGTTTCGCCTGCCTGGGCCTCGCCGGTGAAGGCGGCAAGTGCTGCGCAAAACAGAAGGCAGATGGTCCGCATCGAGAATCGCTCCTTGCCGGATCGACCCGGGGATAGGCGACGTCAGTGACAGGCCGGTGAACGAAGCCGGCTAGTGGATTGTCGCGCCGCTGCAACAAAGTCGTGCTGAAACCATGCCAGCAGCGCGCCAGAGCAGGATCGAGAAGGGCCTTGCGCCTTGGCGACAAAATCCTGTGTCGGCCCGGGAGAGCGCCACGTCGTTTCGCCAAGCTGTGACTGGCATCTTGCGTGCCGGTTCTGTAGTTGTGGCAGCCCGATGAACAAAGAGGACCCGTAATGGCGAACCAGACCATCGACAACGCCTTCACCGCCCGCTCCAAGACGGGGGCATCCTTCGAGCCGACCTATGCCGGCGCGCTGTCGTTCATGCGGCGCAAATACACCAAGGATGTAAAGGGCGCGGACGCGGTCGTATGGGGCATTCCCTTCGACGCCGCGGTCACCAACCGGCCGGGCGCGCGCTTCGGGCCGCAGGCGATCCGCCGCGCTTCGGCGATCCTCGACAACGATCCGCAATATCCGTTCTCGCGCGACCTGTTCGAGCATCTCTCGGTCGTCGACTATGGCGACTGCCTGCTCGATTCGGGCAATCACCAGAAGACGCCCGGCACGATCGAGCGCGAGGCGGCGAAAATCCTGAAATCGGGGGCTTTCCTTTTGTCGCTCGGCGGCGACCATTTCGTCACCTGGCCGCTGCTCAAGGCGCATGCCGCCATCCATGGGCCGCTGGCGCTGGTGCAGTTCGACGCCCACCAGGACACATGGCCGGACGACGGCAAGCGCATCGACCACGGTTCTTTCGTCGGCCGCGCCGTCAATGAAGGCATCATCGATCCCGACCGCTCGATTCAGATCGGCATCCGCACGCACGCCCCCGATACGTTCGGGATCAAGATCCTCTACGGTCACGAGATCGAGGAGATGCGGGCGTCCGACATCGCCTATGCCATTGTCGACCGCACCGGCGGCAGGAAGACCTACCTTACCTTCGACATCGATTGCCTCGACCCGGCCTTTGCGCCCGGCACCGGCACGCCAGTTGCCGGCGGACCGTCCTCGGCGAAAATCCTGTCGACGCTGCGCCAACTCGGCCAGGTCGATATTGTCGGCGCCGACGTCGTCGAGGTTGCGCCGGCCTATGATCACGCCGATATAACGGCGATCGCCGGCTCTATGGTGGCCATGCACTATCTCGGCCTGGTGGCCGAACGTAAGGCGCGGGCCGTAGAGTTGAACAACGGCAACCATGGCGCTGCGAACTACGGCCAAGGCATCTAGGTTTGAATTAGAACGGAATTTGGCAGGACCATGAAACCGAAAATCTTCATCGATGGCGAACACGGCACCACCGGCCTGCAGATCAGGGCGCTGCTGGCCGAGCGCGGCGATCTCGAGATCATCTCGATCCCGACCGAGCGTCGCAAGGAAACGGCGGCGCGCGCCGAATTCCTCAATGCCGCCGATGTCGCCATCCTGTGCCTGCCCGATGCGGCCGCCAAGGAGAGCGTGTCGCTGATTGCCAACGACACCACCAAGGTGATCGACGCCTCGACCGCGCATCGCGTGGCAGAAGGCTGGGAATATGGCTTTGCCGAACTGGACAAGGGTCAGGCCAAAACCATCGCCAATGCCAAGCGCGTCGCCAATCCCGGCTGTTGGCCGCAAGGGCCGATCGCGACGCTGCGGCCGCTGGTGGCGGCGGGCCTCTTGCCGCCGGATTTCCCGGTCACCGTCAATGGCATTTCGGGCTATTCGGGCGGCGGCCGGCCGATGATCGAGGACTATGTCGCCCAGGGCGAGGATGCCTCGGAATTCCTGCCCTATGGGCTGACCTTGCAGCACAAGCATGTGCCGGAGCTCAGGACCTACGCAAAGCTGTCGCATGATCCGATCATGCAGCCGGCGGTCGGCAATTTCGCGCAAGGCATGATCACCGTGGTGCCGCTGCAACTCGGCGGCCTCGACCACGTGCCGACCGGTGCCGAACTGCACGCCGCGATCGCCGACCATTTTGCCGCCATCAAGGGCGGAGTGGTCGAGGTGGCGCCCTATGCGCATATGGAGCGCGTGCCGGAGATCAATCCGGAGGTCTATAACGGCACCAACCGCATGAAGGTCTACGTCTTTGCCAATGACGATAGGGCGCAGGCGCTGCTGATTGCCGTCTATGACAATCTCGGCAAGGGCGCCTCGGGTGCGGCGGTGCAGAACATGGACCTGATGCTCGGCCTTTAGGGCGTTTCGCCCGTTCCGTGGAAACGGCGAAACCGCTCTATCTCCTTGTTTGGAACAATTCCGGACGAAACCGCTCACCCTCTTCTGGAATTGCTCCAATGGACGTGCCTGCATTTCCAAAGCGCTGGAAGGTCAGCGCTCCCGAACTTATTGCAGAGACCTTTTCGAGCCGCATCTGGAAGGTGCGGCGCGAAGACGGCACGCCGGCCAGACAAGAATGCGGTCGACGAGAACCGCGAACTGTCGGTTGCCGAGGCGATCCGGAAGGTGCGGCTCAGCCTCTGACTTCTATCTGGTGCGGCAGCGGATAGGCGCCCTTGGTGCCGCGCCAGTGCGCGGCGGCAAAACCCAGCAGGATAAGTGCGAAGGCCTGATGGGTCAGCGCCATGTGCAGCGGCACCTGCATCAACAGCGTACCGATACCGATCGAGGCCTGGACCAGCACCAGCAGGAACAGCAGCGTCGCGCGCCGCGCGTGTGTCGTTCCCGGCAGCCGCCAGCGTGTCGCGATCATATGCCAGAGTGCGAAGGCGAAGACCGTGTAGGCGCCGAGCCGATGGACGAATTGCACCGTCTTGGGGTTCTCGAAGAAGTTGCGCCACGCCGGTTCGAGCAGCAGCAGGTCGCTGGGGATGATCTTGCCGTCCATCAACGGCCAGGTGTTGTAGCTCAGGCCGGCGTCGAGCCCGGCGACCAGGCCGCCGAGATAGATCTGGATGAGAGCCAGGAGCACGATGAAACCGGCCAATCTTTGCGTCGACCGGTCGGCGGCAGGCTCGGAATGCGGCGCCAGCCCACGCGCGACCACCATGGTGGCGGTGAAGATCAGTGCGGCAAGCGTCAGATGCGTCGCCAACCGGTACTGGCTGACGGAGACGCGGTCGACAAGGCCGGAGGCCACCATCCACCAGCCGATGGCGCCTTGCAGGCCGCCGAGCAGAAGAATGCCGAGCAGCTTTGGCCCAAGGCCGCGCTCGATGCGGCGCGTCGCCCAGAAGACCAGCAGCGGCAGGCCGAAGACCAGGCCGACGCTGCGGGCCAGGATACGGTGCGCCCATTCCCACCAGAAGATCGACTTGAAGGCGTCGAGGCTCATGCCATTGTTGAGCTCGGCATATTGCGGGATTTTTTGGTAGAGCTGAAATTCCTCCTGCCACTCCGCATCGTTGAGCGGCGGTATCACACCGTGGATCGGCTTCCATTCGGTGATCGACAGGCCGGACTCGGTGAGCCTTGTGGCACCGCCGACCAGCACCAGCGCAAACAGCACCAAAAGCACGACATAGAGCCAGCCGCGCACCAGCGCCCGGTTGTTGAGGTCGCGGTCGCGGGCCGTGTAAGGCGCGGTGGCTGAGATAGCGGCCATGGGCTGGTCCCGGCAGATTGACGTGGCGGATTGGTGAACCATCGCAACCCGGCTGACAAGACCGGACGGCGCGGCACGCCGTCGCGCCGCAACTGGCGGGTTGCGCGCGCCGCCGGTTGGGCCTAAGCGAAGGCGATCAACGAGAACGCCTCATGCCCATCCGCCTGAAAAAGCTGATCGGAACTTTCCTGCTGGTGGCGCTGGTCATCATCTACGCGCTGGTCGCGTCGATCATAGCGGTGGCGCAGCTGTCGGAATCCGGCCCGCTGGTGCATTTCCTGTTCTTCCTGTTCAGCGGCCTGTTCTGGATACTGCCGGCGATGGGCATCATCAAATGGCTGATCCTGGAGCCGCGGCCGAAGGGCTGAAGCGGGCCAGGCTAAATTGTAACGACCATTTTGCCGGCATTGGCCAGCGGCGTCGTCACCCCCGACAGCATGGTGCGGATATGGGCGACGCTCTGGTAGCGGCCATTGACCGAAATGCGCGGCAGCGCGTGCAGGAAGCCGGCATGCTCGGCATGCAGCACGCCATGGCGGGTCGTCACCGCCGAGGCATAGCCGGCATCGCGGGCAAAGCCGACTTCTCGGCAGCCGACGGCGCTGGCGTAGCCATAGGGATAAGCGAGATGGCGCGGCTCTTCGCCCAGCTGCGCCTGCAGCTGGCGCCTCACGTCGCCGATCTCATGGCGCGCATCGGCTTCGTCGAGCCGCTTCAGATTGCGGTGGTTGACCGTGTGCGCGCCGATCGTCACCAGCCTGTGCCCGGCCATGGCGCGGATATCGTCCCAGGTCATCAGTGTGCTTGAGCGCAAGCCGTCGAGTTCGATGCCGTTCGAGCGCGCGAGATCGCGCAGCACGGCGCGCTGGTCCTCCTCGCGCACTTCCAGCGTCAGATAGGTGTGCAGGCGCGCATTGGCCTGGAGTTTCCTGCCGTGGGTCGAGCAGTCGATCGTCACCGGACCCTTCGGCGTCGCCAGCGTCAGCCGGTCGCGCGCGTTGACGATGTCCTCGACCACGTCCCACCACAGATCGGCGCTGCCGTCGATCAGACCCGGCGCGACATAGATGGTGATCGGCGCGTCGTGCTTTTCCAGCACCGGCAGCGCTTCGGTCATGTTGTCGCGATAGGCGTCGTCGGCGGTGATGGTGGCGAACTGGCCATCCTTGCCGCCGGCCTTGATGCGCTCGATCGCCTCGTCGAGCGTGACGAAAGCATAGCCCCTCGCCTTCATGTCGGCGACGAGAGCGTCGAGGAAACGCGGGGCGATGTTGAGGTGGCGGTTGACGCCGTCGGGCTTCTCCGGCGTGGCGGTGACCCGGTGCAACATCAGGATGGCGCCGATGCCGCCGACGAAGGGCTTGGCCAGCGGTGCAAGGCCGGTAAAGCGAGCGATGTTAAGCGCCAGTTTCCGAACTGCCTCCCCGCCGTCGATCATTCATTCACCTTTTGCGCCTAGGCTCAATCCAAGCACGGAACGCGCCGACGCGAACTCCCTGATCGCGACGAATACGCCTTAAGGATTGAGGTATGGTTGACGCCACCGCGTCATTTGACGGCAATCGGCTCGCCGCAAGCAAGGCGTCCGCGCGCGCAATTGCTGCAAACCAGACCAGCCTGTCGGTGTCGATCGCCGACGCTGCCGCGCTCGCCTCTTACGGGGAATTCTGCCGTTCCGCGCTGTTTGCGCCGGCGCAGAGCGCCGCCTGGGCCCGCGCCTGGATGACGCAGGCCAATCCGGATGCCGTCGTCGCCACGCTGAAAATCGAGGACCGGCCGGTCCTCTCGCTGGCACTGGAAATCACGCGAACTGGTCCATTCCGCGTCGCCCGCTTCATGGGCGGGCGCCATGCCAACGGCAATTTCGCCGCCGCCGATCCGACCTGGCTGGCAAAGACCGATGCCGGGGCGATCCGCAGGCTGGTGACGGCGATCGGCAAGGCGCGTCCCGACATCGACCTCGTTGCGCTCGAAAGGCTGCTGCCCGATCTCGATGGCGTTGCCAATCCGTTGGCGGCATTCGCGCATTTCCCCAGCCCCAATTTGTCGCTCGCCGTCGACCTCGATGGTGGTTTCGATGCGCTGCTGTCGCGTGCGAGCGGCAAGCGCAAACGCAAGAAGCACCGTTCGCAGACGCGCAAGTTCGAGGCTGTCGGCAGTCATCGCCGCATCGAAGCGCGGACACCGGATGAGGTGGACAGGCTGCTCGATACTTTCTTCGAGATGAAGGAGTTCCGCTTCGCCAAGATGGGCATCGCCAATGTCTTCGGCGAGCCGGAGGTGCGTGCTTTCTTCCGCACCCTGTTCGCCGGCGCGCTGGCCGAGGAGAAACCGGCCTTCGTGCTGCATGGGCTTGAGGTCGCCGGCAAGCTGCGCGCCATCACTGGCTCGAGCCGTTCGGGCAAACGCCTGATCTGCGAATTCGGAGCCATCGCCGAGGACGATCTCGGCCACACCAGCCCCGGCGACTTCCTGTTCTTCGACAACATCCAGGAAGCCTGCGAGACGGGTTTCGAAGTCTATGATTTCTCGGTCGGCGACGAGCCCTATAAGCGGCTCTGGTGCGATATCGAGACCCAGCATTTCGAGGTGCTGGTGCCCTTGACACTAAAGGGACGCGCGCTGGCGTCGGCGCTGCGGCAAGGCGCGCGGGCGAAAGCCTTCATCAAGAACAGCCCGACGATCTGGAAGCTGACCAAGATGCTGCGCCGCAAGGCGGCCGGACAGGCGGCGCCCGCCACCACGGAAGACGAAAACTAGCCGTCAGAAATTGAGAGCTTCGCGCAGCGCGGGACCGGCCCTGACACGCAGATCGAGATCTGCTTCTATGTGGTCGATATGGTGCAGCATCAGTCGGCTCACCAACCCGCAATCGCCGCTCTCCAGTGCGCCGACAATTTCCGTGTGCTCGCTATGCCCGCAGGCTGACACGCCAGAGCGGCCGTAAAGGGCGATGACCAGCGACGAACGCGCCACCAGTTCCTCCATGAAGCGCTGCAGGATGGCATTGCCGGCGACTGAAGCAAGCAGCAGATGGAAATCACCTGACGCCTTGATTTCGGAGCGCCGCGCGGTCGGACCGCGTTCGGCGATGAAGCGGCCTTCCTCATCGAGTTGGGCGCGGAACGCGGCGATATCGGTGGCTGTGACCCGCCCGCAGGCGGCAGTGGCAAGGCCCGGCTCGATCAGCCGGCGGGAGGCGAACACCTGGCGCGCTTCTTCGGGCGACGGGTTGGCAACGAAGGCGCCACGGTTTCGCTCGGTACGCACCAACCCCTCGAAGGACAGCATCTGCAGCGCCGCGCGCGCGACGGTGCGCGAGACGTCAAACAGCGTGCCGACCTCGCCTTCCGACAGCTTGGTGCCCGGCGCCAGCCGACGGTCGACGATGGCGTCGCGCAGATTGTCGCGGATCGCCTGGGCGCGATCCTGATTGGCGCTGTCGGCTGCGGAATAGATCTGATCGGCAATGTTCATGGCGATGATGGTTCCCGCCCCCTTCTAGCGCGACTCGTCGGGTGCGCACGAGAGGCAAAGTGGACACGAAGCTAAAAAAGATTGCATACGATTCTTGTGCAAATCGCGAACAATCGCCCATAATTTGTGCAATGCACAAGGCAGCTCGCCAGATAGGCAGCGTTGCCGAAGCCTGATTTTTCAGACAATTCAATCGCTTGGCCGCTGGCCCGCAAATTGGCACGCATGATGCTTTGGTTAATGCGACCAAACGGGGAAGCCTGAATGTCCAAAGCCGCCGAGATCGACATCGTGTCCATTTCGAAAGTCTACGGAACGACGACTGCCGTCGAGGCGATCAGCCTGAAAATACCGGCAGGCACCTATTGCTGCCTGCTGGGCCCCTCCGGCTGCGGCAAGACCTCGACGCTGCGCATGATCGCCGGCCACGAAAGCATTTCGTCGGGCGATGTCCGGCTTGGCAATACTGTCGTCACCGACCTGCCGCCCGCCAGGCGCGGCACGGCGATGATGTTCCAATCCTATGCCTTGTTCCCGCATCTCGACCTCATCGACAATGTCGCCTTCAGCCTGAAGATGAAGGGGGTCGACAAGGAAAAGCGCCGCGCCAAGGCGCTCGACATGCTCAAGCTGATGCAGATGGAGGCCTATGCGACGCGCCGGCCAGCGCAGCTTTCCGGCGGCCAGCAGCAGCGTGTCGCACTCGCCCGCGCACTAATCACTGACCCGGAGGCGCTGCTGCTCGACGAGCCGCTGTCGGCGCTCGACCCGTTCCTGAAAATCCGCATGCGCGCCGAGCTGAAGAAACTGCAGACTTCGCTCGGCATCACTTTCGTCCACGTCACCCACAGCCAGGAGGAGGCCATGGCTCTGGCGGACCTGATCGTGGTGATGAATGACGGCCGCATCGAACAGGCGGCACCTCCGCGCGATGTGTTCGAACGGCCGGCCACGGCCTTTGTTGCGCGCTTCATGGGTGACCACAATGTCATCTCCGGCCGGGTAACCGGCGCACGCGACGGCATGGTCGTTTTCGACATCAATGGCGGCGCCTCGCTCGCCGCCCGCGGTCAGGGCCAGGACGTAGGGACGCCAATCGATATCGCCATCCGCACCGACCATGTGCGCATGGGCGAGGCGCCCTCGCCGGGCCTCGGCTTCACCGGCATCGTCTCCAACATCGAATATCGCGGCGCCACGGTGAAGCTGTCAGTGGCCGGCGCCGGCATCGACGATTTCACGGTCATCGTCGACGATTCCGACTTCTTCGCCAAACCCGTCGCCATTGGCGACGCCGTACCGCTCGCCTGGGATTCCGAGGATGCCATCGTCCTCGGGCGCCTTCATTCATGAATCCAACGAAGCAAAACAAAAAAGGGGAATAAGCATGACAAACACATCGCAAACCAAGACTGGCATTTCGCGCCGCTCGCTGCTCAAGACGGGCGCCGCCGCCGTCGGCCTTGCCGCCGGCTCCGGCGTCATCACCGGCTTCCCGACCATCTGGGCGCAGTCCAACATCACGCTGCGCCAGTTCGGCACCGGCGTGTCGAACCTCAACGCCATCGCCGACAAGTGCAAGGCCGACCTCGGCATCACGCTTGAGATGACGGCGACCGATTCGGACGCCGCCGCCCAGCGCGCCGTGACCCAACCCGACAGCTACGACATAGCCGACATCGAATACTGGATCTGCAAGAAGGTATTCCCGAGCGGCGTGCTGCAGCCGATGGATGTCAGCAAGCTGAAATATTACGACGAGCTGGTGCCGCTGTTCAAAACCGGCAAGCTGACCCCCGACAGCGTCATTGCCCAGGGCACCGCGCCGCACACGGTCGGCTATGTCGAGGCGCAGGACTCAAAGACCTTCGCCAAGGCGCCGACCAACTGGTTCACCATGGTGCCGACGATCTACAATGCCGACACCCTGGGCATCCGCCCCGACCTCGTCGGCCGCGACATCACCACCTGGGCCGACATCATGGACCCGGCCTTCAAGGGCAAGACCGCGATCCTCAACATTCCGTCGATCGGCATCATGGATGCGGCCATGATCATGGAGGCCACCGGCAACATCAAATATGCCGACAAGGGCAACATGACCAAGGAAGAAATCGACAAGACGATCGACTTCCTGATCAAGGCCAAGCAGGCCGGCCAGTTCCGCGCCTTCTGGAAGTCGTTCGACGAGAGCGTCAACCTGATGGCGTCGGGCGAAGTGGTGATCCAGTCCATGTGGTCGCCGGCTGTCGCTGCCGTGCGCTCCAAGGGCATCGCCTGCCGCTTCCAGCCGCTCAAGGAAGGCTACCGCTCCTGGGGTGGCGGCCTTGGCCTTGCCGCCCATCTCAAGGGCGCCGAGCTCGACGCGGCCTACGAATACATCAACTGGTATACGTCAGGCTGGGTCGGCGGCTATCTCAATCGTCAAGGCTACTATTCCGCCAATATGGTCTCGGCCAAGAAGTTCATGTCCGAGGACGAGTGGGGCTACTGGATCGAGGGCAAGCCCGCCAAGGGCGAGATCAAGGCGCCGGATGGCACCGTCATGGAAAAGGCCGGCGCCGTGCGCGACGGCGGCTCGTTCGAGGAACGCATGGGCAAGGTCGCCTGCTGGAACTCGGTGATGGACGAGGACCGCTACATGGTGAAGCGCTGGAACGAGTTCATCGCGGCGTAAGGGAACAAGCGCCCCTCCTGTTCCCCTTCTCCCCTTGTGGGAGAAGGTGGATCGGCGCGGAGCGCCGAGACGGATGAGGGGTGCGTGACGGAGCACCGTCATTGCCAAGCTGGAACACCCCTCATCCGACCGAGCTTCGCTCGGCCACCTTCTCCCACAAGGGGGGAAGGAAAGGCCGCTCCGCCCGCTCCGCAAATCGAGAGCCTAGATGACCGTCGCGCTCGAACGTCCCGCAATCGCAGCCGCCAAGCCCGCCAGACGGCGCCGCTTGTCGCTCAGTGCCGTCACGCCCTATCTGCAGTCGGCACCGCTGGCACTCATCCTTGGCGCGTTCCTGCTTCTGCCCATCATCATGATCGCCGTCGTGTCCTTCTGGGATTACGACTTCGCCGCCATGTATCCGGATTTCCTGACGACGAACTATTCCGACGTGCTTGGCTCCTGGGTCACCTGGAAGACCTATCTCAACACCATCAAATTCGCTGCCATCGTCTGGGCGCTGACCTTGTTCATCGGTTTCTGGGTGGCTTATTTCCTTGCCTTCCACATCCGCACCACGGCCATGCAGATGGTGCTGTTCCTAGTTTGCACCGTACCGTTCCTGACCTCCAACATCATCCGCATGATCTCGTGGATCCCGGTGCTTGGCCGCAACGGGCTGATCAACTCGACGCTGGTGCAATTGGGCCTGGTGCCGAAGCCGATCGAATGGCTGCTCTATTCCGAATTCGCGGTCGTGCTGGCCATGGTGCATCTCTACACGCTGTTCATGGTGACGCCGATCTTCAACACGCTGATGCGGATCGATCGTTCGCTGTTTGAGGCCGCACGTGACGCCGGCGCGTCCGGCTGGCAGGTGCTATGGAACGTCATTATCCCGCTGGCCAAGCCCGGCATGGCGATCGGCACCATCTTCGTCGTCACACTGGTGATGGCCGATTTCTCCACCGTGCAGGTGATGTCGGGCGGCCAGAGCGCATCGGTCGCACTGATGATGAAGAACCAGATGTCGCTGCTGCAGTATCCTGCCGCCGCCGCCAATGCCGTGGTGTTGCTGGTGTTGGTGCTGTTGATGGTCGCCGGCATCCTGCGCATCGTCGACATCCGCAAGGAGCTTTGAGGTGAGCCACGAAAAACGCACCCTCGAATTCTATGTGCTTGCGGCCTTCTTCACTCTGTTCGTCCTGTTCCTCTATGGCCCGCTGTCGGCGATCCTGATCCTTTCTTTCCAGGGCGAGACCGGCGGCCTCACCTTCCCGCTCAACGGCGTGTCTCTGCACTGGTTCGCCAATCTGTTCGAGCGCCAGGCGGTCGGCGATTTCGGCGGCAGCTTCAAGCGCTCGCTCGTGCTCGGTCTGATGGTGATGATCGTCACCGTCGTCGTGTCGCTGCTGGCAGGGCTCGCCTTCCGGCAAAAATTTCGTGGCGCCACCGCGCTGTTCTACCTGGCGGTCGCCAGCCTCGTCGTACCCTCGATCATCATTTCGTTGGGCATTGGCGTCGTCTTCCAGCAGGTCGGCTTCCGCCCGGCCTGGTACACGTCAGCCTTCGGCGCGCACCTGACCTGGACCTTGCCCTTCGGCGTGCTCATCATGTTCGCCGTCTTCAACCGGTTTTCGCCAGCCTATGAGGAAGCCGCGCGCGACCTCGGCGCCTCGTCCTGGCAGACCTTTGCCCATGTCGTGCTGCCGATGATCGCGCCGAGCCTGATCGGTGTCGGCCTGTTCGGCTTCACGCTGTCCTACGACGAGTTCGCCCGCACGCTGATGACGTCGGGCACCTTCAACACGCTGCCGCTCGAGATCTACGGCATGACCACCAATGTCACGACGCCGGTGCTCTACGCACTGGGCACGGTGACCACGGTGTTCTCCTTCCTGGTGATCCTGGCGACGCTGGGCGCTATTCTCTATGTCGGCCGCCGCCGGGCGAGAACGTGATCGTGCAGATACTGGTGGTGAACCCCAACACGACGGCGAGCATGACCGAGACGATCGCGGCAGCGGCGCGAGCCGTCGCCGGCGCCTGGACAGAGGTGGTGGCCGTCACCTCCTCCATGGGCCCGGCGTCGATCGAGGGCTACTACGACGAGGCGCTCGCCGTGCCTGGCCTGCTGATGGAAATCGCTGCCGGTGAGCGTGCCGGCGCGCAGGCCGCCATCATTGCCTGTTTCGACGATACCGGCTTGGACGCTGCGCGCGCCATGGCTGCCATCCCCGTTATCGGCATTTGCGAAGCCGCACTCAGCGTCGCGTCGTTCATCGCCCAACGTTTCACCGTGGTAACGACCACCGAACGCTCGCGTGTCCCTGTCGAGGGACTGGTGCAGCGCTACGGCATTGCCGGGCGCGCCCGTGTGCGCGCCGCGGACATTCCCGTGCTCTCCCTCGAAGACCCTGCCTCGGGCGCGGTGGCGAAACTGCGCGCCGAGATCGCCCGCGCCATCAAGGAAGACCGCGCCGAAGCCATCGTGCTCGGCTGCGCCGGCATGGCCGACCTGGCCCACCAATTGCAGGAAGAGTTCGACCTGCCGGTCATCGACGGCGTCGGCGCGGCGGTCAAGCAGGCGGAGGCGCTGATCGCATTGGGGCTGTCGACCTCGAAGCGCGGTGCCTATGCCAGCCCGCTGGCCAAGTCCTATCGCGGCGTGCTGAAATCCTTCTCGCCCGGAACAATCGCCGCGGAGTGAGCCATGAAGCCGACCATCCGTGCGCTGTCGCTGCAAGAACTGGCCGTTCTTATCGACTGGGCGGCCGCCGAAGGCTGGAACCCTGGCCTTGACGATGCCGCCGCATTTCAGCCAACCGACCCTGAAGGCTTCATCGGCGCCTTTGTCGGCAACGAGTTGGTCGCCGCCATCTCGGCTGTCGCGTATGGCGGCAATTTCGGTTTCATCGGTCTCTACATCTGCCGGCCGGACATGCGCGG
Organism: Mesorhizobium sp. CNPSo 4688; assembly: GCF_057784295.1. Lineage (NCBI taxonomy): Bacteria > Pseudomonadati > Pseudomonadota > Alphaproteobacteria > Hyphomicrobiales > Phyllobacteriaceae > Mesorhizobium > Mesorhizobium sp. CNPSo 4688. The sequence continues at coordinate 541,552 of NZ_JBWLUY010000001.1, forward strand.
CCAAGGCCATGGCAAAGCGGTCTGGAGCGCCGGCATGGCCAGGCTGGCCGGCCGAACAGTTGGCCTCGACGGCGTCGCAGCACAGTTGGCCAACTATCGGCGCAAGGGATTCAGGCCGGCTTACGAAACCATCCGCTTCAGCGGCCGTACCGCGATACCGTCCGTCCGAAGCGATGGGGTGCGCGCGATACGCACGCAACTCGTGCCCGACATCATCGCCTATGACGCCCGCTGTTTCCCCGCACCTCGGCGGGCCTTCCTGCACCGCTGGTCGCAACCACCGCATTTCGGGTTCGCCGCGATCAGTTCGCTCGGCACCATAGGCTACGCCGTGGCTCGTCCCTGCCGTTCGGGTTACAAGGTCGGCCCGCTGTTTGCCGACGACACCGAGACAGCGATGCAACTGTTGGGCAGTCTGGCTGGTGCATGCGAAGGCGGCGACCTGCATATCGACGTTCCAGCCGACAGTATCGATTTCACTGCGGCGCTTGCAGCGATTGGTTTCAGGCCGACCTTCACCACCACCCGCATGTACAAAGGCCCGCCTCCGAAGGTCGACGCGCGCCGAATATTTGGCGTGACGACCCTGGAGTTAGGGTAGATTCCGGCGCAGCCTGGCAGGCTTGGCCAGCCGCTTGCGCAGCTGACAAGCTTTGGTTTTGGGGAACCGGTGGGGCAAGAAACTGATGGGCGCCGCCTAAGTAGAAGTGTCTGATGTCTCAGGCGGCGCTACGTCGTCCCGGCACGGGGTTTCCCGGCGTCTCATGGCCTACCGGCGTTACCAGAGTGAGGTCGGGATAGCCGCTCTCGATCAGCTTGACGGCGGCCTGCGCCACCTCATCGTCCGCTTGCAGCATGGAGAGGAAGACCTCGGTGCTGTCGCCGACCAGTCGGCTGATGCCGTGCGCGTCGGCCGGTCCGCATTCGACAATGACCAGATCATAGGCGGTGGTCAGCGACTGCATGATGATCGGAAGCCGATCGGCGGCGCGCATGGCGCGGACCGGGTCGGCGGTGCCGACGGGGATGACATGGCAGTCGGAATAAAGGTCGGCGTGGATGACATCGCTGAACTGCGCTTCCGAAGCCAGCAGATTGGTGATGCCCGGGAAAAGTCCGCTGTCCAGCATCGGCCGCGAGGCCGCGCCCGACGCGGTCAGGTCGAGCAGCAGCACGCGCAGGCCAGCGTCGGAGACTTCGCGCGCCACCAGCACCGCCGAGGCCGCGGCCTCGTCGCCTTCGGGCGAGACGAAGATAGCGCGCGCAGCACCGGTGGCGATCAGCTTTTCCGCCGCTTTCTCGACGTCGATCTCGCCGAGGCTGGAGCGTACCGGTTCGGGTTCCGCGTCTGCGTCTGCGGCCGCTGCTTCTTCCAGCGCTGCGGGGGCCGACTCGGGAACCGCCTTCGGCTCCAGTTCATGCTCCATGTCCGCCGGCCGGTCTTCCGCCTCCTCGGTCTTGGCTGCCACCGGTTCCGGCTCGACGACCGGCGCCGACGCGACTGGCATTGCGACCTGTTCGATGCGCTCGAATCGGGCGCCGGGGGCCGGACGCATGGCGCGACCCGAAAACAGCTCCTGCAGAAGCGTGATGATCGACATCAGCAGCAGCGAGCCGACGAAAGTGGCACCGACGATCGGGACGAGTTTGGGGAAATAGGGTTCCGAAGGCACCGAGGCCTTTGATGCTATCCGAGCGTCAACCGGCAGATATTTGCGATCCTGGCGCGAAGCCGCCTCACGGTAGTTGGTCAGGTACAGTTCAAGTTGCTGACGTTTAGCGGCTGCATCGCGCTCCAGCGCGTCGAGTTCGACCTGCTCCTTCCCGGCGCGCGCCGATGCGGCCTTCAGCGTATTGAGATCTGATATGAGCTGGTTTTCGCGAGCCTGCGCGGTCTGCGCCTGCGTCAGAAGCCCCTTCATGATTTTTTGCGCTTCGTTGCGGATCTGGCCGTCGAGATCGGCGAGCTGCGATTTCAGCGCACGGATGCGCGGATGATTGTCGAGCAAGGTGGTGGAGAGGTCGGCGATGTTGGTCCTCAACTCGACCTGGCGCTCGCGCAGGCGCTGGATCAGATCGGACGATAGCACCTCCGGCACCGCATCCAGCGAGCCGCCGCCCTGCAATGCCTTGCGCACGCTGTCGGCGGTCGCTTGCGCCGAAGCGCGGTTGGCGCGCACGCGCATCAGTTCACTCGACAGTTCGGACAGCTGTTGCGTCGCCAGCACCGAATTGTTGCCGCCCATCAGAAGATCGGACTGGGCGCGGTAGTCAGCGACCTTGTCCTCGGCAACCCTGACCTGCTGTTGCAGGTCTGCGATCTCCGGTGCCAGAAAATCGGCAGCGGCGTTGTTCGACTCGCGTTTGGCCGCCCCTTGCCCAGCGATGTAGGCGGCGGCAATGGCATCTGGTATGTCGGCCGCGAGCTTGCGGTTTTCCGATGAGAACTCAATGGCAATGATGCGCGTCTTCTCGACACCATAGACGTTGAGCTTCTCGTGCATTTTCTTGAGGACACGCTCTTCCGCCGGAATTTCCATTGGGTCGCTTTTCAAGCCGAAGAGGACCAGAGCCCGACTCAACGGCGACATGTCGAGCGCATCGTCGAACTCGGGGAGTTTTTCCAGACCAAGCTTTTCAGCGACCTGCTTCAGGATCTCGTTGGAGGAAATAATCTGGACCTGAGTGGCGACGCCTTGTTCATCGAGAATTGGCTTGTCGGTGTCGTTGTTGCTGGGCGGCCGCGTATAAACGGATTCACGCGGAACGATCTCCACCTGCGTCTGGGCCTTGTAGTGCCGGGTTGCCAGCGAGGCAAAGGCGAACGCCAGCCCTGTCACCACCAGCGTGACCACGAGGATGCGCAGCCAGTTCCTCGCCAGGCTGGCGAAGAGCTGTCTCAGGTCGACATCGACGTCTGCGGCCGCGGACTGAACGGACATGCATTCCTGCTCCGGAACATGAGTCTAGATATTACCGTAAACAACTATGGTAACTCAGCCGTTAAGATCGCGGTAAGCACCGGTTAGGGTTTGCTGACAGCGGGCAAACAAGGGCCGCGAAACTACTCGGCTTTTTGTCGATTGCCGCCAAATCGGCCGCGTCCCTTTACCGGCCATTAACCCTAACAGGATGATAACAAACCCAGATCCTTAAGGTTTGCCGCCGCATCAGGGCGGCCACAGCGACGAAGGTGTGTGTCCGATCATGAAAAGCGCTGCTGGTCTGTTTCGCGCTCTGCTGGCCGTGTCGATGCTCGCCGGCTGCTCCAGCTACCGGCCGACGCCGGCGGCCTTCCACGAAGTGCTCGACCAGCCCTACCGGCTCGGCGCCGGCGACCGTGTCCGCGTCACCGTGTTCGAGCAGGACGGGCTGACCAACACCTACAGCGTCGACCAGTCCGGCTACATGTCCTTTCCGTTGGTCGGCGCCGTGCCGGCACGTGGCCACACGGCCCAGCAGCTGGAAAAAGAGATCGCCGACAAACTGCGCCAGGGCTATCTGCGCGACCCCGACGTGTCGGTCGAGATCGACCGCTACCGGCCGATCTTCGTCATGGGCGAAGTGGGTGCTGCCGGCCAGTATTCCTATGTGCCGGGGCTTACCGTGCAGAAGGCGATTGCGATTGCAGGCGGCTTCTCGCCGCGCGCCAACCAGGAAAGCGTCGACATCACCCGCGACATCAACGGCAAGGTGATGACCGGGCGGGTGGTTACCTCCGACCCCTTGCTGCCTGGCGATACCGTCTACGTTCGCGAACGCCTGTTCTGACATCAACGTGGCGGACCAGCTCAGGATCGTCCACTGCTTTCGCTCACCCGTCGGCGGGATCTTCCGGCATGTGCGCGATCTGACGGAGGCACAACTCGCCACCGGGCACGTTGTCGGCATCGTCTGTGATTCGACCACAGGCGGCGAATACGAAGAACGCCTGTTCGACCAGATGAAGGACAGCCTGGCGCTGGGTATCCATCGCACACCAATGCAGCGCCATGTCGGACCGGGCGACCTCGCCTCGGCCTGGCGTACCTATCGAATCATCAAGGAATTGCGGCCGGACGTGTTGCACGGGCACGGCGCCAAAGGTGGCGCCTATGCCCGTCTGTTCGGCTCATTGTTGCGGGTATCAAGGTCTCGCGTAGCCCGCCTTTATTCGCCGCATGGTGGCTCCCTCCACTATGACGAAACGACAACGACCGGAAAGCTGTTCTTCGCGCTGGAGCGCTTCATGGCGCGCTTCACCGACTGCCTGCTGTTCGTCTCCGACTATGAGCGGCGCACCTACCGGCGGAAGGTCGGCGAGCCGCCGATCCCCAACACGCTGGTCTACAACGGCTTGCGCGCTGCTGAGTTCGAGCCGGTGGTGACCGCGCCTGACGCCGCTGACCTGCTCTACATCGGCATGATGCGTGACCTCAAAGGCCCGGACATCTTCATCGACGCGCTGGCCTTGGCCGGCACGCAGATCGAGCGTCGCTTGACCGCTGTCATGGTCGGCGACGGCGACGACCTGCCACGCTACCACACCCAGGTGAAACGGCTGGGGCTCGAAAAACAGGTTCGCTTCCTGCCGCCAATGCCGGCCAGGGATGCCTTTGCGCTGGCCGACCTCGTGGTCGTGCCGTCGCGCGCGGAAGCCATGCCTTATATCGTACTCGAGACGCTGGCCGCCGGCAGGCCGATGATCGCCACCGCGGTCGGCGGCATACCCGAAATCTTTGGCGAAGGCTCCCCTGCCCTGATCCGTCCCGATTCGCGCGACCTCGGCGACAAGATGGGCGAGGCGCTAGGCGATCTCGACGCCTATCGGCGCGCCATGCCCGACACCGCCAGCCTGAAAGAGCGATTCGGCTCCAATGTGATGGCGGCCGAAATCGAAAAGGCCTATTTCGCCGCGCTCAGAAAATAGGCTACCTCCCAAAACCACAGGTTGTCTCAAGGTTTTTTTAGCTCTCTTCTGCTATGGTCATGGCGGAAGCTTGTGGGAAACCCGATGAACGAGACCGACCCCACGCGCCGCTTTTCGGCCGATGCGGTGCGCAAATTCGACGGTCCTGCCGAGAGCCCCACGCCCGGCGGCATGAACAGTGTTGCCCGCCAGGTTGCCTCGCAATACCGGCGCGATACGATGTCGCCGGTCATGGTCAGCGGCGTGCTGCGTATCGTCGAATTCGCCTTGCTGTTCCTGTCGGGGCTCGTGCTCTACTTTCATTTTGTCGGCTTCTTCACTTACCTCGCCTGGCAATATCCGCTGACCATCGCCGCGGCCTCGTTCCTGGCCGTCGTGTTGCTCGACGTCAGCGATTGCTACCAGATCTCCGCCTTGATGCGACCGATCTCCAACCTCGGCCGCGTGCTGGCGGTCTGGGCCGGCACCTTCGCGCTGATGGCGCTGACGGCCTTCATCATGAAGATGTCGGAGGACTATTCGCGCCTGCTGTTCGGCACCTGGTTCGTCATCGGCCTGCTTCTGCTGTTTGGCCTGCGCCTGGTGATGTCGAAGCTGATCCGGCGCTGGGCGCGCGACGGCCGCATGGAACGCCGCGCCGTCATTGTCGGCGGCGGCAAGGCGGCCGAGATGCTGATCCGCTCTGTCGAAAAACAGCCCTACAACGACATCCGCATCTGCGGCATCTTCGACGATCGCGGCGACAAGCGCTCGCCGCCGATCGTGGCCGGCTACCCCAAGCTCGGTACCATTTCGGAGCTGATGGAATTCGCCCGCATCGCGCGCATCGACATGCTGATCGTGTCACTGCCGCTGACCGCAGAAACGCGGGTGCTGCAGCTGTTGAAGAAACTCTGGGTGCTGCCGGTCGACATCCGGCTCTCGGCGCATTCGAACGCGCTGCAGTTTCGCCCGCGTGCCTATTCCTACATCGGCTCGGTGCCGATGCTCGATATCTTCGACAGGCCGATCAACGACTGGGATTCGGTCGCCAAGCGCGCTTTCGATATCGTCTTTTCGCTGATCGGCATCATCCTGTTTTCACCGGTGATGCTGGTGACGGCCCTCGCCATCAAGCTCGACAGCAAGGGGCCGGTACTGTTCAAGCAGAAGCGGCACGGCTTCAACAACGAGATCGTCGAGGTCTATAAATTCCGCTCCATGTACACCGACCGCTCGGATCCGAGCGCCAAGCAGACGGTGACCAAGAACGATCCGCGCGTCACCCGCGTCGGCCGCTTCATCCGCAAGAGCTCGATCGACGAACTGCCGCAGTTCTTCAACTCGCTGTCCGGCTCGCTGTCGCTAGTCGGTCCGCGCCCGCATGCGATCGCCGCGCAGTCACACAACCTGCTCTACAACGAGGTGGTCGACGGCTATTTCGCCCGCCACAAGGTCAAGCCAGGCGTCACCGGCTGGGCACAGATCAATGGCTGGCGCGGCGAGATGGATACCAATGAGAAGATCCGCATGCGCACGGAGTACGACCTTTACTACATCGAAAACTGGTCGATGCTGTTCGACTTGCGCATCCTGTTCCTGACGCCGCTGCGGCTGCTCAATACGGAAAACGCCTATTGAGCGCGACTTCCCATGAGGTGCCGCAGGCTGCGGTCAACACGTTGCCGCCTTCGGTAGTCAACACGTTGCCGCCTTCGGCGGTCAACACCAAGCTGATCGCGCTGATATCCTCGGGCGCGGTGTTTTTTGGCGTCTTCCTCTCGGGCTTCGTCATCGACGAGCCGGCGCCTTACGACCTCTTCATGGTCGGGCTGATCGGGGTGTGGGCGCTGTTTGGCCTGCGCATATCGCGTGCGGCGGCGCCGCTGCTGGTGCTGCTGATCACGATGAACATCGGCGGCATGATTGCGATGACGCAGATGGCCGATCTCGCCAACACGCCACTCTATCTCGCCGTTTCGCTGTTCCTCGCCTTCACCGCGGTGTTCTTCTCTTCGGTGACGGCAGTGCAACCCGGCCTCTACCGGCTGATCTTCATCGCCTATGTCTTCTCCGCGGTGGCGACAGCGCTGCTTGGTATTGCCGGCTATTTCCACGCCTTCCCCGGCGCCGACATCTTCACCAGATACGACCGCGCCCAGGGCGCCTTCCAGGACCCGAATGTGTTCGGACCGTTCCTGGTGCTGCCCGGCATCTACCTGCTCTACCTTATGCTGACCGGATCGATCGCGCGCATGCCGCTTTTGGCGGTGCCGCTTTTGATCATCACCGCCGGCATCTTCTTCTCGTTCTCGCGCGGCGCCTGGGGCATGTTCGCGGTCTCGGCGATCCTGCTCACCGGCGCCCTGTTCCTGCAGAGCAACAGCGGCAAGTTCCGGCTGCGCGTCGTCATCATGACCATCGCTGCCATCACGCTGCTGGTGGTCGCCATGATCGTCATCCTGCAGCTGCCGGGCGTCAGCGAGATGTTTTCCAGCCGCGCCCAGCTGGAACAGAGCTACGACACGGCGCGGCTTGGCCGGTTTGCCCGTTACACGATCGGCTTCCAGATGGCGCTCGAGCATCCGCTCGGCATCGGACCGTTGGTGTTCGGCACCATTTTTGGCGAAGACACGCACGACATCTGGCTGAAGACGCTGATGGACTATGGCTGGCTCGGCTTCGTCTCGTTCCTGACGCTGACGCTGTGGACGATCGCGGCCGGTTTCCGCTTCCTTTTGCGCGACCGGCCGTGGCAACCCTATCTGCTTTGCGCCTACGTCGCCTTCATCGGCAATATCGGGCTCGGCGCCTTCATCGACATCGACCACTGGCGCCACGTCTACCTACTGCTCGGTCTGATCTGGGGCGCGATTGCGCTGGAATACCGGCATCAGAGGGAATTGAGAGCGGAGACAATCCGAATCGGTGGGAAAGCCGCCGAGTTCGGATGACTCCGCCATGCTGACGGACTGCAGAGATTTCACCTATCTCGCGATGCCGGCGACCCGTTCGGGGTATTGCACGGCCAGCATCGAATTGTCGGCGTGGCTGGCAAAGATTGCACTGACCTTTTCCGCGTCGAACCTCGCCCTGCGTTTGCGCTTCTCGTCGTTCAGCAAAATGCCGCTGATGGCGTCGAACTTGCGTCCGAGGTTCTTCAATATGCCTCGCTTGATCGGCCAGCTGCGGCTGAAGCGGCCGGCCCAGGGCGTGCCTTTCGCCAGATCGCGGTAGATCGCCATGGCGTCGACCTCGACGCCGACCGGGCGAGGCTCCCAAGGTTTGCCCCAGGCGAAGTGACGGGCGTAGGACCTGCTGAACGGGATCTGGCTGCTGTAGTTGGTCATCACGTTCCAGAACGGATGCATAGTCTGCCACCGGCCTTCGAAGGCCACGTTCAACGCGCCTTGATCCATTCCGTAGACATGTTCCGACGCCAGCTGCCGCGTACGCTCCAGGAGCCCCTCAGCCCTGAGTAGCGGCATGTTGAAGAGAAGAACGCCAGCATTGAATTTCGGCGCACCGGGCTGCATCGGCAGATGTCGCCTGTACTTCGCGTCGAAGTAGGTCTGCTCGTCGTGAGCGGCCAGCAACGGCGCGTTGAGCGGTGTGTTGCAGAGATCGGCTATCGATCGGTTGAAGAGCACGTCGGCATCGGAATAGGCGATGCGGTCGTACGGCTCGAATTCAGGCAATTTGTCCGCGAACAGCCTGATGTAGGTCGCAAGGGTGGGATGCGTTCCACGATTGAAGTTCGTCGCCTCCATGAACTTCGTTACGTCGATGATGCTGATCCTCCCACCGAGCAAACGCTCGCCGGCAGACCGGTCCTCACTGGGAATGATGCCGGTGTGCAAAATAAAGCCGTCGACTGGGCCGGATAGATCCAACACACGGCGCGCTGCCAAGCAGGTGTACGGAAAATACCTTTGATCGGCGGCGAAAAAGAAGCATGACGTTTGCGACACAGTCTAATTCTCCTGCCCTACGCCTTACGGATTGAAGTCGCGGATATCTCAAGCGAAACCGCCGAGTACTTCGGGAAATTGCACGGCCATCGCACCGGCAAGGGCATGCTCGGCATACATCTTATGGACCTTGCTGCCGTCATACCGTGCGCGCCGCCGATACCGATCCTTGTTCGGCAGCATCCCCATGATTCCGTCGAACCTGCGGGCGAAGCGCCTCATGACGCCCCGCTCGAAGGGAATGCGCTGCATAAAGGGCTGAAGCCAGGGCGTATCCCTTGCCAGACCGCGCCAGACGACAAGCGCCTCGGGCTCCACGTCGACCTGGCTCCCCCACGGCTTGCCGCCGGCGAAATGCCGCGCATAGGCTTGGGCGAACCGAAATTCCTTCGTATCGTTGGACATCAAATTCCAGTTCGGATGCATCGTCTGCCACTTGCCCTCGAAGACGATGTTCAGCGCGTTCTGGTCGTTCATCTGCCCTGCGACGGCCACGTCCCTGGCGCGGTGCAAGAGGCCCTGTTCACGCACCAACGGCATGTTGAAGACGATGATACCGGCATTGAAGTAAGGCGCTCCCGGCTGCATCGATAACTTCTGCCGGTAGCCCGGGCGGAAGTACATATAATCGTCATGGGCGGCCAACAACGGCGCATTCAAAGTCTGGCCCACCAGGTCACCGATATCCCGATTGAACAGAACATCACAATCGATATGGGCGATGCGGTCATAGTCCGCAAACTGAGGCAATTGGTCGGCGAAAAGCCGCACAAAAGTGCCGACATTGCTTGGCCGGAAAGTATGGCCGGCCTGCGCAAACAACGCCGAGACGTCCATTATGCGAAGGCTGTTCTTCAGCAGGCGCTCAGCAACACGCATATCGGTATCGCGTGCACCGACATGCAGGATGAAGCCTGGCGTTGCTTCGCCCGAAACGTCCAGAATTCTGCGCGCCGCCAAGCATGCATACGGGAAATAGTTGGCGTCAGCCGCTAGAAAAAAACAGGAATTCGCCACGCGCAATCCTTCTAATCGATCTGGGCGAGCCATATCGCCTTGGCGTAGCGTCGACAAGGCCGGATGCCTGGCGACTTTTCCGGTCCAACGCGCCGTTTTAGCGCTTGCACCATAACCCTTGAAAATATATGGCTTTGCGCGGTCCGGAGTGTAGCGCAGCCCGGTAGCGCACTTGACTGGGGGTCAAGGGGTCGTCGGTTCGAATCCGGCCACTCCGACCAAACAACACAGGCGTTTAGCTGCTTCCCCCAAGTGGCCACGCGATTTCTCAGCCGCATTGCAGCCACTCGCAAAATACGTTTCTTACGGCGTCACGCCTGCGTGACGCTCCAGGAAAGGCTCGATGGGGCCTGTAAGAAGAGCAGCCTCCTGCTTGATCTTCTCGTCGCTCCATTCCCACCACCGGATCGCCAGCAATTTCGCAATGACGTCCTCCGAAAACCGATAGCGGATAAGCCTGGCCGGAACCCCGCCGACGATCGCATATGGCGGCACATCCTTGGTGACAACGGCGCCGGCAGCAACGATGGCGCCATCGGCAATGTGGACGCCTGGCATGATCATCGCATGACGGCCGATCCAGACATCGTTGGCGATGGTAATGCCGACGGGTTTGCCACCGTGCGCATTGGGGTCGGTCGAGTCCATCATGCGGCTGTGGATCGGAAAAGTGGTTGCAGCCCAAGGCACGTGGCTTCCCCCGGAACATTCAAAGCTGACGTTGCCGGCGACCGAACAGAACGCTCCAATGGTCAACGGAGTGGCGTCAGACGCTCCAAGCACCTTCTTCCGGCTCACGCCATAGGTGTGACGTCCGAGGGTCACGCTGGAGGGCAGCTTGGATCGAAACGGGTTTTTCAGGTGTAGCCACCCGATCACAGTGGCCTCCCATCCCGCTGCCACAGGCTCACACGGGCTCCCGACAAACAATATCGAGCCCTTGCAGCCCATAGCCCATCGCGATGGCAAAGCCCATTCTCGCTGTAGGCGATGTAATCAAAAACGTCGGTAGATCGGACCATCCGTTCTTCTATCCGCCCAATGCCCGCGACCTCAAGAGGCTTGCCATGAGTCGCAGCCGCGCGGGCGCCAGCAGCGGGTCTAGACAGCAGTTTGCTACCGGCCTTGTCGCTCTCGGCCTCACCGATGGGCAGATCGGCACCATCAAAAAAGCTACCGCTGCAAAGGCTGGAGAGCCTTGCTATATGGCAGATAGGAGCCAATAAGGGCTGAATGAAATTTTTCCTGCCAGTCGAAAAAGCGGCGCATCACCTCCGCAGCAAACTGTTCGCAAAGCTGATGTCATTCCGCTGGTTTCGCTCTATCAGTCTACTGACGATGAAGGAAGACATCCTTCTCGTCACGAGGCAATTTGAGGACCACAAACTTACTTTTTCGCCGCACGAAACCATTGGTCGGGACTTGTTCCGAAAGGGGCACTATCAGCGCGAGTTGGCGAACAGGGTTCTGGAGCTGATCGGGACACCGCCCGGGAAGACTTTGCTGGAAATCGGCGCCAACATCGGCACGCATAGCGTCTATCTGATGCTCAGCGGGAAGTTCGATCGAGCAATCTGCATTGAGCCAGATCCACGCAATTTCAAGCTTTTGAAGCAAAACCTGGAGCTAAACGACCTTTCGAGTGCGGTGAGCGCCTTTCAATATGCCGCTGGCGACCGCGAAGGATCGATAGACCTCTACTTCGGCGATGAGAATTTCGGTGCCAGTACGGTCATCAAGCCAACGGAAACATCACGTTCTGTCCCGGTGCAGCTTCGGCGTGTCGACAGCATCATGGCTGAAGCTGGCGTCAGCCCCGATGACATCGGTCTGGTGTGGATGGATATCGAAGGCGCGGAGCCGGAAGCCTTAAGCTCGATGGCCGAATTGGTGCGGCGTCAGGTTCCCATCCTCATGGAATACAGCCCGCAGCGATATGACCCGGCCAAGACCCGCGAAATAGCCAAGTACCTGGCCAATGCCTACCGGCGCTGCATCGTCTTCGGCAGGTCCGAAAACGAGATGGATATTCGCAGCGTAACTGAGCAACGCGACATCCTGCTTCTGTAGAACCCGGTCACGGCGACCTCCTACGCTTCTGGCGCCATAAATCCAAAGGCGTCCGCCACAGCCGATATCGACCGGCTTTTGCAACCTGCTGGCCGACTGGCACCTTGCCATAAGCGTTAAAGAACGCATGAACACGCGGCTCAGCAAACTGCTTTTTGCCGCGGGTGTTGTAGTGTCGGATCGGCAGGCCGTGAGGGCTGATGGTTCGGCCGTTTTGAGAAAGGGCTACCCCGAGGCAGAACTGTTCTGGCGCCCACGTGTCGGTCACCTCATAAACGGCCTTGATAGCTGCGAAGGCGTTCACCATGGCACTGAGGTTGTCGCGGTGGATTCCTACGATTCCGCTGTTCCACATCGGTTCCTGGCCGCTCAGGATCTGGCCACCGATGCTGATGCTCTTGCCCGGCAGCGCGCTCTGATAGATGCGATGCGGCCCTTCGCACAGGCGCATAAAGGAATGGGTCGCAGAGATCGAGCGGAAGCCTTTCGACGGGTCCCCCACCGGGTACATGTCGGTGTCCATGAAAAGGAGCCGATTTGCTCGCTGCAAAAGCTCACGCATAGCACCGGCCTTGATGCCGAAATGGTAGCTTCCTCCGAAAGACCACTGCTCTTTCTCCGCAGCCGTTATGAGCATTGTCTCAACAGGATAAGCGCGAAAGAGTTCAGTCCTGTCAGTTGCGACGACTATTCTAGCGGTCGGGCAATGGTGCAAAAGCTTGAGGGCGCTGAGTAGCGCACCGCGATGGTAAAGCTCGTTCTCACCATAGGCGATGTAACCAAAAACGTCGTTCATTCCATCACGTATAGTGAGTCGCCCAATCTTCTACCAGCCGCTCAGCTCGCTACTGGCAGACATCGACCCATTCGGCGTTGACGATCTCGGCCATGCGCTGCGGGCTGAGCCGTACGGCGGCGTTGGTGGCGCCGGCCGCGGGCACGACTTCATCGAAGGCACGCAGCGAGACGTCGGCATAGACCGGCAGCGGCGCCGGCAGGCCGAACGGACAGACGCCGCCGACAGGATGGCTTGTGGCGGCGACAACCTCGTTGGCGTCAAGCATGCGCGGCTTGCCGCCGAAGCGGTCCTTGAATTTGCGGTTGTCGAGCCTCGACATCCCGCCGGCCACGATCAGCATGGTCTGCTCTCCGACGCGCAGGCAGATGGTCTTGGCGATCTGCGCCGGTTCCACGCCATGCGCTGCCGCTGCCAGCGCCACGGTCGCCGAACTGGCATCGGTAACTAAAACTTCGACATCGGGCGCACGGGCAGCCAGAAAGGCACGCACGGTCTCAAGGCTCATTCCGGTGTTTCTCCTCCATTCGATCCGGCGGGCAATCACCTACCACTCGAACATGAAAAAGCTCGCCAGGGCAAACCATGGCGAGCTTGTTGAGAGACGCTTTGGCGTCGTCGTTTATGAAACGGACCGATTTTCTACAGGCGCTGTTGGCGCCGGGGCATCGATCAGGGCCGTTTCCGGCAATTGCAATGCTGCGGCGATCCGGCGAAGTTTCGACGGATCGGTGTCCTTGCCGCTCTCTATGTCGGCAATCTCGCTGGTCGACAGACCGCAGGTCAGAGAAAGCTCTTCAATACTGTATCCCTTTGTTTCCCGGATGGCTTTAAGGCCTGGGTGCTCAAGCGCAACATCGGCCGCCAGCCTGGAGAAGGGTTCGTGTTTTGCATTTTGGGGCATTGGCAACTCCATGGGGCTAAAGAGTTTTGGATCAAATGATAGGGTGTTGCCTGAGAGCCGGGACAATGCCCGCTCAAGGGCGATTTGCCAAGACCCAAACCGACCGTCACGGCATCGTGAACCGGCGTCAAAAACCGCTGGCGTCAAGCAGATATGGGGATCTCTGCCCCGATCTCCCAATCAAGTTCTTTTGAAGGACCGCACGCCGAAGTGTTCAGCGGTTTAGGGCCGCACACCTACGACAACGGCCAGAAAAAGCAGATCGCGATCCTGCAGACGACACCGGTGGTGACCTTCGCGCCGGCCACACCGGCCGACCTTCAGCCCGGTCCCGTGGTGTTCGTCAACGCCGAGCGTGGCAGCGACGGCACGCTGACCGCCGGCCGGGTCGTGGTCGGCAACAACGGCGTCGTTCCGCCGATGTGAAAGCGGTTGCTGCGCCTGCGAAGGCGCCAGACACAATCCAGAAACAAAATTCTACAGTCGGGAAAAAATGTCGAAAAATTCGGAGGCGATAGTCATGACTGCGGGGTTCACGTCACCGATCTTGCTCGGTGGCGGTCAAATTCAGCCCGCGCAGAAAAGGAAACGAAGTCATGAAGAAGTCCCTCCTGTCGGCTCTCGGGCTGGCTTTCGCCCTTGCTGTCTCGCTGCCGATCATCGGCGCCAGCAGCGCGGACGCAGCTCCGGTGGCGAAAAAGCATCACCACCATCATCATCATCACCACAAGCACCACAAGAAGCATCACCGCCATCATCATCACCACCATCACCACAAGAAGGTGGAAGCCAAGAAGGCCTGAGCCGGCCGACTTGCCCGACGGGAAGGCTGGCTTTGGAGTCCTCGCCAAGGCCGCCTTCCCGTTGGTTTTTGCCAGGCGAGACGTGGCGAGATGAAGACAGGATTCGATGGCGCCCATGCGCCAGAAGGCGAGCAACCAACGAAGGTGTCAGGCACAAGGCCGAGGAGCACAGCGGTTGCGAGGCATGCTGCAGCACACCGCGAGTGTCTCAGTGCGTTGCCGAAAACCCGCTAGGATGGCGCCGCGAACGCGAGCACTATCGCGATCAAAATCAACAGCGGTCCCATCCATTTGAAATGCTTCGCGACTTGCAGCAACCACGGCTGCTGACCTGACCGAGCCTGAAAAGGACTTTGGAGCAGTCCAAAGCCAACGCCTGTCACCCACAGCCCAACGCAGAACATGATGAACTCGTCGATGTAATTTGCGACCACGCCCCGCCTCCTCCGCCGGTATCTTTGGATTGGCGTTATAGCCGCAGCCGGGCGGGGCAAAAAGCGCGGTGCCAAGATGGCGACAATGACTGCTGCCGCCACCTGACATGAGCCGGGGCGGACCCGGTCTTGGCCGGCCATTTTCGGCACACCACCGTGCGACCTTTCGCCGGCGGCACGCATCCCACTGGCGACGGCGGCGCGGTTTGCAAGGGCGCCGGCCATTGCCTGGTGCTCTCGATCGAGTGCAAGGGCACCTATACCGACGCCACTGACAAGAATGGCACGGTCTATGGCAAGTGCAGCCAGACCGCGCAGGTTTCGCCGCAGGGCAAGATCAAGCTCGCCAGGTAATCGGCCCCTGATCAAGGAAATGGAGGCCGTCCGCGGGACGGTCGCCATTTTCTTTTGTGCGAGACCTCTTTGTTTTTACGCAATTCCGGACGGAAAATCGTTCACACTTTTCCTGGAATTGCTCTAGCGCCGGCTGAGCAACAGGCTGGCGACAAGGCCGACCACGACCAGACCCACGGCAGCCGCCGTCGCCGGATGATCGCGCGCCGTCTTTTCAATCGCCCTGCCCTGCTTCCTGATTGCGGGCATGGCATCGCTGATGCGGTCGGCAAGCTGCGCATAGTAGTCGGAGGCAGCATCGCGCCCGTCCTCATAGTAAGCGCCGCCGCGTTTGGCTACAGCTTTCCTCAAAGCAGCCAGTTCCTTGGAAAGGGTCGCGACCTGCCTTTCAAGATCGAGATCGGAGAGGGTCGAAAGCGATGCCATGATTGTTTTTCCTTCTTCAAGAGAAGGCCAAACGCACGGCTGCGGAACCGGTTCCGATTTTGCTTGCCTCTGGTAATTGCCTAGAGGTCTAGCGCACCTGATCGAGCAGACGCTTGCACTCCAAGAGGTCGAACAGCGCCTCCTGCAGCAAGGCGCGGTTGTCGCGCGACAGCTTCGACGCGCCGGGCTGGACCGGACCTTCCTCCTCGGTCTTGCCCAGGCCGAAAAAGCGGCGGCTGGGTTTTACCTTGGGCTGGCCGACCAGCATCTCGTCATCCATGCCGCGCGGCTGCGCCGCCGGCGTCAGCGGCACCTGATCGGCCTGCCTGCGCTGCGAGATCGCCTCGACGGCAGCCATGTCGCCATTGCCGATCGCGACCAGGAAATGGTTGCCGTTCTCGCGCAGCAGCTTCTGCACGCCCTTGATCGTGTAGCCCTGGTCATAGAGCATGTGGCGGATGCCCTTGATCAGTTCGACATCCTGCGGTCGGTAGTAGCGGCGGCCGCCACCACGCTTCATCGGCTTGATCTGGTTGAAACGGGTTTCCCAGAAGCGCAGCACGTGTTGCGGCAGATCGAGATCCTCCGCGACCTCACTGATGGTGCGGAAAGCGTCGGGGCTCTTGTCCATGGGCGAAATCCTCACGCTGGACGGCGATCCGGCCCAGTTTGCCGAATCGGGTATTATTTCAGCGGTTTATGAAACAACATTCAAGCCCGGCGTCAAACCGGCGGCCGTTTTCAACCGAAGCTTTATGTGTCCTTGACGCAATTCCCTAGGGAAGCGCTACGCGCTCTCCCGGGAAAACGCTTCACACTTTTCCTGGAATTGCGGCAGAAACCTATTTGCCGCCCTTGGCCTTGCTGTTCTGGTGCGAGCGCAAGATACGGCTCTTCAGCACGTTCGACGACTTGAAGGTCATCACCCGGCGCGGCAGGATCGGCACTTCCTCGCCGGTCTTTGGATTGCGTCCGATGCGTTCGTTCTTGGAACGGACATGGAAGGTGGCAAAGGACGACAGTTTCACCGTCTCGCCGCGCACGATGGCTTCGCAGATTTCGTCCAGCACTGCTTCGACCAGTTCGGCCGATTCAGTGCGCGACAAGCCGACCTTACGATAAACAGCTTCGGCAAGGTCGGCGCGCGTAAGTGTCTTTCCCCCCATGCGACCGTCCCATCAGTTCAAAAACATAAATCGATACAAGCAAAGGCAGAGCCTAAGTAATTGATCCGGCAAGGTCAAGGACCGAACCGGACCGTTCGGCACTTACCAGCGAACCAGAACCGCGCCCCAGGTGAAACCGCCGCCCATCGCTTCCAGCAGCACGAGGTCACCCTTCTTGATACGGCCGTCGGCGACGGCCACCGAAAGCGCCAGCGGCACGGAGGCTGCCGAGGTGTTACCGTGCAAATCGACGGTGACCACCACCTTTTGTTCTGCAATCCCGAGCTTCTTGGCCGAAGCGTCAATAATGCGTTTATTGGCCTGGTGCGGCACGAACCAGTCGAGGTCGGCGGCGGTGATGCCGGCCTGCGAAAACGTTGCCTCGATGACGTCGGTGATCATGCCGACGGCATGCTTGAACACTTCGCGGCCTTCCATCCTGAGATGGCCGACCGTGCCGGTGGTCGACGGGCCGCCATCGACGAAAAGCTTGTCCTTGTGGACGCCGTCGGAGCGCAGGCTCATCGCCAGCACGCCACGGTCGGCAATGCCGCCGGTGCCTTCATCCGCTTCCAGCACCAGCGCGCCGGCGCCGTCGCCGAACAGGACGCAGGTCGAGCGATCGCTCCAGTCGAGGATACGGGAAAAGGTTTCGGCGCCGATCACCAGCACGCGTTTGGCCAGGCCGCCTCTGATGTAGAGGTCGGCGGTGGTCACCGCATAGACGAAGCCCGAGCACACCGCTTGCATGTCGAACGCAAAGCCGTGATGCATGCCGAGCCGGTTTTGGATCTCGACGGCGGTCGCCGGGAAGGTGTTGTTGGGCGTCGAGGTCGCCAGCACGATCAGGTCGATGTCGGCGGGCGTCAGGCCCGCGCTGTCGAGTGCTGCACGCGCGGCCGCCTCGCCGAGCGATGCCGTCGTCTCGTCATCGGCGGCGATGTGGCGCTGGCGGATGCCGGTGCGCTGGGCGATCCACTCATCGGAGGTCTCGACCATGCCTTCGAAATCGGCATTCTTCATGATGCGGCGGGGCAGCGAGGCACCGGTGCCCCGCACGACTGATCTGATCAAAGTGTCTTTCCTATTCCTTTGCGTCGACGGCGGCGTCGGCTTTCCTGTTTGCCTGGGCATGCGGATTGCGCGCATGGAACAGATCGAGATCGGCCTCGATGCGGTCGATCAGATTGTTGCGCACCATATCGTAGCCAAGCTCGATCGCTGCCGCAAAACCATCCGAATCGGCGCCGCCATGGCTTTTTACCACGATGCCGTTCAGACCCAGGAAGACGCCGCCATTGGAGCGGCCCGGATCGAGCTTTTCACGCAAGCGGTCAAAGGCGCCCTTGGCGAAGACATAGCCGATCCTGGCCATCATTGTGCGGCTCATCGCTGCGCGCAGATAGCCTGAGATCTGGCGCACCGTGCCTTCCGCCGTCTTGAGCGCGATGTTGCCGGCAAATCCTTCGGTGACGACCACATCGACCGTGCCCTTGCCGATGTCGTCACCCTCGACGAAGCCGTGATAATTCATCGAAGCCATATTGGCCTCGCGCAGCATGCGCCCGGCTTCCTTGACCTCTTCCTGGCCCTTTATCTCCTCGACGCCGACATTGAGCAGGCCGACTTTCGGCCGGTCGATGCCGAACACCGAACGCGCCATGCCGGTGCCTAGAATGGCAAAATCGATCAGCTGATGCGCATCGGCGCCGATCGTGGCGCCGACGTCCAGCACCACGCTCTCGCCGCGCAGCGTCGGCCAGATCGCCGCGATCGCCGGGCGGTCGATGGTGGCCATGGTGCGCAGGCAGAATTTCGACATCGCCATCAGCGCGCCGGTATTGCCGGCCGAAATGCAGGCTTGCGCGCTGCCAGATTTGACCGCTTCGACCGCCTTCCACATCGACGACTTCCAGCGGCCATGGCGCAGCGCCTGGCTCGGCTTGTCGTCCATCCTGACCGCGACCTCGCAATGGTGGAACTCGCTGACCTCGGCCAGTTTGGGGAATTTGGCGAGCTCGGGGCGCACCATCTCTTCGCGCCCATAGATAATGAAGCGGATGTCGGGACGCCTGACAGCGACCGTCATGAGTGCCGGGATGACCACGTCTGGCCCGTGATCGCCACCCATGGCATCGATGGAAATCCTGATCACGCGGTCTTTATCTCACTAGCTTGGGCCAGGGCGCATGGCCCGCAAAATACGAAACTCGCGAAATAAGGGGGCTCGCGAAGGTTCGGGGAAAATAGCGGTTTTGGGCTGCCGCACAACCGACTTTTCTCGGATCGCATCGTGTTTTAGGATTTTCCAAGCAAGGATCGCAGCTTTTGCTGGAATTCGTTCTCGACCGGCTTGTCAGGGCCAGCGGCCTCGAGCGAGGCGCCTGCCTTGCGTGGATAGGGATCGATCGCCAGCCCGAAGAACTGTTCGGCGAGCGCGCCGACGTCGATTGTGTCGCCGGAGAAGGTTTCCGGGCTGTCAGGCCCCTCTGCATCGATCAGTATCTCGCCGCCGCCTTCGAACCCTTGGCGCCCGAGCTTGGATTGCTCGGGCAGGAACAGCGCCTCGACCTCCTCGTCGATATGGGCCGCGACCGGCTCGAGGGTGACGATGCAGGCCTGGGTGATATCGGCCTCGACGCGGCCGCTGATCTTGACGCCGTTGCGCTTCCACGGCGTCACCAAAAGCTCGGCACGGTAGTTTTCGACCGAGAGCAGCTCATGCTCCGCGGCAAGGGCGGCGCGCTGCGCCGGGTCGGCATCGATCACCACCGGAAGGCCCTTGTGCGGCAGGCGACCGACGTTCGCCTTGAATGACACCGGGCTCGGTGTTTCCGCATGTTTCATCTCGGCCTCCCTGCCTTCCCTCATCATTGTACCTTGGCGACGGGAAACGCCACCGTGCCGGAGAGGATCGAATCGGACGGCTGTGCCTCAAGCTGCCTTGCGGCATCGATCACATAGGACGCCAGCGGCAGGGCCTGCGGCCAAGCGCCGGCGTCGGGCCTGACATTGCGCGCCAGGGCTGCAGCAAGCGCATCGCCGTCACGGCGTTCCAGCGCATCGTCATAGGCGGCGGTACGGCCGTAGAACATTTTCGCCAGCCTCTTCATGCGCTTCGGCACCCCGACATCGCCAACGCCCAGCTCCCGCAGCGAATGCTCGACATCGAGAAAGAACTCGTCGATCAGCACCTGTGCGACCTCTAGCGCGACACCCTCTTCGCCGCGCAGCCTGTGCTGAAACAGGAACATGTGCAGCGACAGCATCTCGAAACGGCCGAGCGGCGTGTCCGGCACATTCCAGTCGGAATAAAAAACAATCTGCCGCGCCGCTGCCACGATTTGTGCGTAAAGCGCCTCGGTGATAGCGCGGTTGGCGTTGCGTTCGCGGCCAAAAAGGCGCTGGAACATTGAGGGTGGTCTCCTGGGGACCGTTTGTTTGAATTGGCCTTGTTGCATCGGCAAGCAAGCTGGTTTACCGGTTTTGCCGCCCAGCGCAAGTTGCGGTCAGCTAATGGAGTTGTTGTTGCGCGCGCTGAAATTCAAGTCGACTTTGCTGCCCGGGGCTACCGCGGCGGTTTCGCTGGTGTTGGTGGCTTCCGCGCTGTCAGGCTGCAATTCATCCAAAATGTTCGGCGACCTTACCCCGGGCGAGACACTGACGCAGGGCTATGTGATCGACCAGCAGGCGGTAGACTCGGTGCCGGTGGGCTCCAGCCGCGAACAGGTGCTTCTGGCGCTCGGCACTCCGTCGACGACGGCAACTTTCGACAATGAGGCCTTCTATTACATTTCGCAGACGCGCAAGCGCTATGTCGCCTTCGACAAGCCCCACCTGGTCGACCAGAAAGTGCTGGCGGTCTATTTCGGCGACGACGGGCGTGTCACCCAGATCGCCAATTACGGCCTGAAGGACGGCAAGATCTTCGACTTCGTTTCGCGCACCACGCCGACCGGCGGCAAGGACCAGAACTTCCTCAGCCAGATCATCAACGGCGCTAGCAAGCTGGCGCCCGGCATTCCCGGCGGCGGCACGCCCTGATCATCAGCTTCTGCGTTCCCCCGAGGGAAAAGCAGCACCATCTCAGGCGACCAAAAACCCGTGGGAGCAATCCCACGGGTTTTTGTTTGGGCCGGCCATCGGTCAGCAATGCTTAAGCAACCTCTGCTAGTCGATCCTTGGCAACGACAACGCAGCGGCGCATGGAAAGATTTATAGAAATCATCGTCGGCGCGGCCAAAAGCTGCCTGCTGTTCCTGATCCTCATTTCCCCCCTGCTGATTTTGATCGCGGCAACCAGCCATATCAGGGCGATGCGGCAGTCGGCCTTGCCTATCTGGTATTCGCTGCTGCTTACTACCTGTGGCCGGTCGCGCTGCTGTTGCTGGTGGGCACGATCGCTCTGACCTACCTTTGGGTGCGCGGCAAGGGCATTCAGCCCTATTGGCGTATACGCGCCCTATGCCGGAATCTTCCTGTTCTGGGCTGCCTCGGCCGCCCTGCCGCGCAGCATCGAGTTCTATCCTAGCCCGGAATGGAAACAGGACGGCATCACCGCAGTAGGTTTCTGGGAGGACGAATCCGACGGCAGTGGCGCCAGCCTTTTCCTGGGGACATTTCTAGTCGAGCGCTATGTCGTGTTGGAAAAGAACTCACCGATCGATCATCCGACCATCAAGGAAGCATTCGCGCGCAAGTCCGGAGCCGCTTGCGACATACAAGACCCCAATGTCGAACTGGGTCTCATGCAAAGCCGCGGCCTCTTCGACGCATGCGTCGTCAAGGATAGCGACGACACGGTCCTGAACGGGGCGATCGACCAAACGGTACGACGCTTGGAAATTCACCCTTGGGCAATGGGTCGACCTCGCTCACCCTTGGGTCGCGAAAACACGCATCGATTCCAATCTCCCCTTCGGCGTGAAGATCGCCAGCGAGGAAGGCAGAGCGCTCTACTCGCCAATCCTGCGACGCGATTTCAAGCGATACCCTTTTACTGGCACCGACCTGACCGCGGATCAGAAGCGGAAGTTCAGCGACATTGCCGCCGCTGCCTGCAGGTGGCAACTAAACTTGGACAAGACGCGCTACATCTATGGCGAACCGAGAGCCGGCTGCAAACAGACATATGCGGCCTGGTTCCGTTAGGCCGACAAGGAAGGCCGTCGCCAACATCAATCCTCGGCGACAAAAAACCCGCGGGATCGCTCCCGCGGGTTTTTCCTGAAGCAGTGGTGTCGCCTCAGCCGTGCGCGAGCACGGCCAGCAGCAACAGCGCGACGATGTTGGTGATCTTGATCGCCGGGTTGACCGCCGGACCGGCGGTATCCTTGTAGGGATCGCCGACGGTGTCGCCGGTAACCGAAGCCTTGTGCGCTTCGGAACCCTTGAGGTGCTTGACGCCGTCCTTGTCGACAAAACCGTCTTCGAACGATTTTTTCGCGTTGTCCCAGGCGCCGCCGCCCGAGGTCATCGAGATGGCGACGAACAGGCCGTTGACGATGACGCCGAGCAGCGATGCGCCGAGCGCGGCAAAGGCGGATGCCTTCGAGCCCGAGATCAACAGCACGCCGAAATAGACGACGAGCGGCGCCAGCACCGGCAGCAGCGACGGGATGATCATTTCCCGGATCGCCGCCTTGGTCAAAAGGTCGACGGCACGCGCATAGTTCGGCTTGGAGGTGCCGGCCATGATGCCCGGATCCTCGCGGAACTGCTTGCGCACCTCCTCGACAATGGCGCCCGCCGCGCGGCCGACGGCCGTCATGGCGATGCCGCCGAACAGATACGGGATGAGGCCGCCGAAGATCAGGCCGGCCACGACATACGGGTTGGAGAGATCGAAGGAGATGTCGCCCATGCCCTGGAAGTAGGGATATTTGTCGCCATTGGCGGCAAAGAACTTCAGATCGTTCGAATAGGCAGCAAACAGCACCAGCGCGCCAAGGCCGGCCGAACCGATGGCGTAGCCCTTGGTCACCGCCTTGGTGGTGTTGCCGACCGCGTCGAGCGCGTCGGTGGAGTGGCGCACTTCCTTGGGCAGGCCGGCCATTTCGGCAATGCCGCCGGCATTATCGGTGACCGGGCCGAAGGCGTCGAGCGCGACAATCATGCCGGCAAGGCCGAGCATGGTGGTGACCGCGATCGCCGTGCCGTAGAGGCCGGCAAGCTGGTAGGTCGAGATGATGCCGCCGACGATGACGATGGCCGGCAGCGCGGTCGATTCCAGCGAGACCGCGAGGCCCTGGATGACATTGGTGCCGTGACCGGTCACCGAGGCCTGGGCAATCGAGTTCACCGGACGCTTGTTGGTGCCGGTGTAGTATTCGGTGATCACCACGATGAGGCCGGTCACCACCAGGCCGATCAGGCCGCAGATGAACAGGTTCTTGCCGGTGATGGCCATGCCGGCAACGGTGCCGATTTCACCCCAGCCGAGGCATACCGAAGTAGCGACGGCAAGGCCGGCGATCGACAGCAGGCCGGTGACGATCAGGCCCTTGTAGAGAGCACCCATGATCGAGCCGTTGGAACCGAGCTTGACGAAGAAGGTGCCGACGATCGAGGTCAGGATGCAGGCGCCGCAGATGGCCAGCGGATAAAGCATCGTAGCACCGAGAACCGCAGTGCCGCCGAAGAAGATAGCGCCGAGAACCATGGTGGCGACAACCGTCACCGCATAGGTTTCGAACAGGTCGGCGGCCATGCCGGCGCAGTCACCGACATTGTCACCGACATTGTCGGCGATGGTGGCCGGGTTGCGCGGATCGTCTTCGGGAATACCGGCTTCGACCTTGCCGACCAGATCGCCGCCGACGTCGGCGCCCTTGGTGAAGATGCCGCCGCCGAGACGGGCGAAGATCGAGATCAGCGAAGCGCCGAAGCCGAGCGAGACCAGCGAGTCGATGACGATGCGGTCATTGGGCTGCAGGCCCATGGGGCCGGTGAGGATCAGGTAGTAGATCGAGACGCCGAGCAGTGCGAGGCCCGCTACCAGCATGCCGGTGATGGCGCCCGACTTGAAGGCGATGTCGAGGCCGGCGGCAAGGCTGTTGGACGCTGCCTGCGCGGTGCGCACATTGGCGCGCACCGAGACGTGCATGCCGATGAAGCCGGCAGAGCCCGAAAGCACGGCGCCGATCAGGAAGCCGACCGCTGCGGTGATCGAAAGCAGCCACCAGGCGAGAATGAGCACGACCACGCCGACAATGGCGATGGTGGTGTACTGGCGCGCCAGATAGGCCTGCGCGCCTTCGCGGATGGCGGCGGAGATTTCCTGCATGCGTGCGTTGCCCTGATCGGACGCGAGGACCGATCGTGTCGCCCAGATGGCGTAGAGCACTGAAAGCAAACCGCAGGCGATGACGGCGTATAGGATGGTCATTGCCGAATTTTCCTCGATTGGTGGCCCAAAAGAACCCCTCCCTGGGCCGTTGGTGCGGGGAGCGGATGCCGCAAGGCGGAATCCGTCCTTCGCAGCGGTGTATGCGAAACAGGGCTCGGAACGTCAAGATATTGTTCGGTTTTTGCCCGGCTTTCAGCCAAAAGGTTTAGGCCAGAACAGTCCCGCCGCCGATGCCTTGCTATTAGATCGATTGAAATGACGCGGCGTCAGTCAACCGTGGCGTGCGGCCTGGCCGAAAATCACTCGCCGGTCTCTTGCCCCATGCGGCGCGCAGTGTAGCGTTCGATCGCCGACAGGCCGTCATAGATCAGCACCGCAAGGGCAGCGACGATCAGGCCGCCTTGCAGGACGAAGGCAAGGTTGTTGGACAACAGGCCGGCGATGATCACCTCGCCCAGCGTCTTGGCGGCAACCGTCGAGCCGATCGTCGCGGTGGCGAGGCTGATCACCACCGACAGCCTGATACCACCCAGAATGATCGGAGCGCTGAGCGGCAGTTCGACCTTGATCAGTCTTTGCCAGCCGGTCATGCCGGCGCCGCGCGCAGCCTCCATGACATTGCCCGGCAGCGTCGTCAGCCCGGTCAGCGCGTTCTCGAAGATCGGCAGCAGGCCGTAGAGGAACAACGCAATCAGCGTCGGCTTCTCGCCAAAACCGACGGCGGGCACCGCCAGCGCCAGCACCGCCACCGGCGGGAAGGTCTGGCCGATGTTGACCAGGCTGCGCGACAGCGGCAGGAATTCGGCGCCGGCCGGCCGGGTGACCAGGATGGCAAGCGCAACGGCGACGATGGTGGCGGCTACCGTAGCGATCAGCACCGTCCGCAAATGCAGCAGCGTCAGCGTCAGCAGGCTGCCCTGATTGTAGATCGCCGGCGCATTGTTTTCGATCAGCGGCTTCAGCAGCGGCTCGAACCAGCCGGGATTGGTGACGAAGGCTATGAGCAGCACCACCAGGGCAAGCCTGAGCAGTGAAGGCAGCCAGGCTTTCATGCCGGCCTCGCCGCGCGCTTGACCAGCCCGTCGACGGTGACGCGGCCGAGCGGCTTGCCGTCTTCGTCCTTGACGGGCAGCGCCGGTCGGCCCGACCACAGAAGCTCCGCCAGCGCGTCGCGCTGGCTGGCGTCACCGGGGATCGCCTCGCCTTCGGCGGTGCCCTTCTCCACGGCGTCGCGCACGCGGCCGAGCGAGAGCAGCCGGAACGGCTTTTCACTGGCGCCGACCAGGGTTTCGACGAAGGCGCTGGCGGGCCGGGCCAAGATCTCTTCCGGCTTGGCGTATTGCACCAGTTTGCCGGCATCCATTACGGCGATCTTGTCGCCCATATGCACCGCCTCCTCCATGTCGTGGGTAACAAGGATGATGGTGGTGCCGAAGCGCTTCTGAATCGCCAAGAGGTCCTCCTGCGCCTTGGTGCGAATGATCGGGTCGAGCGCGCCGAACGGCTCGTCCATCAACAGCACGTTGGGTTCGGCGGCGAGCGCACGGGCGACGCCGACGCGCTGCTGCTGGCCGCCCGACAATTCGTGCGGATAGCGCGGGCCATAGGCCTCGGGGTCGAGCTGGTAGAGCGTCATCAGCTCGTCGACGCGAGCCTTGATGCGGTCCTTGTCCCAGCCTAGCAGCACTGGCACGGTGGCGATGTTCTGCGCCACCGTTCGGTGCGGGAACAGGCCGTGGCCCTGGATGGCGTAGCCGATGCTGCGGCGCAGCTCGTAGCCCGGCAGCGATCGGTTGTCGTTGCCGTCGAGCTTGATCACACCAGCGGTCGGCTCGACCAGCCGGTTGATCATCCGCAGCAGCGTCGTCTTGCCGGAGCCGGAGGTGCCGACGATGACGCAAACCGTGCGCGGCTCGATGACCATCGAGACGTCGCCGACCACGGTCGTGGCGTCGTAGCGCTTGGTAATGCCTTCGATCTCGATCATGCCGTTTCAACCCTGCGCTTGGTGGCGGTCATTTCGATCACTGCGTCGAGGATGATGGCCGCGGCGAAGGCCAGCGCCACCGTCGGCACGGCGCCGAGCAGCACCAAATCCATCGCCGTCTGGCCGACGCCCTGGAACACGAACACGCCGAAGCCGCCGCCGCCGATCAGCGCTGCAATGGTGGCAAGGCCGATGTTCTGCACCAGGACGATGCGGATGCCGGTGAGGATGACCGGAAAGGCCAGCGGGAACTCGACGCCGAACAGACGCTGGCGGTCGGTCATGCCCATGCCGCGCGCGGCATCGTTGGCGGCACGCGGCACGCCGGCGAGCCCAACCACCGTGTTGGCCACCACCGGCAGCAGCGAATAGAGGAACAGAGCGACGAAAGCCGGCGCGGTGCCGATGCCTCTGATACCGAGCGCCGCAGCACCTGGAACATGCGCGGCCACCCAGCCGAGCGGCGCGATCAGCAGGCCGAATAGCGCGATCGAGGGAATGGTCTGGACGATGTTGAGCACATTGAGCACGCCGGCCCGCAACCGTTCGACGCGATGGCACAGAATGCCGAGCGGCAAGCCGACGATCACCGCGGCCGCCAGCGAGCCCAGCGCCAGCGTGACGTGCTTGGAGCCTTCGGCCCAGAAACTGTCGGCGCGGTTGCCATATTCCTTGAGGATCGACAGGCTATCCCACCGCCCTGAGATCAACAGCAAGCCGATGGCGAGTGCGGCAATGACAAGCACGCCGACGCGGGCCAAGGGCGACAGGTTGAGCCTGGTCAGCACGTCGGCCAGAAGCAGCGTGAAGGCGAAGATCAGCAGCCAGAAGCCGGAGGCCGGCGAGATGCGGGCGAAGGTGTTGCCCGCCGGCGTGAGGAAGGTGCCGGCAACGCCGATCAGGATGGCAAGGGCAACAAGCGCCACCACGCTCGCCGCCAAGCGCAGGACCAGCGGGGTTTTCAGCAAGGCAATGATCGCGGCCACGACGACGATCGCCAGCAGCAGCGGCCCGATCGTCGGCGGCAGCGCTTCGAAGATCGAGCGCGCCTCGCCCGGCACGATGCGGTTGGCGCGGAAGGTGGCGAACGGGGCGAAGAACGCCGCATAGGCAACGATCGCCGCGATGACGACGCCGAGTTTGTCGAAACGAAGGGTCATGGATGCCCCTCATGAGAGGCGATTGGCGCAGGTCGGCGTGAGAGCCAATCTCCCCCCTTGCGGGGGAGATGGCCGGCAGGCCAGAGGGGGGTGTGAAGGATCGCCAGCTTTCGACCGTCGGTTCGTTCGGAAGCAACCCTATCAAAGTGCGCAGCTGTGATGGGTTGAGGTGTCAGCGGGACAGCACCCCCCTCTGTCCTGCCGGACATCTCCCCCGCAAGGGGGGAGATCAGCAGCTTCCAGAGTGGAGCGCCTTGCACCGGTGTCACTATGAGCTACGCGCTGACTACTTCAAGAACCCGTTCTTCTTCAGGAAGTCCTCGGCGACGCCCTTGACCGGCTCGCCGCCGATCTGGACGCGGCCGTTGAGATCCTGCAGCGTGACGAGGTCGAGCTTGGCGAAGACCGGCTTCAGCAGCGTCTCGATCTCCGGATGCTCCTTCAGCACGGCTTCGCGGATGATCGGCGCCGGCTGGTAGACCGGCTGCACGCCCTTGTCGTCGTCGAGCACGACCAGGCCGGACGGCGCGATACCGCCATCGGTGCCGTAGACCATGGCGGCGTTGGCGCCGTTGGTCTGGTTGGCGGCCGCGCCAATGGTCGCCGCGGTGTCGCCACCCGAAAGCGTGATCAGCTGGTCGGGCTTGAGCGTGAAGCGATACGTGGTCTGGAAGGCCGGCAGGGCTGCCGCCGAATTGACGAACTCGGCCGAGGCGGCCAAAACCACCGTGCCGCCGCCGGCGACGTATTTGCCGAAGTCGGTGAGCGTCGCCAGCTTGTTGGTCTCGGCAACCTCCTTGCGCAGCGCGATCGCCCAGGTGTTGTTGGCCGGCGATGGCGACAGCCAGACGATCTTGTTGGCGTCGTAGTCGAGCTTCTTGGCGGTCTCATAGGCCTTGGCGGCATCCTTCCAGACCGGATCGTCGGCCTTCTCGAAGAAGAAGGCGGCGTTGCCGGTGTATTCGGGATAGATGTCGATCTCGCCGGCGGTGATCGCCTTGCGCACAACCGGCGTACCGCCGAGCTGGACACGGTCGGTGGTTTTGATGTTGTTGGCGTTCAGCACCAGCTGGATGATGTTGCCGAGCACGCCGCCCTCAGTATCGATCTTCGAGGACACAACCACCTGGGCATTGGCGGAAGCCGCGGTGATGCCGAGCGCCAATGCCGCGCCGGCCAGAACCTTGACTGAGAACATTATGAAAACCTCTTGCTTTGAACCGGAATGCGGCGGCCGCATATGAGCATGGCTTCAACGCCCCGTCGGGGCACACGGTTTCATAACAAGTGGCGCAGACGCAATAATTTTGTGCCGTCGCCGCGATTTCGGCCGGCGTCATGCTGACAGGCAGTGTCAGGGATCAGGCGTTCGCCTTGCGCAACCCGGTCAGCTTGAGCGCGCCCAGCGCCACGAAGCAGAGCGCGACCACCGGGAAGACCAGCCAGTTCAGCATCTCCCAGCCCCAGGCATTATAGATGGCACCCGACATCAGCGAGGCGAAAGCGACGGAGCCGAACAGGACGAAATCGTGAAAGCCCTGCACCTTGCTTTTTTCGGACGGAAGGTAGCTGTCGGCGACCATGGAGGTGGCGCCGATGAAGGCGAAATTCCAGCCGAGGCCAAGCAGGATCAGCGCCGTCCAGAACTGCCACAGCTGCAGGCCCGACAACGCCACCGCGGCGCAACCGACGAGCAGCACCAGTCCGGTGGCGACGATGCGCTCGGCGCCGAAGCGATGGATCAGCGAACCGGTGAAGAAGCTCGGCGCAAACATAGCCATCACATGCCAGGAAATGCCAAGCGTGGCGTCGTCCGTCGACAGGCCGCAGCCGACCATGGCCAGCGGCGCGCCGGTCATGACGAAGCTCATCAGCGCATAGCTGCCGACGGCGCAAAACAGCGCAGCGACGAAACGTGGTCGGGTGACGATTTCGGTGAGCGGACGGGCGTCGTTGGACGTCACTTGTGCGTGGCCGAGGGCCTTGGTCGGGATGCGCAGCATCCAGAGAATGGCCGCGCCAACCGCCGCCAGCACGGGAATGGCCGCGAACGAGCCGGCAAACATCACCGGCGCCAGCAATTCGCGGGTGAAGATGACGATCTGTGGCCCAAGAATGGCGGTGATGATACCGCCGGCCAGCACGAAGGAAATGGCGCGCGCCTTGAATTTGGGCGGCGCGTTGTCGGCGGCGGCGAAGCGGAACTGCTGGACGAAAGCGCCACCGACGCCGATCACCAGCAGCGCGAAAGCGAACAGCCAGAAGCTGCCTTGGAACAGCGCCAGCGTCGAGATAATCCCACCCAGCGCGGTGACGATGGTGCCGGTCATGAAGCCGCGGCGCTGGCCGAGCCAGCGGATGATGGCGGCGGCCGGCAATGCGCCGAGCGCCACGCCGATGTTGAAGCCGGTGATCGGCGCCGTCGCCAGCGACTTGTCGGGACCGAGCAGATATTGCCCAGCCAGCCCGCCCATGGAAATGGCGATCGGCGCGGCAGAGCCGATGATCGCCTGCGACGCTGCCAGGATGATCGCCGTGCGGCGCGCTTCCCTTGCCGCGCCGGCGACCGCGTCGGTCACGACGCGTCCTTGCCGCGCCCCTCACCGCGCACGCGGCGCGACACGCGATCGAGCACGGCATTGGTCAGCTTCGGCTCGTCTTCCTCATAGAAGGCCTTGGCGATGTCGACATATTCCGAAACGATGACCGCCACCGGCACGTCGTCGCGCTTCATCAGTTCATAGACGCCGGCGCGCAGGATGGCGCGCAGCGTTGAATCCAACCGCGACAGCGGCCAGTCCTCGGTCAGCGCCTGGCGAATGATCGGATCGATGGTCTTCTGGTTCTCGACAACGCCTGTCAGGATGGCGCGAAACCATTGCGCGTCGGCCTCGCGGTAAAGCGCGCCGTCGACTTCCTTGCCGAGCCGGAACGCCTCATATTCCGCCGTGATCTCGAAGACGCCGCTGCCGGCCACGTCCATCTGGTAAAGCGCCTGCACGGCGGCCAGACGGGCAGCGCCACGCTTGTTGGCATGGCGCGGACCGGGCGAAGCGGGTTCGCTCACGATTGCGCTCCCAGTTTCTCCTTGAGCGCGATCATGGTGATTGCCGCGCGCGCCGCAAAGCCGCCCTTGTCGCCTTCCGAGCGCTTGGCGCGCGTCCAGGCCTGCGCGTCGTTCTCGGTGGTCAGGATGCCGTTGCCGATCGGTATCGCTTCCTGCACTGACAGATCCATCAGCGCACGGCTCGATTCATTGGCGACGATATCGAAGTGATAGGTGTCGCCACGGATGATGGTGCCAAGCGCGACAAAGCCATCATAGTCCTTGCCGCCTTCGCCCATGCCGTCGAGCGCAAACGTGATCACGGCTGGAATTTCCAGCGAACCGGGAACGGTGACGACGTCATAGGTCGCGCCGGCTTCGTCGAGCGCGTTTGTCGCGCCGTCGAGCAGCGCGTCGGCAAGATCGTCATGAAAGCGTGCCTCGATGATCAGAAGGTGGGCCTTCTTCTTCGGGCGGATGAACGCTTTGCCGTGTTGGGATGTGCCAGCCATAAATGTCTCCGGGGGTCGCCGGTGACTTAGGCCGAAGCGGCCGCATTCGCAAGCTTTGTCCGAAGGGCAAGACCAATTTCCGTGCTACCTCGACCTCGGGACCAGGCATTCGCGGACTGCGCCCGGCAATGAAAATTGTTCAGGACCGATGTCGACTTTCGGGAGGCACATTCGTCTTCATGATTGGAGGCGGAAGAAATTCGCCCAGGCAAGGAAACGGATACGATACGATGACAATCACCATCACGGCCTTTGAGCGATCGCCCGATGGCGGCAAGGGATTGGCGCGCGATACGCGCGTTCGCTGGGCGCTCGAAGAGGTGGGGCAGCCTTACGAAGTTCGTCTTGTGTCCTTCGCAGGGATGAAGGCGCCTGACCATCTGGCCATCCATCCCTTCGGCCAGATCCCCACCTATGAGGAAGGTTCCCTCCGCCTGTTCGAGACCGGCTCGATCGTCTTCCATCTTGCCGAGCAGCATGCGGGGCTGCTGCCTGGGGATCGCGATGCGCGGGCGCGCGCCATCACGTGGATATTTGCCGCCCTCAACACTGTCGAGCCGCCGATCCTCGAACTGACGACGGCAAGGATATTCGAAGCCGACAAGCCCTGGAGCGAGGAGCGCTTGCCCCTGGTAAAGGACCGTGTTCGCGCCCCGCTGGACAAGCTTTCGGCTCATTTGGGCGCCGCCGACTGGCTCGACGGTGCGTTCAGCGCGGGCGATTTGTTGATGGTATCGGTGCTGCTGCGCCTGAGAATGTCAGGCATTCTGGACGAATATCAAAACCTGGCTGCCTATGTCGCGCGCGGAGAAGCCCGGCCCGCTTATATCAGGGCTTTCGCTGCGCAATTTGCAATCAACGCCCCATCAGCCAGCTGAAGTCGCCTGAACGCTACAAACCTTCTTTCGCCGCCTCGACCAGGCGCGCGGCATAGCGGGCCATGGTGTCGATCTCGAGGTTGACGCGGTCGCCGACCTGGCGCTCGCCCCAGGTGGTGACGGTCAGCGAATGATGGATCAACAACACGTCGAAGCGGGTGCCTTCGACCTTGTTGACGGTGAGCGAGGTGCCATCGAGCGCGACCGAGCCTTTGGGCGCTATGAATTTCGCCAGTTCGCGCGGCGCATCCAGGGTAAAGCGCACAGCATCGCCCTCATCCTTGCGCTCGACGATTTCGGCCATGCCATCGACATGGCCGGAGACGATATGGCCGCCGAGTTCGTCGCCAATCTTCAGCGCCCGCTCCAGATTGATCCGGGTACCGGATTTCCAGCCCATTGCTGTCGTCAGCCGAAGCGCCTCTTCCCAGGCCTCGACCTCGAACCAGCGCGCATTCGAGCCGCTGTCGGGCAGCGCCGTCACCGTCAGGCAGACTCCTCCACAGGAGATCGACGCGCCGATGGCGATGCCTTGTGGGTCGTATGCGGTGTCGATGCGCAGGCCCACCCCTTCCCTAAGCGGCCGCACCGAGGCGACGGTGCCGACATCCGTAACAATTCCGGTAAACATCAGAGATCCCTTATCCATTCGGCATAGGCGTCTTCGCCAAAGCGCATGTCGCGCAACTTGCGGAATCCTGCCGGGATATGGTCGGCGTCGATGGGCGATGCAATGCCGTCCTCGCCGATCGCCTCCGGCCCCTGGAACAGCACGATGCGGTCGACCAGTCCCTCGGCGAGAAAGGCGCTGGCGACCTTGGCGCCACCTTCGACCAGAACGCTGGCCATGCCGAGCGCGCCGAGATCCTCGAGCAGTTCCGGCAGAGCCACCCCGCCTTCATGGGTTTCGGTGCCGATGAAGCGCACGCCGGCACGCTCCAGCACCGACCGCCGCAACGGGTCGGCCTCCAGGCAGGCGGCGATATAGAGCGGCACCCGGTCGACGCCGGAGACCAGCTTCGAGGCTTCCGGCAGCCTGATCTGGCGGTCGAGCACGATGCGCGCCGGCGAGCGGTTCTCCAGCCCCGGCAGCCGCACGGTAAGCGCTGGATTATCCTCCAACGCCGTGCCGATGCCGACCAGTATGGCGTCGGCCTCGGCCCGCATCAGATAGACCTCGCGGCGTGCAATATCGCCGGTGATCGTAACCTGGCCGGCGCCATGCCTGCCGATCTTGCCGTCGCTGGAAAGCGCAAGCTTCAGAATCACTTCCGGACGCTTTTTCAGCGATCGAGTGAGATAGCCCGCCATCTGCTCGGCGGCTTGCGCGGCCAGCACCTTTTCGACCACCTCGATACCGGCGGCGCGCAGGATGGCGTAGCCCTTGCCGGATACGCGCGGATCGGGATCGCTGGCAGCGCCGACAACCCGCGCCACGCCGGCATTGACCAGCGCATTGGCGCAAGGCGGGGTGCGGCCATGATGGGCGCAGGGCTCGAGCGTGACGTAAGCCGTGGCGCCACGCGCGAGCTCGCCGGCCTCAGCCAGCGCCTCGGTCTCGGCATGCGGCCGGCCGCCAACGGCAGTGACGCCGGTGCCGACGATCATCGGCCCGGCACCGTCATTGCGCACGATGATCGTGCCTACGGAAGGGTTGGTCGAGGTGCGGCCGGCATTTCTGCGCGACAGCCGCAGCGCGGCCGCCATGAAACGGCGGTCGAGAGCTTCCTGTTCGGCTTTGCCAGGCGCTGCCATGCTCAGCCGGCGTCCTCTTCGCTCTTCAGCTCGTCGCCCTTGAGCTCGTCACCTTTGAGTTCTCCCAGCACGTCATGGAAATCCTTGGCCTCGCGGAAATTGCGATAGACCGAGGCAAAGCGGACGTAGGCGACGTCGTCGAGCGACTTCAGCGCCTCCATGACGAGACGGCCGACCTCGCCCGAGGCGATCTCCGTCTCGCCGGAGCTTTCGAGCTGGCGCACGATGCCGGTCACCGCGCGGTCGATGCGCTCGGGATCGACATTGCGCTTGCGCACCGCGATCTCCACCGAACGCAAGAGCTTGTCGCGGTCGAACGGCACTTTGCGGCCGGACTTCTTCACCACCACGAGGTCGCGCAGCTGGACGCGTTCGAAAGTGGTGAAGCGGCCACCGCAATCGGGGCAGACGCGCCGCCTGCGGATCGCGGCGCCATCCTCGGCGGGGCGCGAATCCTTCACCTGCGTATCTTCGGACTGGCAATAGGGACAGCGCATGGAGAGCCTTCGGGTTGGCGATTCTGGCTAGATCAGGATGACGTTTGGTTGAATGACCGAATCGGTATCCTGATCTATCTCTTTGTTGAGCATGATCTTTTCCGAAAACCGGTTCCCACTTTTCGGGATCATGCTTTAGACGAGAGGCTTAGAGGTTTTTGCCGGGACGGGCAAAGGTTCGGCAGAGGCCGCTCGCTCCCTGAGAGATAGCGAGGCGCGACGAAAATTGCCAGCCGCGCCAGATACGTCAGGGCGCGACGTCCTTGGTCGGGAAGCCGCAGGACGTTCCGAGGTTGCGGTAGGCCTTGGTGAAGCCATCCATCGGGATGCTGGCGACAGTTTGCTTGCCGAACGTCACATCGAGCGAGATGACCTGGCGCATGGCACGCAGCAGCGCGAGGCTGGTCTTGGCCTGGTTGTCGACTGTCCAGCTCGGGCGGCCGGCGGCATCATTGGAATAGACCGTCGTGGAAACCTTGACGCCGGGGTCGCCGAATGTCGCCGCGATCTTCTTGCCCGTCGGCAGCTCCTTGTTGGCGACCGTGATCATGATTGCCGGATAGGCATCGGGCGGCAGGGCGTCGCCTGTCGAGATCGAAAGCGTCAGCGTGCCCGCATTGCCGCTGCCATCGAGAAAGGCGGTAGAGGCGGCGCAGGTCTTGTGCGAATCCTGGCCGGTATCGAGCGCATCGATGATGGTGGTCCACCTGCCAAAAGTGTTGGTCGCCGGCATATCCGTGCTCGGCTGCGTCTGCTCCTGGGCAACCGCGCCCGACACAGTGAAAGCGGCAAGCAAGCCGAAGAGGGCCAGAATGGCAGGACGGTACACACACATCATCAAATCTCCAGTAGGCCGCGCCGCCCGAACAGGAGCGGCGCAGAGCGCGGGATAAAAGACGACGCGCGGCGTGCGGTCAACCGAGATAGGGATAGAGCGGGAAACGATCGGTCAGCGCCATGACCTTGGCCTTCACCGCCGCCTCCACAGCCGCATTGCCTTCGTCGGAATTGGCGACCTTCAGCCCATCCAGCACTTCGGCGATCAGTTTGCCGATCTCGCGGAACTCGGCCTGGCCGAAACCGCGCGTGGTGCCGGCCGGCGTGCCAAGGCGAACGCCCGAGGTGACGAAAGGCTTTTCCGGATCGAAGGGGATGCCGTTCTTGTTGCAGGTGATGTTGGAGCGGCCGAGCGCCGCCTCGGCCCGCTTGCCGGTGGCGTTCTTGGGCCTGAGGTCGACCAGCATCAGATGGTTGTCAGTGCCGCCGGAAACGATGTCGAGGCCGGTTTCCTGGAGGCTCGACGCCAGCGCCTTCGCGTTGGCGGCGACGCTCTCGGCATACACCTTGAAGCTCGGCTTCAGCGCCTCGCCGAAAGCAACCGCCTTGGCGGCGATGACATGCATCAGCGGGCCACCCTGCAGGCCGGGGAACACCGCCGAGTTCATCTTCTTGGCGATGTCCTCGTCATTGCACAGGATCATGCCGCCGCGCGGGCCGCGCAGCGACTTGTGCGTGGTGGTCGTGACGACATGGGCATGCGGCAGCGGCGACGGGTGCACGCCGCCGGCGACGAGGCCCGCGATATGGGCCATGTCGACCATCAGATAGGCGCCGACCGCGTCGGCGATCTCGCGAAAGCGCTTCCAGTCCCAGATGCGCGAATAGGCAGTGCCGCCGGCCAGGATCAGCTTCGGCTTGGTCTCATGCGCGGTCTTCTCGATGGCGTCCATGTCGAGCAGATGGTCGTCCTTGCGCACGCCGTAGGAGACGACCTTGAACCATTTGCCGCTCATGTTGACGGGCGAGCCGTGGGTCAGGTGGCCGCCGGAATTCAAATCGAGACCCATGAAGGTGTCGCCGGGCTGAAGCAGTGCCAGGAAGACCGCCTGGTTCATCTGACTGCCGGAATTCGGCTGGACATTGGCGAAGTTGCAGCCGAACAGCTTTTTGGCGCGCTCGATGGCGAGTTCTTCCGCGACATCGACGAACTGGCAGCCGCCATAGTAGCGCTTGCCCGGATAACCCTCGGCATATTTGTTGGTCATGATCGACCCTTGCGCCTCGAGCACCGCGCGCGAAACGATGTTTTCCGACGCGATCAGCTCGATCTCATGGCGCTGGCGGCCGAGCTCGTTGCGGATGGCGCCGAAAATATCCGGATCGGCATCGGCAAGCGTGGTTTCGAAGAAGGACTCGAATTTGTTCGACGCTGCCGCTGCAGTTGCCATGGCCTGAAAATCCTCCGGTTCGGGGCAATTTACCTATGCATATCGCTGCCCCAAAACCGCTGCTCAGTTCTGGGCGACACGCATTGCCGCGCCATTAACACAGTTGTTTTGGCCTCGCCACGTTTGCGGCGCGAAATTTGCTGGCCGGATTGCGGCAGAGCGACCCTGAATCCCGCTATTTCCGCTCCTGCCGCCCCTGGCGCTTGTCGCCGAGGGCCGACTGGGAAATCTCGGTGATCCTGGGCATCGCCCAGGCGACGGTGCGCTTCCATGTCGACAATGCACGGCGCAAGCTGAGCGCCGTCAACCGCACCCAAGCGGTGGCGAGGCTGGTGAAGGCTCATATAGGCCGAGACCAGCCAGAGCGGCGCAACAAAAAAGGCCGCCTTTCAGGCGGCCTTTTGTTAATTATATCA